>NZ_JAGRPF010000062.1 GCF_020439865.1 Prosthecobacter sp.
CATCCGCGAATGCTTCGGACCGCTGCCGGAGAAGACGCCGCTCAATGCGAAGGTGACGAAGACGCTCGAGCGCGACGGCTACCAGATCGAGAACATCGTCTTCGAAAGCCGGCCGAACTACATGGTCACGGGCAATCTCTACCTGCCCACGAATCGCAAGGGCAAGGTGCCCGGTGTGATCGGCGTATGCGGTCACTCGCTCAATGGGAAAGCGGCGGAAGCGTATCAAAGCTTCGCGCAGGGTCTCGCACGACAGGGCCAGGCCTGCTTCATCGTCGATCCGGTCGGACAAGGTGAACGCTTCCAGTATTTGAACGAGAAGCTCGGCTCGCGTCTCGGCGGTGGCACGTCGGAGCACAACCAGATGGGAAATCACATGACGCTCGTCGGCGAATTCCTCGGCACGTGGTTCGTGTGGGATGCAATGCGCGCACTCGACTACCTGCTCACGCGTCCGGAGATCGATCCGCAGCATCTCGGAGTGACCGGCAACTCCGGCGGCGGCACACAAACCACGTGGCTGTGCGGCATGGAACCGCGCTTCACCATGGGCGCGCCTTCCTGTTTCGTGACCACCTTCCGCCGTGATGCCGAAAACGAACTGCCGCAGGACTGTGAGCAGTGCCCGCCGCGTGTGCTGGCGCATGACCTCGATCACTGCGACTTCCTCGCCGCGATGGCTCCCAAGCCGGTGCTCATCATGGCGCAGGAGAAGGACTACTTCGACAATCGCGGCTCCACCGAAACCTACGAACGCCTGAAGAAACTCTACACGCTGCTCGGCAAGCCGGAGAACATCCAGCTTCACATCGGCCCGGATCCGCACGGCTATTCGCAATCAAACCGCGAGGCGATGTATCGCTTCTTCGGCAAGGCGACCGGCGTTCCCGCCGCCGCCAGCGAACCCACCATCGTGATCGAGAAGGACGCGGATCTGCTCGCCGCCCCGCGCGGACAGGTCGCCGAACTCGGCTCACGCACCTTGATGTCCTTCACGCGCGACACTGCCGCCGCACTCGCCAGCAAGCGCCAGTCTCTCCGCGGCAATGCTCTCAAACAGGCTGTGCGTGACGTGTTGAAACTGCCAAAGCTTCCCGACTCACCGCCGGACTATCGCATCCTGCGCAGCGCCGGTGCCCGCAAGTATCCGGCCAAGGCCTACTGCACCTACGCAATCGAAACCGAGCCGGACATGCACGCGCTCGTCACACGCTTGAGCGACGAAGCGCTTACATCGCGCCTGCCGCGTGGTTTGAGCAAAGCCGTGCTCTACATCTCGCATCGATCCGCCGATGCCGAACTGCGCGAGGAACCGCTCGTGCAGGAACTCATCGCCGCACATCCCGACGCCGCCTTCTTCGCCTGCGACGCGCGCGGCATCGGCGAATCGCAGCCGGACACCTGCGGCGTGGGCCAGTTCCTCCGCCCCTACGGCAGCCACTACTTCTACGCCGCCTACAGCCAGATGCTCGACCGCCCGCTGCTCGGCCAGCGCACCTTTGACGTGCTGCGCGTTCTGCAGGTGCTCGCCGCCGCCGGACACACGGAGATCCACCTCACCGGCAACGGCTGGGGCGCCCTGCCCGCCGCGCTCGCCGCCCTACTCAGCAGCGATGTCAAACAGGTCACGCTGAAACACGCGCTCACCTCATTCCACAACATCGCCACGCACGATGATTACCAGTGGCCGTACGCCGTCATGCTGCCGCGAGTACTGGCCCAGTTCGATCTTCCTGATTGCTATGCGGAGCTGAAATCCCGTAGTCTGCGCAATCTCGAACCTTGGAATGCCGCCGACGGCATGAAGTAATCCTCGCGACAATTCACTCTCCCACACCATGCAAACCGCGCTCAAGACCAAGCTCTCCATCTTCATGTTTCTACAGTATTTCATCTGGAGCACGTGGTACATGACCCTCGGTGCCTACCTGGGCACTCTGAACTTCAGCGGCACGGAAATCGGCGCGTCGTATGGCGCCTTCGCCTGGGGAGCCATTCTATCCCCCTTCATCGTGGGATTGATCGCCGATCGCTTCTTTGCCTCGGAGAAAATCATCGCCGTGCTCGGCATCGCGGGCGGCCTGGTGATGTTCGTCATTCCGCAGTTGAAAACATTCGGCAGCGTCTATCCCGCCCTCATCATCTACTGCACACTCTACGCACCCACGCTCGCGCTTGGAAACTCGGTCTCCATGACGCACCTCGCGGACGCGAAGAAGGATTTCCCGTTTGTGAAGATTTTCTCCGCCGTGGGCTGGATTGCAGGTGGCGTGGTACTCAGCCAGTTGAACGGTGAGCAATCATCGCTGCAACACTATCTCGCCGGCGGCACGTCGATGGTCTTCGGTCTCTTCGCACTTACCCTGCCTCACACACCACCGAAGAAGAAAGGACAGGATGTGCCGCTGAGCGAAGTCCTCGGACTCGATGCGCTGGCGCTGCTGAAGAAGCCGGCCTTCGCAATCTTCATTCTCTGCATGTTTCTCATCTGCATCCCACTCTACTTTTACTTCGTGAACATGGGCACCTACCTCACGCAGTTGAAGTGGGAGAATATGGCGCAGAAGATGACGCTCGCGCAGGTCTCGGATGTGATCTTTCTCGTGCTGCTGCCGGTGATGCTCAAAAAGCTCGGCTACAAGAAGACGATCTTCCTCGGCATCCTCGCCTGGGTCACGCGCTACTTCATGCTTAGTGCCAGTGCCTCCAGCACCGGCACCGTGCTCATCTTTGGCGCGATCCTGCTGCACGGCGTCTGCTACGACTTCCTCTTCATCGCCGGCCAGCTTTACGTTGATGATGAAGCCAACGAACGCATCCGCGGTGCAGCCCAAGGTCTCATCGCCATCATCCTGTGGGGCTTCGGATCACTGGTCGGCACCATCTTGGCCGGCAATGTCATGGATCACCACAAACTCGCCGAGGCCAAAGGCTCCATCTCGCATGACTGGTCCGCCATCTGGGCCACGCCCGCATGGATCGCCGTCGCGGTGCTCGTGGTGTTTGTGATCTTCTTCCGTGACCCGGTCAAGAAGGCAGCGGATTCAAAATAAGCTCCGCCTCCGGACATCAAACAAACTGGTCGGGCTGGCGAGATTCGAACTCACGACCTCTTGCACCCCATGAGTGGTTGCTTACACATGGGAACCTTGACTTTCCTTGAACAGGACAGTGCTGCGCTAAGCCTAGTGTGTTAAAGCAAAATTAGGTCATCCAACTATAATCTCATTTGCACCTTTCGAGGGTGCAATTCGGTCCCAAAAGTTGACATCACTTCGCACCTCCCGGCCAATGCCGACATCATGCCTGGAAGTCTTTTTTCAACTTGGTCGTCGTTGCTTCACCTGAAACGCTCGATTTGTTCAAGCATGCGTGAGAGTGCACACAGCCAGCCTCCTTCGCAAGCCTTGGTGCCAAAACGAGAAAATCTCCGGCTAAATCATGGCGTTCGTCCGGTCGGTGTTGTAGGAAATTCCAACCAAACAGATGCACCCACAATTTACCGCCCTCGTCCCACCCGCCGCCCTTGATGCCTCATCGAGGCTGCCTCCTCATGCAAAGCGGCCCGTAGGCATTAATCTCTCGAAGAGGTATGCGGCGGTGAAAGGCAAATAATCCGATCAACAACCCAAACTACCAGTGAATGCCTTCAGTTATGACCGCCAGTTGATCGACCGCTATTCGAGCTTCTCTCGTTCATTCACCAAAATCCGATCTGAGGACCTCGCCTCCTTGGTAGAGGCTGAATATAACGCAGGGCGATTCTGGCCCGACAGTCTCCTTTCCCTGAATCCGCAGTACAAGACCGGCTCATCCATCGAAGAATTGGTTGCTTCCGGGGATCTCGATGAGGCCACAGGTCAGATATTTCGGTTTGGTGCCTCGACGCTGAGGCTTCATCGACACCAAGCCCAATCCATCGCCAAGGCCAAGGCGGGGCAAAGCTACGTGGTAACGACGGGCACGGGTTCGGGCAAGTCACTCTGCTTTTTCGTGCCGATTGTGGACGCCATCGTGCGAGCGATCAAATCGGGAGCCCCAAGGAGAACCAAAGCGATCATCATCTACCCGATGAATGCTCTGGCTAACAGCCAGATCAAGGAGATCGACAAGTTCATCAGCCAATCCGGATTACCCGATTCCCATAAACCCACTGTCGCGCGATACACCGGGCAGGAGAATCGTGAAGAGCGTCAGAGGATCGCCAAAAACCCGCCAGACATCCTGCTCACCAATTTCATGATGGCGGAATTGCTGCTCACTCGGCAGGACGAACTGGATTCTACCGTCATCGGGAATGCCGCCGGCTTAGATTTCATCGTCTTGGATGAACTTCACACCTACCGAGGCCGTCAGGGTGCTGATGTGGCGGTTCTGGTCCGCCGTCTGCGCAACCGTTGCACGCCTGACAAGGAACCAATCTGCATCGGCACGTCCGCCACTATGGCCAGTGAGGGATCGGATACAAACAAGGCACAGGCCGTGGCCGATGTGGCATCGCGACTTTTTGGAGCCTCGGTGGGTCCTGATGCCGTGATTGACGAATCGCTGCAACGTGCGACCGACGACACAATCCGGCTCGAACACATCAAATCAAAACTCGCCGATATTCTCGCATCGGCACTCCCGGAAACTCTGACCGATGACATGCTTCGCAAGCATCCGTTGGCGGTGTGGGCTGAGTTGGCCATCGGACTCAAAGACGAGCAGGAACTCAGACGCCAGGATCCCATGCCTTTCAGCCAGGCGGTGGACAAACTCTCTGCGGACAGTGGAGTGGATTCGGCCGTTTGCCGTGATGCATTTGTCCGGTTCCTCACGCGCGTTAGCCTGCCTGAGACCGAGCGGGGTGGCACAGGCGCGGGAGCATTCCTTGCATTCAAGCTGCATCGCTTCATTTCAGGCGCTGGCGAAATCTTCACGACCCTCACCGCACGGCCCCGACGTGTGCTTTTCGAGGGACAGCTTGAAGACCCCGAAGCTCCGGGAAACCGTCTCTATCCCACTCGCTTCTGCCGCAGTTGTGGTCATGAAGTTCATGTGGTTACCAAGACGGATGATGCGGGCGAGACCTTGTTCCTTCCGCGCAACATCGACGACACACCTCAAGACAATGAGGAGGGAAACATCGCCGGTTATCTGGTTCCGGTGGGTGATGATGATCCGGATTATCGCTTCGACGGATCTATCGAATCATTTCCCGAGGATTGGAAAGAGGAGGTCAAAGGAATCGAGCGCCTTCGCTCCAACCGCAAGGAGCGGGTTCCGCAGCGCATCGCCATCGGAGCTGATGGTCGTCCCTACTCACAGGGACTGGCGTTTTGGTTTATCCCCGGGAAATTCGGATTCTGCCCCTGCTGTCACCAGCAACCCCATCCCAGCATGCGTGAGCGTAGCAAATTGGCGGGCCTCTCAGGTGAAGGACGAAGCTCAGCCACCACGTTGCTTGTCTCGACCGCACTGGAGTGGATGAACGGCACGCACAGCACCATGCCGCCAGAGAAACGCAAGCTGCTTGGTTTTACCGACAATCGTCAGGATGCGGCTCTCCAGGCAGGCCACTTCAATGACTTCCTTTTTGTGAGCCTGCTGCGTGGAGCGATATTGCGAGCTGTATTGGATGCCGGGGCCGATGGCGTCAGCGAGGAGGATTTCGGTTTGAAAACCCTTCGCGCCCTGGGCTTCACCGCAGCGAACAAGGAAACTCGCGCCTACTGGATGTTGGAACCCGATGCCGGGGCCGTCGTCCGCGAAGACGCCCAACGCGCGCTTGCCAAAGTGCTTGCCCACCGCTTCTGGACCGACCTGCGGCGCGGTTGGCGCTACACCAATCCCAGCCTGGCGGAACTCGGCTTGCTCAAGGTCGAGTTCATCGGTCTTGATGATGTTCTCGCAAATCAAGATGCACTTATCACCATCCTTCCTTCGCTCAGTTCCATGCCAGTCGAAGGTCGCAAGAATATCCTGGAGGCTATTCTCAGATTCCTGCTTCAAGGTTTGGCCGTAAGCACCGAGGCCTTGGATCGTACCGTGCTCGATACGGTCAGCCAGAAATCCCGCAACCTCATGCGTGCGCCTTGGGCCGTGGATACCAAAGAGCAGTTGCGCGGCAGCACTACGCTGCTCCTCAAGGCTCCAGGGAAAGACAAGGTCGGTCTCAAAGAAGAGCAAACGATCTTACGTGGCGGTGTGAACTCCAGTCTTGGCCGAATCATCAACCGCAACTCGATGATCGGCACACGTCTGAAACGGGATGAATACCTGGACGCGATGAACGGCCTGATGGACTTGTTGGCTGGTGAAGGCTTGGTCATACCTGTCGAAGTTGAGGAGGGGCTGAACGGTTGGCGTCTCGCACCTTCTGCCGTCCGCATCGTTCCGGGGCCTGCTGCCTTGGGCAAATCTGCGGATGGAAACAGCTATTTCCTCAGTCTCTATTCCGCCATCGCCGAAGATCTAAAGGATGGCAAATGCACCTACTGGGGATTGGAAGGCCGTGAGCACACCGCGCAGGTTTCACAAAATCAACGCGAGTGGCGTGAATGGCGCTTCCGCTTCGAGGCCGATGACCTTGAACGCATCAAGGAAACTTCAGCAGAGATGAAAGCAGCCGGCGAATCAGGGCAATTCCTGCCTGCTCTCTTCTGTTCTCCGACCATGGAATTGGGTGTCGATATTTCCGCGCTCAACGCGGTTTATCTCCGCAATGTCCCGCCCACTCCAGCGAATTACGCCCAGCGCGCAGGCCGCGCAGGACGTTCAGGCCAGGCTGCGGTGATCGTCACCTACTGTGCCTCCCAGTCACCGCACGACCAATACTTTTTCGCCCGCCGTAATGAAATGGTTTCGGGTGTGGTGCGGTCGCCAGCACTCGACATCACCAATGAGGAACTCATCCGCTCCCATCTCCACGCCGTCTGGCTGGCGGAGTCAAAACTGGCCCTCTCACCGGACATCCCGGAAATTCTCGACCTTTCCCTGCCAAAATATCCTCTGAAAGCCGAATTGCTGGAACACATTCGACGCCCGGCCTTGGTCGAGGCTTCCATCGCACCGATGAGGCAGATTCTGGATCAGGTTCTTGCCTCAGTTGGGGGAAAGAGACCCGTCTGGCTTCGCGACCCGGTTGAGTTCATCCGCGAAGTCGCCACCAACGCACCCGACCGCTTCGATGATGCATTCGTCCGCTGGCGCGAACTCTATCATTCCGCCCGCAGCCAGCTCGCCGAAGCCAATGCGAAGTCGATGATCACCGGCTTGCCGAAAGCGGACCGTCAGCGAATCAAGGCAGCTCAGATGCAGGCCCAGGATCAGATCGCCATCCTCGAACAAGGAAAAGCGTCCAACGGGTCGGACTTCTATTCCTACCGCTATCTCGCCACCGAGGGGTTCCTTCCCGGCTACAATTTCCCACGTCTCCCGCTTTATGCCTTCATCCCGGGTGAGGGAAAATCCGGCTCGTTCTTGCAGCGCGCCCGCTTCCTCGCCATCTCGGAGTTCGGCCCGCGTAGCTTGATTTATCACGAGGGTCGTGCCTACCGCGTGATGAAAGCCAAACTGCCGCCGGAGACGCGCAGCAATGATGGTGCCGATCTTGCGACCAAAGACATCTTCATCTGTCCCAGCTGCGGTGCCTGTCACGATAGCGAAGTGGAACGCTGCCATGCGTGCGACACATCGATGTCTGGACAGATCCCCGTCCAGCGCACGCTGCGAATCGATAATGTCGAGGCCTCTCCCGCCGATCGAATCACCGCAAACGACGAGGAACGCGTGCGCCAGGGCTTCGACATCCAGACTGTGTTCTCCTGGCCTCGTGAAATCCTGGAAGCCGATTTCCGCTGCGGCAACACCTCGCTGTTCACGCTTCAGTATGCCAACAGCGCTGACATCAGCCGCATCAACAAGGGCCTCAAGCGCCGCAAGGATCAGACCGTCTTCGGCTTCAACCTCGATCCCCGCAGTGGCTATTGGGCGAAGTCCGAAGACGAGGAAGATGAGGCGGACACCCCGCCTGATGTCGTCAAACCCGTCCGCATCGTTCCCATCGTCCGCGACCGGAAGAACGCTTTGCTGTTGCGCCTGATCAATCCAGACGTTCACAAACCGGAAACCATCACCACTGTTCAGCATGCCCTGCTCCGTGGCATCGAAATCGCCTTCCAGTTGGAAGAGGGCGAGGTGCTCGGCGAACCCTTGCCATCACGCGATGATCGTCGCACCATTCTCACCTACGAGGCCACCGAAGGCGGTGCCGGGGTTCTCAGCCAACTGATTGAGGATTCTGGAGCACTCCGACGTGTGGCACGCACCGCCTTGTCACTGATGCATTTCGATCATGTGGACGAGGCGATTGCTGCTGGTGACGCTTCACTCCTCGCCAATCAATCCGATACCTGCGTCCGCGGCTGTTACCGCTGCCTGCTATCTTATTACAACCAGCCCGATCACGAAAAAATCGACCGCACCAGCGACGAAGCCAAGCAACTGTTAATCGACATCGCGCGTGGTGATCGTCATCTGGCTAACACCCGTCCGGCATCGGAGGAAGCCACCGGCTGGCTCGGTGTTTTCAAACAGCTCGGCATCCCCGCGCCGGATGCGGAATCCGCGACCCTCGGCGGGCAGGTGTTTGCCTATGTATGGCGGCCTCACCGCGTCGCCGCCGCCACGGAACCTCTTACCGAAGCCGCGCAGGCGTATGCGGACGACATGGGCTGGACCTTGTTCGAGCTTTCTGCCGAGGCCACCGCGAATCTGCCCGAAGCGATGATCACCTCCCTCAAATCCTGATCTCACATGAGCATCACATTTTCACCCGGGGACTTGGTCCGCGCCAGAGGGCGCGAATGGGTCGCCATGCCAGCTCCACAGGAAGGATTGCTGAAACTACGTCCACTCTCCGGTGCGGAGACGGACGCTACCTTGCTTGATCCGAATCTTGAAATCACACCGGTTCAACCGGCCCGATTCGATCTGCCAGACGACGCCCGCATCACGGTGCAATCCAAGGCCGCCCTGCTTGCCGACGCGCTCCGACTTACCTTGCGCCGTGGAGCCGGTCCGTTCCGCTCCGCGGCCCAGCTTTCCTTCGAGCCTCGTGTCTATCAGCTTGTCCCGCTCCTCATGGCCCTGCGCCTTTCGGTCCCTCGCCTGGTCATCGCGGATGATGTTGGCATCGGAAAAACTATCGAGGCCGGACTCATCCTTCGCGAACTCATGGATCGCGGTGAAGTGGAGGCATTCGCAGTGCTCTGTCCGCCGCACCTGGTCGAACAATGGGTAATCGAACTGCAATCCCGATTCGGCATCAAGGCCGTCGCCGTCACTTCCGGCAGCGCCGCAAGGTTGGAGCGCTCCCTGCCCGTCTCCCAATCGCTGTTCGAGGCCTACCCATTCACCGTCGTCAGTCTCGATTACATCAAGGCCGAGAAGCGCCGCGATGGATTCGCCCGTTCCTGCCCTGATCTGGTGATCGTGGACGAAGTGCATTCCTGCGTCGGCACAGGGGCGGGAAAACAACAACGCTTCGGCCTTCTCACTGAACTCGCGAAGGACACAGAGCGCCGCATGATTCTCCTCACCGCAACTCCGCACTCCGGCGACGAGGAGGCTTTTGCCCGTTTGCTCTCCCTGATCGAGCCGGACTTTTCATCCCTGAATTTCGAGGACGCCAAATACCGGGAAAGACTCGCCCGGCATTTCGTCCAGCGCCGTCGCATCGATCTGGTGGAAGGGGAGTGGGATGAAAACCGCTCCTTCCCAAAACATGAAACCGCCGAGTATCCCTACAAACTCGACCGCGCCCATCTCACCTTCCACGAGGCCATCCTCGACTACTGCTTCGGCGTCGTTGCCAAGGCCGGCACCGGCCAGCGCGAACGCCGGCTCGCCTTCTGGGGCACACTCGCGCTGATGCGCTGCGTCGGTTCCTCACCCGCCGCCGCACTCAGCGCCTTGCGCAACCGCATGGCTAACGAGTCCGATCGTCTCGAACCACAAATCTATGACGAAGATTCGGATGACGACGATGCCGTGGACCTTGAGCCGGGTGCTGCCTTCAATGCGGACCCCGCACTCCTCGGTCTCGTCAAACAAGCCGAAGCGCTCGTCTCCGCACCCGATCCCAAGCTCAGTGCCTTGATCGAAGTGCTCAAACCTCTCATCAAGAAGGGCGCGAACCCCGTGGTCTTCTGCCGCTTCCTCGCCACCGCCGATCATGTCCGCGATGGCTTGCGCAAGGCCTTCCCCAAACTCCGCATCGAATCTGTCACAGGTGTCCTGACTCCTGACGAGCGTCGCGACCGAGTGGCCGACATGGCACCCGGCGAGGACGAAAAGGAAAACCAGCGCCTCCTCGTCGCCACCGACTGCCTGTCCGAAGGGATCAACCTCCAACAGCTTTTCGACACCGTCATCCACTACGACCTCTCGTGGAACCCCACCCGCCACCAACAGCGGGAAGGCCGCGTGGATCGCTTCGGCCAACCCGCTCCGGTCGTGCGCTCCGTCATGATGTTTTCGCCCGACAGCGCCATCGACGGCGCGGTGCTCGAAGTCATCCTGCGCAAGGCCGAGGAAATCCGCCGCGTCACCGGTGTCACCGTCCCACTCCCAGACGAACGAGGCCCCGTCACCGATGCGCTCATGGCCTCGATGATGCTTCGCCACAACACACCCGGGCAGCTCATGCTCGATCTTAACATTTCCGACAGCACCCACGCCATGGACGCATGCTGGCGGGATACGATGGAGAACGAGAAAAAATCCCGCGCCCGCTTTGCCCAGAATGCGATGAAGCCGCAGGAAGTCGCCCCGGAGTGGGAAAAGGCCCGCGCCTTCCTCGGCTCGCCGGATGATGCCAAGCTCTTCGTCGAACGCGCCATGGCACGCTTCGGCGTTCCACTGGAGCCGAAGAAAAACCTCCTGCTCGCCCACACCCACGGCCTCGATTCCGGGTTGCGCGAACGTCTCGAACAACGCGAACTGAAGGGCACCATCCGCCTCGCCCTCTCAGAACCCGCTCCCAGCGGTTGCGCCTTGCTGACCCGCACGCACCCTCTCACTGCCACGCTTGCGGAGTCGTTGGTGGAAGCCTCGCTTGATCCCGAGGCGCTTACCGATCTCGGCATCGGTCGTGTCGGAGCATGGGAAACCGCCGCTGTCCCGCGCCTAACCCGCGTCGCCCTGTTGCGGATCCGCTACAAGCTCACCGTCCACGCCCGCCGCGAGCGCCTGCTCCTCGCGGAAGAGGCCGCCTTGGTGGCACTTCACGGAAATGAAATCGTCGCCATCGACACAGCGGCTCGGGAACTTCTCCACGCCGAAGCCACCTCCAATCTCGCTGCATCCGCCCAAGAGCGCTTCATCTCGAAAGCCAAGGAAGAGCTTCCCGCTCTTCTCGCCGGCCCGCTTGCCGGATTCGTCCGCCAGCGTGCCGAGGAACTCGTGCAGGATCATGCCCGACTGCGCATCGCTGCCGGTTCCGCCTCCCGCGTCTCGGTCAACCCCGTCCTTCCCCCCGATGTCATCGGCCTCTTTGTTCTGATGCCGAAAGCACTCTGACCCATGGCTCGCAAACCCGTCACTGACCTATCCGCATGGCCCTCGCTCACGCTTGAAGGCAACCTCATCGCCCCCGCCATGGTGGCCAGCCTCGCCGCGCCCAAGGACGACGAGGAAACCCGCCAGTCCTACCGCATCCGCAAGGGCCTCTCCATCCGCGACGAAATCTCCACCGCCTTCCGCGTCGGCCAATCCCACTTCGACTCCTTCCGGAAACTCGGAAAACCCTCCGCCGAAGCCACCCGCCGCTTCATCAGGGACTTCCTCGCCGAAACCCTCGGGTTCGACGACCTCGCCCCGCATGAGGGCGCAGTCTCCCTCCTCGCCGGCAGCCGCGTGCCCATCGTCGTCATCCCGCCCGAAGAGGAGAAGCTCGACCGCAAGAGCCCCACGCTTTCCACCGACCGCTCCCGCTCCGCCGCCTTCGCCCTCCAGGACTACCTGAACGACCGTGACGACGCCCTCTGGGGTCTCGCCACCAATGGCACCATCCTGCGCCTCATGCGGGACAATGCCTCGCTCACTCGCCCGGCCTACATCGAGGCCGACCTCGCCCAGATCTTCACCAACGAGGACGCCGCCTCCTTCGCCGTCCTCTGGCTGCTCTGCCACCGCACCCGCTTCGGGCTGGCCAGCACACCCGCCACCGACTGCGCCCTCGAACGCTGGCGCGATGCCGGGGCCAAGGAGGGCGAAGCCGCCCGCGACCGCCTCGCCGGGCAGGTCCAGCTCGCCCTCAAGCTCCTCGGCTCCGGCTTCCTCGAAGCCAATCCCGACCTCTCCAAGCGCCTCCAGTCCGGCGACATCCCGCTCACCGGCTGGTTCAATGAACTCCTCCGCCTCGTCTATCGCCTCATCTTCCTGATGGTTGCCGAGGACCGCAACCTGCTCCACGCACCAAAAGCCTCCGCCGCCGCGCGAAAACTCTACGCCGAGGGCTACTCGCTCACCGCCCTGCGCGCCCTCTGCACCCGTGGAGCCACCTGGGACCGCCACCACGACCGCTACGAGGGCGTGAAGATCCTCTTCCGCTCCCTCACCGCCGGGGAGGAAAAACTCGCCCTGCCCGCCCTCGGTGGACTCTTCGCCGCCGACCAGCTCCCGCACCTCGGCACCGCCCGCCTCCGCAACCGCGCCTTCATGGAGGCCCTCTACCGCCTCTCCTGGCTCACTGATGAGAAAAAGACCGGCATGGTCCCGGTGAATTGGCGCGCCATGGAAACCGAGGAACTCGGCTCCGTTTACGAATCCCTCCTCGAACTCCAGCCCCAGCTCGGTTCCGACGGCCGCAGCCTGCTCTTCGCCTCCGATGCCGCCGAACAACGCGGCAACCAGCGCAAAATCACCGGCTCCTTCTACACGCCCGACCCGCTCGTCCAGTCCCTGCTCGATACCGCCCTCGATCCCGTGCTCGACCGCATCGAGGCCGAGTCCGACGATCCCGCCAAGGCCCTGCTGAAACTCCGCATCATCGACCCCGCCTGCGGCTCAGGGCACTTCCTGCTCGCCGCCGCCCGCCGCATCGCCACCCGCCTCGCCCGCATCCGCGCCGAGGGCACCCCCTCCACCGAGGACTTCCGCCACGCCCTGCGCGATGTCGCCCGCTGCTGCATCCACGGCGTGGACCGCAACCCCATGGCCGTGGAACTCACCAAGGTCGCCCTCTGGATCGAAACCGTCGATCCCGGCCTGCCCCTTGGCTTCTTCGATGCCCAGATCCGCTGCGGCGACGCCCTCCTCGGCGTCTTCGACCTCAAGGTGCTCCGGGACGGCATCCCCGATGCCGCCTACAAACCCCTCACCGGCGACGACAAGGACACCGCGAAATACTACGCCCAGGCCAACAAGGGCGCGAAGGCCGGCCAAGGCGAGTTCGACTTCGGCTCCGGCCAGGCCCACATGCCGGACACCAAACCCCTCGCCGCCGACTTCTCAGGCTTCCGCGACCTGCCGGAGGAAACCGTCGAGCAGATCGGGGCCAAGGCCAAACGCTTCGAGACCCTGCGAAAAGGCCAGGACTTCCTCCGCACCCAGACCGCCTGCGATCTCTACGTCGCCGCCTTCCTCCTGCCCAAGACCGGCGGCGCGCCCACCGATCCCAGCAAACGCATCGTCCCCACCACCGAGGAACTCTGGCACGCCCTCAATCAGGGGAAAAGCCGCCCAGCCATGGAAGCCGCGCCCGCCGCCGCCCGCCGCGCCCGCGCCTTCCACTGGCCGCTGGAGTTCCCGGATGTGATGCAACGCGGCGGATTCGATGTGGTGCTGGGGAATCCGCCCTGGGAACGGATCAAGTTGCAGGAGCAGGAGTTCTTTGCGGCGCGGTCACCGGTAATCGCAGGAGCTGCAAACAAGGCTGCACGTGATCGATTGATTAAAGGATTGGCAAACGCACCCGAGGGCAGTCCTGAAAGAATCCTTTTTGACCAGTTCGTTTCTGCGAAGCGAGAAGCAGAAGCCACGAGCGAGTGCGCCCGG
>NZ_JAGRPF010000063.1 GCF_020439865.1 Prosthecobacter sp.
CCGATCGGTTCGTTCACCCGGACCGACGGGTCAGCTCCGCCGCCGTCTGTTCCGTCTGTTCCTCAGTCACCTCCTTCGTTTTCGGCCCCTCCGACTGTGACGACACTTGGGCCGATGGCGTCGCCGTCTCCGCCAGCTTCAGCCGCTGCTCCGACAGCGCCTGCACCGCCGCCGGTGAAACCCGATGCCACCACCGAGCTGCTGCGCGATGTGAATTATGTCGTGACCTCAGCGAAGGAAATCCGCGGCATGAGCGACATGCAGGGGGCTCTGGAACTGCTGCGGCGCGCGGACGAGTTGACACCCGACCACCCGGCGATCATCGCCGAGATGGCGCAGACCTACGAACAGATGGGCATCACGGCGAAGGCCATGGACAACTGGCGGCGCATCCAGCTGCTGGGCGAGACGAAGGCGGGCAGCTACTTCGAGCTCGCTGCACGTCGTCTGGGTTCCGGTTCCGCGGCCGTAACCGCCCCGCCTGCCATGCCCGGAGGCGACAGCGAAAAGTTCCTGCGCCTAGGCGCCTGCCAGGTGAAGCGTGATTTCTCTGTGAATGCCGGAGAGCGCTACGTGGTGCGAGTTCCCATCGCCCGTGCGGGCAATCATCCCGTCAACGGCCAGGAGATGAATCTGGAAGTATTCTTTTTTGACCGGGTCAATGGCACGAAAGTGGCGCAGACCATCGCGCCTGAACCAGTCGAAACCTGGCAGTCCGCCCCGGTGGACTGGAGCGGCACCGGCGAGGAGACGCTGGATGTCGTTTATCACCTGCCCGCACTCTCCGCCGCCGAGATCCAGCAGCATGGCCGGCGCTCCTATTACGGATACATGCTGCGCCTCTATTATAACAACAAGCTCCAGGATGTGGCCGCCGAGCCCCGCGATCTCCTGGAGTTCGGATCCGCGCCGGGCACCGCTCCTGCTGGTGTGAATCCGCTGCTCCCGCCGATGAGCCGATGATCGCACCTGACACGCCCCCGCATGACTCTTTTGTTTGTTGATTCCAACGCCGCGCTGCGCGGCGTACGCACCACCTGGCTGAGGGACAACCTTCCCGGCTACACCATCGTCGAATTTCCCGGTCCAGCCCAAGCCGCGGCATGGATCGCGAAGGCGGACTCGCTCGACATCCTCGTGACCGAAGCGATTTTTCCGACCCAGGAATCGGGATTCGCCCTGCGCGACACGGCACGAGCACGTTTCCCCCAAGTACGCGTGCTGTTCAGCACGCGTTATGACCTCACCGGATTTGAAGACCAGATCGCCGACGGTCTGGTGCTCAAGGACGGACCCTACACACCGGAAAAGCTGCTGGAACGCGTGCGCGCACTGCTGACGCGACCTGTGGAGTCCAATGAAGCGCCGCCCGTGATGGTGCCGGGCACCGTGCTCGGGAACTACCAGGTGCTGGAACGGCTCTACAACGAAAAGGAGGCCGAGACCTACCGCGCGCTTCAGGTCACCGTTCAACGTCCGGTGGCGCTGGTGCTGCTAAAACCGGAGCATCTCAAGCAGCCCGACATCGTCTCCAAGTTCAAGGAACGTGAGCGGGTGAAGGCTTCGCTGACTCATCCACGCATCGCTCCGCTGTATGAGGCGGGCGAGACAAACGGCTGGCTGTTTTACACCCGCGAGCTGCCGCGCGGCCGCAGTCTTTCCGAGCTCGAGCTGACGGACGAACGGCTGAGCGAACGCCGACTGGCCGAAGTGCTCTTCGGCGTGGCGGAGGCGATGCAGTTTGCCACCGAACGTGGATATCACCACCGCACCATCTCGCCGCGAGACATTTACATCGACGCCGAGCATCAGGCCAGCATCGTGAACTTCTTCCGCCCGCCTGTCGCCAAAAAGCGCGATGCGAAGGCCGACGTGGTGGCGTTTCTCAACCTGATGAAGCCGGTGGCCGCCGACGGCAAGGCCCGCGGGCTGCTGCAATCGCTCGCGGATGCGGGCCACGACTGGGACGGACTGCTCAACGCTCTCGACGATGTGCGTGATGACATGCGCGAGCGCAGCATCGTGCGCAAGATCGAGGCTGAGAGCCTGCCGGTGAACGTGAACGGACGTAAACCGTGGTGGGTGTGGATGGTGGTCGCCGTCATCCTGATCGTCGTCGCGGGTATTGGCGCGATGATGAACGGACTCAGCACCGCGCGGGCCACTGCCGCCGTGCTGCCGATCCAGATGGTTCACATTCCGGCAGGCACGTTCACTTATCAAAAAGACCAAAAGGTGAAGCTGCCGGAGTTCTGGATCAGCAAGAACGAAGTCACCATCGGCCAGTACGCCGAGTTTCTGCAGGCGTTGAAGAAGGTTCCGGCAGGCGAGTACGATCACCCGCTGCAGCCGAAAACGAAGACCGGCCACGAACCCCTCAAGTGGAGCCAGTACTACAACGCCGCCAAATCGGGCACCACATTCAACGGCGAGAGCATCACGCTGAACACGCCCGTCAGTCAGGTGGACTGGTGGGATGCGTATGCCTTTGCCCAATGGAAAGGCCAGCGCCTGCCCACGGAACAGGAGTGGGAGAAAGCTGCGCGCGGACCGGATGGCCGCCTCTACCCTTGGGGCATGCAGCCCAACAGCAAGGCCGCCAATCTGGGCGACGACTACAACGCCTCCCCCAAAGGCCTTGGCGGAGCAATCGACGGCTACAATCTCTGGGCGCCGATCACGCGCGACAATGGGGACGTGAGCTTCTACGGCGTATGCGACATGGCCGGCAATGTCAGCGAATGGACCGCCGGTGAGACCACTTCCGGTGAATGGCCTGCCCACCCGGATTACATCGATATCAAGGTGCCGGTCGTGCGCGGCGGGCACTTCGGACTCAAGAGCAACGACCAGCTTCTGACTGACAGACGCTTTCCAGAATCCGCAAATGAGGCTACACTGGCCCGCGGTTTTCGCACCGCCTCCAGCACTGCCCCAGCCAAATCGCAACCCTGAAGCTTATGAACCGCATTCTCCTGCTGCTGACCCTCTGCCTGTTTTCTGGCATCGCCCGCGCGCAGTACGTCACCAATCTCACCCTCGCCAAGAACCAGTTCCTGACCGGCGAGCCGGTCGTGGCGGTGGTCACCATCACCAATCGTTCGGGTGCCGACGTGGTCGTGGGCGGCCACGGCGCGCGCGACTGGCTGCACTTTGAAATCACCCAGTCCACCGGGCGCAGGCTGGCGCCGGTCACCATCGGCTCCGAGCAGGCCATCACCATGCGCGCAGGCGGCACGATGAAACACAAGGTCGAAATCTCCGGCGGCTACTCCACCGCCGATCTCGGCACCTTCAGCATGATCGCGCAGGTGCTGCATCCCATCAGCGGCCAGTTCTACGAGTCAAACAAGGCGCGCATGACCATCACCGACTCAAAGCCGAACATGTTCGACCAGCCTTTCGGTGTGCCTGAAGGCTACTCCAATGCCGGTCGCCAGCGCCGTTACCAGGTCATCCTCTTCCGCGAACTCGACGATCTGCAGCTCTACTGCCGCATCACCGACGATCGCAGCGGCGCCTACATCGCGACCTTCCTGCTCGGACCTGCCATGATGGCGGTGCAACCGCAGATCAGCATCGACGCCGCCAACAAACTGCATGTCTTCTTCCTCGCCCAGCCGCACGTCTTTTGCCATGCCGTGGTGAATCCTGACGGCAAAATCCATCAGCGCAGCTACTACCGCGACCCGGACGGCAACCGCCCCTCGCTCCTGATGACCAACGGCGGCGCCCGGGTGATCGGTGGAGAGTGGTTTGATCCCGGTGCTCCGCCACCGAAGGCCAAGCCCATGCGCAAGGCCTCTGAGCGCCCGCCGGGCCTTTGATCGGTGGCGGTCTCAGGGAGAATCGCGTGAGAAACGGACCGCCTGCGACCGTTATGCACGCCTTCATGATCATCCGACCTCTTCTTTGCCTTCTGCTGGGCATCAGCCTGGGTTCCACCCAAGCGGCAGATTCCAAACCAGCCGCCAAATCCGCCTCGACCGCCCCCAAGTGGAAGAAGCTCAACCCGCAGACGCCCGCCGGCTTCACGCTGAAGACGCTGATGGTCGAAAAGCATCCGGAGCACGATGTGGAACTCTACGTTTACGTGCCGGAGGGCGAAGGAACCTGGCCGTGCATTCTCGACATCCACGGCGGAGGCTGGAAGGCGCGCCAAGTGGAGGCCGACAAGCCGATGATGGAGCGCCTCGCGCAACGTGGCTTCGTCACGGCGCTCGTCAGCTATCGCTTGAGCACCGAGGCGAAATACCCGGCGGCAATTTACGACTGCAAGGCCGCGCTGCGCTGCCTGCGTGCACATGCGAAGGAACTGAAGATCGACCCCGACCGCATCGGCTGCATGGGCGGTTCCGCCGGCGGCCATCTCTCGGGCTTGACCGGCATGACAAGCGGACTGCCGGAGTTCGAAGGTGATGGTCCGTTCAAGGATCAGTCCAGCGCCGTGAAGGCCTGCATCGTCATGGCCGCCACGCAGGATCTCGTCGCCGCCAACACCGGGAAGAAAAATGAAGGCGCACTGCTGTTCTTCGGCGCGAATTGCGACGAGAAACCTGATCTCTACAAGTCCGCCTCACCCATCACCCACGTTCGCCCCGGAGTGCCGCCCACGATTTTCATCGAAGGAGAAAAAGACACGCTCAAAATCGGCCGTGCCGAGATGATGGAGAAGCTGAAAGCCCTCGGCATCGAAACTGCGGTGCACACGCTCAAAGACGCCCCGCATCCCTACTGGATGAGCGATCCCTGGTGCGCCGAAACGGTCGAGATCGCCGCTGCTTTCTTCAAAAAGCATCTCGGCGAGCCGGTATTGAGGTAGCCTTCGCTTACTTCCCGATCTTCGGCAGCGCCTGAACCAGCAGGCTGTAGAACTCATTCTCCTCGGGCGACTCGCCGTCGCTCTTGAGGATGTTCTTCACCACGCCGAGCACCTCTTTTTGCGCCGTCTTCGTGGTGAAGGCCTGTGCGCGTTCGTTGATGTAGTCGAACATCGCGTCGTCGCTGTCCGCCGCTTCACGGGCGCGGGCGAAGGACTCGTCAATGAACAGGCTCTTCGGATACTCCGACTCCCAGCCTTCCGCGATGAAAGCCGACTCAAGCAGCCTCTCCTCGGTCAACGAAACATGGGCATCCGCGTAGATCGACAATGTGAGCAGGTCAAACAGGGCTTCGCGTTCAGGTTGTTTCATGCACCCATTCTGACAAACCTGCCCGCCCGATCAAGCATTCACTTTTCACACCGAAAGCGTCACGTTCTGAAAGACCTCGCTGCGCGAACCCGCATGAACGGATGCTCCCACCCTTTCGCCATCGACGGTGACCACCGCGTATCCGGCGGCATCGGCATACTCGAATGCAGTCACCTGCTTTTGCTCGGTCGCATACAGCTCCCGTCTCAGATCCGCCGTCTCAGGGGAATGTTTCGGCTCCAGATTTACCTGGTCGCCATTGTAGCAGCCGATCCCGTGCAGCTCGGCCTTCGGCTTCTGATTCAACGTCGACACTACGCTGCTCACCGCGAGCTGCGTGAAGCGCTTCCCGCCCGCGAGGCGTGTCAGCGCGCTGAACTTGTGCAAGTGCCCGCCGAGCACCATCGCCTCCTGGCGACCGAGGACGTCGAGCAGCTTCGCACGCTGCGCTTTCGTCCTTTCACCGGCATACAAATGCCATGTCGCCCTCGCTCCGTATGGCACCACCGGAGGATGAATGATCACAAACAGATGCCGCGCCGTGCGCTTCGCCGCCACGGCCTCCAGCCACTCCAAACTCGCCTTGTCGTACGCGTCGAAGAAAGTGAACTGAGCCTCGCCGAACGTGACAAGATGATTCGCCTGCGTGTTTGAGGCCGCCGCATCAAGCTGCTTTGCCTCGGAAGCCATGAACGGCAGCAGAACCTCGTCGAACGCCTCCTTGGCTCCGTCACCCGTCACATCGTGATTGCCTTTCGTGAACAGAAACGGCACGCCCAGTTCCTGCTGTGCGACGAACGCCACGGCCTCGCGATTCTGCGTCACGGCCAACTCCACATTGCCGCACAGTCCCTCGACCAGATCACCCACCTGCAGCACAAACGCCGGCGGCGCGGCTGAATCACGCAGGCTCGCGATCCGCTGCTTCACTGCGGCAAACATCCCCGGCATCACTTCCGCCGTCAGCCGTGAGTAATTCTGAATCTGGCTCAAATCGCCCGCGTGATGCTCCTGCAGCCACTTCAGATCGTGATGCGCCAGGCTGTCGTAGTGCAGATCACCCAGCAGGATGAAGGAAAACGGCTTCGTGGTCTCCGCAGCGTGCGAAACAAGCCCCGGCAGCGCGGCGGCGGCGCATGTCTGCAAAAACTGACGGCGTGCGGTCATGCCGGAACAACGATTGCGGGGCTTCCAGTCCTTCGGGATTCGCACCCCCCACGAAAGTGACTGATCCGTAGTTTGACAGCCACGGGGAACTCCTCATCCTCGCCGCCCCCAAAAAAACTGAGCGGCATGCGGCCCTGTGTTGTCTCTGTCGCGCCCTTCTTGCCCGTCCCCATGATGCACCGCTTCATTTTCGCCTGTCTCCTCCTCTCGTCTCACTGCCTGGCGGCAAATGTTTACTGGGATGGCTCCAACAGCGGCGACTGGACCGACGTGGAGAACTGGACCAGCGCTCTGACCGGCGGCAGCACCCCGAGCGCAGTGCCCGGGTCTGGAGAGGTGGCAATCTTTAATGCAGACGGTTTCACCAATGCCATCACCACCCTCGGCGCGGCTCAGGCGGCACAGGGGCTGGTTTTCAACGGCAACGCCTCCACCGGAACCCTCCTGGGCACCCTGAATGATTACCTGCTGACCTTGGGCACCTCGGGCATTGATGTGCAAGGCGGCACTCAGCTCATCAATTCCAGCATCGCGGTGGGTGGCGCGCAAACCTGGAGCAACACGGGCGGCGGCACCCTGACGGTCGCAGGCGATGTGGCACTCAATGCCAATCTCACACTCGCAGGCACGGGAGACATCAGCATCACCGGTGGTGTCACCGCCACAGCCAATCGCACGCTGACCCTGTCCAACACCCTCGGCAATGTGTCGCTGGGGGCCATCAGCAACAGCGCCACCCTCACCTTTAACACGGCTGCGGGCACAAACCTGACGGTGAACGGTGTCATTTCAGGCGCCTCCATTCACAAGGACGGCACCGGAACGCTGACCTTGAACGGAGCGAACAGCTTCACCGGCAATCTGCGCATCCTCGACGGCACGGTGAAGGTGAATGCATCCAACACCGCCGCCGCCCAGCTTATTTTCGGTCTCGCTTCCGGCGCGGCGGGCGTCAACGGCTTCGGCACGCTCACGCTGGACACCAATTCCGCGGTCGTCTACCGCGTCAACTCCACCACCTATGTCCATCCCACCAGCGACGGGGCGCTCATCAATTCGGGCGGCGGCGGCTCTTTCACACCTGTGATCGGCCTGTTTGGCGACCGCACCTTCATCGTGAATGAAACTTCCGCGGCCAATGACCTGACCGTCGAAGTGGGCATCGCCAACGGGGACGCGAGCAACCGCGGCATCATCAAGCAGTCCGTCGGCACCATGGTCATGCGTGGAGCCAACAGCTACACGGGCACCACGACTGTGGACCGCGGGATGCTGGTGCTGGATTACAGCATGAACAACAGCAACAGCCGCCTCAGCGACAGCGCCGTGACCAACCTGCGTGGCGGCATCTTGGAACTGTGGGGCAACGCGTCTGCGGCCAGTGCCGAGACCATCGGATCTCTCGCCATCGTCCGGGCAAACAGCACTTTTTCCATCGTCAGCAACGGACAGACCGTCTCCGTGACGCTCGCCAGCGGTTTGTCCCGGAGCATCGGGAACGGCGTGGTGGATTTTTCTTCCAATGACTGGTCCAAAACGGTGATCACCTCCACAGGAGGCGCCGCCAACGGCAGCACCGGCATCCTCGGCGGATGGGCCACGGTGGATGGCGAACGCTGGGCGGCGAAAAACGGCAGCAACGAGATCGTGGCCGTCGGCACTGTCCTCAACGACCTGTCGCAGTGGACGTCCGCCAGTCATGTGGTGGTGGACGGCACCGCCTCCGGAACACTCGGCACAGGCGAAATCGCGAGCCTCATTCTCGACGCCCCGGCAGGCGGCACGGTGACGATCAATAACGCCACGAGCGTCCTCACACTCGGAGCCGGCGCCATTCTCGTCAGTGACAACGTGACCGGGGACACCACCATCAGCGGCGGACAGTTGATGCTGAAACAGGCCATCGGCGGGCAGGCGAGTGAAATGATCATCACCAATCTTTCCACCGGAACCCTGACCATCTCCGCCAACCTCGGCTCCAACAACACCCCGCAGAGCCTGCAGGCGCAGCAACTCACGTTTGCCGGACCGGGATGGATTCTCCTCACTGGAACCAACAATCTCGGAGGTCACAACAGCACCGGCAGCAGCAACCAGACGAGCCAGGTCAACATCCAGGGCCTCGTGCGTGTCAGCGGCGGCAACGCCATCACCGACTACGGAACCCTCGTCATCTCAAGCGGTGCCGCCATGGTGGATGGCGCAGTTTTGGACCTCAACGGCGGCAGCGAGGGCGTCGGCAACCTCTCCGGTGGCGGGGGCGGCGACAACACCTACGCCGAGTTCGGCCGCGGAGAAATTCGCCTCGGCACAGGCGGTGTGCTGACGGTCAATCAGACCGGCAGCAGCACGCTCTCTGCACGCATCACCGGTACCAACGCGCAGCTCATCAAAAAAGGGAGCGGCACACTCACCACCACCACGAACGTCGAGCATACCATGAGCGGCGAACTCACCGTGCTGGGCGGACTGGTCGATTTGACAGGAGCAAACGCCGGCTTCACCTCCATCACCACGATCCGCCTGCGCGGAGGTCAGTTGCGATCCGAGCAGAACAGCACCTCCGCCAGCATCAACAAGATCAACAACAGCGCCGCGATCATTCTCGAAGGCACCACCGGAGACGGCTACCGCGTCACCAGCAATCAGAACGGCACGCGCACCGAAACCGCCGCCAGCCTCAGCCTCGCAGGCGGTGCCAACACGCTCACTCTGGACAACACCGCGGCGACCACGACGGCTGCGCTGACGACGATGGCTTTTGGTGGAACCACATCCTTCAGTCGTTCGAATGGCTCCACCATGCTGGTACGCGGTCCGAACCTTGGCGGCACTCCCAGCGGCTCCACCGATGCCACGCGCGTCACCTTCACCACCGCCACCGCCATCAACAGCTACCAGACCGGCACCAGCACCACCGCCGGAGCGACTAATCTGAAAATCCTCGCCTTTGCCATCGGCGAAAACAGCCCCACGGGCGTGGGCAACACCTTCCTGACGGTGGACAGCACAGTGGGCAACAGCCTACGCACCCTGACCGACCTCGAGTATGCGAGCGACTATGCCGCGGCCGCCAGCGACGCCAACCTCAGCCTCAGCGCCACAGCCTCATCTCTCGCCTCCAAGACATTGAACTCCCTGCGCATCGTCAGCAGCGGCGGTTCGGTGGATCTGACCGGTGACGTGAGCAGCACGCTCATGCTCACCAGTGGCGGACTCCTCGTCACCGCCGGAGCCACGGACAATGACGTGACGATCAGCGGCTTCGACTCCATTCAGGCCGGCACCTCGGGGGCAAGTGATGACGAACTTGTCATTCACATCACTTCCTCAAACGCCGCTGCCTCCGGAGCCACTCTCACACTGCAATCTGCCGTCATCGACAACGGCGGTGCCACCAGCCTCACGAAGACCGGCGCAGGCACGCTGATCCTCGGCGGCACCAACTCCTACACCGGCGCGACCACGATCAACCAGGGCATCCTCGAGTTCGGCGCCACTGGCAATCTCGGCAGCGGCATGATCCGTCTCAGCGACGGCACGCTGCGCTGGGGCACGGGCAACACCACCGACATCACCGCGGGCAGTCGTGCAGTGGAACTGCTTGGCGCGTCGGTTTACATCACCCCAAATTTTGGCGGTCATATCCTCGGGATTGGAAGTGTCTTTGACGTGGGTGCGAATAACGTGACGCTCGCCAACGCGGTCGGCAACAACGGCTACGGCGGCCTGACCAAGACTGGTGCCGGCACCCTGACCCTCAGCGCCGCACCGACCTACACCGGAGCAACCGTCGTCAATCAGGGCGCCCTGAACTTTCAGACCATCGCAGCGAACACCACCGAGGCGCTTTACCTCATTCAGACCGCCGGTATGACCAGCGGCACGATTTCGTCCACGGTTCAAAGCGGCCTGAATCTGCAGTCCCTCGTGGTCGGCGGGGTTTACAACAGCGGCCCGAATGTCACTGCCACGCTCACCGTCCTTGGCGGTGCCGTGAACATCGGCGACGGCGGCGGAGATGACTTCATCCTCATCGGCTACCGCGATCCCACGGCCACCCAGGCCACGACGGGAAACACCGCCGGCACGGTCAATTTCTCCGGCGCGAGTTCCGTGACCATCAACGTGAACCAGATCCAGATGGGCATCTACAACGGCGCCGTCCCCAGCCCAAACAGCCTGCGCTCCACCGGCAGCCTGACGTTGTCCAACGGCACCAACGTGATCACCGCGACCTCCATTCTCATGGGCAGTTCGCCCTCGGCGGTGGTAAACACCGGTGCTTCCTCCACCCTGAACCTCGGCACCGGTTCCACCACGATCAATGTGGACACCTTCGTCATCGGCGGCAGCCGCTCCAAGGCAGACGTGACCATCGGTTCCGGCGGCTCCTTCACCCTGCGCGGTCAGCAGGCCGGCACTACAGGGGCGAATTTGTTCATCGGCGACAACGACATCGCGGGCACCGGCACCCCCAATGTCTCGTCCCTGAATCTCACCGGAGCGTCGAGCGTGGACATGCGGCTGAACCTGCTCGTGCTGGGTCGGCTCGGCCAGAACACCAGCGTCAACGGCTACGGTCGCGGCACCCTGACCTATGCCGTGGGCAGTGTCATCGTCGACACCATCCGCATGGCCGACGCCAACTACACCAGCGCCGGAACCACGCCGGAGAACACCCAGGGCACCATCACGCAGTCCGGCACGGCATCCATGCGCTTCCGTGACCTCAGCCAGGGCAGCGGTACCGCCACCTACAACTGGCAGGGCGGCACCATCGGCAACATCTCCGGTGCTGATCTCACGAATCAAAACGTCACCGTCACCCTCAACGGCTCGCCTTCGGCCACGGATACCACGGCGCGCACCTTCGACGTCGAAACCGGCCGCAGCGCCACCTTCGAAGCCGACGCGGAGATCGCAGGCACCGGCTCCTTCACCAAGGAAGGCAGCGGAGAGCTCATCTTCAAAGGCGTCAACACCAACACCGGCAACGTCCGCGTGTCCGCCGGCACCCTCTCCTTGGAGGCTAATGGCAGCATGGATGACGCCGCCTGGGTCAATGTGGAAGCCGGGGCCACGTTTGACATCAGCCAGCACACCGACGCCGCCTACACCAGCGACGCCGTCATCTCGGGGAACGGCACCATCGGCGGAACCGGGGCCTTCTTCGTGGTCGGCAGCAATGTCGGATCCACGAACACCGACGGCGTCCTGAAGCCCGGCTCCTCGAGCGTCGTCACCGGTCTGGCTTCTGCGTCCACGGTCGGCGATCAAACCGGCACCCTGACCGTGCTGGGTGACCTCACGCTGGCCGGCGGCGGCGCCCGCGTGGATCGCGCCCTGCTTCAAGTCGGCACGACGACAAACAACGCCTCCTCCACCTTCTTCACCAACTACGGCGGCGACACCGTTACGTGGGTCGATCACATCAGCACGGACTTCAGCAGCTTCCTCACGGGCAACGACGGCGGCCATGACCTCATCGCCACTTCCGGTTCGCTTACCCTCAACGCCAACGGCGGTATCACGGTGGCCACCACTGGCGGCTACACCGGCGTCTTTGGCGATGTGTTCAATCTCCTCGACTGGTCCTCCCTCTCCACTCTCACGCTCAACGGCTTCACCATCGGCAACCGTTTCCGCGACGGCACAGAGACCGGACTCGACCTGCTCCTTCCCACCCTCGGCACCGGCCTCGTTTGGGACACCAGCATGTTTGAGTCTCAGGGCGTGCTCGTTGTCGTCCCCGAACCGACCCGTGCCCTCCTGCTGCTCGTCGGCGCTTTCCCCATGATCTGGCGCAGGCGCCGTTAAAAACAGCGGCCGGGTGCCGCGGCATGCGAAGAAGTCTTGACCGTCGCCCCCTTGGCGGCAAAGCCTTGACGCTCCATGTCCGACGCCAAGACCACTCCCATGATGAAGCAGTATCTCGCCATCCGGCGCGAGGTGCCGGAGGACGTGCTGCTCTTCTACCGTCTCGGCGATTTCTATGAGCTGTTCTTCGAGGACGCGAAGGTCGCCTCGCCCATCCTGAACGTGGCGCTGACGAAACGCAACGCGGTGCCGATGTGCGGCGTGCCGCATCATTCGTCGCAGGGTTACATCGCGAAGCTCATCAAGGCCGGCAAGCGCGTTGCCATCGCCGAGCAGACGACGGATCCGGTGCCGGGGAAGATCGTGGAGCGCGCGGTGTCGCAGATCCTCAGCGCGGGCACGATCAACGATCTCAATCTCCTCGACTCGAACCGCCCGAACTACCTCGCCGCCGTGTTTCGCGATGGGAAAAAATTCGGCCTCGCCTACGTCGATCACACGACGGGCGAATTCGAAGTCGCCGAATTCAAGGACACCACCGAGCTCGCGGACGAGCTCGAGCGCCTGCAGGCCAGCGAGATTCTCTTCAGCGACGATCAGCGCGAGCTCATCGACGCCCTCGGCGCTCCGGCGTGTGCGCAATCGACGGAGAGCTACCTCTTCCTGCTCGATCAGGCGCAGCACAGCCTCACGCAGCATTTCAAAGTGCAGTCGCTCGACGGATTCGGCTGCACCGGCATGAGCGCCGCGATCTGCGCCGCCGGCGCGATTCTGCAATACCTGCAGTTCCAGCTCCGCCGCAGTGTCGAGCACATCCAGCGCCTGCGCGTCGGGCAGACGAACGACGTCGTGCTCATCGACGCTGCGAGCCAGAGCCACCTCGAACTCGTCAGCGCCCGCGGTGGCAATGCGCACACGCTGTTGAGCGCGCTCGACCGCACCTGCACGCCGATGGGTGCACGAAAGCTGCGCCACTGGGTGCTGCATCCGCTGCGCGATCTCGACACACTCACGCAGCGCCAGGACATGATCGCGTCGCTGCTCGACGAACCGATCCTACTCGGCCAAATCCACACGCTGCTCAAAGAAGTGCGCGACCTGGAGCGCACGAGCTCACGCCTCAGCCAGGGCAACGGCAATGGCCGCGATTTGCAGGCGCTTGCGGTTTCGTTGGAGGTGGTGCCTGCGCTCAAAACGCTTCTGTCCGAGCAGTCCGAGCCCGAAGACGAATCAAACACCGACGAACTTCGTCACGCGCTCACCCGTCGTCTTCACGACCTCACCGCGCTCTCTTCCGAGATCCAACGCGCCATCGTCGATGAACCGCCGATGCAGATCAAAGAAGGCGGCGTGTTTCGCGAGGGCTGGCTGCCGGAGCTCGACGAACTCCGCGCCGCCTCCACACTCGGCCGGCAGTGGATCGCGGATTTGCAGGCGCGGGAGATCGAGCGCACGGGCATCAAGAGCCTCAAGATCAAATACAACGCCGTCTTCGGCTACTTCATCGAGATCACGAAGGCGAACGTCGGCAGCGTGCCCGCCGACTACCACCGCAAGCAGACCACCGTCAACGGCGAGCGCTACATCACCGACGAGTTGAAGCGCATGGAGGACAAGATCCTCGGCAGCGAGGAGCGCAGCAAGGCGCTCGAATACGAGCAGTTCATCGAGCTGCGCGGCCGCGTGCTTCAGCACCTCGCGCAGATCCAGGAGACCGCGGAGACCATCGCCGTGCTCGATTCACTCGGCTCGCTCGCCGAGACCGCGCGGCTTTTCAATTACACGCGCCCCGTGCTCAATGAGACGCGAAATCTCTTCATCCGCGACGGCCGCCATCCCGTGCTCGATCAGAATCTCACGAGCGGCGAGCGCTTCGTGCCGAATGACATCACGCTGGAGCCCGAGGAAAGCCGCCTCATCCTCATCACCGGCCCGAACATGGCCGGTAAGAGCACGTATTTGCGCATGACCGCGCTGCTCACACTCATGGCGCAGATTGGCAGCTTCCTGCCCGTCGCCAGCGCGGAGATCGGCCTCGTCGATCGCATCTTCACGCGCATCGGTGCCAGCGACGACATCGCACGCGGCCAGAGCACCTTCATGGTCGAGATGAACGAGACCGCGCTCATCCTCAACAACGCCACCGAGCGCAGCCTCGTCATCCTCGACGAGATCGGCCGCGGCACGAGCACCTTCGACGGCCTCAGCATCGCGTGGAGCGTCGCGGAGCATCTGCATGACAAGGTCGGCGCGCGCACGCTCTTCGCCACGCACTACCACGAGATCACCGCACTCGCGCAAAGCCGAACGGCCGTGAAAAATTACAACGTCGCCGTGAAGGAGTGGAATCATCAGATCATCTTCCTCCACAAGATCCTTCCCGGCTCCGCCGAAAAAAGCTACGGCATCCAGGTCGCGCGTCTCGCCGGCCTCCCCGAAAACGTCATCGACCGCGCCAAGGAAGTCCTCCAACAACTCGAATCCGGCCACCAGCCTGCCGAAAGCGTCAAAGAAGTTCCCGTGGCGACCAGCGTGCCCGCGAAGACGCGGAAGAAAGCCGTCAGCGATGAGGACGCGGGGCAGATGAGCTTGTTTGGGTGACAAACAGCGACGTTATGCACTCACAAGACGAAGACTCCGATTTGGTCGCACATTTGGAATACTTTTCGGATCGACTGCTTCGTGTTTTCTCCCACTTTTTCTTTGTGATCGAATTTCAAAACGACAAAGATTTTCACCATCCCAGTTCGATCGCGGATTCTAGGTCTTTAATGCTGACGGTAATGGGTGATGCATGTCTCAACGAAACCTTGATGGCCCTTCGTGACCTCAACGATTTTCTGATTCCCCGCGAATGTCCTAGTCGGAAGAACAAAGGAGGCGTCAAAGCCAAGGACTCTGACTTGCTGGCTTCGGACTTCGGCTACTCTGAAAACAAGACATTCTTGAGCTCCGAACGCACAGATATCAATCAACTGATTGCGCACACCACAAAACGTGGCCCCGAGGTTTACACGTATCAGTGGGATGTTTGGGAGCTGACATCAAAATGTATCGCGCAGTGCTCGTCGTTCTTGCAATGGGTCGAGCAACGATACCCCACGAATTTTTTGATCTTCACGGCAGCATTCAATTGCCGGATTACGACTCAGAAAATATATCAAGCCCTAGACGCTCAAAGACAGAAAAGATGAGTCCTAGTTTGCGGTCGTTTCGAGACCTGCCTAGACGGGAGACTCGCGACACAGTTTTTGTGCCTCGGCTATTTGGCTTGCGAGCATCTTATTCTCCAATTCGTCCCTCAATCTGCCAGCATTTGCTTGTCCTTTTGCTGCGGCTAGGTTCAGCCATTTGTAGGCCAAAACCAAGTCTTTAGGGACGCCGGTTCCCAATTTGTAGCAGAGTCCAAGGTTAAATTGCCCTGTTTCGTCGCCTTGTTCAGCAGCCTTACGATACCATACTGCGGCTTGGCGGCTGTCTTGCGAGACTCCTTCACCACGATCATAACAGACACCCAAATTGTTTTGCGCGCCCGAATGGCCTGCTTGGGCGGCTAACAGGTACCAGTTTGCAGCCGCTTTTAGATCGTGCTGAACCCCATCTCCTTGAGCATATTGTTGGGCAAGGTCGAATTGATCATCTGGCTCAAGTTCATCTCCTATATTGAGCCACTCCAACAAGCCGTCGTTTAACGCACGGGCGAACGCATTGATGCTGGACAACGAAACAAGGTGGTCTTTTGCGTCTCGCTCTCCAGCAGCAGCTGCTGCGTGATACATGCCTGCGGCCGCCTTCAAGTCTTGCGATATACCCCTGCCCTTTTCGTAGCAGACTCCCAAAAGCATTTGAGCTTTTGGATTTCCTTGGTCAGCCGCCAGTAAGTACCATTTAGTCGCCTCTTGGTCATCAATCCGAACTCCTTTGCCAGTAGCGTAGCAAACGCCGAGACACAACTGGGCTGTTGGATGTCCCCCATCAGCAGCTTGACGGTACCAAAAAGCGGCTTCTTCCAGATCAGGATCCACTCCCCAGCCATTTGCGTAGCACTCGCCGAGGTAGAACTTTGCCTCAGTTTGGCCCTGATCCGCGGCCATCCGGAACCATCTTGCTGCCTCCACGAAATCCTGGCGAATTCCGTCACCTCGAAAGTAGGCTAATGCACATGCTAAATCATTATCCGCGTAGTGCACTCCCCTGACTCCTTCCTGTTCCGCACGTATTTCGGCTCGAATAGCTTTGTCGATTTCAGCACGGCTTCTTAGAACCTGCTGCTTCGACTGAAACGCGTCCATTTCGTCACGCGTGGCAGCGTTACCAGCGAGTACCGGCAGACCACATCGTGAGGCTAGCTCATTCACAATTTGGCTAGGATCACCATCAAGTTCCACGTATGGAGTGCGATGAATGCCAAGTTCATCTTGTCGGACCTCGGTAGCAACAACGCGACCGCAGGCGAGGCGGTCGATGGCGAGCCCGATAATTCCGTTTGCGCTTATATATGCGGCAAGGCGGCTTACTGGTACTTGGTCAAGCGTCATGCTTCTAGTCGGGTTGCTGGGAGTTTTTTCGTTGATGAAATGTAAGAACGCAAGCGGAGCTAGCTGGCAAGGCACCTCGTCCACATGTCCGCAACATCGTGTTGGCTGTTCCGTTCTGACAGCCCTCACAACCATGCGCACGCTCCTCCTTCCCTTCGTCGTCTCATCGCTCGCCTTCGCGGACACCCCGAAGCTGCCCGGCATTGGCGAGGCGATGGAAAAGATGATCGCGCAGCATGAAGTCGCCGGTGTGGTCACGGTGGTGGCAAACAAGGACGGGCTGCTGCATCTCGAGGCGAACGGCATGGCGGACATTGGAAAGCAGAAGCCGATGAGCGTGGATGCGATGGGCTGGATCGCGTCGCTGCCCCAGCCCAAGGCGCCCGGGACAAAGCAGTGAATTCGGACTGCCTCTGTCGCGCCTGATCAGCCCACACCTGGCCGGTCCGAAAGGATGGCGTCATGCAGGACAGGATTCGCCGTGTTTTGAGTCTTGAACCCCGGAACCAGAAGCCGTTAGAATCACCGGCACACCAGAAACTGCATGAATGCCGAGACAACGTCTTCGACCCGGCTCCTGGACCCTCCCAGGTTGCGTGAATGGTCGCAGGTGCGCCCGTGGGCAGGACTAGTGCACCTGTTTTTGGAGTACGTGTGTGTCGCCCTTGTGGCGGGAGCGGCGATTGAGTTTCATCTCCTGCGTGGCGCATGGGGCCTCGGCCCGTTCTGGGAGGTCGGGGTCATTCTGGTGGCGGCCTTCTTGGTCGGCTGCCTGCAGCACCGGATCGGACTGATCGGCCATGAGGCCTCCCATGGCCTGCTGGTGCCCGACCGTTTCTGGAACGACCGGCTGGCCAATCTGCTGATTTTCTATCCGTTGTTTTCGAGCATCAGCATGTACCGGAAGCGGCATCTGTCCCATCACCTGCACCCGAATGACCCGGAGCATGATTTAAACCTGTCGGGAGGCAAGCTGGAGCGCATCTGGGCGAGGTTTCCTATGTCGAAGGAGCGGTTTACGCATCAATTCTTTCTCAAGTTTTTCTGGCCTCCCTTTGTGCTGAGGAACCTTCTGGACCTGTTCTCGGTGCTGGCCGTGGAAAACAAAAACTCCGCGGCGAATCGTGGTGCCGCAGTCGCAAGACCGGGCCGGCTTGGAGCCGTGTATTTTGTGGTGGTTGCACTCATCCTCGTGGTGGCCTGCTGGCAAGGATCGGCCTCGTGGGGAGCCGTGAGCCTGTGCTACATGCTAGCTTTGATGGTTTGGGCCGTCCTGCCGTCCGAATCCTTTCCTAACGCAGGACGTTTTGCAGGCAGTTCAAAGACGGCAGCGCTGTTGCGGCTGAGTTTTTCCACTCTGCTGATACTGGGCTTGGGCTGGCTGGCTCAGCGGTTCGGTGGCTGGGTGATCTGGGCGTATTGCCTGCTGTGGGTGTTTCCGCTCGTGTACGTGTTTCCCTATCTCATGCTGCTGCGGGAGATCTACCAGCATGCAAACGCCGGGACAGGCGCGATCGACAACTCACGCATTCTGCATGTGGATCCGTTCACGCGCTGGGCATTGCTGGGTTATGGCAACGACCTGCATGTGATTCATCATCTCTATCCCAACATTCCGCACGACCGGCTGGCGGAGGTGCATGAAACCCTGATGCGTGAGTCCGGCGCCTACCGGGAAAACGTCCAGCAAACCTACGGCGTGATGCGTTCATCCGAGACGGAGCAAAGCCTGCTGGACAGTTTTTCGGTCAAGCGCGTCGAGAAGTGAATCCACAAGCGTGTCGCCCTGCGGCTGCAACGGGAGACATCGGGACGATCCGCTGGCTGTTAAAGCTGTTCAATGGAGATTGACGACGCTCCGCGCATCGGTTTGTCAATCCACCCCTCCTCACCTCCCATGTGGCAGCAACAAACCAAAATCATTCTGATCATCAGCTTCCTGCTCGGCGTGGGCGGCTGGGTGACGCACTTCGGTTGGACTCGTGTTCAGGACGATCAAAGGCTCGTCCAAAACTCGGCGGAGACGCAAGGACGTGTCGTCAGCAGTGCCGCGCGTCCGCTTTCCAAAGGCGGGCAGTCTTTAACCGTGGTGGTGGAGTATGCGCCCGCAGGTCATGCGGCGATCACGAAGGAGTTCGATGTGGACAGCGGCGACTACAAGGCCGCCCAGGCCACCGGCAATGTCACGGTGACCTACGTGCCCGAGGATCCAGAGATCAGCCGCGTGACGAAGTTTGCAATCATGCCCTATCAGATCCTCATCGGCTTCGGCGGCGTGATGCTGATGGCCGGACTGTTCTGCCTCGTGCATGCGGTGAAGACGAGAACGAAGAAGTGACCCCCACCGGTCGTTTCGTTCGACCTTACACAACCATGCGCACGCTCCTCCTTCCCTTCGTCGTCTCATCGCTCGCTTTCGCGGACACCCCGAAACTGCCCGGCATTGGCGAGGCGATGCAGGAGATGATCGCGCAGCATGAAATCGCCGGAGCGGTCACGGTGGTGGCGAACAAGGACGGGCTGCTGCATCTCGAGGCGAACGGCATGGCGGACATCGAGAAGCAGACGCCGATGAGCGTGGATGCGATGGGCTGGATTGCGTCGATGACGAAGCCGATCACCGGCGCGGCGATCATGATGCTGCAGGTCGAGGGGAAACTGAACATCGCGGACCCGGTGTCGAAGTTCATCCCCGAGTTCGCGGCGCTGAAGACGCCCTCCGGCAAGCCGGCAAATCTCACGATCACGCAGGTGCTCACGCATACCTCGGGGCTTGGCGAAGCGAAGGGGCCAAAGGCTGACGAAGCGCACACGCTGGCCGATCTGGTGCCGATCTGGCTCGCAACGCCGATGCAGTTCGAGCCGGGCGCGCAATGGAAGTACTGCCAGTCCGGCATCAACGCCGCGGCGCGCATTGTCGAGGTGATCAGCGGCATGACCTTCGACGAATTTTTGCAGAAGCGGCTCTTCGATCCGCTCCGCATGACGAACACGACCTTTTATCCCACCGATGCGCAGTGGGCGCAGGTGGCCACGGGTTACGCGAAGAACAAGGACACCGGCAAACTCGAGGCCGTGCCGCCGCGCGGTGACTTCGGCAAGCGCGGCCGTCCGCCGCAGGGCAATGGCGGCCTGTATTCCTGCGCGATGGATTACACGCGCTTCTGCCGCATGCTGCTCAACGGCGGCACGCTCGACGGCCAGCGCATTCTCACACCTGAGGCGGTGAAGATTCTCTCCTCCGTGCACACCGGCGATCTGCCGTGCGGCTTTTTCCAGAAGGAGGAGTTCGGCAATCACGGCAAGAACTACGGCTGGGGCATCGGCGTCTGCGTGTTGAAGGAGCCGCATGCCGGCCTCGCGGAAATGCTCTCGCCCGGCAGCTTCGGCCACGGCGGCGCATGGGGCACGCAGGCATGGATCGATCCAGCGAAGGACGTCATTTATGTGTTGATGGTTCAGCGCGCGAATTTCCCGAACAGCGACGCCAGCCCGGTGCGCGAGGCGTTTCAAAAGGCTGCTGCGAAGGCGCTGGCGAAGTGATGCCTCTGCAACTTCGCGGGCTTTGATGCCGGCGATGAGAAATCCCGGCGGGTGAGGCCGTACTTCTCCGGCCTCGGAATCTGTGCGGGGCATGCCGCCTGCGGTGGCATCGTGTTGTTCATCTCCAACAGCCACTGTTTATGAATCTCCTCCCGAGTTCGCGACGCAGGTTTCTGCAAGCCGGTGGCATCGGCGCTCTGAACCTCGCCATTCCGGGGCTGGTCGTCGGGAAGGACAAACTGGACGCCTCGGGCAAGGCGGTGGCCTCGAAGAAGCGCTGCATCTTTCTGCTGCTGTGCGGCGGCCCGAGCCAGATTGACACGTGGGATTTGAAACCCGACGCGCCGTCGGAGATCCGCGGCCCTTACAAACCCATCCGCACCAAGGTGCCGGGCATGCACCTGAGCGAACTGCATCCGATGCTCGCGAAGGTGACCGATCACTTCTGCCTCATCCGCTCGATGACGCATCCGGGGCCGATCAGCAATCACTTCGACGCGATGCACAACCTGCTCAGCGGTCAGTTGATCGAGCGCGTGAAGCAGGGCGAGCCCGACGGCCTGCCGTATCTCGGCTCCGTGGTGGCGAAGCATCTGCCGAGCGAGGACAACCTCGTCTCCAACGCCTGGATCATCAAATGCGTGGGCCAGCCGGTCTTTTGCGCGCCGAACATCGGCTCCGGCGGCTACCTCGGTTCCGCGCATGCGCCGGTGTTCATCGGCTCCGCGGACAACCATCCGGCGATGCCGAATTTCAAACCACCGGAGATCTATGACATGGGAGATCCCGCACGCTTATGGGAACGACGCAAGCTGCTGGCCGAGATGGAGTCGAAGTTCCTCGCCGACAGTCCGCTCGGCCAGGACTGGAACGATCTGCGCGAGAAAGCCTACGACTCGATGACACGTGCGGAAGGCCGCGAGGCGTTTGATTTGACGAAGGAACCCGTGGCCGTGCGCGAGCGATACGGCATGCATCCGCTTGGTCAGAACCTTCTCCTCGCGCGGCGCATGGTGGAGGCGGGCGTGCGTTTCATTACTGTGAATGGATGGGTTGGCGCCGCGCCGGACGAAAAAGGCGGCGGGCCGCCCAGCTCGAGCTGGGACATGCACGGCGGCAACATGGGCATGGGCAACGCCTTCGGCACCGGCTCCTATGGCATGAACTTCTGTCTGCCACGACTCGACCAGGCGCTCTCCGCTCTCCTGACCGATCTCAAGCAGCGCGGTCTGCTCGATGACACGCTCGTGGTCGCCGTCGGTGAATTCGGCCGCACGCCGATCATCCTGACGAAAGGGCCGCCCGGACGCCAGCACTGGCCGAAATGCTTCTCCGCCATCGTCGCCGGCTGCGGCATTCACGGCGGTGCGGTGTACGGCGAGTCCGACAAAACCGCCTCCGCTCCGATCAGCGATCCCGTCACCGTCCAGGATCTGCACGCCACCGTGCTGCATGCCATGGGCGTGCCGCTCAACGACCTCGGCATGAACACCGGCCTGTCACGCCCGCCCTTTTCCACCGGCAAGCCGGTGCTGGGATTGTTCAGTTAGTCAGCCGCGAGGACAATCTTACCGCCGCTGCAGCGAACGGTCCACGAGACCCTCGTAGATCTTCCGCCGCTCATCGAGGCCGAGGCCTTGATTGCGATAGCCAAACATAGTGCGATTGATCTCCTCGCGCTGCGAGGTGCTGAGGCGCGAAAGCTTGGCCACCATCTCTGGCGGCGGTTCCTTCGGATAACCATCTGCATTGAAGCCCTTCTTGTAATCGACCGCGGCGCTTTTCGCTTCGTCGATCTGGGCGTTGCTCAGCGGCGGAGTGCTTCCACCGGAACTGCCGCCGACCCCGGAACCGCCTTTGCCCGATTTGGCCAGGTAGGCCTTCTTGGGCGGCTCCTGATAGCGAATGGAAACGACTTCGCCCCCGGGAACCTGGATCCGCGCTGACCACGTCTTGATCTCCGCAGCATTTCCTCCGACGCCGACGAGCTGCCATCCTCGGAAGTTGGCCGTTTTGGAGACCACATGGGACTCCATGGTCTTCGTGTCGAGCAGCGTGGCAACGACATCGTTGTCGATGTGCGCGATGCCCGTGAGGATCATCGAATCCGAAAAGCCCAGCGAGCGGGTGAACGGGGAGTTTGAGAGCAGCGCGTCAAAGTCCTCGTCCTTCAATGGTTGCGGGATCGCGCCATCATCGTCCGACGACGGCGCCTGCGGAGTCACATCTGAGCCGCGCAACGTCACGACGCCGCACAAGCCCATGAGAAGAACGGCGCGCGCCCAGCTCATGGTCCTCCTCCCAGCAAAACGCGGCAGCCGACTCATGCAGCCAAATACGGCGGCTGCGCGGCAGAACCATCACCGCAGCTTCTGAAACTCCGACCAGCCTTCCCAGGCGATGCGCTGGAGGTCGGCGCGGTCTTTGTCGGAAAACTGGCGCGTGATGGGATTGCCGTCGCGGTCCTTGGTCTTGTCGTTTCGTTCGCCTTCAAAGGAACGTGTGTCGGTGATGGAGTTGACCGGCAGTCCGACGGGGCTTTTCTCAAAGAGCGCGGCATAAAGCGTGCAGGCGGTGAGATAGGCCATGGTCTGGTTCAAATGCGCATCATTGACGAAGCGCAGCGTCAGATCCGGCCGCTCGGTCTGGCAGCGCTGCGCCACGAGCGCCATCGGTGCAACGGACGCCTCGATCTTATTCGCCACTGCGGCAATGGCACGCTCCTTTGCGAGAACAGGTGCCGCATCAGGTGCGGCGGTCAGTGGTTTGTCGTTCTGCGTCGTGGGCGTGGTCTCATACAGGATCACGCGCGCGCCCTGAGCTTTGATGAGTTCAGCAAATTTCGGCGCATACTCGGCATACAGGGTGGGATCGCCTTCGATGTCGTCGCGATAGGACTGAAGCACGACGATGTCCCAAGGCTGACGGTTGGCTTCGATTTTTGGCAACAGCGCTCGATGACGCTCGAGGGCGCTCGGCGCGTATTTGTCCTTGGGATTGGCTGCGACGTCTTTCTCCAACGCGGCGATGGTGGCCTTCTCCTCGACCTCGGTGAGCGTCGATTGCTTCACGATGTTTTGCGTTCCCAGCCGCCAGTGATCCTTCAGCGTGCGACCACCATAGATGACATCCGTGCGGTTGAAGGTGAGCCCCGGATTGCCCGCCTCCGCCATCTCCTTGACCACGGTGGAGAGATTGTGCCTGGCAGTGAAACTGTTGCCGATGAAGAGCACGTTCAGCGTCTTCTTTTCGCCTTCGGCACCAACGGCCATGGAGAACGAGGCAAGAACAAGGGCGAAGAAGGCGGATCGATGGAGGAGGCGTGTCATGGTCGGATGGAGTGAAGAGCGGTCCAAGAGAACGACTCATCACTCTTTGTCTCTCAGTTCATTCGCCCGAGGCACCCGCACAGGAGTGCCGGACTTTCTTCGGAAGAAATGGCATTGACCTTTCTCCGCCGAATCGTCAGCATGAATAGCGTCTCACTCCCGCCTCCCATGAAACGCAGCACTTTTCTCAAATCCACCGTCGCAGCAGCCGGCATCGTCGGCGCCAGTCGTGCCGTTCCCGATGCAGAAGCCGCAGGCGGTGCCGGGCCGGAGTATTTCGAGATCCGCAAGTACACGCTGAAAACCCCGGAGAAGCGGCCAATTCTGGAAGCCTACCTGAAGGACGCGGCGATCCCGGCACTGAACCGTCTCGGCGTCCGCAACGTCGGTGTGTTCCTTCCTGAAAAACTCGAGTCGCCGACGGTCGTCTATGTCGTGCTGCGCCACACCTCTCTCGAACAGTTTGCCAAAAGCGGCGAACTGCTCTCCGACGCGGCCTTGCAGCAGAAGGGCGCGGACTACCTCGGTGTCCCGGCGACGGATGTGGTGTTCGATCGCGTCGAGAGCTGGCTGACGAAAGGCATCGAAGGCATGCCGGCGATGGCATTGCCGGAGAAGGGCAGCGAGGTGTACCAGCTCCGCATCTATGAGAGTCCGAGCGAGAAGACCGCGAAGAAGAAGATCGAGATGTTCAACATCGGCGAGCTGGAGATCTTCAAGCGCAGCGGCCTGAACGCAGTTTTCTTCGGCGAGACGATCGTGGGTCCGCTGATGCCGAACCTCACCTACATGCTCGCCTTCAGCGACGTCGCCGCCAAGGAACAGGGCTGGAACACGTTCCGCGTGGATCCCGAGTGGACGAAGCTGAAGAATACCCCCGGCTTCACGGACAAGGAGATCGTGTCACGCATCACGAACATCATGCTCGTGCCTGCGCCTTGCTCGCAGATCTAGCCCGGCGGGAAGATCAAAATCGTCCGCCGTTCCTACGTTGACATGTCGGCGGCCTGATTTACAGCGCGACCATGAACGCCTTCAAACTTCCGGCGGCGCCGGTCAGCGTCTTCATTGCACTGGCCCTTTCGTTTCAGTCCGGCATCGCAGGTGATGCTTTCTTTTCCAAAGACGGCAGGACAGTGACGATCGCCCTATGCAACGCGCGCAGCGGACTGTTACAGGTGGACATCGCCAGCGGGAAGATCACCGAAGCGCCACTGCCGCAGGAGTTGAAGGACGAATGCATCGAAAGCGTGGCGCGCGGCGGCGATGGAGAGGCGCTGTTTCTCGCCAAGGACGCCGTGTGGGTGTGGACGCCCGGTGCCGCCACTCCGGTGAAGCGGGTTTACTCCACTGCTCCTGTCGTGGGTGCTGCGGACTTGTTCGTGGTCACGCAATCCGGCACTCCGCTCACCGACTGCCTCTTTGTCAGCGGCAATGAAGCGGCCGACGCATCGAGCGCCGGCACCTTCTACGGACGCAAACCCGGCAGCAAAGGCAAGGCGTTCGTCTCCGTCTTCTGCCGACGCGTGGGCAATGCCACGGGCGGTGTGTTTTCCGACGACGGCCGGCTTTTTTTCTTGAGCGACGGCGACGTGTGGGAAGGCGGCATTCAAACCGACGATGATGACGCGGGCCTGGAGCGGCTGGGAACACTGGTAGGTGCGCGCATCGCACCACTGGCCATTTCAAACACTGACGAAGCGAACGGTGGCGGCCAGTGGGTGCACCACATCGCCCCCGCCGGAAACTGGATCTACGCGCTGCTGCGCGGACGGCACATGGCCACGATCGTGCGCACACCGATGCCTGCCAGACCTCTCTATGCGCCGAGCAGCGACGATTTCCCCACGGTGAAAGCCCAGCTCGAAGCCATGGCGCAGTCGCTGACGAAAACGGAGATCCTCATCGAGGATCTGGACGACACCTTTGGTTTCTGCGCCACAGAGATTGGAGGCAGGCCACGCGTGTTTTACTGCACCAGAACCGATGCCGAAGGCAAAGGCCCAGGCCTGATGTTGTGGGAAGGAACGGGAAAGGCGCGCGCCATCGGCCACTTCTCTGCAGATTAAAAACAACAGCGCCCGAGACTGATCTCGGACGCTGCGTGGAGTGGGAATCGCTTTTCCGCGGCTAATCGTCAACGGCCATGATGATTGCTGCCATTGTGACTGCTGGCGGTGGTGATCGTTCCTCCGGAAAAGCTTCGGCCGGAACCTCCGTGGAATCCGCCCGAGGAAGAACTTCCGCTGTGCGATCCTCCGTGAGAACCGCCTGAGCCGCTGTGCGATCCGCCGCCGAAGCCGCCCGAGGAGCCTCCGCTCCATCCGCTGCGAGAGCTGCCGCCGAAACTGCTGGGAGCACTACGTGACCCTGAACTGAAACCACTGTGGGAGCTGTGAGAACCACCGAAGGAGTTGTGATGGGAATAGCTGCTCACAGGGGCGGGCGAGAAGCCACGACTGGAGTGATGCGAGGATCCGCGATTGGATCCAAAGCTGCTGAAGGACGCGCCGAACGACGGCGATAAATAAGAGCGACCGTAGGAAGGCCGTGTGTTGTAGCTGTTGAAGCTGTTGTAAGTTACCAACGGCCGGGAGCTGTAGCCGCCCCTGTAGTAGGATGGTCGGCCCGAGTACGACGACCCATAGCCGTAGCCATAACCGCCGTAGTCAACACAGGACGAGAGGGTGACAGCCACGGTCAATGAGCTGAGAAGAAGGAGAGTGTTCATTTTCATGGTCACTCCATCCGACGCAGCCTCCGAAAAAGTTATTCACTCGATTGTTTCTCCTGCGAAATGAAACCCGAATTCAACCATGAGTCCGGCGACGCACCTGCCATCGAAACATCCAGTTCCGCTAAGGCGTCAGCTCTCCCGCCAAAGACGTTGCCTCGGCGAGAAAGGCCTCACCCAGCGGCGACAGACGTCCCGTCCACAGCGCACCAAAGCTCAGCGGCGGAAAATCTTCGAGCGTGAGCACCTTCACATTGGCGGGAAGATCCGCACGCGGGTGGTTCAGGGCCAGCCCGGCACCAAACCCCTCCGCCACATAGCGCACCACGAGATCGAGGCTGCCAACCTCGAGACTCGGAATCCAGTCTGCTCCGCGCTGACGCAGCCCGGCCTGAAATGCGCGCGAGAGCACGTCCTTCGCATCCAGCATGACAAGAGGGAGGTCGATCCGGTCCTTTTCGAGGATCTGTGATGCTTTGGTAAAACCGCTTTGCTTGGGCACCAGAAGAACCATCGGCAGGCGCATCAGCTCGCGCGCTTCGATGTTCGCCGCGGTCTTGTCCATAAGCGTGCTGAGACCGATGTCGATCTCCTGGGAGGCCAGAAGCGCCTCGATCTCCTGCTGCCGACCGTGCGTGAGCGTGAACTGAAAACCCTTCACCCGCCGACGCATTCGGATCAGCAGCTCAGGCAGGTAATCGCGCTGCACCACCTCCGCTGTCGCGATGCGCAGCCGCGTCTCGCCGCCGCCACGCAGACGGTCCGCCATCTCCACCAGCCCGCTGAAAAACGGCGCGATGAACTCATAGAGCGTCTGTCCTTCACGCGTCAGCTGAAACGGCCGCCGCTGATACAGCGTGACGCCAAGTGCATCTTCGAGCTGCAAAATCTGCGCGCTGATGGCTGGCTGCTGAATGCCGTAGGGCATGGCGCGAGCCGCCGCGCTCACCCCGCCGTGCCGGGCCACATAGTAGAAGAGTTCGAGGTGATGGACGTTCATGCGCTTACTGGAAGGCTATACGGTTTATCAATGATGCCACCTGGAAATATCAATTTCCATTGCCCCCCGACCCTGAGACACTTGGCGGCATTATGGACGAAATCATTCTCATCCTCCTGATCGTCGGCGGCGCGGTGCTCATCATGCCCATTATCGCCATCGTCCTCGCCAGCAAAGCTCGCCGCCGCACAGACGAACTCGCCAAGGAAGTCGGTTTCTTGCGCGAGATTCAGGCGCGCACCACAGAACGCGCAAACCGGCATCTTCAGCGCATCGAACTGCTGGAAGCCCTGAGGCCTCTGCAGGCGGAGACAGGGGCGCCCGCGCCTTCCAAGTATTCGCCCGAACCCCCGCCCGAGAGCGCAGAGATCATCGAAACCGCCGCCTCAAGTCCCGCCCCGGCACCACCCGCCGAACCGCAGGTCGTCGCTGCTCAAGAACCAGCGCGCACCGCAACACCTCCGCCGATTCCGCAATCCCGCCCCGTTGTCGCCACGGAACCCGAACGGCACGCGGCTGCTTCAACTCCTCCTTCGCGCCCTATGACGCCCAAGGCGCAGCCAGCACCTGCCATAAATCTCGAGCAGTTCATGGGTGCGAAGCTCTTCGCGTGGGTCGGCGGGCTCGCGCTGTTCTTGGGCATTATCTTCTTCGTGAAGCTCAGCATCGAGCGCGGCTGGATTTCGCCCGAATTGCGCACCGCGATTGGTTTCGTCATCGGCGCTGGTCTCGTAGGCGGTGGGGTGGTGATGAACCGGCGCGAACGCTATGCCACGCTGGCGAGCACACTTTGCGCCACCGGCATTGTCGTGCTCTACGGTGTCACCTTCGCGGCGCACTCGCTCTGGCGCATTCCGCCGCTGGATCAGCCGCTGGTTGCCTTTGCCCTGATGACGCTCATCACCGCCGCGGCGTTCCTGCTCGCCGTGCGACTCAATGCTCAAGTCGTCGCCGTTCTCGGCATGCTTGGAGGCTTCTTGACGCCGATCCTCTGTTCCACTGGCCGCGACAATCCCTTCGGCCTCTTCAGTTTCATCGCGCTGCTCGACATCGGCGTGCTCGCGGTCGCCAAAAACAAGCGCTGGCTGCATCTCACCGCACTCGCTGCCGCGGGTACGATCTTCATGCAGGCGGGTTGGATGATGAAGTTCTTCCGCGCATCCCAATATGCCATCGGTTCGGCCACCTGGGTGCCGGTGAGCGTGTTCCTCGGCTTCGCCGCACTGTTCTCGCTCGCCGCATGGTGGTCGAAGCAAAAAGATGCCGACGATCTCTACCCGGCGGGGTCCGCGCTCGCCTTGTGCGGCAGCGCGATGTTCACCGCGTTCGGATTCCTCACCGTCGGTGCCATTACCGAGCGTCCTGTGTTGCTCTACACCTTCGTTCTCGGCATCAACGCCATCACCTTGCGCGTCGTGTGGCATCAATCGCGTGTCGGTATCGCGCAGAGCATCGTCGGCGCGCTGACGTTCATTCATCTCTCCATCTGGACGACGGAAAAACTCACCACGGAGCTGCTGCCGTATGCACTCGGCATCTTTCTCGCCTTCGGGCTGCTGCATACCGCGCTGGCTGTGTTGATGGAACGTAGGACGCCGAATCAACTGCCTTACGCGGGCTGGGTGCCCGTCGTCACGCTCGTGCTGCTGCTCATGCCGGTGCTGAGTCTTGATGCGATGAGCCTCACGATCTGGCCGGTGATTCTGATCGTCGATCTGCTCATCATCGGCATCGCCGTGGTCAGCGGGCGACTGCTGCCGGTGCTCGCCGCATTGGCGCTCACTCTCATCACCGCCGCGGCGTGGTTGTTCAGCTGGCCGCGCGAGATCGGCTTCTCGCTCATGCCATTCCTGTTTGTGCTGGGTGGATTCGCAGTGCTTTTCGGCATCGCGAGCAGTTTCCTCTTCCGCAAAGTTCCGAAGGCTAAGTTCGCTCCGCTGCTGCCGGTCAGTTCGGCGGTGCTTCCGTTCCTGCTGCTCATTCTCGCCACGCTGCGGCTGCAAATCGCGAATCCTTCGCCGGTGTTCGGCCTCGCGTTGCTGCTGACGATCTTCCTGCTCGGCCTCGTGCGCATCAGCGGCATCACCGCGCTCGCACCGACGGCTCTCGGTTGCGTGCTCGCGCTCGAATGGGCCTGGCATCAGCAGAGCTTCCACGCCGAATACGCCACCACGCCGCTGCTCTGGTATCTCGGCTTCTACGCGATCTTCACGGCGTTCCCGCTCGTGTTTCAGAAGCAGTTTGCGACGCACAAACTGCCGTGGATGACCGCAGGCGCCGCTGGCGTTGGCACCTTCAGCCTCGTTTATCGACTCGTCGGTCAGGCCTGGCCGAATGAGATGATGGGCCTGCTGCCGATCGCCTTCACCATCGCTCCGCTGGCCTGTCTCGTCTTCATTTTGAAACAACACAGCAACGACAATCCCGCGCGTCTCACGCAGCTCGCGTGGTTCGGCGGCGTGGCGTTGTTCTTCATCACGCTCATCTTCCCGATTCAATTCGAGAAGCAGTGGATCACCATCGGCTGGGCGCTGGAAGGCGCG
>NZ_JAGRPF010000064.1 GCF_020439865.1 Prosthecobacter sp.
CCACCACGACCACCGCCAGCGGCTTGTTCAGCGCCTTGGACAGGCGCTCCACCGTGTCCAGCGTCGGGTAGCGCTGCTGGGTCTCGATGAAGTGCAGGCCCATGGGCGAGATGCCCGCCGCCCTCGCAGCCTCCTCCTGGGAGAGCTTGAGTTCCTCACGGCGCCTGCGCAGGGTCTTGCCAATCCGGCTGGTCACCGGCATTGGCCCGTCGTCGGGGAGATGATTGGATCCCATGCTTAGAATCATGCCATAACCGGCTAGGGTTTGGGAACCAAACAATTGTATAAATTTGCTTATCCCCATCCACCGAACCGGCAAAATGAACGGGAATAATTCATAAAATAACCTGCCCGAAGCTGGTGCCTCACTCGTCCAAGCGGGCATGAGCAGGAATCAGCATCGGTCTTTCCGGGAACGCAACCCCCGGCGCGAGATTGGATGCCAAAGACCTGACCTCCGCGTAAGTGGCCGAATCGCGGATGTGTTCCAGCAGTCCATCGGCATCGATGCCATACAAGGCGAGCACGGGCGGCTCATAATCCGCGTCATGCGGATCATCGCCATAGCACATCGGCTCCATGTCCTCCTCTCCTTGAAGCCTGCGCACTGTCTGAATACGCCACCGAACGAAGGATGAACCCTGCACCGGATTCGCTGCCGTCAGATCCAACGGCAGCTTGAACCCATCGCGATACCACAGCGGCAAATTCATGCCCATCGCCACCACGAGACAATCCATCGCGTCAAACGTGATCAGACCGTCCATGTTAACGTGCGCCAGACATGCGTCGCCAAACTTAGCCTCCAGCAGGTAGGGCCAAACATGATCCAAAGCTTCAAAAGCCACATTCTCGCAGGCCCAGTTCTCAAAAAGTGTCGCGATTCGCATCACCTTTCGCCAGAATTGATCTCCACCGTGGAAGACCTCGCTAAGGTTGATGCCATGACGCTCCGCATTCTGCTCGCAGGCATCACGCAAAGACACAGCGCATGCAAAGACAGCGGCGGGATCGGGTTGATCGATTTCAAAACTCATGACTTCCCACGAACGAATGGGCGTTCTAGTTTCCTGGCATGGCCGCACGAAAAAACTGGACCCGTCACGAGCTGCTCATCGTGTTGAATGTTTATCACAAGCTGCGGTTCGGACAGATGCACAAAGGCAATCCGACCATCATCAAGCTGGCCGAGAAACTGGAGCGAACGGCGAGCAGCGTGGCGATGAAGTTTTGTAATCTGGCCGCGCTTGACCCGGCCCTGAAGCTTCGTGGCATCAAAGGTCTGTCGGGAGCCAGCAGGCTCGATGAAGACATGTGGAACGAGTTTCATGCCAATCTTGAGGAAGCAGTTCCATCAAGCGAGGAAGCCCTGCGCAAGCTGATGAAGGCGGGACCGGAGTCTGAAATCGAAGTGCTTCCCAAGCAGGGCATCCGCATCACCAAACCGCCGCCCTCCGGCCCCACCACGACCACGGGCTCGGTCAACATCCGGCTCGGTCAGGACTATTTCCGCAACGCGGTCCTGAACAACTTTGGCGGACACTGCGGCGTCACTTCGCTGAGCATTCGCGAACTTCTCATCGCATCTCACATCCTTCCTTGGAGCACCCATGCCAGTGAGCGACTGAATGTGCGCAACGGCCTCTGCCTCTCGCGCCTTCATGATGCGGCATTTGACCGTTATCTGATCTCGTTCGATGACAATCTGCGCCTGCTTCTATCGAAACGGCTTCGCGATGAGATGTCGCAGCGAGCCGTGAAGGAAAACTTCGCCGCGTATCAAGGCCAGGTTTTGGACCTGCCGGACGACTCGGTCCTGCCTGACCTCGCATTCATCGCAGCACATCGGGCGAAGTTTTTGAAGCAGTGAGCAGCCTGCCTGCAATCTTCAAGACAGCTCATATTGCCAAATCTAACGGCAAGTCTGAAATATCCCGAAGACGCTTGCCAGCGATCAGCATTTCCAAGTCTTGATCCTGTTCACTCCGGCGACCTTCCATGCTTTCACTGACAGCCTCCCGAAGCTCAGGCAATGCGATATGATACACACAGTCTAGATCGCTTGTCCCTTGCGCTATTGACGCAATACGTTTGGGCATTGGCTCGGCAGTGATCGCCACAATATGTGGAACGTGGCCATTGCGGTTCCGAATCAAATTGAGAGCCTCTGTTCTGGCATTTTGAGCGCGGTCACTTCGAATAGTCCATTTACAGGATATACTTGCATGCAGAAACTTGCCTGGCGCAGACGAGACATTGCTTTTCCTCAGCGGACTCAGAAGCGACACTTGGTCATCCACAATCGCTCCCGGCTGATTAATCACAGAATCAGGCTCAGCATGCCGAACAACAACGACATCTGGTTCAATGAAATATTCGCCACCGAGGACTGCACGGAGATCAGGGTCTGTCTTTGTCTTCTCTGCCAACCTTAACAAATGGTTATATTGCTGGAAGTTTGAAATGCGCACCAGCGAGCGCTCGGAGCCATGCAAAACATCCCAACTTCCAGGACGCAAATGTCCCAATGCCAGGAATGTGGTCCGCAAAAAGTCTGCAACGGCTATCTCAAAACCTTTCCCCGCTGATTGTCCGCTGTTCTTCTCCGCCGTCAGAGCTTTTCCAAGTCTTGCGATAAGAGAACTCGCAATACTTTTCGAAATCGCGCTTCCCCGATCTGCGATGCTGGGCACGCCGTCTTTGTCCACACTCAAATCTGCCTGCAAAAGGGAAGCAAGAAACTGAGCACGGGCCGCCTGGATGATTGATTTCTGGGTTGTGGTCATTTGGCCGCTTTCATTCGTTTGTGTTTATATGCCTTCGGCTTCTCCAAAAGCCGCATTTGATCCGCTGAATCCCAAGTTACCGGCTTTTCACCTTTCAGAGCGGCACGAATCGCCAGCCCAAAAGCCTGAGCAACCTTCGGCGGAAATGCATTGCCGATCTGCCTATAGGCAGCCGTCTTTCCTCCAAAGAACTCCCAGTAGTCAGGGAAGCTTTGAATCCGGGCTGCCATACGTAGCGTGAGCTTGGGTATGAAGTCCTTAGGGGCATCCGCCGGTGGAGCACTGTTCGCTATCCCCATTCCGTCAACTCCCAGCGTCCTCCACTGGGCCTTGGCTCTCGTGGGCCCAAGGTCGGGGCCGCCATGCAGACGCGATCCTCCCACCAGTGTGGGAGCAATTACATTGGCTCGTTTGGCCCAGGCTTTAGCGCCTTTCCAGCCTTCAGCTCCCATGAGATCAACCAAAGTTTCACCAACTGATTTGGCGTCCAATGTTGGGATCGGCCATGCAAACCGGTTCCAGTCAGCGATTGCCATGCCGATAATGATGAAACGTGGTCGAAGCTGCGGAACCCCATAATCGGCTGATTGGATCAATCGGCCTTCGGGCTCATAACCAAGCTCTCTGATTTTTTGAAACAGATCATCGCGATATTCGGCAAACTTCGCCGCAGCGAGACCGGGCACATTTTCGAACATGATCGCCCGAGGTTTTGCGCTCGCTATGATCTCAAGCGCAGCAGGAAACATATCACGCTCGTCATTTGATCCGAGTTGCTTGCCTGCAACACTAAATGGAGGACACGGAACTCCCGCCGTGATCAAATCAACTCCACGGTAAGCTCCGCCGCTGAACTCCCTGATGTCCTTATGATGGACTTTCCACTCGGGCCGATTTCCACGCAGTGTCCCACAAAACTTCTCTTCGTATTCCACGACCGCTGCATGATCAAAGCCCGCCATCTCAAAGCCAAGCGCCTGACCACCACCGCCTGCACAAAGCTCTAGAACGGAAAGATTCACGCCTTCACCCCCTGGAAGAGGCTGCCTGAATCGGTTCCCAGCGCCTTGGCGATCCGAACGATGCTCAGCAGACTCGGATTCCGAACGCCACGCTCAATGCCACTGATGTAGGTGGAATCGAGGTCCGCCTTGTCGGCGAGCGCTTCTTGGGAAAGGCCTTTTTCGGCGCGTTGTTTTCGGACGTTTTGCCCGAACTGATCGAGGGCACGGTGGCGGGAGGACATGCCAGCCACCTTGGACGATGAGTCTAGGGACGATGAGTCAAGTCAGGCCCTGCGCCCGCCGCGCTTCTGAAAAACGCGTCTTAAACAATGGAAGGAAAAAATGGTGACAGCGGAAAAGGCGGTGCGGAGATTTGATACATGATCTTCGCCGCCCTGCCTGCCCATGCTGACCCGTTCAAGCTGATCATTGATTCCGTGATCCAACATCCTGCCGTCGCCAGCGTGGTCGGCCTGGCGCTGTTGGTGAACATTCTGGTCTGGGTGTTCAAGAAGCCGAATGCGCGCCGGCGGCGCTGAGCGCGATTTTAACCATCCCAAGCGAGGAGACAAACGCGCCTGCGTTTCCCACTTCGGCAGCGCAGGAGCGTTGCCCTCCCCTCTTTGAGCGCTGCTGCGAGAGCGAACTCATGCGCAAGCGTGCCCGCCGGGCCCCGCGCAAGAGCCCATTCGCGAACGACGTGAAAAAAATCAGGGCTCACGCAGGATGAAGGGACGGGATCCACCGGCGCCTCACGGCGCAGGCTGCGGGGGAGCCTTGAGATCGATGGCGGCCTGACCGGGGATCTGCACCTCGAGCACGGAGCGTGGCTAGGCAAGGAACGCGGGCACATCACCCGTCAAGAGAAGGACGATGCTAAACCGCGCACGATGCCGCTGGAGGGGCTTGCCAAGGCGGTCGTTGCACAGCAGCGGTCCAGACGTTAATCTAAGTTCATGCCGATGGTCACTCCGCAAACTCAGTCTGTGCTCGGCTCCTTGCGCGCCCTGCTGCCGGGGCTGCGCCAGGAGTTTCCGCTGCATGGCATGGCCTTGTTCGGCTCCACCGCGCGCGGGGAGGCCGGGCCGCAGAGTGATGTGGACATCCTGGTGGATGTGGACGGCAGCATCGGCCTGGAGTTTGTGACGCTGGCGGAGCGGCTGGAGGCGGCCCTGGGCCGGAAGGTGGACCTGGTCTCCCGCCGCGCGCTGAAACCCGCGCTCAAGCAGATCATCGAGCAGGAGGCGATCGATGTCGAAGCGTGACACGAGCCTGCTGATCGCGGACATGCTGGAGTCCATCTCCCGCATCCAGCGCTATGTGGCGGGGATGGATTACGACGCCTTCCTGGCGGATGAGCGCACCTGTGACGCGGTGGTGCGCAATGTGGAGATCATCGGCGAGGCATCCAAGCAGGTGCCGGAGGACTTCAAGCAGGCACATGCGGCGCTGCCCTGGCAGCAGATGGCCGGGATGCGCAACCGCATCGTGCATGACTACACCGGGGTGGACCTGGCGATCGTGTGGGATGTGACGCAGAATGCGCTGCCGAAGCTGCAAGCGCAGCTCGAAGTGCTGGTGAAACCGGGCGCCGCCTGAGACTCCCTGCCGCAGTTTTTTGACAGGCGTGGTAAGTTTCAGGCATGAGCTACCACATCCTCCACGTCTTCCAGCACGGCGCGTTGCCGGGCAAGGAACGCGGGCACATCATCTGCCAGGGGAAGGAATGATTCTTGATGCTTCGCTGCCTTCGGTTGTCTCCTGTGAACCAGGACGGGAAACGGGGGCGGTTTGCCACTGGCTGACCAATCGTCCTCGTTCTCCTGCTCGTCCTCAACAGGGCGTGCGGAGTGTGACGCGGAGGTTTCCGTGGGCTTCCGGGTGTTCCGCAGGCGAACTGGCGGCGGAGTTTGACTATCGAACAAGGAACCTCGCGGGTTTAAGGGGCCGGGATTCACCGGCGCCTCACGGCGCGGGCTGCGGGGGAGCCTTGAGATCGATGGCGGCCTGGCCGGGGATCTGCACCTCGAGCACGGAGTATTGCCAGGGCTCGCCGGTCTTTTTGTCGGCCTTGGCCACGAGGGTGCCTTCGCCTTTGGGACCCGAGAGCGGCACGTTGAACTCGGCGGTGCCCGCGCCGTTCTTGTAGTTCACCGATCCCTGAAACATCCAGCCGGCCTCGACGGGCGTGCCGAGCGCCGACTGCACCTGCGGTGAGTTCTGCGCCTGCTTGTAGGCTTCCTTATAAACGTCCGTGCTCTTGATCGTGCCCATCACCATCCAGAAGAATCCGGCAAAGCAAAGCACGCCGAGGATCGTCAGCGACAGACAGCCGCCGCAGCCGATGAGCACCCACTGGCCCGCGCTGCGCTTCGGCGGGGATGCAGGAGGAGGCGGAGGAATCACGGCATTGGGAATGGGAGGGGGAGTGTCCATGATCGTGGCGGGGTGATGACCCGCCCATTCAACCACACGACGGCCCCCGGGTCGAGCCTCTTGTGCGGGGCTGCCCCCTGCGCCCCGCACCCGCATCTCAGGGCTTCTTCACCTGCCAGTGGTCGTCAAAGAAGTCCGCGGCGACCACCTTGCCCGCCGTTTCGGCGCTCGGCGGCTGCGTGATGTCCAGGATCGCCCAGTCGGGCAGCTTGGGATTCTGCAGCGAGTTCGTGCGGTCATGCGCCTCGCGGAAGGTGAGGCCGGAATTGATCACGGCTTCAAAACCCATCGACTTCAGGCAGGGATAGGTCAGCAGCGGCACGTGCGTCTTCGCATCAAATGACTGCGCACCGATGCCCACCTTCGCCGCGCTCCATTCCACCGGCAGCGATTTGACCAGCTGCCTGATGCAGGAGTTCGACTCCGGCGTGCCCCAGAGGATGAGGCTCTGCGTCTTGCCGGCTTCAAACACATCGGCGATGTCCGACGCCTGCACCACGCGTGCGTCGCCACGCATCAGCCCCCGCCAGCGCTGAAGGAAATGCGCGGACTCGGCCTTCACCCAGGCGTCCACCGCCGGGGAGGACGACTCGCCATCCGGCAGCACGACGACGAAGCGCTTCAGAAAGCTCGCATCCATCGGTCCGGGATGCGCGCCCGCCTTGCCGCCCTCGGGGCCTTCATGCTGAAACGGCACCGCATTGCCAAAGTCACGCCACGCGCCGTTCTCCTTGATGAGACGGCAGAAGGCGTTCGCCACCTTCGGCCCCGGGCTCATGAAGGTCTCGAACTTCGGCGCCTCCGGTCCCGCCGTGAGCTGCAGCTCGGTGCCGTCGATGATCAGCTTCAGCTTGTCGCCGCCCTTTCGCGCCTGCGGCGGCGGGTAAAACACGATGCGCGTCACGTTGCTCGTCTTCATCTCGATGGTGCCGCCGTCCACGACCCGCGCGTCGATCCGCGCGTCCTTCCAGCTCTCCTCCATGCCGTGCAGATTCACCCACTTCATGCGCCCGTAGAAAGGCGTCTTCGTCTGCACGTGCACCTCGTCGGGAAACAGCTCGCGTCCTTTCGCGACGGCCTTCTCGATCCATGCCTGCACCTCCTTGATGACCTCCGGATGATACTTGTGCCCCATGCCGGGACCGATGAGATGCGGCGGCTTGATTCCTTCCTTCGCCAGCACCTCCATCATGTACTCCGCGCTGTCGCGCTGGGCGTCGATCTCGCCGCTGTAGCTGATGAGCGGCACGTTCATGAAATTGCGCGCGTAATCCGGCACGTCATACACGCCCCACAGCGTCTGCTCATACCACACGGGATACTTGTCCGGCGTGAGCTTCTGATAGCGCTTCACATCGGCAAAGCCCGCGCCCGTGTGCACGCAGGCCCACTGGTCCGCATAGTGCGCGCCGAGATGCCACGCCCCTGCCCCGCCCATGCTGAAACCCGCCAGCGCCACGCGGTTGGTGTCCACGTTGAAGCGCTTCGTCGCGTCATCCCGGCACTCGAACACATCCGTCTCCCCCGCGCTTTTCCAGCCGTTGCAGTAACGCCCAAAGGGATGAATCACGATCGTGCCCGCCGGCTGAAACTGCCCCGGCTTCTTCGCCATCAGCTTGCCATACACAAAGCTCAGGTCCGTGCTCGTGTCCCCGCGGCCGTGCAGCCAGATCCACATCGGCACCGGCTTCTTCCCCGCGCCAAACTCCAAACCTTCCGGAATCTCCACGCCATAGGGCTGCGGCGAGTCGTCGATCTTCGAGTAAAAGCCCAGCACCTTCGGCCCGCTGCCGTTCATCCACGACGTCTCGTTCTTCTTGAGCGATGCGATGCGCTTCTTCGCCTCATCGAGCAGCGCGGTGGCCTTCTTCACGCCGTCCTCGGGCTTCTTGTCATACCACTCGTCAAACTCCAGCGCGTAACGCACCGCCTTGATGAAGATGTCCGCGTCCGCCGCGCGCGGGTGCTTCTTCACTGACGCAAACGCCTTCGTCACCGCCGCCAGTTCCTTGGCGATCCCCGCCTCCTGTTCGGCCGACAGCGCCGCCGTCGGTTTCGGTGGCAGGCTGCCTTTAAAAGAGGCCGTGGCACCGTTCGGGCTGAGCTGGGCCTGGGCGGGAAGGACTGTCGCGGCGAGGAGGGATAGAAGGAGGGAACGTCTCATGTTGGGAAGCAACTAAACGCACCCATTCGCCCCTTTTCGCCGCCCATCTGCGCCCACCCCGAATCGGGAGGTACGAAGACATCCAGCATGACGCCTCCCCACCTTCAAAAGGCCTGTCTGAACGCCGGGCCCGCTGGCGCTGTCTCAACGGAGATCCCGTTCCTCCCCCATGAATCCCAGCGACACCCCCACCCCGCCCACCCCACGTGAGAAAGAAGTCTGGCGCCTCTCCGCCAACGGCAAGTCTCCTGAAATCATCGCCATCCGGCTCGGCATGAAGCTCTCCAAAGTGCTCCTCATCCTCGCCATGCTGCCCAAGCCCTGAGCGCCGGATCCCAATCTCCAGGCCTTGGAGTCTCCCCGTCTCCGGCTCCACGTTCCCTCAGCGCCCCGTCACCGCGCCGCCATTCGCCGTGAGCATCAGTTCCCGGTCGCCGACCGGCGTCCAGCGGAGTCGTAGAACAGCACTCCGTCCGCACTCTGACCGGCCCAAGGCACCCGACCAGTCAGGCTTCAGGCCTCAGAAAGGATCGCTCCAAGCGTTACAAACTCATCATCTTTTCAAGCCGCAGGCGCTCCACTCCGTCAGCGCCGATGCCCCGAGGTCCCTGCTCCTAGATTCACCCGACCTGCCCGGCACGCGCCACTCGAAAGCACTTATTCAAGCGTTACATTTAGACGGCAAGCAACCTCGGTGAACAAGTCTTTCGCTCCTTCTCCTCCCCACTCCAGGTGTCTCCAGCACTCCATCGGCTCGGCTGAATCTAATTCAAAAAGGCCCCTTCCATCTCCTGCCGATCTCAGGGTCACACCAGCCTCATTGTTGAATCATGCCAATGCTTTGTTTACCCAATCTTTTTCTCTGTCCTTCAAAACTTTAACACCATTTATACACACTCATTAAAGCCGCCCTTTGGCAACGGTCGAAACTCGTTATTGCCCTGTTTAAAGCAGTGTATTTAATCACTTTAAACCGTTACATTTAATCCAACCTCAAACGGCCATCACGCCAATGGCGGGGAGCGAACGACGGGGAACAAGTCCTGGAAGCAGCCGCCGCGACACAAAGTGAGGCCGCCGTGCCGCACCGGGGTTGAGTTGCGTCCGCTCCACCTCGGCAATACTGAGATTGCGTTACTTAATGCCTCCACTTGGGGGGCCCGCACTTCCCTCTCGGCTCACTCAGGACGGCTGCGCAGACCCAGGCGGGCAGAGAGCTCCGACGGAGTTGTTCACAGCCCTAGATCGACAGCCTCCGGCCGCCCCCTGCTCCGAGCGAATCTCCCCCGACATCCTTCCGAACCCGCTAGAGCCGGTACGACACAACACCTGCCATCCGAAGGCGGCGCCCTGATGAGACGGGGCGGCTGGCGCTCCCCGTTGCCATTCCACGCCACCCCCTCCAGACCGGCTGAAGCCGGAACAACACAACGCCTGAGGCCGGCCCCGGACTGCGCCCGGCCACGGCTTCCGGTCGTCTCACCGCTCCTCGATTCCTCTTCACCTGAATGCCTGCGCGGTCGAGAACGCCCCAGAGGACGGAAACGAGGACTCCCCCGAAGCCCCCGGCCCGGCTGTGAACCGGGGCTTGCAAAGCGCTGCAAACTCGCCAAGGAAGCACGCTCTTATGCCAGCCACCCCCGTCATCAATCTCCGCAAAGGCCACGCCGTCCGCTACAACAACGACGTGTGCGTCGTCACCGACACCGAACTCAAGACGCCGCCGCGCATGGCCTCGTTCGTCCAGATGTCCGTCCGCAGCATCACCATCGGCAAGATGTACAACCTGCGCATGACCTCCAACGAGTCGCTCGAGTCCGTGAACCTCGTGCGCGACAGCCATGAATTCAGCTACAAGGATGGCGACGGCTACCACTTCATCCACCCTGAGACATTTGAAGACGTGCTCATCGGCGAGGACAAGCTGGATGCCAAGACCCGCGGCTACCTCATCGAAGGCCAGAAGTACCTCGTGGTGTTCGCCGACGACGTCGTCGCCGGCATCGAACTGCCCGCGAACATCATCATGACGATCACCGACAGCCCTGCGGGCGTGAAGGGTGACTCCGCCAACAACGTGTACAAGGAAGCCACGACGGAATCCGGCATGCGCGTGCAGGTCCCCCTCTTCATCGGCCCCGGTGACAAGATCAGTATCAAGACCGAAGACGGCACCTACCTCGGCCGCGCGAACTGAGTTCTGCGATCGAATTGATTCAAACAAGGCGCCTGATCGTGAAAGCGGTCAGGCGTTTTTGTTGGGGCTCGTCAAATCCAGCGGCAAGACGCAATCGTGCCCGGCTCATTCGGGCTTGAGCTTGCCATCGATTTTGTCCCTACTGCCGCCAATGTACCCCTCGCCTTTGTCGAGGAACTTGAAGAACCAGGTCTCGACGACGCCAGAATCGTTTTTCTGACCGCTTACTTCGACCATGTCGGGGCCGACGATCCTCCAGACGATGGCCTTTTTGTCCGATCCCAGTTGTCGAGTGCCCGATCCGCCCTTTTTGAACTCGAACGACGTCCCAAGAGAAGTGCGCCACGACTTGCCGACGAAGAGCTTCTCCAAAGGGGGCTTGCCCGGCTGGATGGGCGAGCCCGAGGTATCCTTGATCGCCCTGCCGGTGAGCCTCTCAATCTCTTCCTTCACTTCAATGGCCTCGGCCAACTGACCGGCCTTTGTGCGCTGCTCGAGCAGCTTCAACAGCTCCTTTTCATACGTGGCATTGATCGGGGCCAATGCACGAGCGGAGGCATCTTGGTAGGACTGCTTCAAGCGCTCAAGATCCGCATCAGCAGCACGGGCGGCCGTACCAACAATGAAAAGTGCCGCGATCCAAAGAGCGAGTCTGTTGTTCATATCCGTTGGATTACCACGCGGGCAGTCTTCGCGACAAGGGAAAACTGTCGCGATAACCTGCCAGAAGGCTCCGCTCTCAAAGAGCTCAGGATGGTCCCTCGCCTTGGTCGAACGCGAGAGCGGTAAGTTCGCGGTAGTAGGCGGAGGACTGGAGAAGTTCGGCGTGGGTGCCGTGGACGAGGACGCGGCCCAGATGGAGCACGTAGATGACATCGGCCTCAACGATGGTGCTGAGGCGATGGGCAATGACGAGGCTGGTGCGGTTGGCGCGGAGCCGGACGAGTGCCGTTTGAATGAGATGCTCGGACTTCACATCCACGGATGACGTGGCTTCATCGAGCAGCAGAATCGGTGCGTCTTTGAGGAACGCGCGGGCAAGGGCGAGGCGCTGGCGCTCGCCGCCGCTGAGGAGGACGCCGCGCTCACCGACTTCGGCATCGAGGCCCTCGGGCAGACGTTTGACAAAATCTTCCGCGCAGGCGTCGCGCAGGGCGGTCCAGAGTTCATCGTCTGTGGCGGACGGTTTGCCGAGGAGGAGATTGTCGCGCACGGTTCCGGCGAAGAGGAAGGACTCCTGCGTGACGTAGGCAAGAGACATGCGCAGGGAGCGCTTGCTGAGGTCGGTCAATGCAACGCCGTCGAGCGTGATAGAGCCGCTCTGCGGATCGTAGAAGCGGGTGAGGAGCTGGAAGAGCGTGCTCTTGCCCGAGCCGGTGGCACCGACAATCGCGACGGTTTGATGACGCTTCGCGGTGAGCGAGATCTCGTGCAGCACGGGCTTGTCGTCGCGATAGGCAAAGGAGACGGAGCGAAACTCGATCTCGCCACGGATCTGCGCGAGCTCTCTGCCAGAATCGAGGTCCTCCTCGGTTTCGCGATCGAGGATGGCAAACACGCGCTTGGCGGCGGAGAGGCCGTTGAGAAGGGTTTGATTGACGCCGTGGAGACGGGCGATGGGTTCGTAGAGGAATCCGACGAGCAGGATGAACTGCATCAACTGGCCGGGCGTCATGTGACCGCTGACACACCACCATGAGCCGGCCATCAGCAGCAGGACGAGCCCCGCATTGCCCAGCAACGTCATGGAAGGCGCGTAGAAGGCCCAGGCGGCCATGAGACGCGTCTGCTTCTCCTTGAGGCGTTCGCTGGCGGCGAGAAATTTCCACTGCCGCATTTCCTCGGCGGTGAAGCTCTTGATTTGCCGGATGCCAGTGATGGTGTCGTGCAATGTTGCATTGAGCGCACTGGTGGCCTCGCGTGCGGCGGTGGCTCGCGGAGACACCCAGCGTGAGTAAATCCAGCCGCCGGCGGCAATGAACGGAGTGGGAATGAGAACGAGCAGCGCGAGCTTCGTGTCGGCCACAAGCATGACGATGGCGGTGATGACGATTTGCAGCAGCGCGGTGAGTCCCTGCTCGATGCCTTCGAGGATGACGCGCTGCGTGGCGGGGACGTCGTCGGCGAGCTTGGTGAGAATGTCACCGGTGCTTTGATGATCGAACCAGCGCAGCGGCAGGAGTTCGATCTTGCGATGCAACCGGCCGCGCAGATCGGTGATCATGCGCTGCTCGAAAGTGCAGTTCACCCGCGTGCGAAAGTAGAACAGTGCCTCGCGCACGGTGAACGCGAGGATGGCCAGACCTCCGGCCTGCCAGATGAGATCGGTGCGCTTCTGCGGAATGATTTCATCCATGAACCATCGCACCACGCCGGGAAAAACGAAAATGAGCGAAGTGCCGGCGACCGCGAGCGCAAACTGCCACGCGGCGATGCGCCAGTGGCCGCGTGCGAACAGGAGCAGACGACGCAGCGCGCTGCGGTTCGTCATTGGCTCGGGCTTGTCGTCCATGGCAGTGACCTAGACGAGCAAGCACGGGCGGTGATTCAACCGACGAGATGAACCTGCGGCATCGGGACGACGAACTTGCCGCCACGGGCGAGGAACTCCGTCTCGCGGGTGAGGAACTCCGGCATGAAGTGCCAGGGCAGGACAAGGTAGTAGTCCGGCTTCGCGGCGCGGGATTCCTCCTCGGAGATGATCTTGATCTGCGTGCCGATGGTGTACTTGCCCCACTTCACCGGATTGCGGTCGGCGATGGCAGGAACAAGATCAGGCGTGACGTTGCAATACTGCAGCGTGGTGCTGCCCTTCGTCGAGGCGCCATAACCGTGGACGAGCTTGCCCTCGGCCTTTGCCTTCCGGAGGAACGCTCCGAGATCGGTGCGAATGCGTTCGATGTTGTTGCGGAAGACGGCGTAGGGCGCATCGGAGTCGAGCGCCATTTCGAACTCGCGGATGCGCAGTTCCTGCACGCGTGCGGCGGCTTCGGCGCTCGGTTTGACCTGGCCGGCGTTGGCAACGACGAGTCGGAAGCTGCCGCCGTTCACGTCATTGAGATGCACGTCGATGACTTCCAGTCCGTGATCGCCGAACAGGCGCTCCAGCACGGCGAGCGAGTAATATTCCAAATGCTCGTGGCAGATGGTATCGAAGCTGTTGATGTCGAGCATCGCCGGCAGGTAGCTCTGCTCAAGAATCCAGATGCCGTCGGTGGCGAGCACGTCGGCGATGTCCTGCACAAAGGCGTGCGGATTCTCCAAGTCGTAAAACATGGAGATGCTGGTGACAACGCGGGCCTTTTCCGTGGCATGAATGCTCTTGAAGGCGCGGGCGGAGAAGAAGTCGTTCACCACTTCGAAGCCTTTGGCCCGTGCTTTGAGCGCAACGTCGGAAGGATCGATGCCGATGTGGCGGAGGCCCTGCGTCTGGTAGCTCGAGAGCAGCGTGCCGTCGTTGCAGCCGATGTCGAGCACGATGTCCTTCGCTTTGAGCTTCACCGTTTCTTCGACGAGCTGGGTGATGCCCGTGAGGTTGTCGATCATCGACTGGTTGATGCCGGACTCGTAGTAGTAACGGTGGTAGAGCACCTTCGGCGGCACGGAATGACGCATCTGCACGAGGCCGCAGGCATTTTCATCCTGGGAAGGGTCGCAGCGCACGAGATCGAGCGGGACTTTGCGTTTGATGAGCGCGCTGCCATCTTCGCTGGCGAGGACGCCGCCGATGAATTGATCTCCGAGACTGACGACGGGCGTGAGGCTGTGGGAGCCGCAGATGCGGCAGGTGTTGCGAGTGATGAGGACGGGTCGGAAGGCCTGAATTGCCATTTGCTCAATTGGCATTGAAGCAAGGACGTGTCCAGCCGGACTTCATGCCTCGTCTTCAGACGCGGGCAGTGGCTCGATTGTCCAAGAACCACCGGTAGGTGCTGGCCACGCCTTCGCGGAAATCGGTCTTCGCCTTCCAGCCGAGTTTTTCCATGCGGCTGATGTCGAGCAGACGGCGCGGATTGCCGTCGGGCTGCGTTGTGTCCCACTCGATTTCGCCCTCGTAACCGATGATTTCACGAATGATCTTCGCGGCTTCGCGAATGCTGATCTCCCAGCCGCAGCCGATGTTGATGATGTCCGCGCTGCTGTAGTTCTCGAGGAGGAAAGCGCAGGCCGAGGCGAGGTCGTCCACAAAGAGGAATTCGCGCTTGGGACTGCCGCTGCCCCAGAGGGTGACGCTCGGAGCGTTTTGCAGCTTCGCCTCGTGGAAACGACGAATCAACGAGGGCAGGACGTGCGAATGCTCGGGGTCGAAGTTGTCGAAGGGACCGTAGAGATTGGCGGGCATGCCACAGATGTAATCGCGACCATGCTGATGACGATAGCCCTGACAGAGTTTGATGCCTGCGATCTTGGCAACCCCGTAGGGTTCGTTGGTGCTTTCCATCGGGCCAGTGAGCAAACTGTCTTCACGGATGGGCATCTCGACGACCTTGGGATAGATGCAGGTGCTGCCCAAGAAGAGAAGTTTCTTCGTGTCGTAGCGGTGCGCGGCGGACAGGACGCTGTTTTGGATCTGCAAATTGTTGAGGAGGAAATCCACCGGGTGCGTGTAGCTGGCCTTGATGCCGCCGACCGTTGCCGCGGCGAGGATCACCTGGTCCGGCTTTTCTGCTGCAAAGAACGCGTCCGTCGCATGCTGGTCGCGCAAATCGAGTTCCGCCCGTGTGCGTGTGACGATCTGCCATTCCGGCCTGCTCGCGTAGTGGCGCAGCAATGCGCGCCCGACGAGACCTTGATGACCTGTGATGAAAAGTTTGCCGCCTGATGAGGACATGATGCTCGTTTAGCGGGCGACTTTGCCGGTGTCCAGCGGAGCTTCTTTTTTGCATCTGGTCGCACTCAAAAAAGAAGTGGCGACCCCTACGAGAATCGAACTCGTGTCGCATCCGTGAAAGGGATGTGTCCTAACCGCTAGACGAAGGGGTCTTGTGCTCGGGTTGAGCGGGCGGGGATAGTGCTTTCAATGTGTGATTCCGCAAGAGAAAATTCATGCTGTTTGAAATTCATTTGTCGAGAAGCCTTGTGATGAGTGTCCACGATCGGCTTGATGCAGAAATTTTCGCGCAGAAATCACCGCGGGTGACAAGGCATGGCCTCAGTGCTGCTGAGCAAGCATTTAGAAGAATGAAAACCCGTGAAAAAATCTTGAACTATCGGGCTTCAATATTTAACATCGGTTAATTAATGCAGATGTCGGAGTATTTGTTTATAAAAACTAGATTTTTCACACAGGCCTGCTACTTTGCTGAGTCGGGCCGCTTCATCCTCCGATGAGTTTTTCGTTCCGAAGTTTGTTCCAACGTGGCCCCGGTTCTGATGAACCAGGGCCAGGCACACCGCAACACTTCGCGAGGGCACATCCTCAGGGCATGGCTGGCACGTCCTCCAACAGTCTCCCGCCCATGCAAGCCTCTCCCACATTGCAGCCTTCGTCTGGTCCCTCCCCTTTTCAAATCGGGGGCAACCCGTTGTTCAAAATCGCAGGCAATGAATCAACCAGCGCACCGCCGATCAATTCAGCCATGGGAATGTCCCCGTTCAGCGTCGCTGGAGCAACGCCCACGAACGCCCCTCTCACGGTGGGGGATGTGATCAATCAACTGCCACCCGAAGTAGTTCGCGCCGGAGCCCTGCCTGCGGAGCAGCCCCTGTCCCTGCCTCCCGCCCTGCTGGAAAACGCCCTGCGCAGCGGTCAGGCGGCGCTGCCGGTGTTTGAGTTGTATCGTGTCTGTCCGGCGCTTTTCCAGGTGCCCATTTCCCCCCAGGATCCACGTCTGGTGGCGCTGCCAGCGACAAAACTTCCGGGACTGATTGCGCAGGCACGAGAGGGACAGTCTTCTGCTCCTGCTCCCGAAGCCCCCAGTTCCGCACCCTCCCCTTTCGCAATCTCTCAAAATGCAAAGCCGGCCGCCCCACCTGCCGCCTCGCCATTCCAGATGGCCCAGCCTGCGGCAGAATCGACCGCCCCTCCTGCGCAGGCGTTCCCCATGAGTCCCTTTGCAGCCGCATCGCCCAGTTTTAGCTCTCCGGAGTCACCAGTGCCTGCTCCCTCTCCATTTTCCATCCAATCGGCTCCCCCGGAAGCTCCTGCTGCCAGCCCATTTTCCATGGCGCAGCCTCCGCAGCAATCAGCCGCTCCGCCGCCCCCGCCGCCCCCGCCCGCATCGCCCTTCTCCTTGGGAGCGGGCGCCGATGGCTCACCGTTTGGCATCTCACAAAAGCCCACGTCCCCGGCTTCGCCACCTCCAACGGCATCCCCCTTCTCTCCAGCGACATTAGAAAGTCCGTCGCCATTTGCCGCGCCCGCGCCAGCCGCCCCAGTTCCGCCGCAGGAATCCATCTCGAGTTTGTTCACCCCCAAGTCGCAAGAACGAGCTCCAACTCCGACGGACATGCGCGAAGGCGCACCAGCCATGCCGTTTGGGTCACCCTTCGTGGCCGCAATGCAGGAGTCAGCCGCCCCGTCTGCACCCACGCCCGCATCTGGGTTCGCAGCCCCTCAGCAGCCTCCCATGCCCATCTCGTCGCCGCCTGTGGCTCAGGGCAGTGCATCATCGGCGTCAGGCATGGCAAAGTTGGGCTTTGCTGCGGTACTGAATGGCTACAGCATTGAAGAGCTTGGCTTCAACCCGGGAACGCTGCCGGCATGGATCACTACGAGTGTTCCTGCGAGTGTCTTGAACGAACAGATTGCTTCTGGCAGCATCGTTCTGGAACTCGGCGCGCTGATTGACGGCGTGTCCGACATCGGCTTCCGCAACACGCTCTCCAGCGCAAAACGCGACTTCCGAGTGAAGCTCCCGCAGAATGAAGTCTTTCATTCGCTCACTAACATGTCGGCGACACCCGCCGCACAGACTCCTTTGGGAAGCCCCCCCCCTGCCGACTCGACCCCGCGTCAGGTCGCACCGCAGAACAACGCTTTCGTCATTCAACCTGGAGCCGCTGCAGGTCAGGTCAGCAGGCTGGAACCATCTCCTGCGGCCATCTTCACCGCACCCGCAGCGCCGACCAGCGTTCCTTCGCCCCCCCCCCCCCAACCGCCGCAAAGCCCGCTCTCGGTATTCGCTTCTCCCGCCATCGCGAAGGCGGAGCCTCCGGCACAGGCCGCTACTTCCTCTCCGCTGGCACCACTGTCTGGCATCGCGTTGAATCCGTTTGCTCAAATGCAGCCGGCTGAAGCTCCGTCGCCTGCGCCTGCATTTGTTTCTGCAACGCCGACGGAGGCACCATCGCCATTCGCGTTCACGCCTCCGTCTGCCATCGAACCGCCAAGGCCGCAGCCATCGCCAGTGACGCAGTCTCTATTCTCCGCTGCGGGGCAGCCTGCCACGCCGCAGTCTGCGCCAATGCAACCGATCGCAGGAGCGTTTCAACCCTTTGGAGCACAACCTCCGGCCGGTGTCGGCCAGCCTTCATCTCCGTTGGCACCAACCTCGAAGCCCTTTGATCCGTTTGCCTCGTCGTCCACGGATTCGCAGCAGCAGCAAAGAGCTCCAATGGAAGCCGGCCTCAGCAGCGCCCAGCTGCTGGGACAGACCCCGTCTCAGCCATCCACCTCCTTCCCACAGGCTCCTGAGATCAAGCCATTCGCGAGCGCGCCGCCTCCCGCTGAACGTCCGCTGTTTCAGCCCACGCCGTCGTTTGCTCCCGCTCTGGAGGAAATCCCTTCGTTTGCACCTCCTTCCCCTGCCAACAAGCCGGCCACTCGCAGCCTGTTCGGTGCACAGACTCCCGTTGCCCCTGCTTTTGCCGAGCCGGCACCGCAGCCCAAGCCTGAACCAAGGCAAGTTGCACCAGCCCCTGCGCCAGCGTCCCAGGCTGCGCCTCCGGTGAAAATGGCGGCCGTGAAGCATTCCTTCCTTGGCCTGGCTCCGCTCGATACTCAGACCGATCAGCTCCTGCTGCGTGCGCTGCTTGGCACTGAAGAAAACCTAACCGCTCCTCGTGTCGCAGAGCTTCTGGCCCTGCAGCCAGGTCTCAGCGCCTGTGTCTGCCTGCATGGCTCTCATGTGCTCAGCCATGCCAATTCATCCAAACCGGACGCCACAGAATTCCAGCGCCAGGCACCCGACATCGCCCGCCAGTTGCGCGGACTCGCCCCGTTGATCGGCATCGACGGCGCCGAAACGTTCACACTCAACGCCGGCGGCCGTCTGCTCACCTTCTGCTTTCCTGGAGAAACCATCGTCGGGGTCTTGCACGACGAAGAGCCCTCCAACGGTCTGCGTGACAAGATCACCCTCATCTCCCGCGAACTCGCCCGGATGCTCGGATGAAGCATGCCTCGGCATGGTTCGTTCGTCAGTCGTCAACCGGGATTAGTCCCTTCCATTTACCATGCCCAGCATCAATCACGATGACCATACCGTCAGCTTCAAGATCGTCTATTGCGGCACTCCGCTGAGCGGCAAGACTTCCAACCTCCAGCAGATCCACGCCAAGCTTGATCCGAACGGGTGCAGTGATCTTGTCTCGCTTTCAACGGCGCAGGACCGCACCCTGTTCTTTGACTTCCTCGCGATCGAAGCGGATGCCCTTCCCGGCTATAAAACCACCTTCCATCTCTACACCGTTCCCGGACAGGTCACCTACAATGCCACCCTGCAGCTCGTCTTGAGACAAGCCGACGGCGTCGTCTTCGTCGCCGACTCGCAGATGGACCGCCAGCGTGACAATCTGCAGTCGTTGCAAAGCCTCGAGGCAAATCTGCGAATGAACGGGAGTTCGATCGATCGCTTGCCCATCGTTCTGCAATACAACAAGCGTGACCTGCCAAACGCCGCTCCTGTCGAGTATCTCGAATACCTCTTCAACAACCGTCCCACGCCCTTCCTCAGCTTCGAATCCGACGCCCGCACCGGCCGCAACGTCCTCGCCACGCTCAACGCCATCTCGCAGGCCGTACTTCATCAGTTCCGTCTCCGCACTTCGCCCGAGGACGCTCCGAACGAACTGCCCACTGAGGCGCTCGCAGCCTGAACAATTCCCCCATGAATCTCAGTCAAATCAAATCGATCCCCGGCGTTCTTCAGGCCGCCATCGCCGACGACGCCGGACGCCTTCTCGACTGCATCGGCGATGTCGAACCGCCTACTGCCGCCGTTTTGGTTCTCGCCCATGCCACCCTTTCCGCCGCGGCCGAACTCGGTCGCCGCTCAGGCAGCGGAGATTGTTTGGAAATCATCCAACAGCACGAAGGCGGTGCCATCTATCTTCATGGCATGCCGCAGCGTCGCGTTCTTCTCGTGCGCTGCCAAAACATCGACGCCATACCTTTCGTGCGTGCGGCCAGCCAGAATCTCGCCAAGCCCATCACGACTCGCATCCGCCCGGTCTCCACGCCCTCGCATGATCTCGCCGACGCCCTCCACGCCGAACCGGCCTGGTAACACGAGCGCTCTGATCTCATCCCACAGATGACGGATTGAAAACTCCGTGCCCCCATGTCTTCTGTGGTGGTCCAACACTTTCTTCCGTGCATTCCGCAGGCATCGTTTTCCTCCTCTGCATCTGCGCCCTTCCGGCGCAGGCCTTGGAGCGCTTTGATTTTTCCGCGCCACTCATGGCCACCACTTTTCGCATCAGCCTGCACGCGGAATCCAAAGAGCAGGCGGAAGCCGCCGCCGATGCCGCCTTCAAGCGCATCGCCGCTCTCAATGCCGTCTGCTCCGACTATGAGCCCAACAGCGAGCTCATGCGACTCGTCAACACGGGCCCCCACCTCCCCTTCCGAGCCAGTGACGATCTCTTCACCATCATCACCCGCGCTCTCGAACTCTCACGCCTCACTGATGGCGCCTTCGACATCACCTGTGGCAATCTCTCCCACCTCTGGCGCCGCACCCGCCGCCTGAAAAAACTCCCGCCTGCCGACCGCCTCCAGCAGGCCCTCGCCGCCACCGACTGGCGCGCCGTGCAGCTCGATGCCAACGCGCACACCATCACTCTCCTCAAGCCCGGCATGCTCCTCGATCTCGGCGGTATCGCCAAAGGTTACGCCGCAGATGCCGCCCTGCGCGTCCTGCGAGATCTCGGCCTCGCCCGCGCCCTCGTCATCGCCGGCGGAGACATTGCCATCGGTGACCCTCCGCCCGGCACCGACGCCTGGGACATCAAGCTCCGTCAGTTCACCAAACCCTCGCCCGAGGAAGACCTCGTCACGGTTCGTCTCCACAACTGCGCCGTCTCAACTTCGGGTGACCTCTACCAATTCACCGAGATCGATGGTGTGCGCTACTCGCACATCGTCTCACCCAAAACCGGTCTCGGCCTCACCGAGCGTATCGCCTGCTCCGTCATCGCCCCCGACGCCACCACCAGTGATGCGCTCGCGACAGCCATGTGCGTGATGGGAAAAAAACGCGGCACTGATGTGGCTGCGCAAATCCAAGGCGTCACTGCCCGATTTGCTCCGTGACATCACGTGCAATGAGAGTGCCTTTGAAGAGCTCCAGCGCGTTCAGCGGAATCAGGCGAACTTCCTCGGGCAGTCCGTGATCCGCAGGCGGTTCCGATTCCACCAAGATGCGAAAGCGGCGCAATCCCGCGGCATTGAGCCTGTGATGTTCGCGCTGGAGATTCTCGACGGTCAGCGGGAGATGTTTGGGAAAGACCCACAGAGCCGAGAATCCGTCATGGTCATGGTGAATGAGCGAGGTGTGACTCAGAAAATCCGCCACCGGCCCCACCAGACGGTTCCACCGAAGCAGTTGAACGTAGTTCATCGAGACCAACCCCTGGTGTAAATAGAGTGCATCAGCCCACTTGCTCTTGTAGCGGAAGACCCCGTCGTGCAACGACGGACGACTGCCGCCCATTCGGATCTCACTGCAGTGAAGCTTTTGTGCCTGCAAGATTCGATGCACGTAGAGACCGGACAAAGCCCCTTCACGAAGCAGTTCGTCCCTCCCGTCCAGCACTCCATTCACCACGGCCGTCATTTGCTTCCCGCTCACGGTGATCAGGTCACCAGAAATCCGGTCTCCCCTCTGTTTCATCCAAAGGATCATGCCTTGCTTGAGCACAAGGCGCAGGATCCACCGGGGATTGAGGTTCGCAGCCTCGCCTAGACGCCTCTCAAGATGTGGAACATAAAACCTGTCATAGAAGAGGTCGAAGTCTTCATCAGAGCGGCTGAGTTCAGCCTCCAGCCCCTTGGTCCGAACTCGGCGGATGTCGTTCATGGCGTCGCCATGTGATCGCGCAAAGGACCACAAGTCATCGGGAACACCCATGGAACTCCCAACCCACATGGGCACCGTGAGCCATCCCTTGCTCAAAAACAAACGAGAGGAGATGCGGTCGATCGCGGCCACAGTCAGGTCCGCCTCCTGCTGCCAGGAGTCCAGCAACACCTGAAGCCTCCAGACGGGAACACTAACCGTCCTGAGAGTCTCCGGTCTGTCTGCAAAAAAGCGTCCGGTGATGAAGCCCGTCCGGCGGGCCCGTCCGGCAGACAACAGCACCACCTCCCCGCCGGAAACGCGATCACGCCCGCGCAGCAGGCTCACCGGAACACGCCAGTCGAGAAACGGCAGAGCCGTCCTGACCGCAGCGCGCAGCAGACTTCTGGGGATCATGCCACACTTTGCCAGCAAGAAGACGCGTTGCTCGAATATTTCTCAAGGGTACTCCAACAGCGCCTTGATCACCTTGCGCTCGCTCACCGCCTGAAATGCATCAGCGATGCGATCCAGAGGAAAACGATGCGTGATGAAGTCGGCGGAGGTGAGTTTGCCCTCACGGATCCACTGGCAGAGAGCGGCCTGCGATTCCTTCTCGTAGCGTCGTGTGGGCCACTGGTGGACGAAGAGGTTGAAATTGAAATCCGCCTTCGATTTGTCGATGTGCAGCACGCCATGCGTCAGCACGCCGTAGATGCAGTGCGATCCACCTCGGCGCAGCAGCGGCAGCCCCTTGTGCACGATGTCGGGATGCCCCACGGCATCGATGACGGCATCAAGCTTTCTCCCGCGAATGCTGGCGAGTTCACCGATCTCCACATCACCCGGTGCAAAGGCCGCATTGGCCCCAAAGGCGAGCGCTCTGTCCTGCTTGTCAGGATGACGATCGACGATGCCGATCCAGCCAAGTCCGAACAACCGCCCAAGCTTCACGAAGCTCAAACCAACCGGCCCCGCACCGAAGATGAGCACGTCGTCGCCAGGCTGAAGATGGAAATCACGAAACGCTCCCAAAACCTCGCGCCAAGTGCACAGCAGTACGGCTTGTTCGGGTGGAATATCGGCATCGACACGGGTTTGAATCTCGAACACCTCGACCCAGCCATGAGCTTCGTCCGCCACCCCGTCGGCAACCATTGCATCGTGGTCATTCGCCAGCGTAAACTCGCCAAATCCGCCCCAGCCTGAATCCACGCCCTCTTGCTGCAGATCAAAGACCAGTCCGCCGACGACGCGGTCTCCCGCCTTGAAGTTTTTCACCTTCTCACCGATCTCCACGACGATGCCCACGCTCTCGTGTCCGAGAGCGAAAGGAAACTTGTCCTCCATGCCGGGGAACTTGCCGGCGAGCAATTCGGAGTCCGTGCGGTTGCAAAGGCAGGCGCACTCCGTGCGCACCAGCGCCTGATACGGCCCCGTTTTCGGCTTCGGCGTGTCGAGGATGGCGAGTTCTCCGGGTGAGATGGCTATGACAGACTTCATGGGCGGCGCATCGAACACGCGCGCTGAAGGAGTGCAAGCAATGAGATGTCATTCGCCATTTCCGCGCTGGAATCCTGCACGTTTCGTGCTTTGAAAGTGCCGTCCATGCTCCGCACGCTTTTCGAATATCTGCTCTGGCCGCTGATCCTCACCGCCGCCCTGATTCCAACGGGAATCGGCATCGCGAGCGGCCACGGCCCGCTGGCCTTCAACATCTGTTACTTCAGCCTCGCAGCGCTTCTGTATGTGCTGGAGCGCGTGTTCCCCCACGAAGAAAGCTGGCTGCACTCGGACGGGCAGGAGATCCCGGACTTTGCGCACACGGCTTTCACCAAGTCGTTCGTGCAACTGCTGGTTGTCTCGATGACCTGGCTCGGCCTCGCCAGCGTGGTCGGCGGAGATCAGGGCACCGGTTATTGGCCGAATCACTGGCCGATGTTTTTCCAGGTCGTGCTGGGTCTCGTTATCGCCGAGTTTGGGCTCTACTGGGCGCATCGAATCGCTCATGAATGGATGCCGCTGTGGTGGTTCCACGCGGTTCATCACAGCTCTAGGAAGCTGTGGTTCTTCAACACGGGACGCTTTCACATCATCGACACGCTCAAGAGCATGATTTTTTCGGCGCCTCTTCTCGCTCTGGCCGGCGCGCCCAAGGATGTCGTGCTCTGGTTCGGTGCCATCACCGCCTACATCGGCTTCCTCACACACGCCAACATCCGCATGCGCTTTGGCTGGCTCAATTACATCTTCAACACCCCCGCCCTCCACCGCTGGCATCACTCGATGGACCTTCGCGAAGGCAACAAGAACTACGGCGAGAACTTGATCCTATGGGATCTCATCTTCGGAACCTTCTACGACGACGTGAACCGCCGCCCGCCCGCGGAAATCGGCATCAACGCGGCGATGCCCAAATCCTTCTGGGGTCAGATCGTCGAACCCTTCCGCTGGAACAAGTTCCAGGCCGACGCCAAGGAAGGCAAAGCTAAGCACGAGCTCTTGTGAGGATCGCCCGGAAAACGACTTGCCGCATTCCGTGGTGCATGCGAAGCATCGGCCCCGCGACAGCGCGCCCGTAGTTCAACGGATAGAATGGTGGTCTCCGAAGCCGCAGATTCAGGTTCGATTCCTGACGGGCGCACCAGCGGGAAAGTGGTTGTGGCGGCCCGGCAGAGTCTGGCTGGGAGATTGATGGCGATCGATGAGTACTTTTCCGAGGCGAAAAGCGTATGCCTGTGCCACGCTTCCCTTTCCGTCCGACTCTCTGCCGCGTCATGACCTCTCTTCAATCCACACTTCTGGCGTTTCTCGCCGTCGCCTCCGCCGCTTCAGCCGCTGATCCGGTCTACGAAAGCCCCAAGCTTACCAGCACGAGTCTGCGCCGGTTGGTGCCAGTCGATGTGTCCGTGAAAGGCGCCAAGGAACTGTATCTCGTCGTTTCAGATGAGGATGGCATCAGTTGCGACTGGGCCGACTGGCTCGAGCCAAAGCTGGTGATGACGGACGGTTCGAAGAAGGATCTGATCAAGCTTCCATGGAAGGCCGCCAGCCAGGGTTCCGGCAGCACCCGCATCGGAAAATCGGCCATGGGATCGCCGCTTCTCGTGAACGGGCAGACGTTTGAAAACGGCATCGGCACCCACGCGCGCTCGGTGATCTTTTATGAACTGCCCCAGGGAGTGGAACGATTCACCGCGCAGACGGCGATCGATGACGGCGGCATGATGCGCGGAGGCAAGGCGAGCACGGCCTCGGTAAAGTTTCAGGTGTTCACCGAGAAGCCGCCCGGTGCACCGAAACCCGTGCCGCCCGTCGTGGATGATGGCAAGACGCTCGTGCCTTCAGAGATGTTTGCGACACCTGAAGGACTCGAAGTCACCGTCTGGGCCACTTCACCCGCGTTGTATAATCCGACGAACATCGACTTCGATGCCCAGGGTCGCATGTGGGTCGCGGAAGGCGTGAACTACCGCAGCAAGGGCAGCCGCAGGCCGGAGGGCGATCGCATTGTGGTCCTCGAAGACACGACAGGCGACGGCAAGGCAGACAAGAGCACCGTGTTCGTGCAGGAGTCCGCGCTCGCCGCTCCGCTCGGAGTGGCGGTGTTCGGAAACAAGGTCGTCGTCTCCCAGCCACCGGACATGCTTGTTTACACCGATGTGAACGGTGACGGCAAGTTCGACTCCACCGTGGACACACGCGAGGTTTTGCTCACAGGCTTCGGCGGTCGTCAGCACGACCACAGTCTTCACAGTGTCACCGCTGGCCCGGATGGGATGTGGTATTGGAATCAGGGAAACACAGGCGCGCTGTTCAAAGACAAGTCGGGCAAAACCTTCCGCATGGGCAGCCCCTATCAGATGCAGGATATCGCCGGGCAGAAAAGCGACGACGGCCATGTGTGGATCGGCGGTTTCGCCGCGCGTATGAATCCGGATGGCACAAACGTCACGATCATCGGACACAACTATCGCAACAGCTACGAGCAGACCATCACCTCCTTGGGCGATGTGTTCCAAAGCGACAACGATGATCCGCCCGCCTGCCGCGTAACACCAGTGATGGAGGGTGGCAATGCAGGCTTCGCCTCCGCCGATGGTCAGCGCTCCTGGGGTGCTGACAAGCGTCCCGGCCAGGAGACTCCCGTTGCCGAATGGCGGCAGGAAGATCCCGGCACGATGCCGGCCGGTGATGTCTATGGCGGTGGCTCGCCCACTGGTGTGGCATTCTACGAAAACGGCGCTCTTGATCCCAAATGGAACGGCCTGCTGCTCGCCTGTGAGGCGGGCAAGAACGTCGTCTTCGGTTATCTTCCGAAACCTGACGGTGCAGGATGGAAGCTGGAGCGTTTTGACTTCCTCACGTCGAACAAAGAGAAAGAATTTGCTGGTTCCGATTTCCTTGGTGGCAAACCCACGGGTGAACTCAAAACACGCTTCCGCCCCAGCGATGTCACTGTCGGCCCCGATGGCGCGATCTATGTCGCAGACTGGTTCGATGCGCGCGTCGGTGGTCATGGCACTCTGGACGACCGCTACACCGGCACGATCTACCGCATCGCACCGAAAGGCTTCGCCTCAAAGGTGCCCGCGTTGAAACTCGACACGATGGAAGGCCAGATCGCCGCGCTGAAAAGCCCCGCGCCCAACGTGCGCTTCAGCGGCTTTACGGCATTGAAGGCACAAGGTGCCAAGGGTGTGCCTGCAGTCGCCGCATTGCTCAAGGATGACAACGCCTATATCGCCGCACGTGCCGCCTGGCTGCTCGCGCAGACGGGTGAAGACGGCATCGCAAAGGTGAAGCCCTGGCTGGAATCGAAGTCCGATGAACAGCGTCTCGTCGCCTATCGCGCCCTGCGCCGTGCCGATGTAAACGTGCTAGAAATGGCCGCCAAGATGGTGTCTGATCCTTCCGCGGCAGTGCGTCGCGAAGTGGCTCTGACTTTGCGAGACGTGCCCGCGGCGCAAAGCGTCTCCTTGCTGGTGAAGATCGCAAAGCAGTTCGATGGAAGTGACCGCGCCTATCTCGAAGCGTTTGGTCTCGGCAGTGAGGGCAAGGAAGCGGAGGTTTATGCAGCCGTGTCGAAGGAACTCGCAACCAGCGCCGAGAAATGGAGCAATGCCTTTGCTTGGCTCGCCTGGCGTCTTCATCCCGCCGCTGCGGTGCAGGATTTCAAGACCCGTGCACTCGATAGCGCTCTGACAGAAGAGCAGCGCAAGCTCATGCTCACCGCGCTGGCCTTTGTGAAAAATCGCGAAGCCGCGGGGGCGATGATCGAACTCGCCAACACTCAGGATTTCCCGATGAAGGAGCTCGCCAAATGGTGGCTGCTTAACCGCAAAGGCAATGACTGGAAAGATTACGATGTCGAAGGCGGCATGAAGGCGCTCGGTTTGTATGACCCCGCCAAGGTCAAGCTCGTCGCGGTTGAAATGCCGCCGGAAATCAAAGATGCGCCCCAACTGCCCACGAGCACCGACATCGCCAATCTGCCTGGCGATGCGAAACGTGGGGCGGCGACCATCGCGGTGTGCTACACCTGCCACAAAGTCGGCAAGGCAGGCGTCGAATTCGGCCCAGACCTGAGCACATTTGGCAAACAGCAGCCTGCCGAGGTCATCGCCAATGCCATCCTCAATCCCTCTGCCGACATCTCCCACGGCTTTGAAGGCAGCGAGATCAAAACCACGGACGGGCTCACCATCAGCGGCATGATCCTCTCCAGCGGGGATCCCGTCATGATCAAGTGCATGGGCGGCCTGGTTCAGACCGTGCCTAAGAACCGGATCGCCGGCATTCAAAAGATGAAGCGCTCGCTCATGTATCAGCCCCAGCAGCTCGGCCTTACGCCTCAAGCGATCAGCGATATCATCGCCTATTTGAAGAGCCTTTGAGCAGCCACGCACAGTCGCAGGAAACATCGAACCAGAGAGCGGGTTGAAGCGTATCCCGTCACATCTGATTCATGGACATCGCCTCAAAGACATTCTCAGCCACACAATTCGTGCTCCCACGCAGCCTGCCGGTGATTGTGCTCGACGGATGCTATCATTTTCCAGGATGCCACCTGCCTCTGTTCATCTTTGAGGAGCGCTATCGACTGATGCTCGACCACGCATTGCACACCGACCGCATGTTCTGCGTCGGCGTCTGCAGCAAGGATGACGTTCTCCCCATCACCACGGCAGGTCTCGTCCGTGCCTCGGTCAAGAATTCCGACGGCACATCGCAGGTGATGCTCTATGGCGTCCGGCGCGTGCGCATCACCGGATGGGATCAGATGGACCCCTTTCGGATTGCCCGCATCGAACCCGTCATCACACGCGACGCCCCCACGGAGAGCCTGCGGACATTGAAATCACGCGCGCTCGACCTGCTGCCGCACCCCACGGACGACAGTTGTGAAAGCATGCAGCAAATGCGCAAGGAACTGGAGATGATGGATGAGGCGGAAGGCGTGTGCGACATCATCGCCTTTCATTTCGTCCGGAGGAAGGCGGCTCTCCGCGCCCTTCTCGAAGAATGCTGTCCGCAGCGCCGTTACGAGCGGCTCATCAGCGAACTGAAAAAAGCTCAGGACTGAGGTTCACGCCTCACTGCGGACCGGATTTGTCAGCGTGCCGATCTGTTCGATCTCCACGCTCACTGTGTCGCCGTCCTTCATGAACACAGGCGGCGTGCGCGCCATGCCTACGCCATGAGGAGTGCCGGTGAGGATCACGGTTCCCGGCATCAGCGTCGTGCTGCCGCTGAGAAACTCGATCAGCGTTGGCACATCAAAGATCATGTCGTTTGTGTTCCAGTCCTGCATGGTTTCTCCATTGAGCACGGTTTTGATCGCCAGACTGTTCGGGTTCGGGATTTCGTCCACCGTCACCAACACCGGCCCCAGCGGGCAAAACGTGTCAAAGGACTTGCCTCGGCACCACTGGCCGCCGCCGCCATGCTTCTGCCAGTCACGGGCGCTCACATCGTTCGCGCAGGTGTAGCCGAGCACATGCTTCAATGCGTCTGCCTTGCTCACGTTCTTCGCCACCTTGCCGATCACGACCGCCAGCTCGCACTCGTAGTCCACCTTGTCGCTCTTCAGATGGGTCGGCAGCAGGATCGGATCGCCAGGATGCTGGACCACGTTCGGGAGCTTCATGAACACGACCGGATGCTGCGGAATCGCCGCCTTCGTCTCCTCCGCGTGAAACTTGTAGTTCAGGCCGATGCAAATGATTGCAAACGGCTGAACCGGCGCGAGCAGCTTCGCCACATCGGCCTTTCGATCGGTCACGTGATATTCGCCAAAAATGTCACCTTGGATGATCCGCGCGCCTCCATCCTTCTGCTGCGCGGCATGAACAATGTTTCCCTGTGAGTCGGCATAGCGGATGATTTTCATGGTTCAAAGAGTGCGATGGTTCCAAGCCACCAATTCATCGTACTTGGCGCCAGAGCCACCAAACAGGTCGAGGGCGCTTCCCACCGTGCCGTCAACGCGACCACGGCTAAGTTCGTCGATGCGCTTGAGATCGTCCAGATGGCGAATACCTCCCGCGTAGGTCATCGGGATCGGTGAATGCTCGCCAAGAAAGCTCACCAGAGCTTCGTCGATGCCCTCACACTTGCCCTCGACATCGACGGCATGAATCAAAAACTCTGCACAGTGCCCCGCGAGCCACTTCAGCGAGTCGGGCGTCACATCGAGCGTCGTCAGCGTCTGCCAGCGGTTCATCGCGACCGTCCACCCCTTCGCCGTGGCCTTGCAACTCAGGTCGATCACAAGCCTGTCACGACCCGCAGCCTTCACGATGTTTTCGAGCTTTGCTTCACTGAACGTGCCGTCAGCTTCAAAGAGGTAGCTCGTAACGATCACATGACTCGCTCCGGCATCGAGGTACTCGGCCGTGTTCTCGGGCCGGATCCCGCCGCCTACCTGCAATCCGCCGGGGAAGGCCCCCACTGCGGCCTTGGCGGCCTGCTCATTCCCCTTCCCGAGCAGAATCACATGCCCGCCGGCCAGACCATCACACTTGTAAAGTTCGCCATACCACGCCGCATCACGGTCGCTCACGAAATTCGTTTTCAGACCCGCGCCGTCATCACGCAACGATGAGCCGACGATCTGCTTTACGTGGCCGTCGTGAAGATCAATGCAGGGGCGAAATCGGGTCATGGGATGGTCAAGGAGTAGTCAAGAGAGTCACGAGGTGGTCAAGAGGTCATCCTGCCACCGGCCCGACAACCTGACGGCACAGCCTTGACCTCTGCGCCATCTCTGCTTTCTTCCGTTCGTTCATGACCACCACCGCCACGGCTCTGCTTCTTCTTTCCCTGCGACTTACGCAAGGGTAGGCGGCCCGCGTTTCCTCGTCATCCCCTGCCGTCACGTCACGGCATCCCAAGTCAGCCCGGCTGTGAATCTGGCTGCAATTCTGTCAATTTCGTCCAAATCTGTCCCGTCATGTTGAAAAGTCCGTCCTCCAAATACCAGCGCTTCGATCCCGTCTCGTTGCCGAACCGTCGCTGGCCCTCTCAAACCATCTCCGCTGCTCCTATCTGGTGTTCGGTCGATCTGCGCGATGGCAATCAGGCGCTCGCCGTGCCGATGAATGTGTCCCAGAAACTCGACATGTTTGATGCTCTGGTAAAATGTGGCTTCAAGGAAATCGAAGTCGGCTTCCCCTCCGCCTCGAACACCGAGTTCGCCTTCAACCGCCGCCTCATCGAAGAAGGACGCATTCCTGATGATGTGACCATCCAGTGCCTGGTGCAGGCACGGGAAGACTTGATCGAAAAGACCGTCGAAAGCCTCATCGGCGCGAAGAAGGTCGTCATTCATATGTACAATTCCACGTCGCCCGCACAGCGGAAGTACGTGTTTGGCAAGACCAAGGAGGAGATCATCGCCGTGGCTGTGAAAGGCGCGCAGATGATCAAAGACCGGCTGCACCGCCTCACCGCAGGCGGCACGCACGTCACGTTGCAGTACTCGCCCGAGAGCTTCAGCGCCACCGAAGTCGAGTTCGCCAAGGAAATCAGCGAAGCCGTCATGGACGTGTGGCAGCCAACGCCTGAGCACAAAATGATCCTCAACCTGCCGGACACCGTCGAAGTCTGCATGCCAAACGTGTATGCCGACCAGATCGAGTGGATCTGCACGAACATCAAAAACCGCGAGAGCCTCATCGTCAGCCTGCACACGCACAACGACCGCGGCACCGGCACCGCCGCCACCGAACTGGGCCTGCTGGCCGGAGCCGACCGCGTGGAAGGCACGCTGTTTGGAAACGGCGAGCGCACCGGCAATCTCGACATCGTCCAGGTCGCCATGAATCTGTACATGCACGGCATCAATCCGAAGCTCGACTTCAGCGACATGAACGGCCTGATCGCCATGTATGAGCGCACCACCGGCATGACCGTGCCTCCACGTCAGCCTTATGCGGGTGAACTCGTCTTCACGGCCTTCAGCGGCAGCCATCAGGATGCGATCAAGAAGGGCCTGTCCGGTTACGACCAGCACAAAACCATCTGGGATGTCCCCTACCTGACGATCGACCCGAACGACATTGGCCGCGAATACCGCGAAGTCATCCGCGTGAACTCGCAGAGCGGCAAAGGCGGCGTCGCCTACCTTCTCGAAAGCGAGTTCGGCATCGAGCTGCCGAAGGACATGCAGCGCGAGTTCGGCCCGCTGGCCAACGACATCGTGGACAAACTTGGCCGCGAGGTCAGCGGCGCGGAGTTGAAGGAGATGTTCTGGAAGGAATACATCGAGCGCAGCACCCCCTACTCGTTGCACCACTTCCACGCGGACGGTGTGGACGGCGTTTTCACCTGCCGCTGCAGTCTGGTCATCAATGGACAGGAACGCGGCATCGCAGGCAAGGGCAACGGGCCCATCGCCGCGTTCGCCCATGCTCTTGTCAGCGAAGGCGGCGCCCCGTCATTCGAAGTCGCCACCTACCGCGAGCAAAGCCTCAGCAGCGGCACCGAAGCCAGCGCACTCGCATTCATCCAGATCAAAAACGGAGAAGGCAAAACGATCTGGGGAGCCGGTGTCGACACGAACATCGAACTCGCGTCGATCAAAGCGGTACTGAGCGCGGTGAACCGGGCTTCCCATTGAGACTGTTGCCATGACTCTTCAAATCCCCGATCATCCCTTCAAGGCCTACATCTTCGACTGCGATGGCACGCTCGTCGATTCGATGCCGATGCACTACGTCGCGTGGGTGGAGGCGCTGAAGCGGCATGATGCACCGTTTGAATTCACCGAGGAAGAGTTTTACGCCCACGCTGGCATCAAGGAGCAGGATGTGGTCAAGATCCTCAACGTGAAGCACGGCACGCAGATCGATCCGGTCAGCGTCGATGAACTGAAGATGGAGATCTTCCGTGAGCGCATCCCGGAGGTTCAGGCTGTGCGGCCCGTCGCCGAGTTTGCCAAGTCGCTCCACGGCCGATTCCCAATGGCGGTCGCCTCAGGCAGCGAAGAGTCCACGGTCCGCGGCTGCCTGGAGGCCACGGAACTGCTGCATCTGTTTCCCATCATCATCACCCCCCGAAAGGTGAAACACGGCAAACCGGCACCGGACATGTTCCTGCTTGCCGCAGAGCAGATGGGCGTCGAGCCCGGCGATTGTCTCGTGCTCGAGGACGGTCACAGCGGCCTCGCGGCGGCGACCGCGGCAGGCATGCAGTCCGTCTTCATCCCGCGGACGCTCAGGTAGCGCGCTGCTTCTGCTGCCACGCCTTCCAGCAGGTCACAAAGCCCTTCGCAAAGTCCTGAGGCCTCGCCTCCACCCAGGCGGTGATGTCCTCGGGCTTGAACCAGTCGCCGGTGGCGATTTCCTCGGGCAGGCAGCGGATGGGACCCTCGTGACGCGCGAGGTGGAGTTCGACGAATTCGTGATCCGTGTTGTCGCTGGCGGGAATCTGGGCCGCGAGCTCGGTGGTCCCAACGTCGATGCCGATCTCTTCGCGCGTTTCACGCACCGCCGCGCTGGCGTAGCTCTCTCCGGCATCGAGATGCCCGGCGGCGCTGCTGTCCCACTTAAGCGGCGACACGTCTTTGAGATGTGAACGCTGCTGCAGGTAGAGATGACCACGTTTGTTGATCACAAAAATGTGCACGGCGCGATGCAGCAGCTTGCGCTTGTGCACCTCGCCGCGTGTGAGCTGACCGATGACCTCGTTGCGCTCATTGACCACGTCGAACATCTCTCCCGCCTTCTGTCCGGCATCGGCCTCGTGCCGCTGCTCATAGTGGCGGGCGATTTGAATCCACTGCGTGAGCGACAGTCCCTCGGCACGCACCGTCAGTGGAACGTTGAGCGATGCGACCAAGGACTCCCAGCCTCCCGGAGCTTCGGGCAGGAGATTCTTGAGCTGCTTTCGACGCTGGGAAAAGCCCATGCGGACGAGGCGGTCGAACAGCACATGATCAAACACCGGCAGCGTGGCGGGATCTCGCGGAGTGAGGCGAATCACGGCGGAATCCACCTTCGGCTTCGGCACAAACACCTCCGGCGGCACAACGCGCAGCATTTCGACATTCCAGTCCTTCTGCACCAGCAAGCTGAGCGCACCGTAGGCGTCGTCCTCGCAGGTGGCCGCGAGACGGTCGCAGACCTCCTTTTGCAGCATGAACACAGCGCAACCGACGGGCGTTGGCGGCGTGAGCCAATGCTTCAGGATTTCGCTGCCGACCGAATACGGGAGGTTCCCCACGAGGCGCAGCGGGCCGTGCTTGAACCACGAACGCAGATTGATGCGCGTGGCGTCTTCATGGATCACCTCCACGTCGCTGCGGTCGTCAAACCGGCCCTGCAATTCCGGCGCGAGCTGGGAGTCTTTTTCGACCAGCACGAGATGTTTCGGCCTGCCGACGAGATGCTTGGTCAGGGCGCCCATGCCGGGCCCGATCTCCACCACAAAATCCGCCTCGTCCGGCTGCACCTGGTCGGCGATCCACCGCGACACCTCCTCATCCTGAAGGAAGTTCTGCCCCATGCTCTTGCGCGGGGTGAAATGCTGGTGGCGGGGGCCTGCCTCGGAGCGGCGTAAATCGCGGTATCTCATTGCCGCATCATTCACCCGTTCCGGCATCCATCAAACGTTCATCCTCTTGAGCCAACACTTGACCCCCTCGCAGGTTCGACGCACTCTGGCAGGTGCTCCGAACCTCCCTCAAATCCAAGCTCCACCGCGCCGCCATCACAGATGCCAACGTCAACTATGAAGGCAGCATCACCATACCGACTGATCTCATGGAAAAGGTGGATCTGTGGGAGGGCGAAAAGGTCCTGGTGACCTCGATCACCAGCGGTGCACGTCTGGAAACCTATGTCATTCCCGCTCCGAGCGGCTCGGGCCAGATCATCATCAACGGCGCCGCCGCCCACCTCATCAGCACCGGCCACCGCGTCACCATCATGGCCTGGGGGCACAGCGAGACTCCGATCATCCCGAAACGGGTACTGCTCAATGAGCGCAACGAGATCGTGAACGAGACGGTGCTGTGATTTCGATCTCGTGAGACAGGCTGGCAGCCTGCCTCACTGCACCATCACAAGAATACCACGATGGGAAACATTCGGCTGTTCATGCGGAACCTGAGTTCCGTATGATTCTGCCATGAATCGCCTCGTTTTTGTATTCTTTGCCGTCAGCTCATCCCTCTTTGCCCAGGCGGACGGCATCAAGACCAAGACCACCTACGCCAAGGCCTACGGCGAAACGAAAAACCCGGTGGCGGTCGATCCGGCCAAGGATCTGCCGCGTTATCCCGCCGTGGAGCCGAAAGACGCCATCGCGACATGGCAGGTGAAGAAAGGTTTCAAGCTTCAGCTCGCCGCGAACGAACCGCAGGTGCGCGATCCCATCGCCATCTGCTTCGACGAGCGCGGGCGCATGTTCGTCTGCGAAATGATCGACTACAGCGAGATGCGCGATGTCACGCCGCATCTCGGCCGCATCTCCATGCTGGAGGACAAGGACGGCGATGGCCACTACGAGACGAGCCAGGTCTTCGCGGATGATCTGCCCTGGCCCACGGCGGTGATCTGGGCAAACGGCGGGCTCTATGTCGGTGCCACGCCGGACATCTGGCGTTTTGAAGACAAGGACGGCGACGGCAAGGCCGAGGTGCGCGAGAAGGTCTTCACCGGCTTCGGCACCGGATTGAAAATCCTCAACGTGCAGGGCCTCATGAACAGCTTCCAGTGGGGGCAGGACAATCGCATCCATCTGCTCGCCGGTGGTGGCAATCGCGGTGTGGTCACCTGCCTGAAGCGGCCCGACCTGAAGGGCGTCGAGCTTGGAGGGAAGGACTTTTGGTTCAATCCGCTGACGCATGAGTTCGGCCTCGAAGGCGGCGGTGCTCAATACGGCATGAGCTTCGACAACTACGGTCGCAAGTTCGGCTGCTCGAACAGCGACCACCTCCAATACTGGGTTTACGACGACAAATACGCGAACCGCAATCCCTACTACCAGATGCCGCGTGCCAAGGAGAGCATCGCGGCCGACGGCGGTGCGGCGGAGGTCTTTCGCATCAGCCCGGACGAGCCTTGGCGCATCATCCGCACGCGCTGGCGCATCGCCGGTGTGGTGAAAGGCGTGGTCGAGGGGGGCGGTCGCGTGAGCGGCTACTTCACCGGCGCCACCGGCACCACGATCTATCGCGGCGATGCCTACGGTCCCGACTTCGTGAACAACAGCTTCACCGGCGACGCCGGCGGCCAGCTCGTGCATCGCAAGATCATCAAACCCAGCGCCGACGGCATCAGCCTCGTCGGCGAGCGTCCTGCCGACGAGCATGGCTTTGAATTCGCCGCGTCCAAAGACACCTGGGTGCGCACCGTGAACTTCGCCAACGCTCCCGACGGCTGCCTGCACATCTGCGACATGTATCGCGAAGTCATCGAGCATCCGTGGAGCATCCCGGACGAGATCAAAAAGTACATCGACCTCAACAACGGCAACGACCGCGGTCGCATCTACCGCATCGTACCGGAGAAAGGCGCGGAACGCATCGGCCAGAAGGTCAACCTCTCCGACGCCAGCACCGAAGAACTCGTGAAGACTCTCAGCCATCCCAACGGCTGGCACCGCGACACCGCGCAGCGTTTGCTTTTCGAGCGCCAGGACAAAGCCGCCGTACCGATGCTGGAGAAGGTGCTGAGTGGAAATAATGCCTTGGCGAAGCTGCATGCACTGGGAACTCTGGAAGGGCTGGGTGCTTTGAGTGAGCAATCCATTCTCCGCGCCTTGGATGACGCAGATCCCCAGGTGGTCGAACGAGGCTTGGGGAAAGTGGGACCTGCATCCGATGAGGTTCAAACAACGCTCCAAGTGCTCATCGCGAAATGGAACTCGCCTCGGATTCTGATGGCGTTGGCTCAGGTTGCCAGCGAACAACCCGGCCCCGGAGGAGCAAAGACCTTTGGTGGGTTGAACTGGGCAGAAGAGATCGCGTGGCAGTGTCTCGTAAAAACCGATGCACACCCCATGGTTCTGGGCGCGGCACTGAACGGCCACCACAGCATGGCGGCTCTAGGGTCAAGTTTTGAGCGCCAAGCGAAAAAGAGATCCCAATGGATTGGCGCGATGGCGGCGTTTCTGCGGGCCGAAGCCTCCAGACCTGATGCAGGCGATTGGGCGGGCGGCATGTTAAGTGCCTTGGTTGAAGATGGCGGCCTGAAAGTTGCGTGGCCGCAACTGTTCAAGGCACTTGATGAAGGCTTGAGAAAGGCAGGCACTAGTTTGCAGCGTGCAGACAAAGGCTTGAAGCTGAAAAAGGTTTTGGCTGATGCAGCAGAGAATGCTTCCAGACTTCAGAATAGTGAGTCCAGCAGATTGATGGATGTTGAATTGCTGTCCTTGGATTCATCCAAAGAAAGTCTCAATACCCTCATCGCCTGCTTGGGTGACAATCAGCCCGATGCCGTCCAATCCGCCGCGATTCGTGTTTTGGCCTCAAACAATTCGGGTTCAGTCACGGCGAATTTTATCTCCAACTGGCCGCACTATGGTCCCAAGGCTCAGAGCGCGGCTCTGGAGGCGCTCCTGGCACGAGATGACCGTGCCATCGCCTTGCTGGAGTCGAAGGTGGTGAAGCCAGAAGCTTTCTCGGCGGCGCAGGTGCAGGCGTTGATCAAACACAAGTCGCCGAAGGTCGCCGCGGCGGCGAAGGTGGCGCTGGCGTCGGTGATTCCGCCGTCGCGCGAGGAAGTGACGGCGAAGTTCAAACCGGCGATCGCCGCGAAGGGAGATGCGAAAAAAGGGCAGACGCAATACATGGCCCGTTGTGTGGCCTGCCATCGTGCCGGAACGATGGGACTGCAGGTGGGGCCGGATTTGATCACGGTGAAGACGAAGGGGCGAGAAGCATTGCTGACCGCGATTCTGGAGCCGCACAAGGAGGTGGCGTCGCAGTTCATCGCCTACACGGTGAACACGAAGGACGGGCAGACCTTCACGGGCATCATCACGAATGACACGGCCTCCAGCATGAGCTTGAAGATGATGGGCGGCATCGAGAAGACGCTACAGCGCTCTGAGATCCAAGGCAGCAGTTCGTCCGGGCAGAGCCTTATGCCCGAAGGGCTCGAAACCGGCATGAGCGTCGAAGACATGGCCGATCTGCTCAGCTACATCGAGAGTCTCTAAACCAACCTGGCAAACAACGGCTCTTTTCCTTTGCAGCACGCACGCTCCGCGCTCCTTTCCCCAGCACCCCATGAAGACCACCCCCGTTACGTACGAAGATCTGCAATCCTCCGTCATCGCCGTTCCGCCGCTGTGCCGAAACAAGAACCTGACCTTGTCCAAGGCGCAGAACAGCCGTCTCATTAAACACATGTACAAAGGCGGCATCCGCACGCTGCTTTACGGGGGCAATGCGAACCTCTACAACATCGCTCCGAGCGAATACCATTCGCTGCTGAAAATGCTCGTGGACGTCTCGCCCGAGGACATGTGGATCGTGCCGTCCGTGGGCCCGATGTATGGCACGGCAATGGATCAGGCGAGCATCCTCCGCGAGTTCGCCTTCCCCACGGCCATGCTTCTGCCAACGCTCTTCCCGTCAAAGCCCGCCGGTGTCGCCACCGCCATCCGCCATTTTGTGGAAAGGTCCGGCATCAAGGCCGTGCTCTACATCAAGGATGGCTCCTACATCACGCCGGAACTGGCGGCTGAACTCGTCAACGACGGCCTGATTTCGTGGATCAAATACGCGATCGTCGAGCCGGATCCGAAGAAGGACCCGTATCTCAAAAAGCTCACAAAGCTGGTGGACACCAAACTCATCGTCAGCGGCATCGGCGAGCAGCCTTCCATCATTCATCTGCGCGATTTCGGCGTCACCGGATTCACCGCCGGTTGCGTATGCATCGCCCCGTCCCGCTCCACCGCTTTGCTGAAAGCCATTTTGAAGAAAGACTGGACCACCGCCGAGGCGATCCGCGAGGAATTTGTGGCCCTCGAGGACCTGCGCAATGCCCACAGCCCGATTCTGGTGCTGCATCATGCCGTCGAACTCGCCGGTGTCGCCCAGACCGGGCCCGTGCTCCCGCTGCTCACTGAGCTTCCGGCCAAGTTGCTGCCCAAGATCGAGAAAGCCGCGAAAGCGCTGCTGGCGAAGAACGTCTAAGTCGCTTCCTAACGGCCCGAAGACTCATTGTATCCCCCGTGACAACTCACGGCATGCACCTCCGTATTCACGCCATGTCCAACCGCCGCCATTTCCTGCAATCCCTCTCCAGCACCGCCCTCCTCGCCGCCACCGGAGGTCTCGGCGCTCAAGAAGCCGCCAAGCCCGCCCGCAAACTGCGCAAGGCCATCATGGGCGGCACCTTGGGCATCAAGGGGACCTTGATCGAAAAATACACGGCGGCCAAGACCGCCGGCTATGAAGGCGTGGAACCGGCCGGTGGCATGAACCAGCAGGAGGTGATCGACGCGCTCGGTCAGTCAGGTCTGCAGGCCGCCAGCGTGTGCTGTCACACCCACTGGAAGCAGACGCTCACGCACAACGATCCTGCAGTGCGCGAACAGGGTCTGCAGGGCGTGCTTCAAACCCTGCGTGATGCCAAGGCTTACAGTGCGGACTCCATTCTCGTCGTCCCGGGCGTTTGCAACGAAGAGGTGCCGTATGACCTCGCGTGGGAGCGTTCGATCACCGAGATCAAGAAGGCCGTGCCACTGGCGAAGGAACTCGGCGTGAAGATTTCCATCGAGAACGTCTGGAACAACTTCATTCTCAGCCCGCTCGAAGCCGTGCGCTATCTCGACGAAGTGGGCGATCCCATCGTCGGCTGGCACTTCGACATCGGCAACGTGCTGCGCTACGGCTGGCCGGAGCAGTGGATCAAAGTGCTCGGGAAACGCATCAACCGCATCCACGTCAAAGAGTACAGCACCAAGAAGATGAAGGACGAAGGCGTCTGGAAAGGCTTCGACTGCGACCTTACCGAAGGCGACAACAACTGGCCCGCCATCATGAAGGCGCTTGATGACGTGGGCTATACGGGCTGGGCCATCAGCGAGCAGCGTGGAGGCATCAATCCAGGCGGCCTCAACATGCTTGTCGAGCGCATGAACAAGATCTTCGCGCTGTAATTCAGGCATTCGTCATTCTGAATTCGTCCTTCCCCCGATGCCCTCCGCCCTCGCTCTCTTCGCCCATCCTGACGACATCGAGTTCGTCGCCGCCGGAACCTTGTTGCTGCTCAAGGAGTGTGGCTGGGACATTCACTACATGAACATGTGCACCGGCAACGGTGGTTCGGTGCAGATGGACGGCCCCACGACAGCCAAGAAGCGTCTGGAGGAAGGAAAGGAAGCCGCCCGAATCCTTGGTGCCACGTTTTACCCGCCGATCAGCGACGACCTGGAACTGACCTACGACGTGAAGTATTTGCGCCAGGTGGCTGCCGTCGTGCGCATGGCACAGCCGAGCATCGTCCTGACGCATGCACCAGCCGACTACATGGAGGATCACATGGCGGCCTGCCGCCTCGCCGTCACTGCGGCGTTTTCCCACTGCATTCCCAATTTTCAGACCGAGCCGCATCTGCCTTCCTATCTGCATGACGTGACTGTCTATCACGCCATGCCCCATGGCCAATGCGACCCATTGCGGCAGAAGCTTCTGGCGGGCGCCTACGTGGACACCACCAGTGTCCACTCCCTCAAACGCGAAGCGCTCGCCGCCCACGAAAGCCAGAAGCACTGGCTCGATGTCAGCCAGGGCATGGACTCCTATCTCATCAGCATGGACGAGGCATCTCATGCGATCGGCCGGCTCTCCGGCCGATTCGAACATGCCGAAGGCTGGCGCAGACACTTGCATCTCGGCTTCAGCGCCAAGGAGATCGACCCTCTCAAGGATGCGCTAGGCGACCTCTGCCTGATCAACGAGGCATACGAGAAGGCCAAGGCCACGCCGGTGTAGGCAGAGTTCAAAGTTCCCAGTTTAAAGTTTCGAGTTGGCGTGTTGTCCGCTCTCAACTTGAAACATGGAACCTGAAACTTGAAACTCCTCCCATGTCCGCCCCGCCGACCTACCTGCTCGTGGACGGCCACAGCGTCATCCACGCGTGGCCGGAACTGTTGCGCGAGCACCGGGTCGCCTCGAGACGTCATCTGGCACGCACGGAACTCCTGAAGCGGCTGCGCAATCTTCAGGACATGACCGGCACGCAGGTGGTCGTAGTTTTTGACGGCGCAAAGCAGGGTACCAACGAGGAACGGGAACCGCAGGGACTTCAGATCATTTTTGCCGATCCTCGCACCACGGCGGACACGATCATCGAGCGTCTCGTCGCCAGATATGGCAAGGATCGCACCCTGAGAGTGGTCTCCGCCGACGGCATGGTGCGTGAAACAATTCTGTCACTTGGTGCCGAATGGATCAGCCCCGAAATCCTCCACAGTCTATGCGATGGCGCCGAAAGCAGCATGCGCAGCCGCCTTGCCTGATTCCCATTCACGCTTTAACATTCGCCTCAATGAGACTGATCCAATCCTTACTGATCCTGACTTTAGGCGCGGCCTCCGCATGGTCGCAGACCTCCAAGCCCGCCAGTCAGCCCCAGACATCCGATGAAGTGAAAAAGCTGCTCATGGAGGCCCGCGACATGCGTGTTCAGCAGCGCTTCACCGATGCTCTCGAAAAACTAGACGCGGCGGAAAAGCTCGCCCCAAATGTGGCTGACATCTACGCTTTGCGGGGAGACATCTACCTCGCTCCACGCCGACGTGACTTCGAACTCGCACTTCCTCAGTTCGAAAAGGCGGCCGAGCTCCAGCCTGACAGTCCGCTGCCCAAGTTCAACCTCGCCGAATACTACTTCGTCAAGCATGATTTCGACACCGCCCTCAAGGCCTTCACCAAGCTGACCGCTGACTATCCGAAGCTGCCGATGGTCATCCGCCATCTCGTTCATTACAAACGAGCGCTCTGCGAACTCAAACTGGGGCATCGTCCGGCGGCGGAAAAGATCGTCGCCGACACCTTCACCTTTATGGATGACACGCCGGCCTACTACTTCAGCAAGTCGGCACTGGCCTTTGATCAAGATGACAAGGCAAAAGCCAACGAGTGGATTCAGCGCGGCGTAGCCGTTTTCAAAGCACAGAGATGCGAACCTTACTACGACGCCTTCAAAGAGCTGCGCTGGGTGCCTGACATGGATCTCGCCGCCCCCAAGGATGAGCCCAAGCAGCCGTGAAGTGGCGCATCGCAGCCGACACCGGTGGAACCTTCACCGACTGCCACGCTCTCGACCCGCTGGGCCGTGAATCACGCTGCAAAGTTCTCTCCACCGGCCATCTGCGCGCCGTTCTGGCCAGTAAGACGGGCACTCTTGTCCATCTCTCCGGGCTTCCGCCCCTTCCCTCCGCCGTTCTCGTCGGCTTCCGCATTCACGCCGTGGGTGAATCGTACCATCGCACCATCGTTTCGCTCGATGAGACCACAGGCGAGATCATCCTCGACTCTCCGGTAACATGGCCTGCAGGCACCCTTCTCGAGCTCACCACCGGAGAGGAAGCGCCGGTGCTCGGCGCTCGCATTCTCACCAACACGCCGCCGGGAAGTGAATTTCCGCCGCTGAGTCTTCGCATCGCCACCACGCGGGCCACCAACGCCCTGCTGGAGCACAAAGGCGGTCGCATCGCGCTCTTCATCACGCGGGGATTTGGAGATCTCCTGCAAATCGGCGACCAGCGTCGCAGCGATCTGTTTGCGCTCAATCACGAACCCCGTCCCATCTTCCATGAGATCGTTTGCGAGGTGCCCGAACGGGTCGGCGTGAACGGCGAAGTGCTTGAGCCGCTCGATGAAGCCGCCGTGCGTGCAGCCGCGCTCGATTGCGTTGCCATGGGCATCACCACTGCGGCGGTTTCGTTGCTTCACGGGCACGCGCATTCGCAGCATGAACAGCGCGTCGCCGAGATTCTGCGTGAGTGCGGCTTCACTCATCTCACTCTCTCACACCAGACCGCCGCTTTTGCGAAATTGCTGCCGCGCACTCAAAGCACCGTGGCAGACGCCTACCTGCACGCACCCGTGCAATCATTCCTCAACGGCATCCGCCGTATCTCGCCTGACATGCAGGTCATGACCAGTGCCGGTGGATTGAAAACGGCCGATGACATCCGCCCAAAGGACATGCTCCTCAGCGGCCCCGCCGGAGGTGCCATCGGTGCCGCCAATGCTGCGCGTCGTTTGGGAATCACGAAGATCATCACCTTCGACATGGGCGGCACCAGCACCGACGTGGCCCGCATCGACACACGTCCAGGCTATCGTTTTTCTCAAGACGTGGCGGGCATGAAGCTGCTCGCTCCGTGCGTCGCCATCGAAACAGTCGCCGCAGGCGGAGGGTCCATCTGCCAAATGACCCATCACGGCCTTGCCGTCGGCCCTGAAAGCGCCGGATCAAATCCAGGCCCGGCGTGCTATGGCAAAGGCGGTCCTTTGACCATCACTGATGTCAATCTGCTGCTCGAACGCTTTGATCCCGCACGCGCGCCCATTCCCCTCGATGTGGAGGCTGCCAAACAACGCCTGCGCGAACTCCATGCACAAACCGACAGCAGTTTGAGCGAAACAGATCTGCTTCATTCCCTCCTGCGGCTCGCCATCGAACACATGACCGATGCGATCCGGCGCATCTCCATCGGTGAAGGCTATGATCCTGCTGATCACGCGTTGCTCGCCTTCGGCGGCGCCGGCCCGCAGCACGCCTGCGCTGTCGCCGAGGCCCTTGGCATGAAAACGATCCTTGTTCCCGAGCACGCAGGCATCCTCAGTGCCGTCGGACTGCAGGAAGCAGTCCCCGAAAGGATCATCGAGAAGGAATACCGCGTTTCGTTGGCTGATTTTTTGTCAGACACGTCCGACTTGTCCAACAAGTCAGACACAACCACCCAGATCGCCGAACTGCGCCTTAAAGGCCAAGACACCCCCATTCAGGTGGAGTTTGATGATCCCGCAGCTCTTCCGAAACTCTACCGCGAAGCCTACGAGCGCCTGTTTGGCTACGAACCGCCTGCCAATCGCGAAATCGAGATGGTGAGCGTGCGCATCATCGTCAAGGAGGGGGAGCCTCCTGTCTCCCCCATTCCAATTCAGGAAAAACCTCTCTCTCCCACACCTGAACTGATTCAGGACGCGTTCAGCACCATCGTCATCGCGGCCGGATGGAGCGTGGAGAAAGTCGAAGGCTTCGGCCATGTGCTGCGCTGCGATCAGGCGGCCAGCCCGGCGCTCACACTCGAGCGCGACCTGCTGCGCCATCGTTTCCACTCCATCGTGAGCGACATGGGCGCCCTGCTCTGCCGCACGGCCATTTCGACCAACATCCGTGAACGGCTCGATTTCTCTTGTGCCTTGCTCGATTCGCACGGGCGACTCCTTTCCAGCGCTCCTCACATCCCGGTGCACCTCGGAGCTCTTGGCGTGTGCGTTCGAGAAGTCGCCAAGGCGGTCCAGATGCAACCGGGAGACACGATCATCACCAATCATCCGGCCTTCGGCGGATCGCACCTGCCTGATGTTACACTCATCACGCCGGTGTTTGATGTGAGTAAGAAACTCGTCGGCTACATCGCCAACCGGGCGCATCACGCAGAAATCGGCGGCATCACCCCAGGCTCGATGCCTGCAAACGCCACACGATTGATTGAAGAAGGCGTCGTCATTTCCCCGCGACACTTGATTCGCGAAGGCCAGTCATGTTTCGAGGAAATCGGTACCCTGTTAAGCACCGGACCCTATCCCACCCGCAATCTCGCTGACAACCTCGCCGACCTGCACGCCCAACTGGCGGCCAACCTTCATGGAGTGGAGCGTTTGCGTGCTTTGGCGAGCCAGTCGCTCGCTGCAACGATGCAAAGCATCCTCGATCACTCGGCCCAGGTCATGCGTGCTCAAATCGAGCGCCTGCCCGATGCGATTACAGCCACCGAGAGACTGGATGACGGATCTCCGATTGCTGTTTCGATGCGCAAAGCCCGGGGAAAGCTCATTCTGGACTTCACCGGCACGTCTTCCGTCCATCCGCGCAATTTGAATGCCACCACGGCCATCGTTCGCAGCGCCGTGCTGTATGTCATGCGGCTCATGCTTCAGGAAGATCTGCCGCTGAACGAAGGGCTGATGGAACCGGTGGAAATCATCTGTCCAGAGTCCCTGCTCAACCCGACCTTCACCGGCAATGCGTCCCGCGATCCGGCGGTTGTCGGAGGCAATGTCGAAGTCAGCCAGCGCCTCGTGGACACGCTCGTCAAGGCGCTCGATCTGCAGGCCTGCAGCCAGGGCACCATGAACAACTTTCTCTTCGGAGGTGAACGTTTCGGCTACTACGAGACCATCGCAGGAGGCTCGGGAGCTGGAGATGGCTACAATGGCTCCCACGCGCTTCACACGCACATGACGAACACCGCCATCACCGATCCTGAGATCATCGAGCAGCGCTACCCTGTGCGTCTGCGCCGGTTTGCGATTCGGCACGGCTCAGGAGGTGAAGGTCGGTGGCGCGGTGGCAATGGTGTGATTCGTGAGTTTGAGTTTTTGGCACCGCTGACGGTCAGCCTGCTGACGCAGCACCGGGTGGAGGCTCCGTTTGGCCTGCATGGCGGCTTGAGTGGAAACCTGGGTTCTCAGAACCTGCTGCGAAACGGTCTGACGACGAAACTCGAGGGCTGCGCTTCTTTGGAAGTTCAGACCGGAGACCGTGTGATCATCGAAACGCCCGGCGGCGGCGGTTGGGGCGTCACGGCTTCTTGATCGCCACCGTCAGCCACGGATGCGTATCACTCATGATGAGCAGATCTCCGCGGGGTTCGGTAAATGGGATCGCATAACTGGCAGCGAACGTCTGGAGGGAATCAGGCGCACCGGCGACGATCTCCACGCCAAACGGGGCCTGACTTGCGGCGGCATCTGCTGCCGCTGTCAGCTTGAGTTTCACCTCGCCGCCTTTGGCTGGCACCTCGACTTCGGGACATGTGACGCCGGGAGGCAGCTGGGTGGCTCTGGCCATGATCTTGCCGCTGAAGGTCCCGTTGGTCTTCACCGTGACTTTGACTTCGACCGTCTTGCCCGCCTCGATGCGGTAGGCATGCGTATCGAGCGTGGCGGTCAGGCGTGGAGTGAACGGGTGAACGTCGAGTTCGTAAAGATGGTCGGCGCTGCCGTGCTGAAAGCGATCGGCGACGATGATCGCATAGTCGCCATCCTTCGGAGCCTTCCACTTCAACGAGGGATCGGTGTTATCCACGTCATCGGTCTGCTGGATCACTTTGCCTTCGGCATCCTCAATGCGCAGTGTGGCATCAAGCGGACTACGGAGCGCATAGGCCCTCACATCGATCTGCCATTCGTCTCCCTTCTTGGCCGTGACGGCATAGCGGTCCTCTTCCGCAGGCTTGCCAATGCTGCCGGTGACTTTGGCGGGAATGGTCAGCGTCTTGGGTTCGTTGATCGCCACGACCGGTTTGGGCTCGTCGGTCACGGTGAGTCGATAGACATGGTTCGCGCTACCTTTGAGCGAAACATCGGCGGCGGGAGGATGTGCGAAGGCAAAGATCTGCACGAACAGCGTGCCATCGGCGGTTGGCGTGTATTCGATGCGGGGATCGAGATTGTATGTGTCGTGGCCACCGGCGATTTCGATGCCACGCTCGTTCAGCAGACGGATCGCCGGGTCCATGGGCGAACCCAGCGCGTAGCCGTGCAGTTCCAGCGTGATGCGTTTGCCCTTCTGCACTCGGATCGTGTGTGTGTCCACGTCGCCGGATTTCTCCAGCGTGCCGTTGATGGTCACGTTCATCTTCGCCTCGGCGGCTTGAACGTCCGACAGCGAATCGTTCGGTTCCTTCTCGATGACTTCCTCAAACCTGCCCACTTCGATGATGCGCGGCTGCGTGGAACCCTCGTCATTGTAGAGGCGCATGAGATAGGCGCCGGGCGCGGCATCCTTGGCAATGTTCAGGAAGTATTTCTTCGGCTTGTCGCCCGCCAGCACGACGATGTGCGGATCGCTCGTCCACGCGGCCGGCGAGTCTTTCTCGAGTCCTTTGCCTGCGACGGTGACCTCCATCCTGCCGCCGGGCGAACCGCCGGCAGGGTAAAGGCTGTCAAAGGCTGGAGGCGCTGCGTGAGCAGCGATTCCGAAGGTCAGCGCGATCAAACCCGCCCGTGCACGCATCACGCAAACAGCTCGCGGATGGGCCGGCCGCCGTTGATGAGCTGCACCGGACGTCCCGTGTTGGTGTGCAACACCTGATGCGGATCAATGCCCAGCTTCGTGTAAAGTGTGCACGCAAAATCCTCCGGCGAGTAGATGTTGTCGCTGGCGTAGTAGCCCTTGGGATCGGTGGCACCGACGATGCCGCCGCGTGGCACTCCCGCGCCTGCGAAGAGGATGTTCATCGCGCCCGGCCAGTGATCGCGCCCGCCGTCCTTGTTGATCTTCGGCGTGCGGCCAAACTCTCCAAGACCGACGACCAAGGTGCTTTCCAACAGGCCGCGGCGGTCGAGGTCGGTGATCAGAGCAGCCATGCCCTGGTCGAACTTCTTCATGAAGTCGCCTTTGCAGGTCTTGAACAGCTCGCGGTGATGATCCCAGCCGCCGTAGTTCACGGTTACAAACGGCACGCCGACTTCGACGAGGCGACGCGCGAGCAGCATGCGCTGGCCGAGATCGTTGCGGCCATACAGGTCACGCGTTTTGTCATCTTCGAGCGAGATGTCAAAAGCCTCTTGGGCAGGCTTGGAGGCAATCAGATCGACCGCCTGACCATAGAAGGTGTCAAAACTCACCGCCGGGTCTTCCGCGACGGCGTCGTTGAGGCGCTTCATGCGATCCAGCGAGACGCGCAGTTCACGACGGGCCAGACCACGCGCTTCGGAAATGTCAGAAGGCAGCACGACGTCGCGCACTTTGAAACCCTTCGAATTCGGATCTCCGCCGGCGACGAACGGCGCATGCTCCGCACCGAGGAAGTTGGGGCCGCCGCTGCGGGTGATGCTCGGCAGCGTCATGTAGGCGGGCAGTCCGTTTTTGATGCCACGCTTGTAGCTCACCACGCTGCCGAAGGATGGATGAAAGGTCACGAAGGCACCGCAGCCGACCGGCACCGGCGTTGGCGCTCCGGTCATCATGTAGTGGTTGCCGCCGCCATGATTGGGATCCTTGTGCGTTACGCTGCGCAGCACCGTGAACTTGTCCGCCGCCTTGGCGAGGTGTGGCACGGATTCGGAGAACCTCACACCCGGCACGCTCGTTGGGATTGTCCCGAACTCGCCGCGAATCTCGCTCGGCGCATCCGGCTTCGGATCGAACATCTCGTAGTGCGACGGCCCGCCGTCGAGCCACACCAAAATGCAATTCACCGGCCGGGCGATGGAAGGCTGTGGCGCTGTGGCGGCCATGGCCCGTGCTCTCAGCAGGTCGGTGAAACCCAACCCACCACCAGCGGCGGTGAGTCCCAGCTTCAAGAAATCACGCCGCAGGTGACGGGCGCAGTTGTGAGTGATTCGAGACATTCAGGGGGGAAGGACCCGCAAATTACGGGTTGTGGCGGTGATTCTTACGAAACCGCAAAAAAGATCGCCTCAATGGTTAAACACGAACTCCGCCGAGTTCAGCAGGCTCCACATCACGTCCTCGATCGCCGCCTGCCGGTTGGCGACGCCAACGTCGAGTGCCTTGTCGGCGATGGCCGCTTCTTCGGGCGTGGGCAGGCGTGAGTAGCAGGCGAGGTAGAGTTCCTCTGTGATCTGGGCCGGGGTCAGGCTTGTTTTTGCGAGTCGTGTCGCACGGCCTTTGCTGTTGATGAGCATTTCCTGCAGCTTGGTGGAATTCATGAGGTGCAGGGCCTGCACGACGCTGGGTTTTGCATCGCGTTCGCAGGGGCACTCGGAACTGGCGTTCGGACGGCCGAAGGCGTCCATGAACTGGCTTTCGAGCTTGTGATTCCACGTCTGTTTCGCCAGCGCGTCGGCAGGCATGCCGGAGAAGTTCTCGCGGACCTCGGTGACTTCGCAGACCGCGTCGAGCAGCGATTCAGCAGGCAGACGGCGACGGTAGCTGCGGCTGTAGTTCTTCAGGTCGGCAATGTTCGTTTCGTTCGGGAGGCTGCTGAGACGATAGATCTGCGACAACATGATCGTGCGCATGAGGTGCTTCAGGTCGTAGCCGTGCTTCACGAAGTCCTGCGCCAGCCAGTCAAGCAGCGGGCCGTTCGTCGGAGGATTCGAGGCGCGGAAATCGTCCACGGGATCGACGATGCCGCGGCCCATGTAGCTGGACCATACGCGGTTCACGATGGCATGGGCAAAGTAGGGGTTCTTGGGATTCGTCATCCAATCGGCCAGCACGGCGCGAGGATCCTGCGTGTCGGCGATGGCGATTTCTTTGTCGGCGGGCGGACGTGGTTTGAGCGCGGCCTTCGTCACCGGATGCTCGATGCTCGCGGCACCTGGAGCGAACCACCATTGCTCCGGTTCGCCGCTAATCGGCGCGGAAATGCCCTGGCCCTTGCGCTTCATCTGCGTGAAGAAAGCGGCCATCTGGTAGTAATCCGTGAGGTCCCATTTCTCGGTCGGATGATGATGGCACTTCGCGCATTCGAGGCGCACACCGAGGAAGATCTGGCCGACGAAGGTGGCCGCATCCACGGGTTCACGTTTGTCACGCCAAATCGCCACGGGGCCGTCCTTGTGCGTGTTGCCCTGGGCGGTGAGGAGTTCGCGCACGAACTGGTCCCACGGTTTGTTGTCGCGAAAGCTCTGCCGAATCCACTGGTCGAGCAGATAAACCGGCTTCACGCCGACGCGTGAGGGGTTCGGACGAATGAGATCGCCCCATTTGATCGCCCAGTGGTCCGCCCATTCCGGACGCTGCAGCAGCGCATCAATCCACTGCTCGAACTTTTTCGGATCCTTGTTGGCGAGGAAAGCTCGCGCTTCTTCCACCGTCGGCAGCATGCCGATGGTATCGAGTGTGCTGCGGCGCAGAAACTCCGCGTCGGTGCAGGTGTCGCTCGGCAGATGGCCGAGCTTCTGCAGGCGCGCATAGACGAGCTTGTCGATCTCATTGCGCACCGTGAGGTTCGCGTAGCGCTCAGGTGGGAAAAGTTTGTCCGCAGGCACCGCCACGCGCGAGATGGCCACCATGCCCATGTAGCGCGCCACGATCACCGTCTCGCCGCTCTCGCTCGTGGTCTGCATGTGGCCTTCCTCATCCACGGAGGCGATGGATTTCTCGGAGGAAATGTAGTCCGTGAGTCCGGTGACATCGCGTTTCGTGCCGTCGCTGTAATTGGCCGTGACCTTGAGCGTACCCGCCTCGTTCTTGCGATACGTCTTCTCCGCCGGTGCCACGTCGATGCCTGTGAGCGTCGGCTGTCCCGGCGTCTCGTAGGGCATGCCCTGGCGGATCCATTCTGCGATGGTTTTTGCCGATGCGGAATCCGGTTCAAAACGCTGTCCGCCTTCGTGCTGCACGCGCACCACGGCCTTTTGAAGCAGCAGGCTGTCCTCCGGCAGCGCGGGGAAGACACGACGGCCACGCGAGTCCTTCACCAGTTCCATGTAATCGCCCTTCGGATCGAACGCGAAGATCGACAGCTTGAATCCGGCCTGCCCGGAAGCCTTCGCATGGCAGGCGCCGAGATTGCAGCCCGCCTTGCTGAGAATGGGCAGGATGTCCTGCGTGAAGGAGAGGGCTTTCGGATTGGGGACGACCGACGAAGAATTGGGAACGGCGAGCTTGGTGATCGCGGCCTTTTCATCGAGACGAATCACCTCGCCCGAATCCATCGTGGCAAAGAGATCCTTGCCATCGGCCGTCATCACAGCGGCGTTCGGCACGCCTTCGAGTGTGACGAGCTTCTTTTGCTTGCCGCTCGTGAAGGCCAGGCGCACGCCGTCGTGGGTCTTCAATTCAGTGACGCTCGTCACGTTGCCGTTGTCATTGAGAAACGTCAGGCTCGTGGAATCCGGCGACCACATCAGCGCGTTGACTGGTGTTGATTTATCACCCAACAGCATCAGCATCTCCTTGCTGGCGATGTCCCAGACTTTGAGATCCTTGTCCGCCGATCCGGTGGCGAGCCATTTGCCGTCCGTGCTGAAACCCAGCGTCACCACATGGCCAACGTGACCTTCGATCTTGGCGATCTCCTTGAAGGTCGCCGCGTCCCACACCTTCGCGAGGTTGTCCGCGCCTCCGGTGGCGAGTTGCTTGCCGTCACGGCTCAGAACGAGGCTCAAAATGTTGTCCGCATGCGCCTCGACGGTTTGCGATGGCTTGGCCTCACCGAGCTTCCAGCGATGCAGCACACCTTTCGCTGCGGTCGCCCCATCAGCGAGGATCATCGTTGCCTTGTCCGGCAGGAACGTCAGTCCTGTCACACGACCTTCGAGCGGCGCAGCCAGCGTATGCACCACCTTCCAGTCGGCAGACTTCCACACCAGCACACTGCGATAACCACCCGCTGCCAGCAGCGTGCCATCCGCATTCCAAGCGAGCGATTGCACCACGTCCTTGTGACCTTCCAGCGTCGCGACCACCGGTGAATCCTTCGTGCTCACATCACGCACCAACACGCGATTGCCCAGTCCGGCAGCCAGCCACTTGCCATCCGGGCTCAAAGCGAGCGCCGCCGCTGGCGTGTGACTCGCGGGCAGCGCGGCCAGTTTGTCCGCCGGCGTCAGTTCGCCAAACTTCTTCAAGGCCGCGTCATCCCAGGCCGCACCCGAGTTCACCCAGGCCTTCAGCAGATTGATCTGCTTCTCCGGCATCTGCTTCTTCGGCGGCATATGCGCATCGCCCGGATCATTCAGCGCGGCGATCAGCGCACTGCGCGCCGCGTCGCCCGCCTTCAGCGCGGCGCCGTTCTCACCCCCCTTGAGCGCGAGGTCGCGCGTCTCCAGCGACAGCCCGCCTTTCTTCTTTTCCGCGTTGTGACAGCCGAGGCATTGCGTCTTCAGAATCCCCATCGCCTGCGCCGGATGCACCTTTGCCACCTCCGCGGAAAGCGAGGTGGTGAACAAGACGGTCAAAAGAACATGGCGAAGGGGGATCATGAGCGCCGCAGATTACGGACGCTGATCAATCTCTCTTGCCGTGCTCGTCGGTGGGTTCGTCCAATCTACTCACGCCTTCTCCCCGGCAGTCCATCGTGGCCAAAGCCTTCCCGTCTGTCGCATGTAGGTGCGGTATTGGTCGCCGAACTTCTCGCACATCAACTGCTCCTCACGTGGGACACGCATGAAATACATCGCAGCGAAGGCGGGCGCGACGGACCAGCCGGCGAGCCAGTTCTGCAGCAGCATTCCCTGCGCGAATGCCCACAGCCAGATGGAGGCATACATGGGATGGCGGATGAAACGGTAAACGCCGCGAGTCACCAGTTCGTGATTCTCTCGCAGTTCCAGGCTCACCGACCAGTTCTGCCCCAGATCGCTGTGCGACCGCCAGAACAGCCAAAGCGAGACGATCATCGCCACCGTTCCGATCCACGGCACAACAATTGGGAGACGATAATCCGCAAAGGCGAGCCAGGGCGTGAAGAGATAGAGCACCGGCAGCAGCAGCGTGCCCGGCGCCATGCCCGCCAGCAGTCCTTTTTCCAACCCGTCCATACGTCTCACCTCCTTCTTCTCGTCCTTCGTGCGCAGAATGAAGACGTGCCGGATCCGATAATAGATCACGAACCCGATGAGGAAGACGATGTTCCATGGTTGAAGGATGTTCATGGGAAGCTTCGTCGTCAGGTTCAGTTTTGAGCGTGCTGATCCAACCACAAATCCACGACGAACGTCAACGCCATTTGTGAGAAGCCTGCGATGCTTTCAAATCACGAAGCGTCTTTCGACTTGGAGCCAGCCCCTCCCCTGCCCTGTCGAACTCGCACCCGGCGTCGCTCGTTCCACCACCCCAGCATCAACGAGACGCCAAACAACAGCGCGAAGATCAAAAACACGGTCCACAGCGGTTGTGTGCTTCCAATGATCTGCTGCAACGGCCGCCTTGGCAGCGGCACGGCATGGATCAGCAGCAGATGCACCACGTAAAGAAGCAGCGATTCACGACCGGCAAGCCGCAGCCAGCCGGTGCCCGCGCTGATTCGGTCAGCCACGCAGGCGGTGAGCACGGCGGCCATCATCACCCAGCCCAGACGTTCCAGGAAGAACTCCGGTTCGCCTCCGGGCCAGGGTGAATAAGGCTGAGCGAAGGTCAGTAAAGCTCCTGACACGAACACGACAGCCGCTCCACGATTCAGGGTGCCGCTCCAAAAGCTGCGCGTCAGAAAACCTGCCATGCCGAAACCAACCCAAGGGAAAAGGGCGAACCACGAACCATGGTTGCGACTGAAATACTGATCGATCAACAACACACCCGTATGCCAGCTCTCGGCCGACTTTTGCAGGCCGACAAATGCGAGAAGCAACACAGCGGCCACCGCGTTCCGCCAGCGCACGAAACGTTCGGCCAGCAGCATCAGCAGACCGCTCACCGCCAGGCAATGCAGCACATTGACCGTGCAGGCCGCCTTCCATGCCTCCGGCGTGAGCAGCGCCTGCCAGGGCACATACATCAGGTAACCGATGAGCCACACCATCAACAGTCGCTTGGCCGCAGGCCATGCCGGTTTGGAACCGCCCGTTGTCACATGCGCGCGCACGAAACCCGCGATCCAGAAGAAGGCCGGGGCGATCAGACCGTGATAGTAGTCGAGTTCATGAAACCACGGTGCGTCACGCAGATTCGCATCGAGAAACGTGTGTGCCGAATGCGTCCAAACCATGCCGAGCACCGCGAGACCGCGGAACAGATCGAGCCAGGCAAGGCGTTGGGGAGCAGCGGCCACGCGGCGAGATTAACAAAGTTGTGTCGCGGCACAAGATGACTCTCGCCCTGCCGTTTGTTACAGCTTCACCCACCTTCCATGAAATTTGCCCTCTTGCTCCCCCTGCTCTTTGCAAGCGCCCTGCCCGCCGCCGAAGTCTTTGAAGCCGCGCTCGGTCGCGAAACGGAACTGCCCAAAGGCAAGGAAGCCGACGGTATCCTGGGCGACTTCGTTCTGCGCAGTGACAAGGTGGAGGCCGTGATCTCACACAACGCCGCAAACCGTCGCGCAAACATGAGCACCTTTTACGGCGAAGACGGTGTCACCCCGGGTGCGCTCTATGATTTGACACTGCGTGGCGCCAGCAACGACCAGCTCGTCATTTACAGCCCCTGCGGTCACGGTCCGGTCAGCTACGTAAAGATTGCCAATGTCAAAGAAGAGGGCGCCGCCGCCGTCGAATCCGTCACCACCGCAGCAAAGAACGGCGGCGTGTTCAAACGTCATGAATATCGTGTCAAAGACGGTGTGCAGGGCGTCTTCATCACCACAGTGCTGCGCAACGAGACCGACAAACCGCAGAAGACTTTCACCAAGGATGATCTGATGCGGTTTGAATCCACCGGCGAAGTGCAGGGCATTCGATGGGCCGATGCGATCAATCCCGCACATAAGTGCGGTTATGCGTTCGCGACCCTCAGCGTGAGCGGCATCGACAAGCTCGAAGACACGATCGAATTGCAGCCGAAACAGGAGGTCGCTATCTCACGCTTCTTCGCCGTGGGCACATCTCCGGCGCAGGCCGTGGGCGAGGTATGGGCAGTGAAGGGAAAAACCGGAATCGTTGAAGGATTATTGACCGACGAGAATGACAAGCGGCTCGCGACGGGTTCCATCGCCATCAAGCAGGGTCAGAGCAGTATCCTGGCGTACCCTGATTTGGAAGGCCGGTTCAACCTCCGCCTTCCTGATGGGAAGTACGAGTTCGTTGCCTCTGATCTGGGCCGTAACGAAGTCACCGCGAATGTTACCGTGAAAGCCGATGGGGTAGTAAAGCACGCTTTTGGTCTCTCGGCTGCCTCCGGCATTCGCTTTGCGATCAACGATGAGGCAGGCAAACCCATCCCGTGCAAGGCGCACTTCGCGCCGCTGGATGAAAACGCTCCGAAGCTCAATCTCGGCCCGAAGCATCGCGCGCATGGTTGCGTGGACCAGTATCACAGCGAGAACGGCCACTTCACCCAACAGCTCCCGCCGGGCAAGTACCGCGTCGTCGTTGTGCGCGGACCGGAATACAGTCACCTTGCGAAGGAAATCACGCTTGAGGCCGGTAAGACCGCCGAATTCAAAGGCACGCTCAAACGTCTCGTGGACACGAAGGGCTGGATCAGCGCCGACTTCCACAATCACAGCACGCCGAGCGGCGACAATGTCTGCGACACCGACGGCCGCTTGATCAACATCGCTGCCGAGCACCTCGAATTCGCGCCAACCACCGAGCACAACCGCCTCTACGACTGGGAACCGACGATCAAGGCGCTAGGCCTTCAATCCTACATCAAAACAGTCAAGGGCATGGAACTCACCGGCAGCCGCCAGCACTTCAATGCATTCCCGTTCGAGCCTGATCCGCTCAAGCAAGACGGCGGTGCCCCCGTTTGGAACGATGACCCTCGCATCACCGCACTCACGCTGCGACGCTGGCAGGGCGAGCGTGCGGATCGCTGGATTCAGTTCAACCATCCCGATCTCGCGAACATGTTCATGGACCGCGACAGCGACGGCGTTGCGGATGGCGGCTTCGTCGGCGTCGGTGACATGATCGACGGCTCTGAAAGTGAGAACGGACCTGGCACAGACATTCTGGCCGATGCGCCATTCAAGGTCAGCCGTCCCGCCGGCTCCTTGGCCGCCAAGGTCTCGCAGGTGCGTGAGTTCATATGGCGTCAGCTTTTGAATCAAGGTCTGCGCGTCACCGCCGTCGGTGTGGCCGACGCGCACAGCGTTTATGGCAACGGTGTTGGCTGCTGGCGCTGCTACCTGCCCTCCAGCACCGATGAGCCGGCGAAGATCGACTGGGCGGAACTCTCGCCGCATGCGAAAGCCGGCCACATCGTGCTCAGCACTGGTCCCTTCCTCGAAGTCACGACACAGAACGGCAAGATCGCCGGTGACGACGACCGCGCGACCGGAGTCATCGATCTCAAGGTGCGTGTGCAATGCACCGACTGGATGGACATCGACCGCGTGCAGGTGCTGGTGAACAGCCGCCCTGATCCGAAGCTCAACTTCACCCGCGCCACGCATCCGCAGATGTTCAAGGACGGCGTAGTGAAGTTCGACCAGACAATCCACGTGCCGCTGCAGCATGATGCGCATCTCATCGTCGTGGCCATTGACGAAGACGGCGATGAAAAGACCTGCTACGGCACCAGCGACTACGCCAAGATGCGTCCCTGCGCCTACAACAATCCGATCTACATCGATGCGGACGGCCACGGCTTCACGCCGAACGGTGACACGCTTGGTTTCGATCTTCCTGTCGGCGGCATGAACGCGGACAAGGCCAAGGCGCAGCTTGTCAAAGCTGGTTTGATCAAGGAAGAACCCAAGACTGGCACCGCACCTGCGGGTGAAACGAAAAAGAAAAACTGAACTCATGACCGGCACCCCCGATCTCCTCGAACTGGCCAAGGTCTCCGCGGAACAGGCTTACGCGCCTTACTCGCGGTTTCAGGTTGGTTGCGCCGTCTTCACTGAACGCGGCGGCCTTTTCACCGGCTGCAATGTGGAGAATGCGAGCTACGGACTGACGATCTGTGCTGAGCGCAATGCAATCTTCCACGCCGTGTCCGAGGAAGGACCGGCGATGAAGATCGCCACGCTCGCCGTGGTTGCGCTTGGGCAGGAGTTTCCGCCGTGTGGAGCCTGCAGGCAAGTGATCGCGGAGTTCGCGACGCCAGAAACCACGGTCTGGTTTCTGCGCGACGGAAAACCGGTGGCGATGACGATGGCGGAGTTGCTGCCTGCTAGCTTCAGGATATGAATGCCCGAGCATGACTCTCCCTCCTTCCGTCCGTATCACCGAAGAACTCTCTGAATATCCCATCCTCGAAATCGATCATCCGGCAGCAAGCGGGCGAATCGCGTTGAACGGAGCACATGTGATGGAATGGATTCCCGAAGGCCATGATCCTGTGCTGTTCATGAGCATGGCGGCGCAGTTGGAGCCTGGGAAGGCGATCCGCGGCGGCATTCCGGTGTGCTGGCCGTGGTTTGGACCGCATCCGCGCGATACAGCGATGCCCGCCCATGGATTTGTCCGCACCATGATGTGGAAGGTGGACGTGGCGCGTGAGAACGATTCGGAAGTCGAGATCGTGCTGAAAGTTCAAGACTCCGCCGAGACAAAGACTTACTGGCCGCATGCCTTCTCGGCACGTTTGCACGTGCGCATGGGCGCGTTTCTGGAAGTCACGCTGCAGGTGGCGAACACAGGAACCGCCGCGTGGGATATGACGGGGGCGCTGCACACCTATCTCAATGTTGAAGACGTGCGGCAGATCTCGGTTCACGGACTGCATGGCACGCAGTATGTCGAGAGCCGCCTCTCACCGGAGAAGCGGCCGCAGCACGGGCCTGTGGTCATCGATCAGGAAGTGGACAGGCTCTATGCTTCAGATGCGCCAGTGATCGTGCATGATCCCGCCTGGAAGCGCGAATTCATCATCGAAAAAGGCGGCAGCCTGGCCACAGTCGTATGGAATCCCTGGATCGAAAAATCCAAGCGCCTTGCCGATTTGCCTGACGAGGCGTATCCCGAATTTCTCTGTATCGAGGCGGCCAACGCCGGCGAAGATGTGGTCACTGTGATGCCCGGCCAGGAGCATTTGCTGATGCAGCGTATCGACGTTCGGAAGCTTCATGCCTGATGATGAGTGAGTGACGGTAGCAGAGGCCGAAAATCGACCGATGAGCAGGCGGCTTGACCCCGCTCCATGCCTCGCCATGTCTACGAGCGTGTCGGACGGCCCTCCATTGATCGACCGCGTTCGCTTACGCTCCAACCAGTGGCGCAAGCTGAGGTCCATCGTGCTCAATCTCGCCACGACGGACAGCTTTTACGGCAAGAAAATTCACGAATGGGAGCTCAAGGTGAGCCGCCTCAACCGTGTGGACGACTTCATTGCCCAAGTTCCGTTCACTACAAAGGCGGACATTCAGGCCGATCGTCTGGCTAACCCTCCTTTTGGAACCAATCTGACCCGGGCCATTCACCAATACACCCGCTTCTGCCAGACCAGCGGCACCAGTACGGGCGAGCCCATGGCCTGGGTCGATACGCCAGAGAGCTGGGAGGCCATGCTCAAATGCTGGCAACGTGTGTTTGACGCCGCCGGACTCGTCAAAGGACGCGACCGCATCTTCTTCGCGTTTTCGTTCGGACCGTTTCTGGGATTCTGGACAGCATACGAAGCAGCAGCAAAAGATTACCTCATCATTCCTGCCGGCGGGATGTCCAGCCAGGCACGACTCGAAGCCATGGCACGCTACGGTGCCACCGTGCTGTGCTGCACACCCACTTATGCGCTGCGGCTCGGCGAACTGATCGGTGATCCTTCTGGTGTGGAGCGCATGGGACTGCGCATCAACAAGATCATCGTGGCCGGTGAGACTGGCGGCAGCGTTCCCGAAGTGCGGCAGCGCCTCGAAAAACTGTGGGAGGCGCGAGTCTTCGATCATCACGGCATGACCGAAGTCGGGCCGGTCAGTTATGAAACAGAGGACATGCCGCGGCAGCTCGTCGTGATGGAAGAGGCCTATCTCGCCGAGATCGTGGATCCAAAAACGGGCGTGGAGGTGGCTGATGGCGAATGCGGTGAACTGATTCTCTCGACCCTGGACCGCACCGCCTGTCCGCTGCTGCGCTACCGCACCGGAGACTGGGTGAAAAAGAAGATTCATCGCGGCCGGCTCATGCTCGACGGGGGCATCCTGAGCCGCGTGGACGACATGGTCGTCGTGCGCGGAGTAAACATTTACCCGAGCGCCATCGAGGCCGTCGTGCGGCAGTTCCCGGAGGTTCTGGAGTTCATGGTGGAGCAGCGCAAAGTGGATGCGATGGATGAGATTGAACTGATCGTCGAGGTCGACGGGAACGTGGCGAAGCCGCTGCTCAAACGCATCGAGACAAAGCTGAAGGACACATTTTCACTGCGCATTCCCGTGAGACTTGCCGAGCCTCACAGTCTTCCCCGCCACGAGTTCAAAGCCAAACGCTGGCGGCTTGTCCAGACAGCCTGAACCCAACCATGTCACTGATCCAACTCACCAACGTTTCCAAGTCCTACACCGACCCCGGCAGCGGGGCCCGGGTTCCGGTGCTGCATGGCATCAACCTCAGCATCGAGGCCGGTGAATCCGTTGCCATCGTCGGCCCATCGGGCTGCGGCAAAAGCACACTGCTGAACATTCTCGGCACGCTCGACACTCCCGATGAAGGAGAGATCGTCTTTGATGGAGAATCGCCGGCCAAGTCAACGGCGAAACAGCTCGCCGCACTGCGCAGCCAGAAGATCGGCTTCATTTTCCAACTCCATCATCTGATGCCGCAATGCTCCGTGCTAGAGAATGTGCTGCTGCCAACGCTTGCCCTGAAAGCGCCACCTGCCGATGCAGTGTCACGCGCGGAATCGCTGCTCGAACAGGTGGGTCTCAAAGACCGCATGAACTGGAAACCGGCGCAGTTGTCCGGCGGTGAACGCCAGCGCGTGGCGTTTGTGCGTGCCTTGATCAACCAGCCCCGGCTCATCCTGGCTGACGAACCCACCGGCGCGCTGGACGAGACCAACGCCGCCGCTTTGACCGACCTGCTGCTGCAACTTCAGAAAAGCAGCGAGGTCACCCTGATCATGGTCACGCATCATCGTGCGCAGGCAGAACGCATGGGCCGGATGCTGACGATTCATGAAGGCTCCCTGAAATGAAACTCAAGGATTACGTCCTCCAATCCGCACGCCACTACTGGCGCGGCCATCTGGGGCTGCTGTTTGGCACGTTTCTGGCAGCCACGATTCTGACCGGCTCCATGCTCGTTGGTGATTCGGTGCGTGCCAGTCTGGAACGCGTGGCCGCTTTGCGTCTGGGCAAGGTCGAAGGCGGCGTGCTCGGCGGCGACCACTGGTTCACCGAAAGTCTCGCGCGCAAAACAAAGTCAGCGCCCGTCATCATCGCCACAGGTGCGGCAGCCGCAGCAAATGGCAACGTGCGCGTCAACGGAGCACAAGTGCTCGGTGTCGATGAAGCGTTCTGGAAGCTCAGCACCAGTTCAAAGTCCGTCACCTTTGACAAATCTTCTGTCGCCATCAACGAACCGCTCGCCCGCAAACTCGGCGTGAAGGCGGGCGACACCATCCTCGTGCGACTGGAGCGTCCGAGCGCCATTTCGCGCGATGCGCCGCTCTCCGGCAGCACCAACGAGGACATCTCGCTGCGCCGCAAGATCGCCGCCGTGGTCAGCCCGGAAGATTTCGGTGCGTTTCAGCTCACGGCCTCGCAGGTGCCGCCGGATTCCGTGTTTGTGAACCTCGCTGATCTGCAGACGCAGCTCGAAATGGACGGACGCGTCAACGCGCTGCTCCACCCACAGTTCAACGTCCTCCGGGCACACTTTGAAGAACAGCGAACACTTGCTGACTTCGCACTCCAGCTCAAAAAAATCGACGGCGCAAAAAAGGAGTGGGAGATCAGCACCAGCCGCGTCTTCCTGGAGCGCAACCTCGCGGAGAAGATCGATGACTTCAAAAGCACCTACGGCGTGCTGACCTATCTCGTGAACGGCATCACTTCGGCACAAGGGGGCACACCGTATTCAATGGTGACGGCGGTCGGACAAGGCAAGGACGATGAAATCGCCATCACCCAATGGCTGGCGGACGATCAGAAGCTCGCCGTCGGCGACGAACTGGAGATCAAATACTTCGTGGTCGGACTCGGGCGCGAACTGAAGCAACAGTCGGCCAAGTTCAAAGTGGGAGCCATCCTGCCGATGGATGATCCGAAAGTCACGAAGGCGTGGACGCCAGATTTCCCCGGCGTTTCGGACGTGGACAACTGCCGCGACTGGGAGCCCGGCATCCCGATGGACATGAAGGCCATCCGCGACAAGGACGAAGACTACTGGGACGAGTACAAAGGCACCCCGAAGGCATTCATCACACTGGCGGCGGGCCAGAAACTCTGGTCAAACCGCTTCGGCAACCTCACCGCCATCCGCATGCCCAATGCAGGCCAGACGTCCGAGGCCAAGGCCAACGCTCTCGCATTGCGGCTGAACTTGTCCGACATTGGTCTCCTGCCGCGAGACTTCAAACACGAGGCAGGCGCGGCGGCAAAAGGCAGCGTGGATTTTGGCGGACTGTTCATCGGCCTGAGCATGTTCCTGATTGCCGCAGCGCTCGTCTTCGCAGCGCTGCTGTTCTTGTTCACGCTGGAGCGCCGTGCCGCCCAGATCGGCCTGCTGATGGCGATAGGATGGACACGCGGCATGGTGCGACGTGCGTGGCTAATGGAAGCGGGAGTCATCGCCCTCGCGGGCGTGCTGCTGGGAGTCTTTGGCGGGATGATCTACACACAAACGGCGCTGCACGGGCTCTCCGCCATCTGGAGCGGAGCCACGCAGGGACTGCCGCTCGTGTTCAGCGCAAGCTTCGGAACGATTTTCAACGCCGCGCTGTCCACGATGATCGTGGTGCTGCTTACTTTGTGGTGGGCAAGTCGGAAGCTTTTCAAAGTCAAAGCGCGTGATCTGCTCTCAGGCTCCTGGAGCGAAGACCTCTCCCCTGTCCAAAAGAAGCATGGAATGAAAGTGGTTCTGATTCTTGCCGGCGTCGCGCTCCTGCTGCTCGCCTTTGGCTTTATGGTAAAGAATCCTGAAGCCGTCGCCGGCATGTTCTTTGGTTCCGGGATGCTGATGATGATCGCCGGTCTCCTGTTCCTGCGCGGTTGGATGCGACGCGACAGCGGAAGTCTCGCACGAACGCTCTGGCAGATCGGCTCGCGCAACATCTCACGTCGTCCTTCGCGCAGTCTGGCGGTGATCGGCATGATGGCAGGCGGCATCTTCCTCGTCGTGGCGGTGAATGCCTTCCGCATGAGCGCAGGGGACGCCACGCAGAAACATTCGGGCACCGGTGGCTTTGCGCTCATCGGCGAGTCCTCCCTGCCGGTTTATGAAGATCTCAATGTGAAGGCTGGCTGGGATGCATTCGGACTCGATGAGAAGCTCATGCCACATGCCCATGTGGTGCCGTTTCGTGTGCGCGACGGCGATGACGCGAGCTGTTTGAATCTCAACCGTGCGCAGAAGCCCATGCTCGTCGCCGTGGATCCCGCCCAGATGACCGGCACGTTCGCGTTTGCTTCCGGCTCATGGGAGAAGCTTGCGGATACCTCCTTCATTCCTGCCATCGCCGATCAGGCAACGGCCATGTGGGGTTTGGGCAAGGGCGTGGGCGATACGCTGGATTATCAGGACAGCTCGGGAAACACCTTCCAGGTAAAGATCGTCGGCCTGCTCGCGGGCTCCGTGCTGCAGGGCAAGATGATCATCAGCGAACAAGCGTTCCTCTCGAAGTATCCGGATGCGGCCGGATATCGTTTCTTCCTGATCGATGCGAAACCGGATCAGGCTTCAGAGATCTCTGCGCATCTGACGCGGCAGCTTGAACAGCGTGGCCTGGCATTGGAACCCACCAAGCAGCGGCTGGAATTGTTCCTGAGTGTGCAAAACACTTACATCGGCATCTTCACGGTGCTTGGCGGTCTGGGCGTCCTGCTGGGAACGGCAGGCATCGGCGTGCTGATTGCCCGGCATGTGCTGGAACGCCGTGGTGAACTCGGCCTCATGCAGGCCCTGGGATTCCGCGCCGAAGCCCTGCGGGGCATGATCATGGGCGAACACGGCGTGCTGCTGATCCTCGGAGTTGTTCTCGGCGTGATTACCGCCTCGCTGGCGATTATTCCCCAACTGATCGAACGCGGTGGCGGGCTCCCCATGGGCTTCCTCAGCAAACTGATCGCCGCCGTACTCGGGTTCGGCCTGCTGGTCTGTATCGTCGCCATTTCCTCCGCAGTGCGTGGAAGGCTGACCGATTCCATCCGCCGGGAATAGGCGGGAACGGCCATGCGCGACGCCTTGCACTCCGCTCCGGGCACGCTCCTATGTGCGCAGTGAACCCTGCGCTCAACGAACCCGACTCTCCCTTCGATCTCGCTCTCCGCCCGGGAGACTTTTCCGAGTTCCATGGTCAGACGAAGGTCAAAGACCAGCTGCTTGTCATGGTCGAGGCCGCGAAGATGCGCGGTGAGTCGCTGGATCATGTGCTGCTCTGCGGTCCGCCCGGACTGGGCAAGACCACGCTCGCCAATCTCATCGCCAACGCCGTCGGCACCAAGCTGCACACCACCAGCGGCCCGCAGATCGAGCGCGCAGGCGATCTCGCCGGCATTCTCACAAACTTGCAGGAGCGTGACATCCTCTTCATCGACGAAATCCACCGCCTGCATCCAAGCATCGAAGAGTACCTGTATCCCGCGATTGAGGACTATCGCCTCGACATCATCATCGACCAGGGCCCGAAGGCGCGCACCATTCGCATCGACCTGCCGCCCTTCACTCTTGTGGGCGCCACCACCCGCGCCGGCATGCTCACTTCGCCGATGCGCTCACGCTTCGGCATCCCCAACCGTCTCGACTACTACACGCCCGAAGAGATCCAGCACATCCTCATCCGCTCCGCGCGTTTGATGAACGTCGCCATCGAGCCCGAAGGCGCGCACGAAATCGCCCGCCGTTCCCGCGGCACGCCGCGCATCGCCAATCACCTCCTGCGCTGGGTGCGCGACTTTGCGCAGGTGAAGGCGCAAAATGTCGTCACGGAGGACGTCGCCTGCCAGGCGCTCACCATGCGCGACATCGACGAATCCGGCCTCGACGACATGGACACGCGCATCCTCGAAGCCATCATCGGCAAGTTCGACGGCGGCCCCGTTGGCATGGGCAGCGTCGCCGTCGCCGTGGGCGAGGACGCCAGCACGCTTGAAGACGTGCACGAGCCCTACCTCGTGATGCAAGGTTACCTCAAACGCACCCCACGCGGCCGCGTCGCCATGCCCGCCGCCTACCGCAAACTCGGCCTCGTGCCGCCTCTCACCGGGCAGTCGGAGCTGTTTTGAATCTCCCGACATGTGGCGCGAACTCACAACTCTCTGGCAGAGCATTTGCGATCCGGAGTATCTGCATTTGCTGCTGGAGCCGTTGCCGCTCTACGGCCTCGGCATCGGGCTGACATTTCTGATCCTGTCTTTTCTGTTTGGTGAGGTGAAATGCCGCATGCTGGCCCTCGCGGTCGTCTGCACGTCCTGCGCGAGCGTTTGGCCCTACATCGATCTGCGTGACAAGGCCACGCCGCGCATCGTGGCGACGCGGTCGCCGGATCTTGCGCCGCTGATTCAAGAACAGACGCAGCGCCGCAAAGACTGGTCCTGGCCTTACTACGCGATGACGCTGTTCAGCTTCCTCGCATTGGTGACATCTCGTTCCCCCAAGGGCAGGCCGTTGTTGTTTCTCGTCGTCATCTTCGGAGCCCTGCTGTTCTGGTTCAGCATCTGGATGCACAAGAAGGAGTGCGAGGTCTATCACCGCAACATCGTGCGGTTTGTGCCGGTGCGGTAAGAGCACAAGCGGACAGGAGTTACTTCAAATACTTCTCGAACTCCTTAGGAAGCGCGCCCGGACCACCCAGATCACGACAGACGAGGGCGAGAGATTTCGCCTGCTTCGCGAGCCTTTCGTCATTGGGTGCAGCGGCGATCTTGGCCTCGGTGATCAACAGAGCGGCAATGGCCGAACGGCGTACAAGACCAGAGTCAGAGCCGAGATCGAGCGTCAGAGCACGATGGTAGTCCATCAGCGCGAGATCAGGCTGTTTTTGACCGCGCTCGTTCCACACAGCACGCAAGTAGCACAAAGACGCGAGGCGTGACGAACGCAGACGCTTGAACGGAGCCTGCGGCAGCTTGAGCGGATTCACATCTTCGAACTTCTTGATGAAGGTGCCGAGAGCCTGCCAGTCCTCCTTGCCCAGCCAGTTCCAGCCTTCGAGATCGACGAAATCCTCCGTGTAATGCGGGCCAAAGTTCAGCGGATTGGCGAGCTGCTGGTTCATCGCCTTCGACAGATCGGCATACCGCCCCAGCTTTTGGAGACACAAAAACTGATACAGCCGGGCCAGCGACCCGTAGCCGTCCTGCATCGGCACAAGCTTGACGAATTCATCCCCAAGCTGCGCGAACTGCTTTTCAGCCTCGCTGTAGTTGCCAGCGGCATAGTTCTGCTGGGCCTGCGACCAGCCTTTCGGCTCGTCAACAGTCATGTCACGAATGCTGGCCATCGGCAGCTTGATGCTGTTGCCACCGTTGGGTGCGTCACTGATGAGCAGGCCGTCCTTCTCGGCTCCAATCAGGAATCCAGGCATCGGCTCCCCGCTGATTTTGGTGATCTGGACGGAAAGCGGTTCGGCCTGCAAGGCCGCTGCAGCCATCAGCAGCATGACTGTCGGTCGGAAGGTCATCGCGTTCAAAGAGGCACGTTTCATGGCGTCACGACGGTTCATTCACGCACCCCCCACAGGCCTTCATCCGGGTGTTCGGGAATGTTGAGCTTCTTGCGCAGTGTTTTGTAGTACTCCTTGGCCTTTTGCACGAAGGGGCCGGCGACCTCGTGGTTGGACAGCTTGTACATGCGCGAAACCGTGTCTTTGATGAGACGGAAGGCCTTGTCATCGTTGCCCTTCTTCATCTGGATCTCAGCGGCACGCAGACGCGCCTCGGCGGAATACTGCACCACGTTTTCGAGCGGTGGCCCGACAAACGGCGTGTAGGCCTCCAGCGCCTTGTCCGTGTCGTTAAGGTTTTCGTAACACCGCCCAAGACGATAGAACACCTCGGCACGCGTGCGGGTGAAGGCCTTCTCCTTCGTCATCAACAGGAGTGTGTCGGCGGCGAGTTGCCATTGCTTGCGATTGAAGTAGATGCGCGATTTTTCAATCATCGCCTCCTCGACATATTCAGGCTTGTCCTTGAGCTCACGAATGACCTGGTCAAACGCGGCCACGGCCTCCTGAAAGCTGCTGGTCTCGCCTGTTTTCGCGAGCACGCGCGCCTTGCCCATGAGCGCCAGCGGATAGTGCTCCGAAGGACCACGATCCATGACCGCCTTGAACCATTCGAGCGCCTCCTTGTCCTTGCCACGGTCCACCAGATCGCGCCCCACTTTCACGAGGATGTAGGAGGAGAGCTCCGACTTGTCGAATTGCTGCAACTCCTCGTAGGCCACCTGGATCTGGGCGGCGCGCTTGGGGAACTTGTCCTTGTAGCTGTCGTTCTCCAGCAGATCGATCTTCGCCATGTTCAGCCACGCACGCAGCGTGTTGTTGATCTTCGTGCCATCGGAGGGGACGAAATTGGTGAGGCGTTCGAGAAGCTGTTCCGGACCGACAATGTCGAGGTAGTTCTGTGTGTAGGAACCGATGGCCTCCTCAATCCCTGTGCCGCTGTCACCACTGCCGAGCCTCACGATGACTTTTTCCAGCGCCTCCAGCGCCTCCTTGCCGCGTTTGACCTCCTTGAGCGGTTCGATCGAGCCGACGATGACCTCGGCATCATAGAATCCGCCGCTGTACTTCGCCATGTAGTCGTCGTAATAGGCGACGACGTCCTTCGGCTTCTTCAAGGCATTCGCCACACGCACCAACTGAACGAGCACACGTCCCACGATGATTTTGTGAGCATCTCCCTGCGCCGCCTCGCCAAGCTCTCGCGCCTTGAGGTAGGCCGCTTCGGCTTTCTCATTCGAGTTCAGCATCAAATACGAATCGCCACGCATCGCCAGCGCACGATCCAGGTCAGGCAGGTTTGGCCGGCGTTTCTCGAGATCGTCGATCACGTCGAGGCACTTCTGGTATTGAGCGAGCTGGAAATGCGTCGTCGCCCGGTCCAGCATCGCAAAGCCGATGTACTCCGACTCAGGAAAGTCTTTGATGAAAGCGTCGAGCTTCGGCCCCGCCTCCGCCCACTTCTTCAAGCGCACGAGGCTCGAGGACTCGAAGTACCGGGAAGCCTCCTTGAACTTGCTTTGGGGAAAGCGCTTCGAATGCGATTCGAGCTCCTTCTGCGCTTCTTCAGTGCGGCCGAGATTGAACAACGACGCACCGATCACGAAGTCCGTCAGATCACGATCTTTGGCATCTGGAGCGAGAGGCTTGCGGATATTGGTGGCCAGTTCGATGGCCTGCTCATACTGCTTGGAGAAGAACACATTCTCCAGCAGCAGTGTGTTCACATTGCCGGCATATTCGTGCTGGGGGAACTCCTTGCGAAACTGTTCGCCCAGCGCCTTCGACAGATCCTGCTGACCGGTGGCCAGCGCGGTGCGCATGGCGCCAAACAACATCATGGGCCGGTGCTGGCTCTTCGGCACCGTGGTGACGCCGTAAGTGTAGATGGCGTAACCCGCGGGAAAGTTGCCCAGACGTTCGTAGCAGCCGGCCAGGGTGAGCAGGGCGATCCAATCGATGCTGTTGTCATCCTGCATCTGAGCTGCGTACTTTTCGATCTCCTTTTTGAGGAGTTCCGGCACCCGGCCATGATAGCGCAGCGCGCGACCTTCGAGGTCATACAGAATGTCGCTGCTGCTGGCCATGAGGCTGAGGAGGCGGATCGCCAGCGTCTGCTGGTCGTTTTCTGACGCGGCACGGGCCAGCCCGAGCAGACGGGCATTAAAATCAAACCGCGCCATGTCGAACGGCGAGAGCTTCAATTTGGTGCCGTTCGCATCCATGAAGGCGTGCGCTTCTTTTTGCGTCTCGACATGATTGGCTTCCTTCGACGTCCAGCTGTCCAGCAAGGAAAGAAAGGCCCGAAACACGCCGTCCGCCTTGGCCGTCACCCCGCCCGCACCACTGATGAGCTGATTCAGCAGCGCCTCGGCCTTGTCCGGCATGCCGGCTTTCGAATAGCAGGAGGCAACCTGCACGCGAAACGCCGCATCATCGTAGGTTCCTGCAGGAGCCGGATGACGGGCAAACTCCTCGTAGTCCTTGATGGCATCCGCATACCTCCCCAGCGCCTGTTTGATGATACCCATTTCCAGAAGCGAGAGTTCCCACACCGGGTTGAGCTTGTCTTTCGGAGTGCCCGGAACGTTTTTACCCTGCGTGTAGCAGGTTTCATAGGCCTTGAGCGCATCATCCAGGCGCTTGAGGTTTTTCAAACAAAAGCCGTAGCGGTAATGCATCACGCCAAAGGCAGGCCCGAAGTCCTGATAGCCGCTGGGCCCGTACTCCTTCATGATCGTCTCCAGCGGAATGAGAGCCCCCGCCCAATTGCTCTCCTCCATGAGGCTGCCCGCCTTTTCAAACAGGGTCTGAATGTTCAGATCATCCTGGGCCTGCGCATTCTGACCGCACAAACCGATGACGACCAAAAACATCAACAGAGAACTGCGGACAGAATACGGCATGACTAATTCCCTTTCTCGAATCCGGAGAGTGTGATCGTGGTGATGCCAACCTTTGCGAGCGCGTTCATCAGGTCGATGAAGCGCTGCTGCTTCGCGTCATCATCGGAACTGACGATGACCAGGGGCTTCTTGTTTGTGGCATCTGTGAGCTGCTTGTAACGATCCAGCTCAGACTCCATCTGGCCGTCGTCCGCCATCACCTGATCGGCGATCGTGATCTGCCCTTCGGCGGTGAGCCTGATCTTCAACGGGTCGATCTGAATGCTGCTGGCCTTGCCGCTGTCCGTGGGCATTTCCATGCTGAGATCCGACTCGCGCGGCTCCAGCGTCGAGGTCACGAGGAAATAGATCAGCAGAAGAAAGCTCACATCGATCAGGGAGGAGATGTCCAGCCCTGGATCCTCCACCTGATCTGCTTTGAAGCGTTTCTTTTTGGTCATGCTGCGTTGAAATGAAAGCTGCTAGCCTTTTTTCGCCGCGGGAAAGGCGCTGAAGATGATGGTGTTCACCCCGGCGTCACCCGACGCCTTCACCACCTGCTTGGAATACTTCACGATGCTGCGCTTGTCGCCGCGCAGCAGGATTTTCGGCGTCACTCCGGTATCGATCTTCTCTTTGCGCTGCGTCACGTATTCGGTCACCGCCGCCATGTCCGGCAAAGGTTCCTTGTTGTCCTTGCCGAAAGTTCCATCGTCATAGACGTGAACCACAATGCGTCCGGCGGCCTCTTCCGGCGGACGTGCATTCCCCGCCACCGGCAGCTCGACGCGCGGGTCGATCTGATTGGTCAGCATGCGTGAACTCACCATGAAGAACAGGATGAGCTGAAACACCATGTCGATCATCGACGAGGAGTCCATCTTGCAGTCCTCCTCGACTCCCTGAACGCTGGTCAGCTTCTTTTTCATCACGCAGGATTCACAGGTCGGACGAACAAATTAAAGAGCGATGCCTTCAGGGATTTTCGCGGCCTTGGCCTCGCCGTGCGCGGAGTGCACGCAGGCATCCACGAGTTCCGTGCCGGCGGCGATCGTTTCCGCCACCAGATCGTTGAGGCGGTTTTTAAAGACGTAAAACAGAGCGAGGCTCGGGATGGCCACAAACAGACCCGCAAAGGTGGTCAACAACGCCACGGAGATGTCGCCGGCGAGTTTGGAAGGCTCCGCCCCACCGGTGATGGCCAGTGTTTCAAACGCGCCCACCATGCCGACCACGGTGCCGAACAGTCCGAGCATCGGCGCGATCTGCGCCAGCACGGAAAAATAGCCCACCCACTTTTGATAAGGACGGATTTCGCTGGTGGCGAAGTCCGCCATCGCGCTTTCCACTTCGTCGCGCCCCAGCGTGTCCGCCTTGGTGGCGTCAAAATGCGGCAGCGCCACGGTCATCATGCGGCCGAGGAAGGTGGGGCTCTGGGCGGAGGTCTCAATCGCGCTGCGCACACGACACTGGTGCATCAGGTCCAGAAGCTGCAGCTTGAGCACCTTGGGGACAAACTTCCCTTTCGACAGCGTCATCAGGCAAAGCACGGTGAAGGTAACCGTCAGCACGGAACAAAGGGCCAGCGGCGTCATGAACACACCGCCATCCGCCACCCATTTGACGAACCAGGACTTCGGCGCCGGCGCTTCTCCGTCCGCCGCTGCATCCGTCGCCTGCGCCAGCAGATCGGGAGTGAACACAAAGACCGTTGCGAAAGCCAGAAGAACGAGCGCAAGGCCGCGGTGGCGTGAAATCAGGGTGAATGAAGAGGTGGTCATGGCGAGTGGCATTAATCCGATTTTTCGAGCGCTATTTCAACGGTTCGAGCTTCATGGTGCAAGGGGGAAATGCCCTGCGGGCCAAATTATTGGCTGCAAGAACACCAGGTGACGATGAGTCGGCTTGAATTCAGCCCAATGGACACGAAACATCCACGCCCATGCTGACCTCCCTCTCCGAACTCCCCGGGCGCAAGGCCCACGGCCCCAAGCTGGCTGTCTTGACCGCGTACGACTATCCGGCCGCCCGGATGCTCGACGATGCCGGGGTCGATCTCATTCTCGTGGGAGATTCGCTCGGCATGGTCGTGCTCGGACTGCCTGATACGACGGGCGTGACGATGGAGATGATGATCCACCACACCTCCGCCGTCTGTCGCGGCGTGAAACGCGCCGCAGTGATCGCCGACCTGCCCTTCGCCAGCTACCGCACACCGGAAGAGGCGGTGCTCCATTCCAAACGCCTGATCGAATGCGGGGCCAGCGCCGTGAAACTCGAAGGCGGCGTCGCCATGATCCCGCAGGTGCGCGCGATCATCGATGCAGGCATCCCCTTCGTCGGCCACATCGGTATGCTGCCGCAAAGCGTGAAGGAGGAAGGCGGCTACAAGAAAAAAGGCAAGACCAGCGAGCAGATCGAGCGCCTCATCGCCGATGCGCAGGCGCTCGACCAGGCCGGTGCCGTGGCCATCGTGCTCGAAAGCATCGTTCCAGATGTCGCGACACAGATCACCCGCCAGATCAAAGCAAGCACCATTGGCATCGGCGCAGGCAGCGGAACGGACGGCCAGGTGCTCGTCACGCCTGATCTCCTCGGCAGCTTTCCCTGGTTCCGCCCGCCGTTTGCCAAACCGCATGCGGACGTGGCCGGCGAAACGCAGCGAGCCGTCCGCGAGTACATCGCGGAAGTTCAGGGCGCCTTGTCCTGACGCACATCCGGCGTCTCAAATTCCGTGCCGTGAATCTTCTCCGACTCATGCGGCGTGTTGAGCACCTTCCAGATGCACCAGGAGAACAGAGAGACGACGATGCCCACGGAGAGCAGCATGACGAGAAGGCCGGCGGTGGTCATGGTGGCGTGTGTATTAAAGGTTGGTGATCAGTCGTTCTTTGGCAGCCCTTTCTGGGCACGGGCGTAAGCATGGCTGCGAGCGGTCATAAGACCGAAGAAGACAAAGATGGCCAGCACCATCGCCACGCTCAACTGCGCCGCATTGCTCGCCTTATCACCGCCGAACAGATCGGTGATGTAGTAGGAATACTCGCCGGTCTTCCCTGCTGCGAGATCATAGCCGAAAACCTCCTTCATCAGCCACATGGCAAAGATGATCAAAAGGAAGCCCGGACAGATCCACTTCATGATCGGGCGAAACACCCACGGCACGCGGATTGCCGCGCCATGATGCAGTTCGGAGAATCCTTTCTCGATGCCCCACGACCAGCCGAACATGATGATCTGGATCGTGGCCAGGATGAAAATGAGAAAGGTACCCACCCAGAAGTCCAGAGTGTCGAGAGCCTTGAGATCACCGGTGAAGTAAAGCACGAAACCGGTGCCGAACGTCGTCAGCAATCCGAGAATCGCCACCGAGGCACGCCGCCCTACGCCGAGCGCCTCCTCCACAAAGGCGATCCCGGGCTGTAGCATCGAGATCGAACTCGTCACGGCGGCCAGGAACAGCATGAAGAAGAATGCGCCGCCAAAGAACATGCCAAACGGCATCTGTGCGAAGACCAGCGGCAGCACCTTGAAGCCAAGTCCCACGCTGCTGCCCGCCACACCCGCCACGCTGGCGATGCCCATGAAGGCGACCGCCGCGGGCACGGTGATCAATCCGCCCAGTGCCACCTCACACACTTCATTGGTGCTGCTGGCCGTCAGTCCGCTGAGCACCACGTCATCATTCTTCCTCAGGTAGCTCGCATACACAATGATCACGCCGAAGCCGACCGAGAGACTGAAGAAAATCTGCCCCGCTGCCGCCAGCCACAGGCTCGGATTGGCAAGCTGTTCAATCACGCCCACCTCGCGCAGTTCCAAGGAGCCGCCGCTTGCCGCGACCTCCGCTTTAGCTTCTGCGATCGCCGCCGATCCCACCACCTCGCGCGGTTTCTCACCGGCGGCAGGCTGTGTCTTGGACACCATCACCTTCGTCGGATTCCACAAGTAACCAAGGCCATTTCCCACGGTGTCATGCGGCCGGGCCGGGTCCGGTGCGCCGAGCGTCAGCACCCGCACCAGCAGCAGCAGCGCCAGCACGATCAGCGTCGGCATGGCAATCTTGCACATCTTCTCGATGCCACCGGAGAGGCCGCGGTAGATGAGGTAGAAATTGAAGACAAAGACGCCGATCAGCCACGGCAGGGCGGCATGCCAGGAGAAGGTCATCGCCGAAGCGTCTTTGGCCGCGCCAACAAAACCCGCGAAGTAGCCCACCGTCTCCTTGGCGTCGTGCAGGCTCAGTTTGCCGCTCCAGAAGTTCACCGCGTAGCCCAGGCACCAGGCCTCGATCATCACGTAATACATGTAGATCACCACCGGCACGATCACGGCAATGATGCCCAGATACTTCGCCCAGCGGTTGCGCATGATGCAGGCGAAAGCCCCGGGCGCGGAGTTGTAGCCCAGTTGTCCGGCATGACGCCCCATCGCCCACTCCGCCCAGCCGATCGGAAGGCCGATGATCAAAAACGAAATCGCATACGCCAGCATGAACGCGCCGCCGCCGTATTGCGCCGCGAGTCCGGGAAACCGCAGGAAGTTGCCTAACCCGACCGCGCTTCCCGCGACGGCCATGATGACTCCAAGACGTGATCCCCAGGCTTCTTTTTTCTGCGACATGGTGGCGAGGTTAGGCAAAGCCGCACGAGGCGACAAGACTGTAGTTCGACAAACTTCCGCCACGTTTTCAAAGCAGCACTCGCGCCAGCGCCCGCATGTGCGAAACTTCCGCCTGTTTCATGCGCTCCAGCCGTCTGCCGCTTGTCATGTTTATCGCCACCATCGCGCTGATGTCGGGCGCGCTCGGCTGGCTGGTCTTTGAAACGACGCGTGCGCCTGACATGCCGGTTGTTAAACAAACGGCACCGGTTTCACGCCCTGCACCTGCGGTGATGCCACATTCGGCGCCACCTCGTGCTTCTGGGCCTGCCAGCCCACAGCCCCCAGCTGACGCAGGCCCCCGGATCGAATCGCTCAATGTTCCCGGCGCCCTCCCGAACGAAGCGATCCTCACCTTTCGCACCGCTGAAGCTCTCGCGGCTTTTCGTGATCGCGCCGCCTCGCTCGGACTTGAGGTGCTCGGGCACGATGCCCGTCTCCGCAGCGCCCGCGTCCGCTTCAACAACACGCGCGGCCTGCAGGCGGACCTCGCCGCGCACGCCGACGACTACAACAGCGTCGGCCCGAACTACGTCGTTCGCATTCCTGGCCTTCCCGCTCCTGCTCCACAAACGGACACCTCCAACGCCGGCGGGCACGAGCCATTCCGCAGCCAGGGACTCAATGCCATCGGTGCGACCGGCGATCACAGCACCTGGGGCCGGGGTGTCACCGTGGCCGTCATCGACTCCGGCATCACCGCCCACCCTTCCCTGCAAAACGCCCAGATCACCCACATCGATCTCGTCAACGACGGTAGCGAGATGAACGGGCACGGCACCGCCATGGCTTCGCTCATCGCCGGCAGCGGTAATAACGTCGATGGAGTCGCACCTGCCGCCAAACTGCTCGACATCCGCGTGGGCGACAGCAACGGCGACAGCAACACCGCGCTGCTTTCCTCCGCCATCCTCAAAGCGACCGACCTCGGCGCTCGCGTCATCAACATCAGCCTCGGCTCCAACGGCTCCTCACCCATGCTCGAAGAAGCCGTGCGCTACGCCCTGAGCCGCAACGTCGTCATCGTCGCCGCCGCAGGCAACGAACAGCAGACCGCGCTCTCCATGCCCGCCGGTCTCCCCGGCGTGCTCAGCGTCGGCGCCGTCGATGCCAGCGGCACGCAGGCCTGGTTCTCAAACTCAGGTACCGGCCTCACGCTCGTCGCCCCTGGTGTTGGCATTGTCTCCGCGTATGCCGACGGGAAACTCGTCATCGGCAGCGGAACTTCGCAAGCCACGGCCATCACCACCGGCGTCGTCGCCTCCTTGCTCGCGCGTGGCTACTTTGGCCCGAACATCATCCCTCTCCTCACCCGCACCGCCGAACCGCTCAACGCTCCCGCCACCGCCGTGGGAGCCGGATTGATCCAGATTCCGAAGTAGTTTCGTCCAAACGTGAATCACTACACCATGCAACCGTTGCTGCGCTTCTGCCAGATCCCTGTCACCACGCACAGGACAAGCACTGAAATGGCAAACCAATCGCCAAAGCGTGCATAAAGCGTCATCGTGGGATGGCGCGGCACTTTGACCTCACCAGGCAGTGTGCCTTCTAAGAAAGAGCTTCCGGTGTCAGGATCGGTCAGCTTCGAGGTAATGCGGCCGTGGGTGTCGATGAAGCAGCTCACCCCGGTGTTCGTTGCTCGCACCATGGGGCGGCGCAGTTCAATGGCTCGAAAGAGCGCATTGGTCAGATGCACTTCTGGCTCCACGCTTTCCAAAAACCACCCATCATTGCTCAGGTTCACGATCATCTGCGGCGCGTCGCGCACGAACCTCCGCGCCACACGCCCCACCGTGTCTTCAAAGCATATGAGCGGAATGAGCTGCACCTGCGGCTGCTCCAGCAGCAGCGGTTCGGTGCTTGTTCCTGGAACGAAATCACCCGGCAGCACGCCGCGCAAAAATGAAAACGGTGGGATGTCGCGCAGCGGGAGGTATTCACCAAAGGGAACGAGATGCACCTTGTGATGTTCCTGCCGGTGATTCGCATTCCCACGAAACAACACGGCAGAAACGTGCCCTCGATCATCACTTTCATAAATCTCCGTGCCGGTGAGCAGGTTGAAATCACCTGAATGCAGCAGGTCGTCAAAGTAACGCTCGTGCCATCCTTCGGGAAGCTGATGGCCCCTATCGTAGAGATTCACCGGCAGCGCACTCTCAGGCCAGATGACGAGATCGGTGGAGCTTTTACCGTCTTTGGCAGACGCATAGAGACGTGTGAACTGATCAAGACGTCGATAGACCTGCTCTGCGAGCCGACCCGTCCATGCGTCCACCTGCGCCACATTCGGCTGCACAAGCACGGTGCGCACGATGATATCGTCCCCGCCTTTCTCAGTCAGTTTCAGCATGCCATAGCCCGCGGTGACGAGCATGAGAATCAAAGCGACCGTGAAGTCGAGCCGAGTCTTGCATGTCCCTTCCCCGCGATAGGCATGAATCAGACGCGTGAGTGTGTTCCAAGCCGTGCAAGCCGCAAACACGGGAAGAAAGGACAAGCCCATCACGCCAACGAGATCCGCGGCCTGAATGAGCGGCAGATTGCGATGCATCGCCACACCAAGGCCATTCCAGCCGAAACCGGTGAACACCGTCGTGCTGCGCAGCCATTCACACGCCACCCACGCCGCAGCAGCAAGAAACGCACACGCCAGCGAGTGAAGCGTACTCGGCCACCATGCGTCCTTGGTCAGCGTCGTCACGCTCGGTCGTGCGAAGCGATGCGTGAACCAGGACCACAGGCCAAAGTACACCGCGCAATAACCGGACAGCCCGATCACTGCTCCGAATCCCATCAACTCCGGCCCCAATCCCACCCAAGAGTCATCGTATGCTCCACCCAGGGCCACACGCGACGAATGCCGCACCCAGCTCAAATTCGGAATAAAGAAGGCCAGTCCCGTCAGGTAGCCACGCCAGAACGGACGCATCTTCACGCCTTCGACATCTTTCCATGGCCACAACACCGCGAGCAACGGAAAGAGCCACAGCCAGACCGCGAGATCGGAGTTCCAACGCGGGAAGGCAAAGACCAAAATGCCTCCGCTGAGCAGCGGAGCGATGAGCATGAACAGGCATAGTTTTTTCAAGTCGGTCACGGTTGCGGATGATGGCGTCATTCGCCCATTTGCAAAACGATAAGGGGCAAAATCATCGCGGCCGATTTCCCCCAAAAGTTGTCAGCACATGGCTCTCGCCAAACAGCGTTGTTTGAGGCGAAACTCCCACACCACCGACCATGAAGACATTCTTCTTTGCTCTCCTTGCCGCCGTTTCGGCCCACGCCGCGCCGACCGGCCCCATCCGCGTGCTTTACCTCGATCCCGCGGGCAAAGAGCAAACCGCCGTCGGCCCGCTGCACGCCGCCATGCGTGATCTCGGCCGCGATGCGATCTGGTTTGATTACGCCAAGGAAGAACTGCCTTCTGAAAACTACGATCTCGTCGTCAAAGCCGGCAGCGATCTGAGCAAAGACGCCATCCTTTCCAAACTCTCCGCCGAACGCAAAGCCGACTACGAAGCCTTCCTCAAGCAACGCGAACCCGAGGAGCGCAAGAAGCACCCGCAGGTGGCCAATTACGAGAAGCGCCCCGAACCGCTGACGCTGCAACTCCCGATGAGCGTCAAAGCCAGCATGGAGCGCACGCAGGTGCCGGCGGATTGCGAGTTGAAGCTCTTCGCGTCGGAGCCGGACATCGCGAAGCCCATCGCGTTCGCCTGGGATGAGCGCGGTCGTTGCTGGGTCGTCGAGACGCGCGACTACCCGCATGGCATCAAGGAGAACGGCGAAGGCGAGGACAGCATCAAAATCTGCGAGGACACCGATGGCGACGGCAAGGCCGACAAGTTCACCGTCTTCGCCGACAAACTCAATCTCCCGACCGGCATCGTCTTTGCCCGCAAAGGCATCATCGTGGCCGCACCGCCGAAGTTCATCTACCTCGAAGACACGGACGGCGATGACAAGGCCGACAAGCGCGAGACGATCATCGACTGCTGGGGCATCCGCGACACGCATGCGCAGGCAAGCAACCTGCACTACGGCTTCGACAACTGGATCTACGGCTGCGTCGGTTACTCCGGCATCGAAGGCTACGTCGGCGGCAAGAAGTATCAGTTCAGCATGGGAACGTATCGCTTCAAACCGGACGGCAGTGCGTTGGAGTTCCTGCATCAGTTCACCAACAACGCGTGGGCGCACAGCACGAACGACGCAGGTGATCAATTCGGTGGCACGGCGAATGGCGCGCCCATCTTCTTCGGCGGCATACCCGCCACCGCCTATCCCGAAGGCTCACGCGGCATGACCGCGAAGAAGATCAACGTGGTCGATACCTGCCACACCATCACGCCCAACTTCCGCCAGGTGGACGTCTTCGGTGGCTACACCGCCGCCGCAGGCTCGAACTTCATCTACAGCGACGCGCTGCCAAAGCGTTTCCAAGGCAAGGCGATGATCTGCGAGCCCACGATGAAGGTTGTCTCTCTCTTCGATGTCGTTCCCGACGGCGCAGGCTGGAAGGCGCTCGACTTCATGAACATCTACGCGAGCAGCGACGAGTGGAACAGCCCCGTGCATGCCGAAGTCGGCCCAGACGGTGCCGTGTGGGTGGCCGATTTCCAAAATTTCATCATCCAGCACAACCCCACGCCCAGCATGGAACGTGGTGGCTTTGTCGGCACCACAGGCGTCGGTGGCGCGCATGAGAATGACCTGCGGGATCACAGCCGGGGAAGGATTTACCGGATTGTAGCGAAAGGAGACAAAGTGAAAGCCTCCAAATATGATCTTAGGCAAAGCAATCCTTTTGGACCTGTAGCAGCAATGAAGGACAAAAACGTGTTCTGGCGACTTACCGCACAACGATTGGTTGTCGATCAACCATGGCGTTCTGGTGGAGGCGTCCAGATGCTGTTGGATCAAAGCTCTGATGCAACTGCTGCGATCCATGCGCTTTGGGCTCTTAATGGACTTGGCATTGTCGACACGAAAACCCACCAAGCCGCCCTCATCTCCAAAGACGCCAAACTCCGCCGCAACGCGATCCGCGCTCTTGGCAGTGACAAGGACGCGCAGGATTTGTTCTTTGGCTCCGGCGTCATCTCCGATCCCGATCTTCACACACGTCTCGCCGCTTTCGTAAAGCTCGCGGACTTTCCGACGACGCCGGAGATCCAGACGCTCGTCAAAAAGCTCGCCGCCTATCCTGTTGTAAAGAACGACGAGTGGCTGGCCGAGGCGGCGAAGATGCTCGGCAAGAAACACAAAGCGCTGAATTTCAAAGAAGGTCCGAATCTGCTGCCGAATCCCGGTTTTGAACAACCCATCGGCGACACCTGGAAGCACCGAGACTACGGCAACCGGCCCGGCAATGCTGCTGCACAGTGGGGCTTTGTCACCGATCCGAAGATGGTCCACAGCGGCAAACGCGCCATGCGCTGCATCACCCGCGACGACGCGGACACGAGCTACTTTGCTGATGTGCTGCTCAAGCCGAACACCGAATACCGACTCAGCGCCTGGATCAAAACGCACGCCTTCCGCGGCAAGGCCAGCCTCAACGACCACGTCGGCCGCGCCGAAACCTCACCGAAACTCAATCGCGATCAGGACTGGACCGAAGTGGAGGTCATCTTCAACAGCAAGGACCGCCCGAAGGCCAGCATCAACCTCCTCCACGTCGGCAAGGGCGATGTCTATTTCGACGACGTGAAGCTTTGCGAACTCATCGTCGAGAACGACGACGATCCTTCCAAGCTCGTCGGCGATGCCAAACGCGGTGAGAAGATCTTCTGGGAGCATCCCGTGGCCGCCTGCAAAAACTGCCACATGCTCAAAGGCCAGGGCAGCGCTGTCGGCCCGGCGCTCGACGGCATCGCGGGCCGCAAAGACGAGGCCTACATCCTCGAAAGCCTCATCAATCCGAACGCCAAGCTCGCCGAAGGCTACACCGCCACGCCAATCAGCCCCATGCCGCCGATGAACCTCATGCTGAAGCCCCAGGAGTTCGCGGATGTGAAGGCTTTTATCTTGAGCTTGAAGTGAGAGCCCGGGCTGAAAGTCCAAGCCACCACGGGCGTATCTTGGCCGTCGCATGTCCTTCACCTCGTCAACACACCGCTGCGGCGGCCCGATTTCACGTCGCAGCTTTCTGCAAATGGGCACACTTGGGCTCAGCGGTTGGTCTTTGAGCGACACGCTGCGCGCGGAAACGATCGCGAAAACTGCGGGACGCAAACTGAAGGACAAGTCGGTGATCTTTGTGTGGCTGCCGGGCGGCATGTCCCAGCTCGAGAGCTATGACATGAAACCAAATGCGCCGGTCGAGTACCGCGGCGTGCTGAATCCGATCCGCACGAATGTGCCCGGCACGCACATCTGCGAGTTGTTTCCGAAGCAGGCGAAGATCGCGGACAAGTTCAACATCATCCGCAGCGTGCACCACGAGTTCTCGGACCACGGCGGCGGGCACAAGCGTTTCATGACCGGGCGCAACCCTGCCCTGCCGGTCGGATTTGTAAATGACGCTCCCTCGGTGCAGTCGATCATCAGCCGCAAGCTCCAGCGCTCCGGACAGGCCATGCCGACCTGCGTCGCGGGTGTGGATCGCGGCCGCAGTGGCATCGATGTGTTTTCAATGGGCGCAGCCTACCTTGGCCCGTCAGCGTCGCCGTTCATGGTCGTCGGCGATCCGAGTGCGAAGGATTTCAAAGTCGAAAACATCGGTCTCACACCCGACATGGAATCAAGGATGGATGACCGCATGCATCTGCTGAAGGGCATGGACAATCTGAAGCGTGAGATGGATCGTAGCGGTCTTATGGAGGCGATGGACAGCTTCAGCCAGCGCGCCTTTGGCATGCTGACCACTCCGCAGGTGCGCGACGCCTTCGATCTGACCAAGGAACCCATCAAAGTGCGCGAGCGCTATGGCTACAGCACCTACGGCCAGCGCGGCCTCATGGCGCGCCGTCTTGTCGAAGCCGGTTGTCGATTCGTCACGATGGTTTGGGAAAACCCTTTCTCGACGAAGATTCCGAAGAACTGCACCTACAACTGGGACAGCCATGCGGTGAACTGCGACATGTATGCGGACGCCCGCTGGCGCATGCCCGTTTATGATCAGGCGACCTCGGCTTTGATCGAAGACATCCACCAACGCGGTCTCGACAAGGACGTGCTGGTCATCATCACCGGTGAATTCGGTCGCACACCGAAGATCAACACGCAGATCGGCACCCAAACCGGCGTGAGCCAGCCTGGTCGAGACCATTGGCCGAGCGCGATGTCATTCATCGTCACCGGTGGAGGCATGCAAACCGGCCAGATCATCGGCGCGACGAATCCGCGCGCGGAGTTCCCCATCGAACGCCCGATGAGTCCGAATGACCTGTGGGCAACGGTGTACCAGCACCTCGGCATCGATCCGAACGACACCTTTGACGATTTCCAAGGCCGCCCGATGCCGATCCTGCCCTTTGGCGAGCCGATTCGCGAGTTGATGCCACTGGCGTGAGCATCCGAGGCATCCTGCCAGGGGACGGTAACGTTAGATTGACCTGCAGGTCAGTCTGGTCTTGGTAGCGTTAACTCCAGGCCACCGGCCTGAACGCAACCCACACCCACCACCCTTATGGCACTCTCAGTTGGCTCCAAAGCCCCCACCTTCACCCTCAAATCCAAGAATGCCTCCGGCCTCAGCGAGGTCTCGCTCCCGGCTGGCAAGAACACGGTTCTTCTCTTCTTCCCGCTCGCCTTCACCGGCGTCTGCACGCAGGAACTTTGCGACATCACCGCCGGACTCAGTTCGTACAGCGATCTGAACGCCGAAGTCATCGGCATAAGCGTGGACAGTCCCTTCGCGCAGGAAGCTTGGGCGCAGAAGGAAAAGATCGGCATCACGCTGGTCAGCGACCTCAACAAGGAAACCACCAAGGCCTATGACGTCGTGTTCCCCGGCCTGGCCGGCATCGGCGACACCTCCGCACGTGCTGCCTTCGTGATCGACAAAGACGGCGTCATTCAATACGCCGAGCAAACCGCCACTCCGAAGGACCTGCCAAACTTCGAAGCGGTGAAAGCCGTGCTCGCCAAACTGGCTTGATCGCCGACTAACCTATTAAAAAAGGCGCGGGAGAAAACTCCCGCGCCTTTTTTGATGAGTTCGATTCCTACACTGAGGATCAGGACTTCGCCGCCGCCGGTTCCTGCGGCTGCGGATTGGTCTTCGCCGGAGCGTAGTAGTAGCTGGCGTAGTTGTAATAGGTGTACTCTTTCAGGTTCGAGCTGGAGCGGTTGAGGATCACCCCGCCTATGTTCACCTGACGTTCGTAGAGCAGGTCCAGCGCCTTGCCGGAAAGACGCGCCATGGTGGAAGACATGCGCACCACAAAGAGCACCGTGTCGAGCTTCGGCGCAAAGCTGGCTGTGTCATCGGCCACCAGCACCGGCGCGCTGTCGAAGATGACATAATCGTATTCTTCGCCCATCTCGCGAAGCATCTCCTCAGCCGTTTTTGACAGCAGCATCTCGGATGTCTGATCGAAAACATCGCCACGAGCGAGCAGGTCGAGATTCCGTGTGCTGGTCTCCTGCACGGCATCACGCCAGTGCAGCTTGCCACGCAGGGCCTCGCTCAAGCCCGGGGAGGACGGCAGTTTGAAGAGTTCACTGACACCACCGCGGCGAAGGTCGCAGTCGGCGAGCAACACACGCGCCCCGGCAAGCGCCATTGTGACGGCGAGATTGGAGGTCACGGTGGTCTTGCCCTCATTGGGCACCGCACTGGTAATTAGAATGGTCTTTGGCGGCTTGCCCTGCCAGTTCTTGAAGAGAATGGAAGAACGCACATTGCGGAAAGCCTCCGCATAGAGGTGGCGGTCATCATTCGGGCGCAGAAGAGCAACATCTCCACGATTCCTCTGTTCGGGAACTTGTCCAAGGACAGCCTCACCGGGGAAGAGGGCCTGGAACTCGCTGAAGGAATTCATTCGATCATCCAATCGATCGAACAAGAGCAGGATTACAATACCGGCTCCAACGCCGGCGATGAGTCCGATCACAATCGGCATCACCCAGTCTTCTACATTCTCAGATGCAGGTGTGGCGCGCTCCTGAATGGCCACATAGTCAGCCTGGGAATTGAACACGCTTTGAATCTGCTCCACTTTTTCAAACAGTTTCTCGTAAGCCAGCTTTGCAGTCTCTGCCGCCTTCTCCAGTTTTTGATCCTCGGCAATTTTGCTTCCCAAATCGAGAGCCTCCTTCTGTTTCTCGACGATCTGCGCATCCAGCACTTGTACCCGGCGCTGAATATCCCCCATTTGAGAGTGCATCTCCTGTTGGATTTGATCTGCGTAGGATTGCAACAGAGCCTTATGAGTTGCGAGTTCCTCGGTAACATCCTGAACCATGGGATGCTGTTCCTTGAACTGGATGAGAAGCGAATTGAGCTTGGTCGTCAATTCAGTGATCTTCGACTTGGTGCGCAGATAATCTTGTTCTGCCATCGTCATACCGCGATTTCCAGGGGAAGTTTCCGACTTAACACTGGATGGCTGTGTCGAATCCATCGCTTTACTACCCGCCGGCGTTGGAGAAGCCCCTGTGCTGAGCATTCGTTCCCGTGCCTCCATCGCTGCATTCACATTGGCGATCGCCAATTTCAACTCCTCAAGCGTTGTGCGCTGACTCTCACGTTGGGCTTGCAGGTTGTTTAGAAAGGTGGCCGCCGCATTATTACCATTGGTAATCGTGATGATATTGTTGGCCATCCTAAACTTGGTGAGGCGATCCAAGCTTTCCTCCATCACCTTTTGCTTTGTCACCACCTCCTGAAGGAACTGCTGAAGGACCTTGCCTTGCGCCTGCTCACGAATGCTTTGCCGGAAAGCAATGAATTCATCGAGCAGGGAGTCCAGAAAGATCTTGGTGTATTTGGGCTCTGAACCCGTCGCAAGAATATTGAAAATGGCCGACCCCTTGGTCTGAGCGACACGAATTTCCACATCAGAATCCTTCACATCAGGATTCAAGGCCCTAACGCGCTCTAGCGCACGCCGCTTCATCTCGGCGCTTTCAACGGTCTCGATAATGGTTCCATAGAAGTCCGCCTGCTGCTCACGCCATGTGACGCTGTCATTGAAGACCATCTGCCCCCCCGCCACAAGTTTGGCGAGAGAACGGAACTCCTGAGGACGCCCAGTGATACGCAAAGCCTGAACACACACACCAATGCTCGCGGTCAGCAGTAAGAACCACCAACGACGACGCAACAATATCTTATAGCGTTGAAATTTGGCCGAAGCCTCATGAATACGGCTCAGGGTGCTTGATTGCGCCTGTCCAGGAAGATTGAGATTCTGTTCCATGATTGGGGGTGGGGGATCCAAGATACCAACGTATCACCGAGAGTCCCTAACTGGGTGGTGCCTTCCGAGGTAAATTTCGAACTCATAAATTCACCCAAAACGGCAGTTATGCCATTGGATTTATCCGTCGATCCACGTGTTCGATTTTAGTTTTCTACGACATACAATTAGTTGGCCTCGTTTTGAGGCCATCGGAAGAGGCTCATGAACAACTGTCAAAAATTCACGGTCTTCTCTTCCACAATAATGACATCATCTTTCCTGATAAAAATGTCTCTCTCCAAATCCCCCTGCCGCATGATTCCATCGACATTGACCAGAATGGTTTTGTTACCCTGAGGCGTTTTACGAATAATTTTTACCTTTTCCTTATTGGCAAACTGGGCAAACCCCCCTGCCCGGAGGATGGCTTGACTGATGGAAATGTCCTCGTTGGAGGGAAGATCGTATTTCCCCTGCCTCACCACGATGCCAAACATTACATAAAACTCGAGATCCACCTCTCTCTCTCGAATTTGATCCGCCGGATTGAGCGTGTCGATTGCGATTACTACAGTCGCGTGCTTGAAGAAGTTTTTCTCCAACTCACGTTTAATTGTGAACGCCAGATCCCGACAAGTTTTTCCTCTGGCATTCACCAAACCCACATACGGTGCTTGCACCTCTCCTGTCACCGCCACCGTTTGCTGCAGGGCTTCACGTCGATCCTCCAAAATACGAATACTGATGGTGTCGCCAGCCGATATGGGCCGGTTATTGTCCAACACATCCATTGAGGTCAACACCGCAGCTCCTGCATTCACCGAGCCAGTTGGAGTTGCTGCAGCCTGCCTGACAGCACGTGATGGCTCAGGAACCCGAAAGCCTGGATCCTGAGCCTTGGGAATCCCTTGGAAGGCTAGTGTAACCGCAAGGGACAAAAATAGGTTTCTTTTTATCATAAATGAAATTGAGTGTATCACGTCATTTGAGACGAGATGACCTGACGTTGTTCAATCGCTTCCTTCAGCACTCAAGATAAGACCTATCCCGCAACCTTCCGTTAGAAATTATAGTTGAAGCCTAGAATCACCCGTGATTGCGCAGAATCTGCGACAGCTGCTCTGGTATCAGTCAGGAAGTACCTATAACCAAGGTTGATACCCGCTTTGGGCGAGAGCGTATAGTTCAAATCAAATGAAAACCCATGCTGGTCATTATCTCGCCCAGCGATAGTTGCGTAATCAGCACGACCAAAGTGGTAACCCGCCCCCATACGAAGCTTTGAAGTCAACTGGTGGGTGTAGTAGAAATCGATGCCAAATTGCGTGAGATTCGTACCAGTTCCGGGGAACGCCAAGTTGACAAAAGAAGGTTGGGAACGTTCGAAGTAGCCTGAGAGTGAAAAACGCCCGCCTTTCCAAGCAATCATCGAAAGACCATAATTGACGAAGTCTGAGGTCACAAAATTCGAAGCCAGATTGATGGCCGACTCGTGACCCACGGTAAGCGTATGACTGAAGCGAGCATTGAGTTGGTTTGTAATGCTAAAGTTATAATAGTAACTATTGAGGTCTGAATTATCCCCTGGGCCAATCGGAGCAAAAACGGTCGGAGATTTAAAGTCGAAAACCTGCAGACCACCTGAAAGCTTAACAATCGTGGACTTACCTAGCGGCACACTGACAAAAAGTCCCCAGTTGAACATAGTGGCGTCATTCAATGTCGGCTGATCATAACTCAAAATGGATACCCCACCTTCCGTGCCCAGAATCCATGTTGCTGCTGGACTGTAAGTAAGTGAAGCATGCAGCGAATTCATGGTGCGATTGAATTGCCCATTGTTTTGCCCCAATGCCTTTGAATACGTGTTAGTGTAGTTCAGAGCAAGCGCCCATGAAGAGTTGATCTGCCAGTTCGCCGCGATGCCGGCATCATTGTTAAACACACCAAAACTGTTGTTGTTTGCCGCTCCAACGAACGCATTATTTGTGGCGGGACGAACTGAAATACGGTCGTAAATAGTAATATATACAGGACCTGCCTTGATATCAAATGCCAACGTGCTTCCTGGAAGAATGTTAAGCAAGTAGTTGCCGTTGCCATAAGCAGCCAACTCCGGATGGTTAAAATAGTGGTCCACTCCAATGCCGGCTGTAAGACTCAGCACGTTATTCCTTGTGAGGCGATAGTTGGCACTAACATTGAGCAAAGTGCTGCTGATGAAGTCTGAGACTGCGATAGGAGACCGCCTCACGTTACTATTGTACTCAAATCCTTGGTAGAGCCCCAATCCAATATTAACAGGTCCCAGCATCAAATTGCGCTTGCCAGAGAGAAATGGGTCCGATGTGTAGGTTGGCGCAAAGTAACTCAACGCCTGAGAATATTGTCCAGAGTAACTGGTGTAGTCCCCAACAGAGCGAGCAGCAAAAGCTGAACTGCCACTTCTCACAGACGGCTGGGAAATCTCACGATCAGAACGCAACAACTGCTGGAGACTTTGGAAACCCTCTTGGTCCTCTTGGCTCACATAAGCCCCTTTCTCATAATCATATACAACGTCACCACTGCGCGCGGCCTGCGCAGTCTTTTTCATCTGGCTAGTGCGATTGCGAAAATCGTTGAAAAAGTTGCTGGTCTGCGAAGGAGAAACACCAAATTGGGCCACCGCAACTTTAGGAACCATACAAGCGACGGTCACAGCGGTAACCAAGAAAGTAGAACTGATGGAAACGAATCGGGAGTAGTTAATCAGCATGACGGGAGAGGTTGGGACGAGAATTAACCATGATACAAGCAATTTTCCCAGCCTTTGTCCATATCAAAATTATCCCGCTTTTGACACACTCGTGCTTTGATTTTCAAATGTCTGCCGACTTTCGTCAAAAAACCGACATTTCCCCTCCTTAAGAAAAACAAAAGTCGGACCTCTTTTTTCGCCGACGTGATCTGGCAATCCAAAGTCCAGCTCCAGCTGAATCTCCCGCGATGATGCGCTATCCCATGGCCTACGGGGAGCATCTGTGACAGGCACTGCCGTTATGAGGTTGCGTAGTCTGCTAAAAAGTCTCAGGATCGGATCCTGTCTTGAGTTTGAGGCGGCCATGATGTTCAACAATTCGTCAAAGGCCCTTAATAACTGTTCATTAAAACATGTTCAATTGATTTTATTGGATCTGCGACGAAACCTTGTCCCCGTTCCTTGACGTGGCAGGACTCAGAGCTCATGTGCTCTGATGCCAGATGACATTCATCCATCAACGAACTCGCGACTTACCATTCCCGAGTATGCCATGGCTCTTGCACATGTTGCCAGCCTACGTTCCGAGGATCCGTTTCGCAAAGTCGGGGCAGTCGCTATTGATATGGACAACCGGGTGATCGGGACGGCCTACAACGGACTCGCCCCAGGCTATAACGCTGATCCAGATTTCTGGGCTGACCGGGATGCACGACGTAAATACATGCTGCATGCCGAAGTGAACCTATGCAGCCTGTTCACACGTGGAAACGTCCGACTCGTCGCCTGCACCACAAAGCCCTGCACCAGTTGCATGCAGATGCTCTGCGCCTATGGCGTCAAAGAAGTGTATTTCCGTGACGACTACCCTGAGTCCGAGGCGGATGCCATCGCCGCCCGCTACGGCATCCCGCTGCTTCAACTCGCAGACTACCCACAGATCATCTCAACGGGTGACAGCGGGAAGCAGACCTAGCAATTGAGCAGCGCGGCTCAAAGTTCCTTCACGATCCCCAACTTGTGTGACTCGAGCGCGGCGGCAAAGATCTCTTGGGTCTCCACCGCCTCCTCCACTGTGGCGCAGCCGCACCTTCCTGCCAGCAGGCCCTCACGTTCCATCAAGTAGGCCGCCCACATCTGCTGAATCATGTCCGGAAAGCCGGGCTCAAAAATCCCGCCGGTGACCGTCTTGAACGGCATGCCGAAGCCGAGATCTGTCTTCTTCCAGAACTGCTCCTTGCCATTCTCGAAGATCCACAGCGTCTTGGGCTCCTTCGTGCTGAAACGCACACCTCCCTCGGTGCCGAGCACCTCGATAAACCACGTGTTGGTCTCTCCCGGTGCCATGCGCTTCATCTCAAGGCGCAGCGGCACATCGTGCTCGCCGATACGCGTCCAGCAGCTCAACAGGGCGTTGTCCCAAGTGTCGCACTCCGCCATGCCTCCCCTGCCATCTGGCCGCTGGGGGTAGCCCTTCTGAAGCTGTGCAAACATACGCTGGGGACGCCATCCCAAACGCAGCGGGATATGACAGGCGTGCATGCCCAGATCCCCCAACACACCGATATCTCCGCAGGTCGCCGACTTCCGCTTCCAGTTCGCCGCCTTCGTCGCGTCAAGATCACTGCTGTGATGGAATCCGGAAACAACTTCTAGCACGCGTCCCAATCTGCCCTCCCTCACATGCTGCATGACTCGTTGAGCTCCAGGCAGGAAGGGAAACTCCGAACTGCAGCGCACAAAGCGTCCCGAAGCCGACACCGCATCGGAAATCCGCTTCGCCGAAGACAGGTCGATACCAAACGGCTTCTCGGCAAACAAGTCCTTCCCCGCTGCCAGCACGTCGCAGTAGATCTTCTCGTGCAGGTTGTGCGGCACAGCCACATAGACCACGTCCACCGCAGGATTCGCCAGCAGCTCGTGATAATCGCCGGTGATCTGGGTGCATGAAGGAATCCGCAGGAACCAGTTCCTCACGTCTTCCACCAAATCCGCCACGGCCACCAGCTCAGGTTGAACCGCAACATCCATCAGCGCGCACCAGCGTGCGAACGCACTCGCCATTTCCCGGCCCATGAGGCCGCCGCCGATGATGCCGATCCCGATCTTCTTCATGTATGCGTGCGTGAGGTTGGAGTTGGCAGAGTCTTACGCTGCCGCCGTCGCGTTCTTCACCGCGAGTTCGTGCTGCGCCAGTTTCAGGTCCGCCTCCACCATGATCTTCACCAGTTCCTTGAACTTCACTTTCGGCTCCCAGCCCAGCTTCTTCCGCGCCTTCGCCGGATCACCGATGAGCAGGTCCACCTCCGCCGGGCGCTCGTAGCGCGCGTCGTACTTCACGTGCTTCTCCCAGTCCAGACCCAGCGCGCCGAACGTCTCCATCACGAACTCTTTCACGCTGTGCGTCTCGTTCGTCGCGATCACATAATCATCCGGCTCGTCCTGCTGGAGCATCATCCACATCATCTCCACATAGTCCTTCGCGTAGCCCCAGTCACGCTTCGCGTCCATGTTGCCGAGGAAAAGCTTGTCCTGCAGGCCCACCTTGATGCGTGTCGCCGCGCGGGTGATTTTGCGTGTTACGAAGGTCTCGCCGCGGCGTGGTGACTCGTGGTTGAAAAGAATCCCGCTGCTCGCATGCAGCCCGTAGCTCTCGCGATAGTTCACCGTCAGCCAGTGACCATACACCTTGGCGCAGGCGTAGGGGGAGCGCGGCCAGAACGGCGTCGTTTCAATCTGCGGCACCGCCTGCACCTTGCCAAACATCTCCGACGAACTCGCCTGGTAGAAGCGCACCTTGCCCACCAGACCCGTCTCGCGGATCGCCTCCAGAATTCGCTGCGTGCCCAGGCCCACGATGTCCCCCGTGCTCTCCGGGACGTCAAAAGACACCCGCACATGGCTCTGCGCACCCAGGTTGTACACCTCATCCGGCTTCAGATCGTAGAGCAGCTTCACCAGCGCCACCGAGTCCATCAGGTCGCCGTAATGCAAATGCAGCTTGTCCGAAGGCAGGTGCGAATCCGGCTGGAACAGATGCTCCAGGCGGCCCGTGTTGAAGCTCGACGCCCGGCGAATGATCCCGTGCACTTCATAGCCCTTTTCGAGCAGCAGTTCCGTGAGATACGAGCCGTCCTGTCCTGTGATGCCGGTGATGAGCGCTTTCTTCATGAGTCAAAATCGAGCGCCGATGAGACAGTACCCCCCCCGGTTTCGCAAGGGGAAATGCAGGAACATAACAGTTGCACCCCTCGCCACTCCTCTTATTCTCTGCGCCCCCAATCCCAGCCCCAATTCTTCATCATGAGAGCTGACCTCGTCGAACAAGCCGCGCAAATCATCAAAGATCCCCCCATCCTGATCAACATGGTCTCCAAGCGAGTCCGTCAGATCGCCGCTGGTCACGCAGTCCTCGTTGAGCGCCGTCCCGGCCTGCGTGAGGCCGACCTCGCCCTCCTCGAAATCATTCAGGGCAAGATCACCCTCGAAACCGTCGGCGGAGCCTGATCCGGCCGGCCACAGCCCTCTTCCTTTCAGGCTCCATGTGTCCGCCGGTCACATGGAGCCTCTTTTTTGAGCCTTCCCCGAGGCAGCCCAAGACTTGCGCACCGCCGCCGTGAGCCGCGACCCCACAGCCACGATCCGCACCACCGAGATCGCCACGAACCGCAAAGCACCGCGCGACTACCACATCCTCGAAAAATACGAGGCCGGGGTCGAACTCCGCGGCACCGAGGTCAAATCCATCCGGCTCGGCAAGCTCAACATCTCCGACGCCTTCGCCCGCGTCGAGCGCGGCCAGGTCTGGCTCTACGGCTGCGACATCCAGCAGTACGACAAGGCCAGCCACACCACCCACGAGCCGCGCCGTTCCCGCCGGCTTCTGCTGCATAAGAACGAAATCATGAAGCTCCTCGCCCAGACGCAGCAGAAGGGCCTCGCCCTCCCCGTCCTGCGCGCCTACTGGAAAGGCCCCCGCATCAAAATCGAAATCGGCGTCGGCAAAGGCAAAACCCACGGCGACCAGCGCCAGGATCTCAAAGCGAAGGCCGAAAACCGCGAAGCCGCTCGCGTCGTCGCCAGCTTCAACGACAAAAACCGACGCTAGCCCGCCTCCCCGCCCATGCCCGCCTGCCACCTCCGCCCCGAAGACAAGAAAGCCTTCATCGGCAAAGTCGGCCAGCAGCTGGTCCAAACCCACGGCAAGCGCCGCTACTACGCCCCGGACGACATCCGGCGTGCCGCTGACATCTGCGGCTACCCGGTTGACATCGTTTGCTGGGCCTACTGCTTCTTCTCCTCCCCGCAAGACTTTGCCGCCATCCACGAAGCCGCCGGCGAGGCCTGCGACTACGTCGCCATGAAGACAGAGCTCCTGACCGACCTCGCCAAGGGCGGCACCTTTGCGCTGCCCGATATTGACCTCTCCTGGCTTGAGTGGCCCGACATCGACCTCTCCGCCATCTTCGACTGGTTCGACTTCTCGTAATTCGGAATCCCGCCTCGCCGTCGCTGAACGGCACCACGAGGCTCGTGCTTCGATGGAGCGCACGCGTGCCCGCTTCGGCGTCCCGCCGAATTGCGTCTTCTGGCGTCCTTTCGCAACTCGAGAGCACGCGCCATGAATGACGCTCCGGGGCCGGTTTCCCGCGAGGACGCGGGACGCGTGCGCTCCACTTATCCTCAATTCCCTCACTCCTCGTCGCTCGCACAGAGACCCCTCGTGTCACGAGTGATCAGGGCAAACGCCCGCCAGGCGCCGCCTTACGGCGCCTGAGACAGAGGGGGCGGACAGCCGAGCCTCCCTGCCGAAGGGCCAGCGTCAGCGAGGACAGCCTGCCGATGATCTTCGTCCCCAGGCTCACGGTCAGATCGCCGCTGAGAGCCGCAGGCACGATGGCGGTGAAGCTCTGCGGCTCGACGTCCTAGGCGGACACTCCTGCCCGTTTCACTTCGCAGAACCCGCTGCCGGAGCGCCAGCTGCGCGCAGATCCTCCCCGGCGTTGTTCACCCCGAGGATCTGCCTTGCCGTGTCCTGGTTGAAGATATTGAAATTGATGACCTCAACGTCGCACACCGGGGAGTGGAGCAGGATGGCGACGCCACCCGAGGCAATCTTGCGCTCGAGATTCTGTGCCAGAAAGACCTCGTCCATCCGCCCAACCCACAAGTCACCTGACACCGCGAACTCGATGGCATGCTCGGAGCCGTCTCGCAGGGGCGGCATGGGCGATGTGTAGCGCAAAAGCGACTCGGGCTGGGCGATGTCCGGGTCCACCCACTGGATCTGGGCGGCGGCGGGGGTGATGTCGAAGCGGTAGGCCTTTCCCTCGGCCTCCACGGTTCCGTGGCGGCGCAGCAGCGGGGCGGACACGCGGCCGCCTGCCACGCGGGTGCGGAAGCGCACGCCCATGGCCTTCCATCCGGTGGGGGGGATGATGCCCCAAACCACGGGGCGCGAGGGGACGATCCAGCCGTCTTTGAACGTGACGCCCTGCACTCGCAGCGCGTCCGGCAGTTCCTTGGCATTGGCAATCGCCTTCACCCAATGGCCAGGCGGGGGTGCCTGCCCTGGAAGCAAGGATGCCACGGAGGCCGGGATGAAGGGTGCTTCCCCCGCAACGGCGGGTGTGCCGGGCGATTTCTGGGGAGGCGGGGAGGCGGCTTTTTTCGCAGGCGCGGCGGGCGCTGATGCCCCGGGGGCTGAAGAGGCACCGGGTGGGCGGGTATCTTCGCCCCTGCCGTTGATGCCGAGGAATTCCAGGACTTTCGAGGGATGGAGGGGCAGGTCCGCCACTTCCACGTCACGCACGGGTGCCTGCAGGAGGATGGAGAGGGCCCCTGAGGTGCCTGCTGCGTCTTTGAACTCTCGGGTCATGAACAGGCCATCCAGACGGCCGACAAACATGATATTGAGCCCCCCAAACTCCACGAAATGCTCGGAGCCTTCCGGCATGGACGGCAGGGGCGGAGGATAGGGGGGCGGGGACACCATGCTGCCCGTCGCGGCGTCCACAAAGCGTAGCTGCATGGAGGTGGGGGAGATGTCGAAGCGGTACCCGCGGCCCTCGTCCGTCGGCGATGGGTGGTGGCGGATGATCGGGATGGCCATGCGATTGCCGACGACCTTGGTGCGGAAGCGCACGCTCATGGACTTCCAACTTTTCTTGGGTTGCACGACCCACATGCAGGGCCGCGAAGGAATGATCCAGCCGTCCTTGAAGGTGACGCCTTGGGCGCGGAGCTCGTCCGGCAGGTCTTCGGCCCGGTTGATGACCTTCACCCACTCGCCGGGCGGAACACGCTCCAGCGTCGGCATGGGCTTGGGCGCGGAAGCTGTGGAGCTTTTCTTCTTGGGTGGGGTGCTGGGTGCCGTCGCAGGCGGAGCGGTCGCCACGCTCGCGGCGGACGCGGATGCCGTGGGGGCATGCTGCTTGCCACCGCCGAGCATCGCAAACACGCCGATGCCGACGGCGGCCACGGCACCGATGCCAAGGAACAGCGGGGCTTTGGACTTCGACGGAGGAACACCCGCCGCGGCATGGGTGGGACGGTCTGTCGTGCGCTGCTGCGGCCCTTTACCGACGGGCTTCTGCGCGGCGCTGCGCGGGCCGGGCACCTTTGCCACCTGGCTCTCAGGAACCACAGGCCGGGCAGGCGCGTCATGGAGCACGATCGGCACCGTGAGGATCACATCCAGTTCACGCCGCAACTCCATCGCGTCGCGATGACGATGCTCGCGGTCATACTGCATGGCCTTCGTGATGATCGCGTCGAAGCGACGGTCCACGCCCGGCGCGACCACGCTGGCGGGCTGCCATGCGCCGCGCGGAATCTGGCCGGTGAGCATTTGATACAGCATGACGCCAACGGCGTAGATGTCCGCGCGTCCATCGATGGCGCCTCCCAGCATGAGGGCCTCCGGCGAGACGTAGTCCGGCGTGCCCATGGCGTAACCCGTCTTGGTGAGGCCATGCGTGCCGGGCTCCTCCACCTTCGCCAGGCCGAAATCGGCGACCTTCACCTGACCCTTCATGTTGATCAGCACGTTGGCCGGCTTGATGTCGCGATGGACGATGCCCAGCTCATGCGCGGCAGCGAGCGCATCGCACACATGGGCGGTGATGGCCAGCGCGTGCTCCGGCGGCAGTTTTCCCTGCGCGGAGAGCATGTGGGAGACATCACTGCCATCGACATACTCCATGGCAAAGTAGAGCTGACCACCCAGCGTGGTGCCGAAATCGTAAACGGCCACGACGGCGGGATGATTGAGCTTGGCCATCAACCGGGCTTCGCTCTTGAAGCGCTCGGCGAAGCTGGGGTCCTCCTTTTCCACGCCAGGCGGGAGGATCTTGATCGCCACAGGACGGTCGAGATTGATCTGCACGCCACGATATACCGCGCCCATGCCACCACGGCCGAGGATCTTTTCAATCGTGTAACCTGGCATCAGCGCCTGGAGTTCCTCCGCCGTCGGCGGCTCCCAGCGCCAGTTGCCCCCGGTAGTGCGGGGCGGCGGCGAATTCGGGGACTCGGGAGCAGGAGAATGTTCTTGAGCCATGCAGGATGGCATTTACGAAACTCAATGCTTTGAGACAAGCAAGGAATCCGCCAATCGTATTCTTATTTGCCCACTGCGCCGACTGTTCTAGCATCCGCGCATGAAACGCAACCGCCTCGGCCGCTCCGGCATCGTCGTCACTGATATCTGCATGGGAACCATGACCTTCGGTCTGCAGGCCGATGAGAAGACGTCCTTTGCCATCATGGACCGTGCGATCGACGCGGGGATCGACTTCTTTGACACGGCGGAGATGTATCCGGTGCCGCCGAGCGCGGAGCTGTTTGGCGTGACGGAGCAGATCGTGGGCAAATGGCTCAAGGGCCGCACGCGCGGCGAGATCATCATCGCCAGCAAGGTCACCGGCCCCGGCCACGGCTGGTTCCGGCCGCCGATCCGCGGGGGCTTCACCGCGCTGGACCGCCGCCAGATCTTCCAGGCCTGCGAGGACAGCCTGCGCCGCTTGCAGACCGACTACATCGACCTGTATCAAACACACTGGCCGGACCACGGCATGGAGCAGGAGGAGACGCTCACGGCTTTGACGATGCTCATCGAGCAGGGCAAGATCCGCGCCTGGGGCGGCAGCAATGAGACCTGCTGGGGCGTGATGAAAAACCTCTGGGAGGCGGAGAAGCACGGCCTCGCCCGCATGGCCTCGGTGCAGAACAACTTCTCCCTCATCAACCGCCGCTGCGAGAGCGAGCTCGCGCAGGTCTGCCGCAAGGAAAACGTGAGCCTCCTGCCCTACTCCCCGCTCGGCGGCGGCGTGCTCTGTGGCAAGTACAACGGCGGCGCCCTGCCGAAAGGCGCGCGCTTCACCGATTACATCCAAAACGGCGGCCCGCGCCAGAAACGCATGGCTGCACGCTTCGTCAACGAGCGCAGCCTGGAGACCACGGCGCTCCTGCAAGTCATCGCCGCCGACCTCGGCGTGAGCGTCACCGCGCTCGCGCTGGCGTGGAGCAAGCAGCACGACTTCGTCGCCTCCACCATCGTCGGTGCCACCACCGTCGCCCAGCTTGAAGAGAGCCTCGCCGCCGCCGATCTCGTCCTCAGCGCCGAGACACTCGCCCGCATCGACGCCATCGACGAAGCGATCCCGACGCCGATGACGGAGGACGGGCTGCGGAGGCTGTAGGCCCTCACGGCTTGAGCCAGTACTCGAAGAAGCGGTAGATCTGCTCGTTCGACTCCTCGTTCGGCTCGTGCTTCTCGCGGTTTGTCATCGCGACCCGTTCTTTGCAGCCGAGGAGCAGGTTCACGGCGATGGCGTGATTGAGTGCGGCCCAGCGCTTCGGCGGATCTTCCGCGCCGCCGGAGACGAGGAAGGGACGCGGAGCCATGAGCGCGTGAAGTTCCTGCAGGTTGTGTCCTTGCTCGATGAGGGTCTTGTAAGCGCCAGTGCGCGGGCTTTCGGCGCTGACGAGACCAGGCTTGCGGGTGATCGCAGGATCGAGCCCGAGATACCACGGCTCCTGGTAGTTGATGCTGCCGCGCGTTTCATCAAAGACGATGCCGGGATCGCTCCACACGGCACAGGCATACTTGTCCCACAGGCAGGAGCCGAAGAGCGACCACTTGCCGCCATACGAGTGCCCAACGATGCCGATGCGCGTGGAATCCACCTCCGGCAGCGAGGCGAGCGCCTGCCACATGTTCGCGCTGATGTAACCGAGATACGAGAGTGGCTGACACTTTGCGCCGTCGCACAAGACCGGCTTGCGCGCATCGCCGCCGGGCGAGCCGATCGACAGCGTGACGAAACCACGCCGCGCGAGCTGCCACGCAAAGTCACGCAGTGGCTTTTCACTCAATCCAGCGCTCGTTTCGGGATCGTAGTAGGGCACGAACACGGCGGGACGCTTCCCTTCTGCCGCAGGCAGCAGCAGATAGCCGTCTCCTGTTTGTCCCGGCGCGATCTCGACGCGCACCTTCCGCTGCGCGATGCCGCCGTCGCGTGTCGTTGTCTCCAGGATCTCGATCTTCGGCGTTTCGAGGAGCTTCGGCCATGCGCCCATGATCGCATGCCAGTCGGCGAGGATTTCCGTGCGGCGCTTGTTCCAATCGTCCGCACTCGTCACCTTGCGGCCATCATTAAAAACCAAGGGCGATTTCCCGGGTGACAACTGACCGGCGAATTCCGCAGGCACCTGCGTGAAGGGCAGCTCAGCCGCCGCATGGAGGACGAAGAGCGAGGAGAACAGAGCGCCAAGAGCCAGGGGTCGGAAGTGCATGAGGTTGGTACCTCAAGAACGCTGCTTCCGGGGCAATCCATTCTCACGAAGATGCTCACGCAGCACTCTCACGACCTCCTGCACCACTTCGGGACGCTCCACACAACCGTGCCAGTAGGGCACGATGCGCTCGGATGCTGCACTGTCGAGATGCGAGCTTTGATAAGGCACCACGCCGTCCGTGCTGGCAGGAGTGTTGTTTTTGCCGAGGTCGCCGATGATGGAGTGATGCGTCACCGGAATCGGCACTGCGTTCAATCCCTGGTAGTAGGGGTGTTTGTCGGACAGCATGCCAATGCTGAGCAGACCAAACACGCCCCAGTCGCGAATCTGTGGCGAGAGAGCGTCGGAATTGCCGGCGAGAATCTGCTGGGACAACATCAGCGTGTCCAGCGGCAGGCGGATCAGCGAAGTGAGACGGCGGACGATACCAGTGCTTGCGACAGCACTTCCGCGGTGTGGCGTGGCAATGAACACCAGACGCTGAATCTCCGGCTGCGGCTTGAACATCAGATTGTTAGTCAGCCGCTGCCGGACGCTGTCGGAGACCTCCAGTTCCTGCGGCGGCCTTCTCAGCAGTGCATTCCACAGTTTGTCGCCCGGATCGATGACCTGCATGCGGCTGAGCAGCCCGCCCATGCTGTGTCCCACCAACACCATTTTTTTCATTCCTGGATCGTCGCGCTCAGGGTCGAAGAACTCCCGCGCCTCACGCAGCGATTCGCGCAGCTTCTCAGAAGACTGCGGAATGCCAATGGCGGTAGGATACAGGAAGTACCAAGGCTGGTAGGCGGCTCGCAGCTCGGGATCTGTGTTGATGGCATTGATGGCGTTCAGCCAGATGTGGGGATCCGACATGAGGCCATGAACAAAAACCACCGGTATGCGCTTTGGGTCATACACATCCATCGTGTAAAGCTGACAGTCGGCCAGGGTGCGTTCCGGGAAGAGCAGACCCAGCCAGGAGAACAGACCCAGCGATTTCTTCGACAGCGCGAGCTGCTTGGAGGCGGTGAAGTTCGCGGCAAGCTGCCGTTCATCCCCCTGCACCTTCACGGTGTCCACATTCAAGGCATTGAGCAGATGAAGACGGCAGCGTCTCGGACTCGAACTGTCCGTGTCTTTCTCCAGTTCCATCACGGCGGTGAGCGTGAGATTGCCACCGTTCGGCGGGAGGAAGGGTTCCTTTTGTCTCGTCTGGCTGGTGTTGCGAACGTGGCCGACGAGCGGAATGCCAATGCCGGGCCGCTGAGCGAGCGTGTCGGCCACGCGCGGCTTCATGCGCGCCGGAAGAATGAGCTGGTCGATCTCCGAAGGCGGCACCTCGCGGGTTGGATTGGTCCGGAGATCGAACTCGATCTGGAATGAGCGTTTCTTCGAGGCAAACACGGTGCCCGTCTGCCAGTAATGCGGGCTCTGATGGTCATCCCATTCCCGTAGAAAGGTGGCAAGCGCCTGCTCATACCGGTCCTGCGCCTTACGCCGTTCGGCGATCCTTCCATGCTGCATGCCATCCCAGCCTGCGGCCAGATCATCCAGCAGGCCGGCCATATGGCGCTTCTCGCGATCAGTCAGCACCGTCTCCGTGCGGTGCACCTGCGTGCGCAGCACCGAAGTGCAGGCCATCAGGTTGCTGCAGGCCACGACGGCCAGCACTCGCATCGTGACCATGGAACGCATCACTTCTTCTCCGTGACCGGCGTGAGCTTCACGTTCCGAATCGCCGAGGTGGTGTTGAACGTGGTGAGCGAGAGCGGCAGATAGCTCTCCATAGGACCGGGACGTACGCTGATCTTCTTGCCCTCGATGTCCTCGTCAATGATCTGCTTGTCACCGAGCCACACGCTGAGGTTCGTGGGCGTCACACGCAGCTTGATCGCATACCATTCGTCGTCCTTGTAGCGCTGGTAGCTGGAGGTGTTGTTGTCGCTGGCGTCGAAGCCGTCGATGGAGGAGATGCCCGTCACGCTGCCGCCCCAGCCGCCGCAGATCAGCGTGGCGCAGTGTTTGAGATCGCCCACGGGAAAGGTCAGCCCCACGAAGAAGTCCACCCCTTGCAGCCGCTTGGCTTCCAGCGTGATCTCGTAGTTGGTCGTTGGCAGTGTGTCCGCTTTCTTGTAAATGGCACCGCTCACATTCTCGCCCTGATTGATGATCATCAACCCGCCTTCCATTTCCACCACGCCGCTGCCGCCGACGTCCACGGACTCCCAGTCGTCGAGCGATTTGCCGTTGAAGAGCACGAACTCCTTCGGAGCCTCCGGTGCGGCTGCGGGTTTGTCTTCAGCGGCGGCAAAGGCGGTGCCGAGCACCAGGAGAGCGGTCAAAGTCGGGTGTTTCATGGCTTTGGCGCGCATCCTCAGCGTGGCATGCCCCACGGTCAAGCCTCACCACCATCCCCTTCCCTCATGCTGAATCCCGATTTGAAAACCATCATCGTCATGGGCGTCTCCGGCTGCGGAAAGTCCGTCGTCGGCAGTCTGCTTGCCGCGAAACTCGACGGAGTCTTCGAGGACGGTGACGACTTTCATCCGCCCGCGAACAAGACCAAGATGTCCTCCGGCACGCCGCTGAACGACGATGACCGCTGGCCCTGGTATGCCGTGCTGCGCCAGCGCATCGAAGACATGCGCCACGCCACGCCCGTCTATGTGCTCGCCTGCTCCGCCCTCAAGCCCATCTATCGCGACAAGCTGCGCGCCCACGACAATCCGGAGACGCTGCGTTTCGTTTTGCTCGACGGCACGCAAGAACTCATCGCCTCCCGCCTGGCGGCACGCAAAGGCCACTTCATGCCGCCGAGCCTGCTCGCAAGCCAGCTCGCCACGCTGGAGCCCACGCCCGACGTCATCCGCATCTCGATTGACCAAACGCCGGAACAGATCGTGGACGCCATCCTGCATCAGCTCGAACGCGCATGAGCTCGAACGTCCAGCGGCTGTTCTGGAGCTGGGATTCCCCCGTCCTCGACAGAGCGGTGGAGTTTCTCTGCCGCGGCTGGGATTCAACCCGTGCGCTCGACCTCAGCCGTTCGCTGCTTCTGGTGCCGAACGGCGAAGCCGGCCGACGTCTGCGTGAAGCGCTGGCTCAGGCGGCAAACCAGACAGGCACCGCCGCCATCGTGCCGCATCTCTGGCTGCCTGAGCAGGCTCTTCTGCCACAATCACGACGCTTCGAAGCCGCCACGCCGCTGCAATCGCAGATGGCCTGGCAGCGTGCGCTGGAACGCATTGCCATCGACTCACTCACCGCGCTGTTTCCCAAGCTGCCCGCCGAGCGCGGCTGGGGCTGGCACGCTGAGACCGCGCGCATGCTGGCGGAATTGAAGATGCTGCTTGGCACCGGCGGACTCACCTTTGCCGCCACTGCAAACCTGCCCGCCGTGCAACGCGATGCCGCGCGCTGGCACGACCTCGCCAAGATTGAACGCGCGTATTTCGAAGAGCTTGCCCACGCGAACGTCTCGGATGCGCAGATGCTCAAGCGCCGCCACGCGCACACCCCGGTGCTGCCGGAAGAGGTGGAGCGCATCGTCGTCCTTGCATCGCCTGACCTTCCTCCATTGCTCGACGAATGGATTGCCGCCTGCGCGAAGCGCGGCTTGCAGGTGATCATCGCCGTGCATGCGCCTTCATCGCTGGAACACACGTTCGACTCCTGCGGCCGTCCTTTGACTGAGTACTGGGGCGAAGACGCCGGCAACAGCCTGCCCATCCAGGACCGGCAGATTCACGTCACGCGTGATCCTTCCGCCCAAGCGGCAACGACGCTCGGTCTCATGCGCGAGCTCGTTCCCCACGGGCGCACCGCTCTCGGTGTGTGCGACGCCGAGGTCGGCAGCCTCATCCTTGAAAAGCTCACGCTCGAAGACACCCGTAGTTTCGAACCCGGCGGCATTCCGGTGCAGCGCGAGGGCCTGTGGCATGTGCTCGACTGCTTCCGCGTGCTGCTCGGTTCGGGATCATGGAAGGCCTTCGCAGCGCTGCTGCGCATTGAAGAATTTCGCAGCGTCATCATCCCTGCGAATGAGAGCACCGCCGCCCTGCTGCGCCAAACCGATGATTTCACCAGCGACCATCTTCCGGTCACCCTTCCTCATGCGTTGGAGCTTCCCCTTGCAGACTATCCTGCTTTGCAGCCTGCCGTTGAGAATACGCTCGAACTCTTGCAATCGCTGCGCCGCCTTTCGCCGGCCAAAGCCGCGCGCATGCTGATCCTCAAGCTGCTCGGTGAGCGCACCTTCAATCCTGAAGCGCCCGGCCATCGCGAACGCACGGAACTGGCCACCGAATGGTTGCGCATCGCCGAAGAACTTGAGCTGGAAGCCCGGCGTTTCGGTTTGAAGCCCCGGGCCGAGGACGCCTTCGCGCTCTCGCTCGAATGCCTCGCGCAGAGCCGGCTGGCCGAACCGCGTGGTGACATCGACCTCGTGCTGCAGGGCTGGCTCGAACTGCTCTGGGAGCGGTCCCCCAACCTGATCGTCTCAGGTCTCAATGAAGAGCATGTGCCCGGCATTTTCATCAGCCACCCCTTCCTGCCGGATGGCATGCGCGCGGCGCTGAACCTGCCATGTCAAAACACCCGCTTCGCCCGTGACGCCTTCATCCTCGCGGCACTTTCGCATCAGCGTCTCGGCGAGCGTGGGCACCTGCAACTGCTCTGCGGTCAGTGGAGCGAGGACGGCGATGCACTGCGGCCCTCCCGCCTCTTGTTTTTGTGCGATGACAAAGCCCTGCCTCAGCGCGTGGCACATCTGTTTCCGAAGGAGGAAGATCAGCAGGTCGAATCCGAACCGCCGCGCTCGCTCGCGTGGACGTTGAAGCCGGACTGGATCTCGAAGCCCGTCGAGTCCATTTCACCTTCGCGCCTGCGTGAGTATTTGAACTGTCCTTTCCGCTTTTACCTCACTCATGGCAAGGGCATGAACGCGGTCGAGACCGGCAAACGCGAACTCGATGCCGCGGAGTTCGGCCAGATCATCCATCACGCGTTTCACCAACTCTTCCAGGACTCGGAGATGCGCGAGAGCACGCATCCTGCAAAGATCGCCGACTGCCTCGAAGCCGCCGCCCGCGACTACGTGCACAAACAGTATGGCCAGCGCCCTGCGCCGCTCATCACCCTGCAATTGGAAAGCATCCTGCAACGACTGCGCCATGCGGCAGGGATTGAGGCCACCAATCGCCAGAAGGGCTGGCAGTGCCTCGATGCGGAACTGCAAATTGGCGGCAAGGACGACGCCTCGCCCTTCCTGATCGCTGATGCTCGTTTGTCAGGCCGCATCGACCGCGTCGAGCAGCATACCGACGGCACGCTGCGCATCGTCGATTTCAAAACATCCGACAAACCGCGCCAGCCGCATGAGGCCCATGTCAAAATCATCACCGCACGCACCAAGCTCGCCGAAGCAGACGAGTGGCGATGCTTTGATCTGTCCGAAGGAAAACGCGGCATGTGGCTGGACCTGCAACTGCCTCTCTATGCCGCCGCCATGAAGCAGCGTGGCCGGAATGTCAGCAGCGTGGCCTATTTCACCCTGCCAAAGAGCATTCAGGACACCGAGATCCTAGAATGGAAAGGCTTTGATGAAGCGCTGATCGCATCCGCCCTCGACTGCGCCGCCGAGGCCGTGCAGCGCATCCGGGCCGGCCGGTTCTGGCCGCCTGCGGAACGCCCCCCGAACAGCACCTTCGACGAGATCCTCCTGCACGACCCGCTTCACAGCGTCCAGCCACCTCTTGCATAACTCCGGCGCCCCGTTTATCAGCCAGTTCAATTCTATGTCCGACCTCAAACTTCTCATCACCGGCTGCAAAGGCCGCATGGGCCAGGCCATCATCCGCGCCGCCGAATCCCAGAACGTCACCGTCGCCTCCACGATCGACATGGGTGACGCCCTTTCCCCTGCCCTCGCCAAGGCCGACACCGTGATCGACTTCACCTCGCACCACTTCTGCGACGAACTGCTCGGCGAGTGCCTCAAGCAGAACAAGAGCATGGTCATCGGCACCACCGGTCACACGAACGAACAGCTCACCGCCATCCGCGAAGCTTCCAAGACACTGCCGATCGTCTTCGCGTCCAACTACAGCGTCGGCGTCAACACGCTGTTCTGGCTCACCCGCAAGGCCACGGAACTGCTCGGACCCGATTTCGATCTCGAAGTCGTCGAAATGCACCATCGCATGAAGAAGGACTCGCCCAGTGGCACCGCACGCACGCTCGTCGAAATCCTCGCCGACGTGCGCGGCCTCGAATACGACAAGGACTGCCGCCACGGCCGCTTCGGCGATGTGGGTGCCCGCACTCCGAAGGAAATCGGCGTCCACGCCATCCGCGGCGGCGACGTCGTGGGTGATCACACCGTTATCTTCGCCAATGTGGGCGAGCGCGTCGAACTCACGCACAAGGCCAGCAGCCGTGACACCTTCGCCAACGGTTCCGTCCGCGCCGCCCGCTGGCTCGTGGGCAAGCCCGCGGGCCTGTACAACATGCAGGATGTGTTGGGACTGAAATAATCGCCACCCATGCGTTTCGGAATCGCTCTCGGCTCGAATCTCGGTGATCGCGCCGAAAACATCCGGCGCGGGATCGAACTGCTGCTTGCCCGCGTCCCGGGAGTCAGACTCAGTGCCAGCGCCCCGGTTTATGAAACGGAGCCGGTCGATTGCGCGCCGGGCACGCAGGCGTTTTTGAACACGGTGATCGAAGTCGAAGCGGACAGCCTGCCTCATGAGCTTCACGCCCACCTCAAGGCGGTAGAACAGGCGCTCGGCAGACCGGAAAAGCGCGAGCGCAACTCACCACGCACGCTCGATCTCGATCTGCTCTACGCAGACGAGGTCGTCAGCGACGATCCCGATCTCATCCTGCCCCATCCCCGGCTTCACCTGCGCCACTTCGTGCTTCAACCGCTCGCCGACATCCGGCCGGACCTGCGGCTTCCCAGCTTGCAACACTCGGTGGCCGGATTGCTGGCTCAGTTGGAACCCAAACACGGTTCCTGACGCATAACCAGCAGTTACGCGCTTGTCCCCGGGTTAAAGCAATGCTTCTTGGAAGCCATGACTGACGCCCCGCCAACTGCCGCCGATTCTGGACGCTGGATTCGTTTCGCGCTCGTCATGCTGCCGATCGGAACGATCCTGCTGGGCATCGCCTCGTTTGGTATCTGGCAGTATAAAAAGGATCAGGCGGCGGACCGCTCGTTCAAATATGCGCTGGCACTGCGACGTCCGATCAGCCTCGATGGCATCCAGCGGCATGCGGACGTTTTGCGTGAGGCTTTGAGCAAACCCGACCGCGACCTGAGCATCCCGGGTTACCTCGAATCGACAATGGGCGCGGAAAACATGGGCTACACAGTGCGGCGCATGCGCTTCGGCAACGATCAGTCAAACATCGACGCCGAACTCACCGGCAAAACGCGGCCGCGTGAGATTGTGATGGCGCTGGCACTTTACGACGGAGATCCTCTGCGATTTGTCAGAACCTCCAATGCCATCGCAGAACTGCTGAGCATCGCTCATGAGGTCACAGGAGAATCCGTGGCTCGCGGACTGCGCTTTGCCGTCATTCCCAACACGGCTGAAGCGCTGCAGCATTTGCAGGAAGGCATGCGCCATGATGGTGAGCATTTGATGCATTTGTTTGTCCTTGGCGCACCAGACGTCAACACGATGGCACGGATCAATGGAGTGGAGACGAAGGTTCAGGGCACCCGAGTTGTCACCCGCCCAGCCACCGCGTCACCTCAGGAAACCCTGCAGTCCGCTCACGAACTCAAAACACTGCTGCTGCACGCGGCTGAAAGACCATGATCGTCACCTGCCGACAGATGCAGCAATGCGAGGAAGCCGCGTTCGCCCGCGGTGTAAGCGCGGCGGCGCTCATGGATGCAGCCGGACGCGGCATCGCGAACGTGGTGAGGCAGTTCGCACCACGCCCCGGTTCACTGGTGCTGTTTCTTGGCAAAGGAAACAATGCAGGCGACGCGCTCGTGGCTGCGCACGAACTCACCGTGGACGGCTGGAAGATCCACGCCAGGCTGTGCTGCGAGCCTGCGGCGATGAAGGAACTGCCGCGCAAGCATCTGGCGCTTCTCCGCAGCCATGTGCGCATCATTGAGGATGCGACGACGTTCGACTTCGAGCCGGGACCGCTTGTAAGCCTCGATGGCCTGCTGGGCATCGGCGCCCAAGGGCCGATGAAGCCCGAGCTGCAGGCGCTCGCACGGGAAATGAACACGCTGCGCACCCAGCGGCATGCGCTGACGATCGCGATGGATATTCCCTCCGGGCTCGATGGCGACAACGGCCGCGCCTTTGAAGATGCCGTGGAGGCCGATGTGACCGCCGTGGTGGCGCAGATCAAACGAGGACTGCTCGAAGACGAGGCAGATCATTTCGTGGGGCGCATCGCCTTGGTGCCGCTGCGCGAATTGTCGGACTGTGAGGGCGACGCCTCGGCGCAGGCACTCACCCCTGCCCTTTTGCGCTCCTGGCTGCCGCGCCGGGCCAATGAAATGCACAAAGGTGATGCCGGTCGTATCGGAATCATCGCCGGATCACGCGGATTTCTCGGTGCGGCAGAGCTCGCCTGCTGCGGAGCGCTGCGTGCCGGAGCGGGATTGGTCACATTGCTGGTGAAGGAGGATGTTTACCCGCTCATGGCCGCGCGTGTGCCCGCCGAGGTGATGGTGAAGCCGGTGGACGACTATCGCGACATCTTGGAGGAGATGCGCTTCGACGCGCTCGCCGTTGGTCCAGGCCTTGGCTTTGATCATGAGAAGGAAGTTCTCGAAGTCCTCCGACAGACAAAGACTCCGACGGTCGTCGATGCGGATGCTCTGACCATGCTCGCTCAGCACCCCGAGGTCTTGGACAAAATCGGCAAGCTTCCACGCCTCATGACCCCTCATCCCGGCGAACTGGACCGCCTGCTGCGCAATTTCCCCGGCTGGCATGGACTGAGCAGGCCGAGAGTCGTCGAGGCGCTGACCGAGAAGGCTCCGGGACGCACGCTGCTGCTCAAAGGCGCGCGCACCGTCATCGCTACTCATGGCCAGCCAACGCTGTTCAACACCACAGGGCATCCCGGCATGGCCAGCGGCGGCATGGGCGATGTTTTGACCGGCGTCTGCGCGGCACTGGCTGCTCGTGGCATTTCCCTCCACCAGAGCGCCGGACTGGGCGCCTGGCTGTGCGGTCGCGCGGCAGAAATCTGTGCCTCACAGCAACGCATCGCAGTGGAGTCCGTTTGCGCGAGTGATGTCACCACGCATCTGGGCGGTGCCCTGCTTGATTTGAAGGAAGGACGCTTCTAAAGCAGTTCGCATGGCCGCACACGCTGACAGCTTTTCCATCCCGACCCGGGGCAAGGGAACCTACGAGATCACCGAACACTGCCAGCAGATCATTCGCTCCAGCCAGATCCGCACCGGAACAGCCACCGTATTTGTCCAGCACACGAGCGCGAGTCTGGTCATCTACGAAAACGCCGATCCCTCCGCCCGCACGGACCTGCACAGCTTCTTCGATCATCTGGTGCCCGAGGAAACTCCTTATTTCGTTCACACTCACGAAGGCCCCGATGACATGCCAAGCCATCTGCGCATGGCATTGACGCGCACGTCAGAAGTCATTCCCGTGGTGAATGGAAGACTCGCGCTCGGCACGTGGCAGGGAATTTTTCTCTTCGAACACCGTCGAGCACCGCACACACGGAGCATCGTTGTCAGCGTGGTGGGTGAATGAAGCAGGCCGCCGACGAAGGTTTGACTTCGATGAACGGAGTTTCTTATGTTCTTACCGTCATGCACCCCGTTCTGCTCCTCATCCTTGCCTTGTCATTGAGCTCCTGTGCCGCGAACCGCTTTTACGAGAAAGTCGACGGTTCGGGCGTCATCGTCGGCCGGCCCTGCATCGAATGGAAACAGCCGGACAAGTTTGTGTATGCGCGAAGCAAAAATCCGGAGTTCTCGGTCAAACGCCCGAACGGCGAAATCATCAAGCCCGGCAGCATCGAGACGGACGGTGGCAGCATTCCGCGTCTGCTTTGGTCACAGAGGGACTTTTCACCTTGGACCTATGCACCGGCCTATCTGATCCATGACTGGATGTATGAGGCCCACCGGCGCAAAGTTCCTGCCGGCATTGATGCCGATGGTCATGCCATTTACTACACCAAAGATCAGGCCGACTGGATCATGGCGGAGGTCATCAAGGCACAGATGGAAAAGCCCGGCCAGTTCCAAACCAAGCGGTCCAGAAGCCACCTGCGGAAGATCTACTGGGCTGTCAGCAAATTTGGCAAGACCGCATGGAACGGAGAAGCGCACCCGGTCGAAGAAGAAACCTCTTCCACACTCATCACGGACACATTGAAAAACCTCCCGCTGCTGCCAGTGCTCGACTCAATCAAGAACGAACTGACACCGGTACCTGCCAAACCGGCCATGAATGGTTCGCGAACTCATCAGGAGTGATCGGTCACCCAAGCGCTTTCAGATAGTCAAACGTGTACAGACCGGTGTTGTGCCCGTCGCTGAAATCGAACTGAATCGCGTAACCGCCGACCATGCGCCAGTCCTTCACCGTGACCCCAGGAAACTCCGTCTGCGTGGTGCCCCCGATCTTGTTACCAACGAGATCGCGTTCGCCGGTGTTCTCGGCGCTGGGTGACGCGGCACGGAGTTTTTCCATGGAGATGTACTGCTCCGTGCCATCGTTCCAAACGAGGGCGACTTCGGTGCCGATGAGTTCGAGGCGGGTGGGATGCATGGAATGACGGAATCAGAATGACGAAGATCGGCCCAAAAGCAAAAGGGACGCTCGAAAGCGTCCCTTTTGGATAATTTCGGACTGAATCCGGAAAGGATTAGCGGGAGTAGAGTTCGACGACGAGCTGCTCGTTGGCGATCGGGTTGATCTCCTCGCGAACCGGGGGACGATTCACGACGCCGCTCATCTTATCACGATCCACAGTCATCCAGTCGGAAGCAGGCGTGCCCTGAGTCATTTCGAGGAAACGACCAACAAGCTGCTGGCTGCGCTGGCTGCTGGCGCGGGCGGCGACGACGTCACCGGGTTTCACCTGATAGCTGGCGATGTTGACCACCTTGCCATTCACCGTGATGTGACGATGGCTGACAAGCTGGCGTGAGGCGAAACGGGTGTTGGCGAAGCCCATGCGGTACACGACGTTGTCGAGGCGCAGTTCGAGCATCTGCAGGAGGTTTTCACCGGTCACACCCTTGCGGCGCTGGGCTTCGGCGAAGAAACGGCGGAACTGCTTCTCCATGAGGCCGTACTGCAAACGGAGCTTCTGCTTTTCAGCGAGGGCGGTACCGTATTCGGACATCTTGCGGCGGGTGTTGCGAGCACCATGCTGCCCCGGCGGGAAGTTGCGGGTTTCGAGAGCTTTGGAAGGGCCGAAAAGCGCGACGCCAAAGCGGCGGTTGATCTTTTCGCGGGGACCGGTGTAGCGAGCCATAGTGAGTGGGTAAAAGGGGCTGAAAAATTAAACGCGACGGGCTTTGGGCGGACGGCAGCCGTTGTGTGGCACCGGAGTCACATCCTTGATGACGTTCACTTCGACACCGAGGGCCTGCACGGCACGAACGGCGGACTCACGGCCGGAGCCAGGACCACGGAGACGGACTTCAGCCTCACGAAGGCCATGTCCCATCGCCTGACGGCAGGCATCCTGAGCCACAACCTGGGCGGCGTAGGCGGTGCCTTTGCGGGAACCACGGAAACCCATCTTGCCAGCGGTGGACCAACCGATCACGCCGCCATTGCGGTCAGTGATGGTGACGATGGTGTTGTTGAAGGTGGCGTAAACGTGGACGATGCCGGCGGAGACGTTCTTGGAACCCTTGGCCTTGACGACCTTCTGTTCGGCGGCTTCACCACCGATTTCGAGCCAGACGCTCTGGGAGACCTGCTTGTCACCACTGGTGGATGGACGCTGCTCCGCAGCAGGTGCGGCGGGGGCGGGGGCGGGAGTGGCAGGAGCAGGTGCGGCAGCAGCGGGAGCTTCTGCGGCAGGTGCGGTTGGGGTCGTTTCGTCAGCCATGATGTGTAGAGCGGATCTTTGCTAGAATTCAGATTACTTCGCCTTCTGCGCGCCGACGGTCTTACGCGGACCTTTGCGAGTGCGGGCGTTGGTGTGGGTGCGCTGACCGCGGACCGGCAGACCACGACGATGGCGATGGGCACGGTAGCAGTTGATGCCAAGAATGCGCTTCATGTGCATCTGCAGTTCACGGCGAAGGTCGCCTTCGATCGGAATCTTCATCGCCTGCACGGTCTGCGTGATCGCGGCGATCTGTTCATCACTCAGCTCACCCGCACGAATGTTCGGGTCAATGTTGGTGGCGGCAAGAATCTTGCGGCTGACCGAAAGCCCGATGCCATAAACATAAGGCAGCGAATATTCGATTTTCTTTTCGTTCGGGATTTCGACTCCAAGCAGACGGGCCATAATTCAGTGAGGTAGGATGGGGAAAAATTGGATCAACCCTGCTTCTGTTTGTGACGTGGGTTCTTGCAGACAACACGGACAACACCTTTGCGGCGGATAACACGGCAAAGTTCGCAGAGGGGTTTAACAGAGGTACGGACGCGCATACAGAGTAGTAAAAAGGGGTTGAGTCAGGGGGAACTCAAAACCCCGCTTTTGGGCGGGGGGCGAGATGTCTAACACAGAGGGAAACTCGCGCAAGCTGGATTTTCGCCCTTTTGCACAGCGATTCTTGGAAATGTTAACAGGCGCTGAGAGCAGTTGCCCCGGCTGGGTTGGCAGGCATCATGCCGCTCTGATGAAAACCGTTCTCTGTTTTGGCGATTCCAACACGTGGGGCTTTGTCCCTGAAAGCATCCTCTCCCCCTGCCCCGAGAGGCACCCGTACGAGGTGCGCTGGCCCGGTTTTCTCGCAGGTGAACTCGGTTCCGACTTCCGCGTCATTGAAGAGGGGCAAAACGGCAGAACAACGGTCCACGACGACCCCCTCGCCCAGGCACGCAACGGCAAAGCAGTCCTGCCCGCGATTCTCGAATCCCACAAACCGCTCGATCTGGTGGTCCTGATGCTCGGCAGCAACGACCTGAAGGCCGTCTTTGGCGTCTCCCCGGGCGAGATCGCGACAGGCGTCAAGATTCTGGCCCAAATGATCCTGAGCAGCGACGCCGGCGTCGCGGGTAAGCCACCGAAGTTGCTGATTCTCTGTCCGCCTGCCCTCGGCGATCAACCACACCTGCCTGATGTCGCGGCGAAGTTCCCGAACGCGCAGGTCAACAGCCGCAAACTGCCCCAATACTACGAAGCGGTCGCCACCACGCTCGGATGCGGCTTCTTGAATACGCAAACGTTGATCGAACCCGGCAGCGACGGCATTCATCTCGATGCAGCGGCGCACGCACGACTCGGCCACGCAGTAGCTGCCGCGATCAAAATCATCCTTGCTGCCTGATCCATGACCTTGCTCGAAAAATTCTATCCCACACTCAAGCCCTGGCTCTTCCGACTGGACGCTGAACGCGCTCACACGCTCACGGTCAAGATGATGGTCATCGCACACCGCGTGGGCCTGCTGCAATCCGTTGTCTCCGCGCCGCAGAAACCGCGCAACGTCATGGGCTTGACTTTCCCCAACGCCCTCGGTCTCGCCGCAGGCATGGACAAGTCTGCCAGTGCCGTTGACGCATGGAGCGCGCTCGGATTCGGTTTCGTTGAAGTCGGCACCCTCACGCCACGTCCGCAGCCAGGAAATCCCAAGCCGCGCCTGTTTCGCCTGCCGGAGAATGAAGCACTCATCAACCGCATGGGTTTCAACAATCCCGGCATTCATGCAGCGGTGAAGAAACTCAAGCGCCGTCGCACCAAGGCCGTGGTCGGTGTGAACATCGGCAAAAACTTCGACACGCCCAACGAGAAGGCTGTGGACGACTATCTTCATTGCCTCAAGGCCGCGTATTCCGTGGCCGATTACATCGCGGTGAACATCTCCTCGCCCAATACCAAGGGGCTGCGCGATCTTCAGGCCGAAAGTGCCGTGAGGGAATTGATCTTCGCATTAAAGAAGGAACAGGCGTCGCTCCAGAAGGAACACGGCAAAACCGTGCCGCTGCTCGTGAAGATCGCCCCAGACCTCAATGACATGCAGATCGAGGCCCTTGCCCGAGTCTTCAACGAACAGAACATCGACGGCGTCATCGCCACCAACACCACCATCGACCGCGAAGCCGTCACAGGTCATCGCTTGGCAAACGAAACGGGCGGACTCAGTGGTGCTCCCGTGCGCGAGCGTTCCAACCTCGTGCTTCAGGCCTTCCGCATGCTGCTCAAGGAACAAATTCCCCTCATCGGCGTTGGCGGCATCCTCAATGGTGCGGATGCAGCCGAGAAGATGAAGCTCGGGGCCGCGCTGGTGCAGGTTTACAGTGGTCTTGTCTATCGAGGCCCTGGACTGGTGCGCGAGGTTCTCGCTGCCACGGCGCAGGCAGGTTAAAACCGACGTCAGCGCTCATTCCGCGCTTGCCATCCTTTGCCGATTTTCGTAAATGGCAGCCCGCATGGCTGACGACGCTGCTCCCTCCTCACCTAAGCCCGACACTCCCCCGCCGCGGACCACGGGAGGCAATTGGCGCTGGGAACCGCCGACGGCGGAGGAACTGCAGGCGCTGATGCCGGGCTACACGATTGAGAAGATTCTGGGTCGCGGTGGCATGGGCGCGGTGTATCGCGGGGTGCAGACGAATCTGGACCGGCCCGTCGCCATCAAGATCCTGCCGCCCGGCGTGGAGAAGGAGGACCCCAGCTTCGCCGAGCGCTTCAAGAGCGAGGCGAAGCTCATGGCCAAGCTCAATCATCCCGCCGTGGTCAGTGTTTATGACTTTGGCAAGACCAGCGCCGGGCAGCTCTACTTCGCCATGGAGTATGTCGATGGCAGCGACGTGCACCAGATGATCGCCGCGCAGGGGAAGCTGCCACCGGAGCACGCGCTGGCCATCACCGCGCACGTTTGTGACGCGCTCGCCGCCGCGCATGAGCTCGGCATCGTGCATCGCGACATCAAGCCCGCCAACGTGCTCATCAACATGAAGGGTCAGGTGAAGGTCGCCGACTTCGGCCTGGCGAAGGTGGAGGATCCCGGACAGCACGGCCTCACCAAGACGGGCTACGCCATGGGCACGCCGGACTTCGTCGCGCCGGAGGCGTTGACGCTAGGCACCGCGATCGATGGCCGCGCGGATTTGTATGCCGTGGGCGTGATGCTGTATCAGATGCTCACGGGGAACATCCCGCGTGGCGCCTTCAAGCCCGCCAGCGTGCTCGTGCCCGGCCTCGATCCGCGCTTCGACCCGATCATCACCAAGGCCATGCAGCATGACCGTGCCGAGCGCCATCAGAGTGCGATGGAGCTGCGCCGCGAACTGGATGTGATTTTGACGGTGCCGCTGGTGCAGCACAATGCGCCTGCCTCCGCGGCGATTCCCGTCGCGCAGATGGCGCAGACTCCCGCGCAACGCAGCGCCGCGGCGCAAAAGCCGCAGGGCAAAGCACCGCAGCAGCAAGCCGCTGCCGCGAACAAACCTGCGGGTGGTCATGCGGCCAGCGCAGCCCTGCCACCAGCCAAATCCAAAGCGCCGCTCTTCCTCGGCATCGGCGCCGTGGCCGCCATCGGCATCGGCGCGTTCGTGATGTTCGGTGGAAAGAAGGAGCCCGCACCGCCCAAGGCTCCGCCCGCCGTCGCCAGTGCAAGCACCCCGGCGCCGAAGCCATCAACGCCGCCGCCATCCAAGCCGCCACCAAAGCCCGCACCGACCGTCTCCTCGTCTCCAAGCCCTAAAGTCTCCTCATCTCCCACGCCCCCTGCATCCGACTCATCCGAGCCCGAGTTCCCACGGGGGAAATGGGTGAAAATGTTCACCAAGACGGACGACCTGCCGGAAAAAATGCGCGCGTCTGGTAGCATGACCATCGACAACGGCTGGATCCTCATCACCGGATCCAAGCGACAGAGTTTGAAGCTGCCCACCTCTGTGGCGGGCAACTATGGCGTGCGGGCACGCGTCCGGCGGGAGGTCATGGACGACAACGGCTGGACGCTCATCACCCTGCGGGAGAGCGGGGCCGGCCGGTATTCCTTTGCCTTCAAACCCATCGGCATCCAGGTCGCTGTGGATGGCGGCCCGAACCGCCAGGTGACGTACCTGTTCAACCGGCCCTATGCCACGTCGATTTCGCGAGGGCAGGAATATACCTTCGAGACCGCTGTCGTAGGCGACCGACTGATCGTTCGCTACAACGATCAAATCGTCCAAGTGGCCATGGATGGCACGCAGCAGACCGGGACCGGTACCATCAGTGGCATCGAAGACATGCGCGACATCGAAGTCATCAACCTCGACGGCATCCCCGAGGCCGAGGCGCTGAAGATTCTCGGCGTGGATGAGAAGGGCAATGACCTGCGGCAGAAACCCGCCGCCGTCGCCTCCGCCACGCCCGCCGCCTCGTCTCCGACGCCCGCCGCCGCCAAGTCTGCGATGGCTCCCGCCTCCTCGTCTCCCAGTCTCCCCATCTCCAAGTCTTCCGATCCCAAGTTCCCTCCCGGCCAGTGGGTGAAGGTGTTCACCAAGGCCGAGGACTTGCCGGAGAACCTGCGCAAACCGGACAGCGGCGTGAAGTTTGAAGATGGGTGGATCATTCCGACAAATTCGCCCAATTTCTTTGTTCAGCCCACATCACAGCTTCGAGGCAATTACGCCTTGCGCTGCCGTGTTCGTCGAAACCCAGCAGCCACGACCCCGACGCGCATTTCGATCCGTCGAAAAAGCGCTTCTGAATACTATGGCATCGCGATTGATGACGGTGGGGAGCTTAACTGCACGCGGCGCACCATGTCCGACTATTCAAAAATTGCGAAAGTTGACGTTCCCAGTCACTCAAAAGCTGCCGCTGAGTGCGCACTGGAGTTCGGAGCAATTGGACCACTGCTCATCGCCCGTTGTGATGATTCGCGACCATTGTTGACCCGAGACTCCGCCTATGCTGATGGTCCGTCCAACATCATAGGTAACGACGCCATTCGCGACATCGAAGTTATCAACCTCGACGGCCTTCCTGAAGCGGAAGCACTGCGCCTCCTCGGCGTGGATGAAAAAGGCAACGACCTGCGCGCGCTGGCCGCGAAGCAGGAGCAGCAGAAGGCCGAGATGGCGCAGCAGGCCGACGCCATGGCCGCCATCCCGGAGCTGAAGACGCTGCACGAGCAGTTCGTGAAGCTGCAAGCCGAGCGCGTGACCGCGCCGTTTGAGGCGGAGGTGGCGAAGCTTAATGCGGGCTACGTCGGCGGCATCGACCGCGAGATCGCCAATGAAAAGAAGGCCGGGCATCTCGACGGCGTCATCGCGCTGGAGGCGGAGAAGAAGCTCATCGCCGACAAGCAACCCGTTCCCGCCGAAGACGATGAGAAGACCACCGAGGCGCTCAAGAAGCTGCGCGGCATCTACCGCACGGCGTATGCGAAGCTCGAAGCCGCACGAGCCGAGAACTTGAAGGCGCTCACCGATCCGCTCTCCATCCGATTGAAGCAGCTCGAGAGCACGCTCACCCAGCAGAACCGCGTGCCCGATGCGAAGGTGGTGCGCGAGTATCGTGAGGGATTAGGTAGGGCGGCTGGTCCTCCAGCCGCCGCGATCGGCCCAGCGTCTACGAATCGCGCGAACGCGGCGCTTGCAGGAGCAAGCGCCCTGCCCAAGAAGAAATTCCCGCCCGGCGACGACCGCAAGGCGGCGGAGTGGGTGCTCTCGGTGGGGGGCAGTGTGCGGATCTACGGGATCAACAAAAGCATCACTGATGTTGCTGATCTGCCGCGGGGGCGCTTCGAACTTGAGGGTGTTTATCTCGAATTCACCTCCACAAACCAGCCCAAGGGACCCATCGACAACCTGCTGCCACTTGCGGGTTTGAAGGGGCTGAGGCAATTGACCATCGAAGTCGTCCCACTGACGGAAGTCCATTGGGAAGTGCTGTCTTCGCTGCCCGCATTGGGAGGACTTTGGCTTGAGAGTACCGGGGTCACCGATGCTTTGTTTGCCCACCTGGCTGGGGCTAAACTCAGATTCTTGGAAATCCGTTTCGAGCCTGCGATCACGGGCGAAGGCATCGAAGCCTTGGCTGCGGCGAAGAGTCTTGAGAAAGTGAGTTTTACGGCCACTCGGCCCTCCGAAGAAGGCTTGCGGCAGATCGGGAAACTGGAGACGCTGACCACGCTCTCACTGCACGGCTCGCTCAATCTTCTGCGGGATGAGCACCTCCCCTTGCTGGCAGGCTTGAAGCGCCTCGACAACCTCGCGGTGCGTCGCACGGCGCTCACCGCTGAGGGTTTGGCGGGCATGAAGTCATGGAGTGATCTCCCCGAACTGGGATTCGACATCCGCGCTGGAAATGGCGGCGCCGAAGTAGCCGTGCTGGCGAAGGCTTTCCCGAAGGTGGAAAAGTTCTCCTTTGAGGGTGAATCAACTTGGAATTACAACGCTGACGATGTCCGGGCCCTCGCTGGCTTCCCCCGTCTGAAGAGCCTCAATGCGAGTAATTCCCAGATCGACGACGAGGCGCTGGGCGGCCTGCTGGCGCTACCGAAGCTGGAAGGCCTGCGTATCTCTAACTGTGCCAAAGTCACCGATGCCGCGCTGGCGACCTTCGGGAAGCACAAGGGGCTGACGACGCTTTCTTTTGAGACGATGCCCAACATCACCGATGCCGGGCTGACCCACCTCATCGGCCTGAAATCCCTCACCCGGCTGGAACTCAAGAGCTGCCCCAAAATCACCCCCGCCGCCATCGCCGCCTTCAAGAAAGAGCGGCCGGATGTGACGGTGGTGCGGTGAGCGTCCGTGGCGAGGGTAGCCGTCGCCGCCGGTGGGGTGAGAACAGGAAACTCACGCGCCATCCTGGCCTTCAACAGCGCGGCGTAACGGACGCGACTGCTGGCGACGCGGGTCTTGAGGATGAGCGTGGGAGAGAGGGTTGGGAAACAGGCGTCTGTGCGGGGCGACTGGAAGCTTTCCAGGCTCATCCTGTGCGTCCCCCCGCTCATCAGGGGGCTTGCCGGAATCACGCCGTCGTTTGCCGGAGGCGCGGAGTTCCGTGCCAGACTCACGCCGTCGTTTGCCGGAGCCGCAGAGTTCCTTGCCGGATTGACGCCGTCGTTTGCCGGAGCCGCGGAGTTCCTTGCCGGAATCACGCCGTCGTTTGCCGGAGGCGCGGAGTTCCTTGCCAGACTCACGCCGTCCTTTGCCGGAGCCGCGGAGTTCCTTGCCGGAATCACGCCGTCCTTTGCCGGAGCCGCGGAGTTCCTTGCCAGACTCACG
>NZ_JAGRPF010000065.1 GCF_020439865.1 Prosthecobacter sp.
AGATGGCTGGGTGAAGGCTCGCTCATGGCTGGATCGTCACGGGTTGGCCATCGGCGATTTTCGTCACGTCGCTGATCACGACCTGCTCGCCTTCTTCGAGACCAGAAAGAATCTCAACCTGGCCGTCGAGCGATTTGCCGGTCTTCACCAGACGCAGCAATGCTTTGCCATCCTTGACGACGAACACGAGTTCCATCTGCCCGCGTTTCATCACGGCGCTCTTGGGAACGAGCAGCAGCTTCACTTCCGCCACGGGCACCGAAACGCGACCGAACTGGCCGGTGCGCAAGCCGTCCGCCTTTGGCAGATCGAGCTTCACCTGAAACGTGCGGCTCACAGGATCGGCCACAGGTGCGATCTCGCTCACGACGGCTTCCAGCGAACTCGAAATGGAGGCGACCTTCACCTGCATCTTGGCACCCATCGTGACGCGATCGAGAATCGCCTCTGGCAGATCGGCTTCGAAGCGCAGTGCGGTCGGAGCTTCGATCTCGAGCAAAGGCTTGCCTGGCATCGCGAGATCGCCCACATCGGCGAGCTTGCGCGTGACCACGCCATCGAAGGGCGCGGTGACTTTGGCATAGCCGAGCATCGTTTCGGCCTCGCTCACGGCGGCGGTCGCCACTTTGACGCGAGCATCGGCGGCGTCGTAGTCCTGACGTGTGGTCGCGTTGCTGGCGATGAGCTGCTTCTGGCGGTCAAAGTCACGATTGGCCTGGTCGAGCATCGCCTTGGCCTGATCGACCTTCGCCTGAATCTCCTGCACGTCGAGCCGCGCAAGCAAATCGCCCGCCTTCACCATCGCGCCAGGCGTGGCGGTGTACTCAAGCACACGCCCGCTGACCTTGGCCTCGACCATGGCACGCAGTTTCGAGCGCACCGTTCCCACGACTTCCTCGGTGGCCGTGTGAGGCTGCCATTTGGCCGCCTGCACTTTCACGGGGACGCTGGGAAGATCCGGGCCCGCGTGTTGTGCCGGGTCGTGTTTGCCACAGGCAGCGAGGAATAAGATCGGGAGAAGTCGTTTCATGGCGTGGGATGGATACGGCATTGACGCTGCTCAGGACTTTGAGCAGCACGAGCCGCCCACGCCAAGCTTTTTGAGCACCATTTCCGCCGGACAGAAGCCGGTGAAGGCGGACTGAAGCAGGTTGGCGCCGACGAAGGCGGTGAACCAGAGCCAGTTCGGACTGACGTAATGTGCCAGAGCGAGGCTGATGAGGATGAAGGTGCCGGCGAGGGCGCGGATGGCGTTTTCGAGTTTCATAGTGGTGGGGATGTCAGGTTTCGGTTTTGGGAGGGGAAACGTCAGCGGGTCACGGTGTCATGCTTCTTGTCATGCTCGCTCCAGCCGTGCGCGGCAAAGGCGGAAACGACCTTGGCGTGATTCTGCGCGATCTTGACGGCATTTGCTGTGCGCCCCTTGACGGTCATGCGCACACCTTTGTCCGTGGTGGTGAATTGATGGTCCATTTCACCGTAGTGGTCGCAGTATTCGGCGAAGGCTGGATCCCAGCGACGCACGCTCAGGCCTTCGCCGAGGCGGGCCTGCATTTGCTTCACATGCTTCTTCAAGGCGGCTGCGATCTTGGGATCGTCGCTCTCAGTGACAGCGGTGTAACCGTCTGGAGTGAGGTTCAGTTCACGATGGACTTTGTCATGCCCGACAAACAGGGCGTGGATCTGCTCACGGGCCTCGGCTGGCATGCCCGGCCCGCCGCGCTGCTGCGCGCAGGAGGTGGAACAGGCCGTGGCGATGGTGACTGCAATCAGGAACAAGGTTTTGGTGGACGAAGTGGTTTTCATGGTGTTCTCTTATTCAACTGTATGAGTCTATACGCATATAGTCGATGTCTGCAAACCCTTTTTAACATCATGCCCGCCGCACGAAAAAAATCCCTGCCGCCGGTCACCGATGAGGCGCTCTCTTTGATCGCCTCATGGTTCCGCACGCTCTCCGAGCCCAGCCGCCTGAAAATCCTGCGCGCCCTTGAGGAAGGCGAAAAGAACATCTCCGAGATCGTCGAGGCCACCGGTCTCACCCAGGCGAATGTCTCCCGCCATGTGCAGTCCCTCGTCGATGCCGGCATGGTGGGCCGGCGCAAGGAGGGCCTGACCGTCATCTGCTTCATTGACGATCCCAGCATCACTGACCTCTGCGACAATGTGTGCAGCAACCTGCTGAAACGCCTGTCCAACCAGGTGAAGAAACTCAGCGGTTCGTAACCGCAACCTCATGTTCATTCGCTTCATGATCTGGACGATTCTCATTCTCGCCGTCGTTGTTGGCGGCTGGTATTGGTATGAAGGCGGCTGGGACCGCCAGCTTTTCACAGCCGCTCCCGGCTGCGTATGCGCCAACCTCAACGCCGGTCAGGCGAATGCCTGGCTGCGCGAGCATCCCGAGACGCAGGTGCTCGATGTGCGATCCACCGGTGAGTTCGA
>NZ_JAGRPF010000009.1 GCF_020439865.1 Prosthecobacter sp.
ACAGCGTCATCATTAACGGCGGCTCCAACACGGTGAACGTGACGGCAACGGCGGGCACCACTAACGCGCTGACCTTCACCGGGACGGATCCGTACGTGCGCACGTCCGGCACCGTGAACTTTGTGCAGAACACCGTCGACGGCGGCAGCATTGTCCTCACCAACGCGCCTTCCGGCGCGGGCAATGTAAGCGGCGGTCTGCTTGTAGGTGCAACGCTCAACGGCACCGATTTGATCGCGGCGCAGTCCGGCGTGCTGACCGCCTTCAACGGCTGGGTGCCAACGGGAACCAGCACATGGACCAACGGTGCTTCGATGGATGTGACCGGCACTAATCCGGTTGCCTATACCTCAGAAACCATCAACGCGCTGCGCTTCGACACCGCCGGCGCCCTTACCGTCACGCTGACAGGCACTCACACGATTGACTCCGGCATGCTGCTGGTCACGCCGACGGTGGATGCGAATTTCTCCACCATCACCGGGGGTGAATTGCGCGGTCCGGCAGGCGGTGAACTCGTCGTGGCGCAATACAACACGCTCGGCAGCCTGGAGATCGCCTCCAACGTCGTGGACAACACCTCGGTCACTTCCTTGATCAAGACTGGAGGCGGCACACTGGTGCTTTCCGGTTCGAATACCTACAGCGGTTCCACGCGGTTGAATGAAGGCGTGATCGAAGCCGCCGATGGCACTGGTTTGTCTTCAAACTCAGCCCTGGTGCTGAACGGCGGGGTGTTTCGATCCACGGCGGCCACATTCAATCGAGCGCTTGGCAGTGGGGCTGGCCAAGTTTCGCTCATCGGCGGCACCACGGGCTTCAGCGCTGGCTCTAGTGCGGTGGCGGTGAATCTCGGCGGTTCGGGAACCACGGTGCAGTGGGGTTCAGCTTTCTTTGATTCCGCGACGCTGGTTCTGAATGCGACCGGTGCCACGGCGGGCCTGGATTTTCAAAACGGCCTGGATTTGAACGGAGCCAGCCGCAGCATCCGTGTGGATGCGAATACGGCCACGGTCTCTGGAGTGATCAGCAACAGTGTTGGCGGCACACCGGCGGGTTTCGTAAAGGTCGGATCGGGCACGCTGCGCCTCACGCAGTCGAACACGTTCAACGGTGGTCTGACTGTCTCAGCGGGTACGCTCGCTGTCGGCAACGACAACGCGCTGGGCACGGGCGATCTCAAGCTCAGCGGTGGCACGTTGCAGGCGGACGGCGCGGCACGCACCGTCGCGAACAATGTGGTGATCGCGACGTCGTCCACGATCGCCGGTTCGCAGACCCTCACGCTCTCCGGTGTGATCTCGGGATCCAGCACGCTCACCAAATCGAACACAAGTGTCGTCATCCTTTCCGGCGACAACACCTACACCGGTACGACCAACGTCACCGGAGGCATTCTGCGGCTCCTCTCGAACACGGCCCTTGGATCCACTTCCGGCGCCACCTCGGTTTCGGGTGTGGCGCATGTGGAGCTCGGCGATGGAGTCGTGGTGACGGGTGAAACCATCACCATCTCCACCACCACTGGCACGACGGGAGACGGCTCTCCCACTCCGAATCGCGGTGGTCTTCAGGCTTCTGCGAATGCGACCGCCCAATGGGCCGGCAACGTGATCATCGGTGCCAATCAGGGACGCATCGGCGTTCAGGAAGGCGGCACGCTGACCATCAGCGGCACGATCACGGATGGAGCGAACAGCTACGACGTGCGTCTCAGTGGCGAACTCACCGGCACGGGCGGCCTGATCATAGCCGGCACCGGCAATTCATGGGATGGCCAGACGGAAATCGTTCGTGGCACGGTTTTCCTCGGTGTGAACGACGCCCTGCCCACCACCACGGCGCTCGACATTCATTTCACCAGCAGCAACAACACTGAATACGCCGGCGTGGACATGAACGGCTTCAACCAGACCATCGGCAGCCTGCTCAACGAAGGCAACACGGGCAGCAATGCCGAACTGACCAACAGCAGCGCCACGCTTTCCACCCTGACGATCAATCAAAACGTGGCATCCACTTTCGGCGGCGTCATCACGGGGAATCTTGTTTTGATCAAAACGGGTTCGGGTGTGCTGACCCTCGCTCCGGTGACCGGTGCGAACAGCTACACGGGCGGCACCATTGTGAATGAAGGCACGATTCGCCTGGGCAACGCCAGCACGGCGATCCCCGGGGACCTGACCGTCAATGGCGGAGCGACCGCCGGCGGAACGTTTGATCTGAACGGCCAAAACATCACCCTCGACACGCTGAACGGCGCGGCTGGAACTGTCAGCGGCGTCATTGCCAACAACAGCACGACTGCTGCCGTCCGCACGATCACCGTCGGCGCCAATGACGCCAGCAGCACCTTTGCGGGCACCTTGGTGGACAACACGGGTGGCGGTGCACTCGGACTGTTGGCTCTGACCAAGATCGGCGCCGGAACCCTCACGCTCAGCGGTGCCAGCACCAACAGCGGTGGCATCAACGTCAATGCCGGCGTGCTCTTGTGGAGCGGAGCCAACGACCTCCCTTCCGCCGGGATGCTCAACGTCAACTCGGGTGGCAACTTCAGTCTCGCCGATGGCGTCGCACGCAACACTTCCACGGGTTCTCTCGGACTCGCCGACGGTGCGATCCTGACCTTTGACTGGAACGCCGGCTCTCTTGACCAGCTCATCTCGACCAATGTGGCCACCGCCACGGGCAAGGTGACGATTCTCTTCAACGAAATCAGCCCGACGGGTTCAGGTGGCACGCTCATCAGTTCGACAAACGGCGGCCTGACTTCAGGAGGAGCGAACTACTTCATCGTCAACAACACGAACTACACCGCGGTCATCACCCAGAGCGACACTGCTGTCAGCATCGGCGAACAAACAGCCGCCACTCCGCTCACGGACGCCTACTGGCTGGGCGGTCTCGCGGGAGCTTCGGGTTCGATGTCGCTTTCCACTGGCGCAGCCAGCAACTGGGCCTCTGACGCCGCAGGCACTTCGGCGGGCGGCCTGGTTCCCGGAGGAAGTTCGGTCAATGTCATTTTCAGCGCCACCGGTGCCACACAGCAGGACATCGTGACGACGGACGTGGATCTGGATCTCGCCAGCATCACCTTCAACGACAGCGCCGCAGTCACCATCTCCGGAGCCAACACGATCACCCTTCACAGCCCCTCGGGCACGGCGGCGACATCCTCCGGATCAGGAACGACGGTCACCGTGGGCAGCGCCATCACCGTTACTTCCTCGGCCAATGCCACCAACACCATCGGCGTCAATCTCGTGCTCGCGGGTGACCAGACGTGGAACATCGCCAGTGGGAAGACGCTCAACGTCACCGGCGACGTTTCAGGCAGCGCCGGACTCACCCAGGCGGGAACTGGCACACTGGTTCTCTCCGGCACCAACACCTATACCGGTAGCACCATCATTGGTGGCACTTTGCAGATCGGCAACGGCGGTGCGACCGGGACGCTCGGTGGCGGCAATGTCGTCAACGACGGTGCGCTCATCATCAACCGCACTGGCACGCTCGCCGTGGACAATCTTATCAGTGGTTCCGGTTCACTGACGCAGTCCGGCACCGTCGCGACGACCTTCTCGGCTGCCAATACTTACACGGGAGACACCACCGTGTTCGGAGGCACGCTCACGATTGCCAGCGGGGCTTCCATCGGCGTTGCCGGTGCTTCGGCGGGAAGCCTGCAGATCGGCGACTCCAGCACTGGTGCGGTCATTGTCGAAGCCGGTGGCGAATTGCGTGTCGGCAGCGGTTCCTCCAGTTCCCTGCTCGTCGGTGCGCGCACGACGCTCAGCGGCACGACGTCGGGCACCTTGGACATGTCGGCGGCGACCACCTTCATTGCGAATGTCGGCCTCTTTCAGGTCGGCGGCTCCACCTCCACGAGTCAGGCTGGTGCCACAGGCACTGCGGTGGGCACCGTCACGCTCGCCCATAACAACACCATCACGGCCAGCACGGGAATCGTGGTCGCGGAGATGGCGCCCGCTGTTTCGAACACGCCTGTGACCAGCCTTCTCACCTTCGGGGCCGGAACGAACAATGTCACTACTCCATCACTGCTCGTCGGCGGCAGCCGCAGCACCGGGAGAATCACCATTGCAGCCGGGGGCACTCTCACTCTTTCCAACGGGGCAGGAAAGACCGACCTCACCATTGGCAGCAATCATGTCCAGGCCACCAATACAACGACCTCGGGTGAGATGGACCTCACCGGCGGCATCTTTGTCGCCACGCTTGGTCAGGTGATCATCGGCGACAAGAGCAACAGTACCAACTCTGGCGCGGGCACCGGCACCGGAACTCTCACCCTCGACGCCACCGCCAACAACGTCACCGCAGATTCGGTTGTGCTCGGCAATCTCGCCGCCAGCGCCGCCAGCGCCAATCTCACCCAGGGAACCCTGAACTTCGCAGGCGGCACTTTCACCGTCGCCAATGATGTCAGCCTTGGAATCATCTCAAATGGCGCGGGCGCGACCGTCAAAGGCACGCTTAATCTCACCGGCGGCACCTTCACCATCGGTGGAAACATCACCAGCACCAACAGCGCGAGCTCCACCGCCGTGGTCAAGCTTGACGGTGCCACCCTCGACATGACCGGCGGATCCATCGATGCCAACACCTTCGATGTGCGCTCAGGCGCCCTTAAAGACGTCAGCGAGATCTACGACGGTGGCGGCACCGTCGCGGCGGATCTCACGAAAACCACGACGGGCACGCTTTCCCTCCTCGGAACCAACAGCTACACCGGAGCGACCGTCGTCAATGCTGGCGCCCTTGAAGTCCGGGGCACCACAGGCACCGGAGCCGTGACCGCCCAGACCGGCAGCACGGTTTTTGGCACGGGCGTCGTTCAAGGAACCACGTTCACACTCGATTCGGGAGCCACACTCCGTCCCGGCGACAGCGTGGCCGACAGCTCTCACGGCACGCTGACCTTCACACCCGCATCCGCCTCGGGCAGCACCAGCAGCCTCCAGGGCAACATCGTCCTCGGTCTCACCGGTGCCACGCTCACTGACGCGACTTACGGAGGCAATGTCCTTGGCTCCGCAGGCTACAATGCCTGGGTGGACGCGATCTCCGGTGCAGGAAATCATGATCGCCTCGTCTTTAACGATCCTGCCAGCGGCAGCGGTTACACCCTCGACTTCCTCACGACCTCAGGAAGTCTGCAGATCGTCGGAGACAACTTCACCGCTGAGCAGGGCATGGCGTTCAATCTTCTCGACTGGGGCGATCTGGTGACGGCTGACTTCACCGGATTCACCTTCAACAGCGGCTACTTCATCGGCAATGGCGACGAAGGTGCTGATCTCGACCTGCCCGATCTCACCGGTCTGGGACTCGCCTGGGACTTCAGCCGCTTCACCACGTCCGGAGTCATCGTCATCGTGCCGGAACCTTCTCGCGCGTTGTTGGTGATGCTTGGATGTCTGGCTCTGGTGTTCCGCCGCCGTCGTTGATTCCGGTTTGAACGCAGGTTGCGCGGCGGTTCGTCTCCGCCACTATCGCGCATGCTTCGCCCCCTTCTGGTCCTCAGTCTCCTCTCGTTCGCTTCCGCTGCCGCCGAACTCCAAACGACCGGCGCAGGCGTTGAAATCACCGCAGGAAGTCTCGGCAGTTTCACGCTCACCTACCCGGAGTTTGAACCGGCGCACAAACAGATCGAAGTGAAGGCGGCAGGCTCCCAGGCGGCGATTCGTTATGAAGGCGGTGTCGAGTGTGCGGTCTCGATCACCAAAGACGAAATCGATCTCGTCTTCAAGAACGTCCCTGCGGGAACGAAATCATGGAAGATGTCGATGCTCATCGACATCGGCTTTGCCAAAGGCGGATCGTGGAAGATTGCCGACAAAGAAGGCGTGTTTCCGGCGGAGAAGGCTGCGCCGCCGCAGATTGCGAGCCTGAACGGCACGTCGTTCAGGCTGAAAAACGCGCAAGGGCAGAGCTTGGACATCACGACTCCGGATTACGCGTTTCAGCAGCTCACCGACAACCGCGAGTGGAACTGGGCCATCTACAACTGGTTCTTCATGGTGCCGTTCAATGCGGACAATCCGACCGGGAAGATTCGCATCACGTCCGATCTCGCCTCGGTGACGAAATTGATCGATCCCTTCGGCCAGAGCCTCAAAGACAGCTTTCCGAACAAGCTCAATAGTCTCGACGATCTGAAAGCCGACGTGGAGAACGAGAAAGCCTACTACGTCGGCATTGAAACACCGAAGCTGGACCGCTTCGGTGGTCTGCCAGGTAGTGGTGAGTTGCTTGGGCTGAAGAAGACAGGCTTCTTCCGTGTGGAGCAGAAACAGGACAAGTGGTGGCTCGTCGATCCGGATGGCAACGCGTTCTTCCACTTCGGCGTGTGCGGCTTCGCGCCGAACGACGACTACACCTATGTCAAAGGCCGTGTAGGCATCTACGAGTGGCTGCCGAAGCTCGACAGCGAGTTCGCCAGCGCCTTCCGCGAGCACAACCCTGATCATTTTTCCTTCTACCTCGCCAATGTGATCAGGAAGTTCGGCGTGCCCTACGATTACGAATCGCATGCGGCGCGAATGATCGAGCGCGTACGCAAGTGGGGCTTCAACAGCATCGGTGCGTTCAGTCCCGTGCCGACCACTGCGCATGTGAAGGCCGACTTTCCGTATGTGGCGCATCTGCCGATCAACGAATGGGAAGGCGTGCCGCGCATTCCCGGCGCTCACGAAGTCTGGGACCCCTATGATGCCGCCACGACAAAGATGATCGCCGACAAACTCGCCGCCGAGTTGCCTGCGCGCGCGAATGATCCGCTGCTCATTGGTTATTTCATCGTCAATGAGCCGCGTTACGACGAACTGCCTCGCGTGATCCCGTCGCTGCCGGGCAAACATGCCTGCAAGCAGCGTCTCGTGGCCTTCTTGAAGGACAAATACAAGTCGGCGGACGCGTTCAACACCGCGTGGCAGGCCAAGGCGGCCTCGTTTGACGATTTGATCGAGCCCGGCCTCGCAGTGACGACTGATGTGGCAAAGGCGGACGTGAAAGCCTTTGTCGGCGAGTTCATGGAAACCTACTTCACGCAGATCGAGAAGGCTTTCCGTCAGCATGACGCGAATCACATGCTCATCGGCAGCAGGCTCCAACCCATCACCATCGAGGACGAACAGCTCTGCCGCATCATGGGCCGGCATCTCGATGTCGTGAGCTACAACTACTACACCTACGGCGTCGATACGGCGGCGTTGAAGCGCTACCACGATTGGACGGGTGGGAAACCAATGATGCTCAGCGAGTTCTTCTGGGCCTCGCCGAAGGACAGTGGCCTCATTGGCGGCCGCGAGGTGAATTCGCAGCAGGAGCGTGGTCTCGCGTATCGGAATTACGTCGAGCAAAGCGCCGCGCTGGGCTTCATCATCGGCATCGAGTGGTTCACGCTCGTCGATCAGGCCACCACGGGGCGCTGGTTCAGCCAGTACAACGGCGAGAGCTACAACACCGGCCTCCTCAGCGTCGCCGATCGTCCATGGAAAGACATGCTGGCAGAGATGATGAAGACCAATCATACGATCTACGACCTGCTGCTTGGCAAACGTCCGCCCTTCGCGTGGGATGATCCGCGGTTCCGTTCCGGTTCGAAGTGACGCATCCAGATCAAGGATGGTCATTCAAGCGCCAAGGATGCTCATTTGGCCCTGCTTGTCAGTTGTGCTGGTGATCTGCAAGTCTGGTCGCTAAGATGTCGGGTATGCCAGCCAAATCCAAAATCGTTCAGCTCGTGGCCAGCGGTGACCTGCGCCTTTCCGCCAATCAAACATGCTGGCCGGCCCAGCAGGCCATGGAGGAGGCGTTGGAGGCCGCGCTCAAAGCCGAAGGCTGGCAGGTCAAACGTGCGCACGCCGTGGACCCCGCCAAGAAGCACGGCTTTATCGATTCGCAGAAGATGGGCATCGAGGTCTTTCGCGGCATCGATCCCGAGGCGCCGCTGATCGTCGCGGAGGCGGTGTGGCAGTACTCGCATCATGTGCTGGCCGGATTGACCACGCATCGTGGACCTATCCTGACGGTGGCAAACTGGAGCGGCCAGTGGCCGGGTCTGGTGGGCATGCTCAATCTGAACGGATCGCTCACCAAGGCGGGCGTGAAGTACTCGACACTGTGGAGCGAGGACTTCACCGACACCTTTTTCAAGACCAAGCTCAAGCAGTGGTTGAAGTCGGGCGGCATCACGCATGATCTCAGTCATGTGAAACCGCTCGAGAAGGTGAAAGTGCCTGCGAAGGCGACGACCCTGGGCAAGGAGCTGGCGGCGCAGCTTGTCACCGACAAGGCGATCATGGGCATCTTTGATGAGGGATGCATGGGCATGTTCAACGCGATCATTCCCGATCACGCGTTGCATGCCTGCGGTGTGTTCAAGGAGCGGCTCAGCCAGTCGGCGCTCTATCACGAGGCCATGCAGGTGAGCGATTCCGATGCGCTGGCGATTCATACCTGGGTGGTGAAGCACGGCATGACTTTCCAGCTCGGCGACGACCACGCCACACAGCTCACGCGCGACCAGGTGCGTCTCCAGTGCAAGATGTACGCCGCGGCGTTGCGTATCGCAGATGATTTTGGCTGTGACGCCATCGGCATCCAGTATCAGCAGGGCTTGAAGGATCTCATGCCCGCGAGCGACCTTGTAGAGGGCATGTTGAACAACACGGACCGTCCGCCGGTGAAGTCGCGTGACCGCAAACGCACGCTGTTCGAAGGCCAGCCGATGCTGCACTTCAATGAAGTCGATGAATGTGCCGGCCTGGATGGCATGCTCACGCATCGCGTGCATCGCGCCCTGCAGCAGCCGGTGGAAACGACGCTGCACGATGTGCGCTGGGGCGAGAAGTTTGGCAAAGACTACGTCTGGGTGTTTCTCATCAGCGGTGCCGCTCCACCCGCGCATTTTGCGGAGGGCTGGAAGAGCGCCGAGGGCTTCCGCCAGCCGCCGATGTACTTTCCGAACGGCGGCGCCACGCTGCGCGGCATTTCGAAGCCGGGCGAGATTGTCTGGTCGCGCATCTACGTGCAGGATGAGGCGCTGTACATGGACATCGGGCGTGGCTGCGTCGTCGATCTTCCGCGTGAGGAAACCGAGCGCCGCTGGGAGCTCACCACGCCGCAGTGGCCGATCATGAGCGCCGTGACCTATGGCGTGAGCCGCGACCAGCTCATGGCCAAGCATCAGGCCAATCACATCCAGGTCGCCTATGCCAACGACGCAAAGGCGGCCGACGAATGCATGTTCGCCAAGGCCGCCATGGCGCGTGCGCTTGGTATGAAGGTGAATGTGTGCGGCACGCTGTCTCGCTGATCGTTTTTCCAACCATGAAGTCCCTCCAACTCTTCCTCCTTGCCACGCTCGGTTCCAGCGCGTTTGCCGCCGAAGGTCTCACGCCGCTCAAGTACAACAACCCCGGTCTCGTCGTTGATCTCGGCGTTGGTCTGTGGGCCTGGCCCATGCCGATGGACTTCGATGGCGATGGCGACCTCGATCTCGTGGTGAACTGCCCGGACAAGCCCTACAACGGCATCTACTTTTTCGAAAACGCCAGCGGCGACACCGCAAAGAACAATATGCCCGTCTTCAAACCGGCGAAGCGCATCAGCAAAGGCGCGCAGAACGTGCAGGTGAGTTACATCGACGGCAAACCAGTCGTGCTGACGCCCGGCAATGTGCATCCCGATTTCCTCAAGACGGGCATTGAGCAGCAGGAGAAGCTTGGCCCGCCGGTGAACGTCCACATGAACAAGGTGCGCGGCAACATGTGGCGCATGATCGATTACGATGGCGATGGCAAAAACGATCTCGTCGTCGGGATCGGTGACTGGACCGAATACGGCTGGGACAACGCCTACACCGAGAACGGGCGCTGGATGAACGGTCCGCTGCGCGGCTACGTGTATCTGCTGAGCAACACCGGCACGAACGAGGCGCCGAAGTATGACAAACCGAAGAAGATCATGGCCACCGACCGGCCCGTGGAGACCTTTGGCTGGCCCTCGCCGAACTTCGGCGACTTCGACGGCGACGGCGATCTCGATCTGCTCTGCGGCGAGTTCCTCGATGGCTTTACCTATTTCCAAAACACCGGCACGCGCATGAAACCGAAGTATGCGCTCGGCATTCATCTCAAGGCCGACACGGGCCGCTACCTGACGATGGATCTCGAAATGATCACGCCAACCGCGATCGACTGGGACAAGGATGGCGATCTCGATCTCATCTGCGGCGACGAGGACGGCCGCGTGGCTTTCATCGAGCACACAGGCAAGTATGACAACAAGGCGCCCATCTATGCCGAGCCGCGCTATTTTCAGCAGGAGGCGGATCAGGTGAAGTTCGGCGCGCTCGCCACGCCTGTCGGCTTTGACTGGGATGGCGATGGCGACACCGACATCATCTGCGGCAATACCGCCGGTTATGTCGCCTTCATTGAAAACCTTAGCGGCAAAGGCGTCGAAACACCGAAGTGGGCCGCGCCCGTTCGCCTCGAAGCCGAGGGCAAGGTCATCCGTCCCATGGCCGGTCCGAACGGGTCGATTCAGGGGCCGTGTGAAGCCAAGTGGGGCTACACGACGCAAACCGTGGCCGATTGGGATCACGACGGCCTGCCTGACCTGCTGCTCAACTCCATTCTCGGCAATGTTGTGTGGTATAAGAATATCGGCACACGTCAGAAGCCGAAACTCGCCGCCGCGCAGCCCATCGAAGTCGAATGGAACGGCGAGCAGCCGCATCTCGCCTACGGCTGGTTGCGTCCCGATGGCAAAGCCTTGCTCACGCAGTGGCGCACCACGCCAGTCGGTATCGATTGGAACAAGGATGGCCTCACCGATCTCGTCATGCTCGATCAGGAAGGCTACCTCGCCTTCTTCGAGCGTGCGAAACTGGGCGACAAACTCATCCTTAAACACCCGCAACGGGTGATTTGCGCTTCGAAAGAAGCGAAAGCCCCGGGCTTAATCGACAAAGCGCTCGAGCATCTCAAAGTGAAGACACCCGTCGCCATGAAACCCGGCGAGTCTCTTCGCTTGAATGGCGGCATCGCCGGCAAGAGCGGTCGTCGCAAGATTTGCATCATGGACTGGGATCAGGACGGCAAGCTCGACATCCTGCTCAACTCCGCGAACGCCAACTTCCTCCGTCAGACCGGCAGCGAAGGCGGTCAGTGGTTCTTCGCCGACATGGGCCTCCTCTCCGACGCCAACATCGAAGGCCACGACGTGAGTCCGACCACCGTCGATTTCAATGACGACGGTCTACCTGATTTCGTCGGCGGCGCTGAAGACGGGCATCTCTATTACCTGCGGAATCCGAAGGCGAAGTGAAGAATGCTTGGTTTGGATATTTGAACGTAGCCGATAACATTTGGCTTCGCCTAGCTCATTGATTAGCCTGATGAGTGAATTCTGATATAACCACTCCATCCAGCCCGGAATTTTGGGAGCATTGGGCCATGATAGGCGCTGTTGATGAAACTGTAGAGTTTCTCAACAGATGTCTTAATCCGTCCTTCTTCAAAAGGGTTACTCTCATCGAAATGAGTCAGAGATTGAGGCAGTTTTACGATCTGCCTTGGAACACGCTCGAACTCAACGAGACCGAAATCAGCATGTCTCTCGACTTCCATCGAGCATGGATGCATCACAGTTGCCTTCGAGATTTGGCATCACTAGACAGAGGATACCTAATGTTTTTGATTTCGCCGTTCGTGTGCGAAAGGTTGGAGGAGCACCCAAACGACTTGTTTAACAAATATGGAAGCTGCGAGAGACTGACGCACAGAGTCATCCGAGCGCTCAGGCTGCTCAAGGAAGGCGATTTTTGCACCACTTCTTCATTTGCACTGCACCCCGATAGTGGACGTTCCGGTGGGACAATGGTATCTGCGGGCGGGCTGCCCCATGAAACCCGCTCGTTTAGCCCAAATGACTGTGAATTGTTCGAGCGCTTGATGCAGATTCCCGATCAAGGCAAAGAATCTTATAGAACGGCCTTGGACTTTTTTGAAGCCTCATTCCGCACAAGTGGAATAAACCGTTTTCTCATGTTGGTAACCACGTTGGAAGCCATCCTCAATTCTGGCAAAGATCAAATTCGCCAAACGTTTTCAAGACATGGAGCGCTTATCATGGCGGCAGGAGATTTGGAGCGCTTTAGGGTTTCTTATAAGCTCATGAAGAAGGCATATGATGTTCGGTCAGAGTTGGTCCATGGAGGCGCACACAAGTCAGTGCCGCCTGAGGTAATGAATGCGGTTTCCGAGTGCGCACGAAAGGCGCTTGTGATGTGGATATCAAATCCCGTTTCGAAGCATGAATTGTCCGAGCGTTTCATCGAGATGGGATTTAGCCAAAAGCTGTTCTGATTGCTCGTCGATTTGGTTGATTACGATTCGCTGACAATGACTCTCATCGAACTCCTCGCCCTCGCCGCCGCCGGATGCACGGCGGGTGCGATCAATGCGGTCGCGGGCGGTGGGACGCTGGTGACGTTTCCGGTGCTGCTGATGTGCGGCACGCCGCCGGTGATGGCGAACGTGACAAGCACGGTCGGGCTGGTCATCGGCACGGCGGGAAGCATCGTGAGTTTCCGCAAGCATCTGCGGGCGATCCGGCACTGGCTGGTGTGGTTCATTCCGGTGGGCGTGATCGGCGCGGCGATCGGAAGCTGGCTGCTCACGAAGACGACGGACGACCAGTTCTCGAAGCTCATTCCGTTCCTCGTGCTGTTCGCCACGGTGCTGTTTTTTCTTCAGGGCTTTCTGCGCAAGTCGGCGACGGAGACGAAGTCGAAAGCGCTGTGGTTTTCCATCGCGCTGCAACTGCCCGTGGCGATCTATGGCGCGTTTTTCGGTGCCGGGATCGGCATTCTGATGCTGGCGTCGTTCGGGTTCATGGGCATGACGCACATCCATGAGATGAACGCGCTGAAGAACCTGCTAGGCAGCCTCATCAACGTCGTAGCTGCCCTTTGGTTCATCTCGGCGGGCATGGTGAACTGGCCGCAGGCGCTGACGCTCACGGCGGGCGCACTGGTGGGCTATTACTTCGGAGCGCACTACTCGCAGCGCATCGAACCACGTCGCGTGCGGCATCTGATCACGGCGATCGGCTTCATCATTTCGATCGTCATGTTCTGGAAGCAGTTTGGCTGATAATCACGCCAGCTTCCACGGGCCGCGCATTGGACGCGTGAGCATCGCGGAGGCCTCGGCATCGTCGATGATCTGCTCTGTTTTCGGATCCCAGCGCAATTTGTCGCGGTGGAGGCGCAGGCCGATGTTCGCCAGATGTGCGATGGTGATGCTGCGATGCGCATACTCGATGGGCGCGGCAGGTTTTGCGCCATCGCGAATGGCGTCGATGAAGTTGCGGAAGTGGTCCTTGCTCTCGTAGAGGCGCACGTCGCCCTCGGCGAGCGGCTTGCGCAGTTCGACCGGCTTGATCTCCAGTTTGCCGCGTGTGCAGAGGACGCTGCCGTTTTCACCTTCAAAGGAAATGCCCGAGCCGAAGTCCTGCTTGTCGGCCACGCGGACGGTCGTGTCATCCCCGTAGCGATAGGCGAACGAAAACGTCGGCGGCGTGGTGTAGATGCCGCCCGGTGCGGGCCAGGTCGCCTTCAGATCGAAAAACTCTTCCGGGCCGCTCTCATCCATGCCGAGCGCCCACTGCACGATGTCGAGGTGATGTGCGCCGAAGTCGGTGATGTTGCCGCCGGAGTAATCGTAGAACCAGCGCCAGTTCGAGTGCAGCCGAGCCGGGCAGAACGGCGCTTCAGGCGCAGGGCCAAGCCAGAAGTCGTAGTTCAAACCTTCGGGCGCGGCCGTGGGTTCGATTTGTGCGGCGCAGCCGTTGTTGTCGCGGTTGTCGCTCGCGAGGCCGACGCGGATTTGCTTCAGCTTGCCCAGCTTGCCGTTGCGCACGTATTCGCAGGCCATGCGGAAGTGGATGTCGCTGCGCTGCTGGCTTCCGGTCTGCCACACGACGCCGCTCTTGCGCACGACATCGCTCATGAAGCGTCCCTGACCGATGGTGAGACTGAGCGGCTTCTCGCAGTAGATGTGCTTCTTGGCTCGTGCCGCGGCCACGGCCTGCAAGGCGTGCCAGTGGTCCGGTGTGGCAATCTGCACGGCGTCCACGTCCGCACGTGCGAGCACCTCGCGGAAGTCCTCATGCACAGCGCAGCCTTTGGTGTCGTAGGTCGTGTCCACAAGCCGGCGTGCGGGTTCACGACCCAACGTGTGGGCCTTCTTGATGATGCCTTTGTTATATCGATCCGACTCGCGCTCCACATCGCACACCGCCATGACCTGCACGCGTTCGTCCTGAAGGAAATTCTTCACCACGTCCGTGCCACGACCGCCGCAGCCGATGAGTGCCAGCGTGGTGCGGTTCGACGGGGCCACCGCACCGTCCTTTCCGAGCGCCGAGGATGGGATGATCGTCGGAAACCCGAGCGCCGCGCCTGCGGCGGAGCATTGTTGGAGGAAACGACGACGGGTGGCGGCTGAGGTGTTCATGGCTCAGACATAAACGGAGCTTTTCATTGAGTTGATCATACAAGGAATCCAGAAAAAACCTTGACGGTCATCGATTAAACACAGCATTATCCAGTGAATCATCTCCGCATCCTGCCTATGAAAACACACCTTATGCTCAGCCTGTGCGTATTGGCGGCCTCCGCGCTTTCCGCACGCGAATTTACTGACCAGCAGGGCCGCAAACTCGATGCTGAGGTTGTAGCAGTGGCCGGTGACCAAGTTTCCCTCAAACGAGCCGCTGATGGGCGTGCCTTCACGGTGCCGGTCGCCACTTTCTCCGCAGCGGACCAAGGTTTTATCAAGGAGTGGGGGCTTGCGAATCAAAAGTACAGCTTCGACGTCACCTATGAAAAGAAGAAGGTTGACTCCACCAAGAAGAAATTTGGGGCGGAGTTGATGACGACGGAAACCTGGAGTTACAAGATCGCACTGCGCAACCGCCTCCCAGTAGAGATTCAGAACCTGAGGGTGGATTACTGGGTCTTCAAGAAGGAGGACCAAGGCAAGGGCAAAGGAACGGCCCGCGTCGCCGCGTCAGGATCCAACAAAGTTGATTCACTGAAGGGATCTGGCACGCATTCGTTTGACTCTCTTCCGGTGAGTTTGAACAAGACGCAGTTGGAGGGGAACTTCATTTACATAGACGGCACACGTCCTCGTTTCGCTGACGCGATGGGCGGCCTTGTCGTCCGTGTTTTTGATCCGAAAAATCGCGAAGTCTTCTCTTACGCATCTGACAACAACCTTCTGCCTGCAGCCGCCGGACAGACGCGTGGCAGCGCTTCGAACGCAGGGAACTGACTGCTGACTTCGCGTTTGACGCGTCGGAACTTGTCCGCTGATATGCAGCGCCGGGTGAAATTACCCGGCGCTTTGTTTTGGAACCCGTCAAAAACGCGCCCAAACCCCGCGGTGTGAGGAAGACCGCGAAGCGCCAACCACCACCCCCGTCCGGGCGTGCGCGGGGGGATGCGCTTGGCCTGGTGGATGTGACATTGGCTTCAGACGCGTTCCGGCACAGGCTGGCTGAAGACCGCATTGTGCTGGACCACGTGACGCCGCAGGCCTTTGGTTTCGCAGCGGCGCTCATCGCGCGGCATGTGGAGAAGGCGCTGCCGGAGCGCCGTGTTTGGATTCTCTGCGCCGATGTAAAAACGCAGGATCACGTGCATGCCGAGCTCGGTGTGTGGCAGTGCCCCGCACTGTATTTTCCACGTCTCGGGCATGTGGTAAATGATGCGCTCGTTGATCCTGAACTGCTGGCGGAGCGGGCGGGCGTGCTAGGGAGCATGATGGAGGGAAATGCGCCGATCATGGTGCTTTGCGCGGACAGTCTGGACGAGCCCGCGCCTGCGCTGGACGAGATTTCCAGCCAGCGACGCATGCTGACGGTGGGATCGAAGCTGGATGTGGAGGATCTGCTGCAGGACTTGAACGAAGCGGGCTATGAGCGCGTGCCCGTGGTCACTGAGCGCGGTCAGTTTGCGCGACGCGGCGGCATCGTGGACTTCTATTCGTGGCAGGCGGAGGAACCGCTGCGGTTGGAGTTTTTCGACGACGAGATCGAGTCCATCCGCGCGTTCGACCTGCACAACCAGTCGTCCGTCAGGCGGATGGAGAGCGCCGGAGTCATCCTGCAGATGAGCGACAATGCGGAGGAAGCCTCGCGGGTGCGCGAGCATCTGCGCCCGGATGATTTTGTCGTCACGATCGACTGCGATGCCGAGGCCCATGCCCGCATTCTCAGCGGCGCCTCGCCTGCGGAAGGCGTGGAAGATTTCTCAGCCGCCATTCATGAGAATCCGCTGGGTGTATTCGACGCGTCGGACTTCGTGCTGCACGAGGCGCGGCGCGAGCATTTCGCAAGGCAGATTCGGGAATGGCATGAGACCGGATGGCGCTCGGTCATATTCTTCCACAATGAGGCGGAGCGTGAACGCTTTGCCGAATTGCAGAGCGGTCTTCCTTCATCACTGGAGACGAAACTGGGCTTGCTCTATCGAGGATTCACCGTTCCGGCGGCCAAAATCGCGGTGCTGACCGGCGCGGAAATCTTCGGGCGCCATCAGCAGATCCGCCGCGTGCGAGGATCCAAGCTCGACGAGGCCGAGGTGCTGCGGAAGGCGCGCGACGTGATGCGCGATCTGCGCGAGGGCGACATCGTCGTGCACGCCGAGCACGGCGTGGCGCGTTTCGGGGGCATCGAGGTGCGAGACACAGGCAAGCGTGAGGAAGTGCTCGTGCTACACTATGCGGATGGTGCGAAACTCTTTGTGCCTGTCGCACACACGCATTTGGTGACGCGCTATGTCGGTGTGGGCGGCAAGGCTCCCGCGTTGAGCAAACTTAGCGAGGCGCGCTGGCAGAAGACACGCAAAAGCGCGGAGAAGAGCGTGGAGGATTTCGCCGCGCGCATGCTCAGCGTTGCGGCGGAGCGACAGACGTTGAAAGCCTACTCCCATCAGCCCGACACGAAGTGGCAGGTCGAATTTGAGGAGTCCTTCTTGTATCATGAGACGCCGGACCAGCTCCGCAGCGTGGAGGAGATCAAGCGAGACATGGAGGCCGAGAAACCGATGGACCGCCTGCTATGCGCCGACGTGGGCTTTGGCAAAACAGAGGTCGCCATTCGTGCGGCGTTCAAAGCCGTCATGGGTGGCAGGCAGGTGGCGATCCTGGTTCCCACAACTGTCCTGGCCCGTCAGCATTGGGAGAACATCCGCCAGCGCATGAGCGAGTTTCCTGTGACCGTCGAAATGCTCTGCCGACTCACGCCCGCGAACCGTGAACGCGAAATTCTGCGGGGCATCACCGAAGGGACGGTGGACATCGTCGTCGGCACGCACCGTGTCATTTCGAAGGATGTGCGGTTCAAGAACCTCGGTCTCGCGGTGATCGACGAGGAACAGCGCTTCGGGGTGAAGCACAAGGAGAAGTTCAAAGAGCTCTTTCGTCTCGTCGATGTGCTGACGCTCAGCGCCACGCCGATTCCGCGCACGCTCTACCTCGCGCTCATGGGCATGCGAGACATGAGCACCATCGAGACACCACCGCCGAACAAGCAGGCCGTGCAGACGATGATCTGCCCCTACGACGAACGCACGATCAAACAGGCCGTCGAGGCCGAAATCGAGCGCGGCGGCCAGGTGTTCTTCCTTCATAACCGCGTGATGACGATCGAGAAGGTCGCTCAGCGAATCCGCGATCTTTGTCCGAAAGCCCGGGTCATCATCGGCCATGGTCAGATGGACAGCGAACTTTTGGAGGATGTGATGCACACCTTCGTCGATGGCGGAGCCGACGTGCTGGTCTGCACGACGATCATCGAAAGCGGTGTCGATATTCCGAATGCGAACACGATCATCATCGACCGTGCGGATCGCTTCGGGCTCGCCGATTTGTATCAATTGCGAGGTCGAGTCGGACGCGGTGGTGTGCAGGCGCATGCGTATCTGCTGCTGCCGCGTGATGCCGTGACGGCGGGTGATGCACGCAAGCGGGTGAACGCCATCAAGCAGTATGCGGGACTCGGCAGCGGCTTCAAAATCGCGCTGCGCGATCTGGAAATCCGCGGTGCGGGCAATCTTCTCGGCACGGAGCAGAGCGGGCACATCGCAGCGGTGGGATTTGATTTGTACTGCCAGATGCTCAAGCAAAGCGTCGCCCGCATGCAGGGGCGCCGCGTGGCGCGACCGGTGGAGGTCGGGCTGCGCACCGACTTCCTCGTCACGAACGAAGCCATGATGGTGCAGGCGGAACGAACGGCCACGCCGGCTTTCCTTCCGTCCACCTTTATCGAAGATCTCAAGTTGCGCATCACCGCCTACCGCCAGGTCGGCGAGATCATGACGCGAAAGGAACTCGAAGAGCTCGAGGCTCAGTGGCGCGACCAGTTTGGTGAGAAGCTGCCACATGCTGTCACCAATCTGCTCACCTGTGCCGCAATCCGGCTGGCGGCCGCACATGCCGGCATCAGCGATGTCGAGATCAAGGACCGGAAGCTCATGCTTTCGCGCAACGGCAAGTTTGTGATGATTCAGGGCAAGTTCCCGCGCCTCAGCTCCAGAGAAGGTCACAAACAGCTCGCAGAGACTCTGACGATGCTGCGGACGCTGTGATCAAAGCAGCTTCGAAAGCGTCTCATCAAAAAGCTTCTGCGCGGTCTCCTCTCCCATCGAATAGCGTTCCTTGAGGCGACCGGGAAACAGCGGTGAGGGACGTGAATGGATGGTGGTGATCACGGTCATCTTCTTGCCGTGCAGACGGGCCAGTTCGATGCGGTCGGTGAGGATCTGGCGGTTCAGCGCTTCATGGGAGGCTGCGATCGTGTCCAGCAGTCGGCCGTGAAGCATGAGGGGCGGCTTTCCCTGAGGCTGCGTGATGCGGTGCATGATGATGTGGTCGACGCCGTCGTCCGCAAACCATGGATCCACAGGGACCTCGTGTGCGATGCCGCCGTCGGTGCACATTCGTTCTTCAAACTCCAGCGGTGAGAAAAGCATCGGCACGCAGGCGCTGGCGGCCATGGCGGTGGCGAGGTGGCCGCGGGTGGCAAAGAGTGTCGCATTCTTCTCCAGATCGCTCAGGGCGATCATCAGTTTGGGATTCGACAGCGATTCGATGTTTCCAGTGCCGACGAGAGACTCGAAGTGGGCGATGGCACCGGTGGGGTCGAGAAAGCCGGGGTGTCGATGGCGGTAAACCGTAACGAACTGGTGCCAGATCCACTTCGTACGCTTGGCAAACGAGAGATACAGGCGAGGACTGAGCACCGCCTGCCGGATGGCCTCCTGTTCCAAACCCGCGGCATAAAAACCGGCGGTGATGGCGCCTGCCGACGATCCCGAGATGGCGACTGGGCGCACCCCCAGCGATTGCAGACGGGCCATGAATCCGGCGTGCGTGGCATACCCCATGAAGGAGGCGCCAAGCGAGATGGCGATGCGCGGTGTTGCACTCATGCGTTTTGCGCCTCAGGTTCAGCGATCGGGTGATGCTTGGCGCGCAGGAACATCGCGCCGCCGACGAGTCCCCAGAAAAGATTGAAGATCCATCCGGTCAGAGACGCGGAGACCCCCACGGCCTCAGGAACGGAGGCGAGGCCTGCAAGCAGCGCCTCAAACGTCCGTTCACGCACGCCCAGGCCGGAAATGGAAACTGGCAGCGACGCGGCGGTGTCCACAATCGGCATCGCGGTGAGGACATCGAGCAGCGGAGCCGCGCCGCCCACTGCGCGCAGCCCGCAGTAAAAGCTCATGAAGAAAGACAGGTGCATGCAGGCGGAAACGAACATGGCTGAGAGCATGCGCCGCCATAGCAGCGCAAAGACATCGTGCACCTGGGCCATGCGGGCGATGACACCAGCAAACAGGGGACTGCCAAGCGTGCGCGGAAAGGTGCGTCGTCCCCACGACAACAACGAGGGCTTGAGGGATAGGCCGGCGATGGCCAGTCCGATGACCGCTCCGCCGATATACACTCCAAAACCGGTGAGCAGCATGCGCAGATCGTAACCCAGACCGCTCCAGCGCGCCGATCCGGCCAGCATGCAGCCCAGAAACAGAATCGCCACGGACAGCAGCCCCGTGAGATGATCCAGCACGAGTGATACGCTCACCGGCATCGTTTGCCCCGGCATGCGTCGCGACAGTGCCACGATTTTGTATGTGTCCCCGCCGACCACGCCCACGGAACTGATGTTGAAGAAGGCGCTGATGACCTCCGCCCGCAGGACCCAGCCGAACGGCAGTTTCGGCATCAGCCCGCGAAGAATAATGTGCCAGCGGGTGGCGGTCAGAAACAGGGACAAAAACGCAAACGTGATTCCCGCGAGTGACCATGGCCAGTTCTCCAGCAACCCCCGCAGGCGCGGCGCGATGTCGGCGATGAGATCATGCTCCCGAAACAGCAGCGTCAGCAGCACACCACTGATGAGCAGGCGCAGGGAGATGGAGATGAAGCGTTTCAAAACGCGAGGTTAGGGCGGGGCGGTCACGCCACCGCCTTTTGGTCGAGGGCTTCAGCAATCGTGTTCACGCTTTGCAGGATGCGCTTCGCCTGATCCTGATCCGCCATCTTGAAACCGAAATGCTTCTCGATCATCACCACAAGCTGCAGCGCGTCGACGGAGTCGAGTCCGATGCCTGCGGGGCCGAAGAGGGGGGTGTCATCGCCGATTTCATCTGCGGTCATGTCGAGCATGAGTTCGCTGATCATGAGTTCTTTGAGGCGCTGGCGGGTCGGCATGCAGGGGATACGTGTCGTAGGGTGCAGAGGGGAGGCTAAAGGAGGCCCCCGTCGATTTTCAGGGTCGATCCAGTGATATAGCTCGCCTCTGCGCTGGCAAGAAAGAAAACCGCCGCCGCCACCTCGGCAGGTTTTGCAAAACGGCGCATGGGAAGCTGCATTTTGAGCGCCTTCACGTGCTCCGGCGTCCAGTCAGCGGGCAGGCCGCCCTCGATGTAGCCTGGACACACCGCGTTTACGGTGATTCCCATTCGCGCTGATTCCTTGGCCAGACTTTGCGTCAGTCCGACCACGCCCGCCTTTGCCGCCGCGTAGTTTGTCTGCCCGGCGGGCGACGAGATCGCGCTGAGGGAGGATATGTTCACGATCCGGCCCTGCCGCTCCCGCATCATCGCGGGAAGGACGGCCTGGCAGCCGTGGAAGACGGCGTTCAGGTTCGTGTCCATCACACGCGACCACTGATCCTGCGTCATGTTCGCCAGCAGAGCGTCCTCGTGAAAGCCGGCGTTGTTGATCAAAACGCCCGGCGTTGCGCCCTGGCGTTCGATTTCAGCGAGCGCCGCCTTCCATGCTTCCGGCGAGGTGATTTCGAGCGTGATCAAATCTGCGCGACCGGGGAAACGGGTCGCCAGTTCCGCGGCACGATCACGCCGTTCGCGCACACCGAGAAACACATGGCAGTCCGTTTCCCGTGTCAGGAAACATTCGGCGATGGCGAGGCCCAGCGCACCATTCGCGCCGGTGATCAGGATGCTGCGGGACATGCATCCAGTCTTGGAGTTTCAGGTTTCAGGTTTCAAGCCCGGAAGACGATCATTTCAACGGTGCCGCCCAAACCTGCGGCGAACGCACTCCGGGTCGCGCCTCGCCACCAGGAATGACGATCTGGCCATTCCAGAGCACCGCGTTCGTCGTCACGAGCGAGAACGGCACTTCACCCGCTTTGGACCACGACTGCGCCTTGAGGTCGAAAGCCAGAATGTCGCGCGGAAAGCCGGGATGCCTGTCTTTCGGCTCGAAGTTCACGTTTGCGCCGTCATCGCCGCCGATGATGAGGATTTTCCCATCGACCACCGGAGCCGGATTCGGCGCGGCGACAGACACGCGAGGCATGTCAGGCAGTTTTTCCCAGCCGGTGACCGGCTTGTAGCGCCAAGCATCGTTCAGCCACGCGCGCTCGGGTTTCCCATCCTTGTCCGCATGCAACGCCGCGCCGCTGAACAGATGCACCGCACCGTCTGCGGCGGCCATGCAGGCGAGGATGCGCGGTTTGCCGGGGCAGGGGGGCAATTCTTGCCACTTGCCGTCGGTCTTCTTCAAATCGAGCGCCCAAAACGTGTTCATCGCGCTCGTTGCTGACGGCGTTTCGATGCCTCCGGCAATGTAGATGACATCGTCGAGCACACAACCCGCCATGAACGCGCATGGCTTGGGCAGTGGCGGCAGTTTCGTGTCTTTGCCGACCCAGAACACCTCACGAAAGTGCTCCGTCGCGTTTCCACCACCCACGATGAGGAATCCGTCCGCAGTCGTGAGGCTCACGCCGTAGCCATTGGGCTTTGGCAGCTTGCCAATGACCTTCCATTCGCCATCGGGCGACTTCAGTTCATGAATCGTGTCATACCAGACCTTGGTGCCGCCTTCCCACGGCATCTTGTCGATAAAATGCGTGCCACCCGCGACGATCAACGCGCCGTTGCTCACACCTGCGAACGATCCGGCGAAACCGCGTTGGTCGGGGATGGGAGGCAGCCGGGACCAGTTCAAATCAGCGGCGGAGGCGGCGAGCGTGAGAGACATGAAGCAAAGGAGCGTGCGGCGCATGGCGGGCACATAACACAGGTTTGGTGATAGTTCCGGCATGTTCAGTGCTTATTTTGGCGTCCCCCATGCTCACCCTCTCCGGCAAATCCCACGGCAAATTCTGCGACGGCGTCTCGCGTCGCGATTTCATGCGCATTGGCGGCCTCGCCATGGGCGGGCTGTCGCTGCCGGAGCTGTTGAAGGCGGAAGCGGAGGCGAAAGCCGGCCGCAGCTTCAAGTCGGTGATCATGATCTATATGTGTGGCGCGCCGCCGCATCAGGACATGTATGATTTGAAGATGGACGCGCCGCTGGAGATCCGCGGCCCCTACAAGCCCATCAAGACCGCTGTCCCCGGCATCCACATCTCCGAGCACGCGCCGCGCCTCGCCAGGATCATGGACAAGCTGGTGCCGATCCGCAGCATGTATGGCAGCCCGAACGGCGCGCACGACAGCTTCATCTGCTACACCGGCAAACCGCCGCCGCCGAATGGTGGCGCGGCGCCTGTGGGCCGCCTTTCCGACCCGCCTTCGTTTGGCTCGGTCGTCTCAAAGCTCAAAGGTCAGGCGGACCCTGCAGTCCCGGCGTTTGTGGGACTCGCGCCCAAGGCTGGTCATCCGCCCTACGGTTCGCCGGGGCATCCAGGTTACTGCGGCAACACGCACGCGGCCTTCCGTCCGAATGGCGCGGGCGTGGAAGATCTTCAGCTCAATGGCATCACGCTCGATCGACTCGAGGACCGCCGCTCGCTGCTCGATGGATTCGACAATTTCCGCCGCGAACTCGACTCCAGCGGCCTCGTGAGCAGCATGGACGCCTTCAATCAGCAGGCGCTGAACGTGCTCACCAGCAGCAAGCTGCTCACCGCGCTCGATTTGAGCAAGGAGACCCCCAAGATGCGCGAACGCTACGGCAAGGGTGATCCGAAGAATTATGGCGACGGTGCGCCGCTGAATCTTGAGCACTTTCTGCTCGCCCGTCGCCTCGTCGAGGCTGGTGCACGTGTGGTGACGCTGAACTTCGGCCGCTGGGATTTCCACGACAACAATTACCCGCAGCTTCTGCGTCATCTGCCGCTGTTCGACCAAGGAATGAGCGCCCTCGTCGAGGATCTGCACGAGCGCGGGCTCGACAAGGACGTTGCCGTCGTCGCCTGGGGCGAGTTTGGCCGCACGCCGATCGTGAACAAGGACGGCGGGCGCGATCACTGGCCGCGTGTCGGCGGTGCGTTGCTCGCGGGCGGCGGATTCCGCACCGGTCAGGTCATTGGTGCCACCGACAAACTCGGCGGCGAGCCGACCGAGCGCCCTGTTCATTTCGGCGAGGTGTTTGCCTCGCTCTACCAGTTCATGGGCATCGACACCGTGAAGACGACGCTCAACGACCTCACCGGTCGTCCGCAGTATCTCGTCGATGGCTGGTCGCCGATGCCGGAGCTGGTTTGAGGCGTAACGCCGTCTTGCTTGTACTCGCCGCAGGCGGTAGGAAGACGCATGCCAAATCGAGCCCTCGGGATCAAAACCACGTTGCCAGAGGGAGTCACCCTCAAGGAAGGCGACGAGGCAGATCTCCGCGTGGTGGTTAAGGACGGTGTGCTGGTGGTGACCAAGGTACTGCGGCAAAGTGGAGCGGCGGAACAATCATCCGACTACAAGGCCAGGCTCGGCACCTGGAATCGGAAGTAGCCGCGACGGAAAGTCTTCGCGATGGCAGGGCGTAATTTGACGCGCATGTCCCTGCCGCATCCAGCGCATCCTGTTTCCCGCCGTGAAGTAATTCAGGCGGGCGCGATCGGCTTGCTGGGGCTTGGGATGAATCATCTCAGCGCGTTGCAGGCCATGACCGCAGCCACGCAGCCGGCACGCGCGAAGTCGGTGATCTACATCTTCCTCAGCGGCGGGCTGGCGCAGCATGAGAGCTTCGACATGAAGCCAGACGCGCCGATGGAGGTGCGCGGTGAGTTCAAGCCGATCCGCACCCGCACGCCCGGTCTCCACATCTGCGAGCATCTACCGAATCTCGCGCGCATTTCCAAAAAGTGGTCGCTCGTGCGCTCGCTCACGCATGGCAGCAGCGATCACTCGCTGGGCCATCACATCATGCTCACGGGCCGCAGTGATGCGCCGCTTGGATTTGATCCCGGAAAGCCGAAGAAGTCCGATCATCCCAGTATCGCCGCGCTGGCCACCGCGCTGCTGCCGAAACGGAAGGACAATCTCCCGCCTGCCATTGTTTTGCCGGACAAGCTCGTGCATCGCACCGGACGCACGCTCGCAGGACAATTTGGCGGCATGCTCGGCGCGCAGCATGATCCGTGGTTCCTCGAAATGTCGCCCTATCACCCGGAGCACTACGGCGCGTATCCGAAATACCTCTTTCACCACGAGCGCGGCTTTGAGACAGATGACACGCTCAAGTTTCAGGCGCCGCATCTCTCGTTGCCTCAAGGATTGACGCTCGACCGCGTGCTGGATCGTGTGTCGCTGCGCAACGCGCTCGAAAAGCAAACGGAGGATCTCACGGTCCTCGCAGGCGACGAAGCCTTCGACTCCACGCGTCAGGCCGCCATCGGCCTGCTGAGCAATCGCAAGGTGCATGACGCGTTCAGCTTGGAAAAGGTCGATCCGAAGCTGCTCGACCGCTATGGCCGCCACAGCTTCGGCTGGTCGCTGCTCATGGCCAAAAACCTCGTGCAAAGCGGCGTGCGCATGGTGCAGGTGAATCTGGGTAACAACGAGAGCTGGGACACGCATCAGGCCGCTTGGAAGAACCTCAAAAACTTCCTCCTGCCGCCGATGGACCAGGCCGTGAGCGCCTTGATCGAAGATCTCGACGCCAGCGGCCAGCTTGATGAAACGCTCATCGTCATGGGCGGTGAATTCGGACGTACCCCGAAGATCAAGAGCATCTCCGCCACCGCCCTTCCGGGCCGCGATCATTGGGGCCACGCGCAGAGCATCCTGCTCGCCGGAGGCGGCATCAAGGGCGGACGCGTGATCGGCGAGACCGACAAGCTCGGCGGCTATCCCGTGAGCGATGCGCAAACGCCCGAAAACTTCGCCGCCACGATCTACGAAGCCCTCGGCCTGCCACGCGAGACGATCTGGAAAGACTTCACCGGCCGCCCACACACGCTCTACATGGGCTCACCGATTGGCGGGCTGACGTGATCAGACGACGCGCCAGCGCGTCTTCAAATCGTTCCACTCATCATCCGGCGTCCGCTTCAAGTCACGCCACTCGGGCACCTGCAAGACGACGTGCTCGATCAAATCGGCGCACTGATCGGCGATTGTGGCGAGCGTGCGGCGCATGCCGGCGGATTCGGCGATTTCGAGCATCTTCTCGTGTGCGAGTCCGCCGCTGACGCGCGTGGCCTCTTCACTGGCTTTGCCGTCGCTGAGAGCGACGACGCGCAGCACGTCCTGCGTGTGATGCGGCAGCCAGCGGCGGTTTTCGGCGAGCACGGCGGCCAAAAGCGACTGCAACTCGGGTTTCCAGCCGTCGGCGAAGGTCGCGCCGAGGTGGCCGCCTTTTTCGTCGATGCGCATGTAGTGCGGTTGCAGCGGTTCGATGGGCGTCGCTGCCATGTCGGCGAAAGTTTGCGGCCAGTCGATGCCGAGTTCGCCGCCGATGGTGTGAAACGTGAACTGATCCTGCACGATGCGGTTTCGTGGGGTGTATACGCCGTCGAGCAAATGCATGCGAATGCCGGGCTGCACCGACTTGATGAGCGAATCGCCGACGATGTGCACCATCCAGCCGAACGCATAGGCGAGACCGCGCTCGCTGGTCATGTCATCGCGGATCGCGAGCGAGCAGTAGTCGGCGAGATGATCCCAAGGCACGCGCAGCGGCATGTCCGGCTTGGTCCAGCCGAAGACTATGTGAGAGCGACCGTAGAACAGTTCGTGGATCTGCCGCGGTCGATACGACTGCCCGTCATGCACGAGCGACCAGGGCTTCACCGCGCCGCCGGTGATCGGGCTTTTCTCCAACGGCACGGTGCCAAAGCCGACCTCGCGGCCGGTATCGACGCAAACGGCCTCCGGCATCACCTGAATGTCACAGCCGAGATAGGCCCCGCAGAGGAAACTGGCCCGATGTTTTTCAAGGATGGCTGCCACGGGCAGGCCGCGGCTTTTCACCGCCTTTTCCGCGAGGAGGCCATACATGGTGTGTCCGATCAGTCCGCTCATGGGTCCCAAGCAAACGCGACACATGTTGCCGGTCTGGCAAGAGAGGCAAAGGTGCCGCCGTAGGTTAGCGGTCATGCTCAACCTGTACTCACATCCCAGCGGCGGTTTCTGCGATGGTGTGTCGCGTCGAAACTTCCTGAAGATCGGCGGTCTCGCCATGGGCGGGATGTCGTTGAATGACGTGCTGCGTGCCGAAGCGGCGCAGAAGACCGGGAAGTCGCACAAGGCGGTGATCATGATCTTCCTGCCGGGCGGGCCGTCGCATCAGGACATCTTCGATTTGAAGCCGGACGCGCCGAGCGAGATTCGCGGCGAGTTCAAACCGATCTCCACGAACGTTCCCGGCATTCAAATCACCGAGCAGATGCCGCGTCTCGCGAAGATGATGGACAAATGCACCATCATCCGCTCGCTGGCCGATTGCGACGGTCGTCATGACGCCTTTCAATGCCTCACCGGTCGCAATTCCAAGCAGCAGCCTCCCGGCGGCTGGCCGTCGCTGGGCTCCGTGGTCTCCCGTTTGCAAGGCGCGGCCAATCCGGCGATGCCGCCCTTCGTCGGCCTCGCGCCGAAGATGGGCCACATGGAATGGGCGCGCACCGGCGATCCCGGCTTCCTCGGCGTCGCTCACGCGCCGTTCCAACCAAACCGCGGCGGCGGCACGGAGGACATGTCGCTCAATGGCATCACGCTCGACCGTCTGCGCGATCGCAAGTCGCTGCTCGGCAGTTTCGACAATCTGCGCCGCGATCTCGACGCCACCGGCCTCATGGGCGGTGTGGATGTCTTCAATGAGCAGGCGTTGAACGTGCTCACGAGTCCGAAGCTGCTTCACGCGCTCGATTTGAGCCGCGAAGATCCGCGCATCGTCGAGCGCTACGGCAAAGGCGAGAACCGCAATCGCGATGACGGCGGTCCGCGTCTCCCTGAGCACTTCCTCGCCGCACGTCGTCTGGTAGAAGCCGGTGCACGTGTGGTGACGCTCGCCTTCAGCCGCTGGGACTATCACAACGACAACTTCAAGCAGCTCCGTGAGGACCTGCCGCTGCTCGACAGCGGGCTGACGGCGTTGATCACCGATTTGCATGAGCGCGGCATGGACAAGGACGTCTCCGTCGTCGTCTGGGGTGAATTCGGCCGCACGCCGATCATCAACAACAAAGGCGGGCGCGACCACTGGCCGCGTGTCGCCTCCGCGCTGCTCGCCTGCGGTGGCATGCGCCACGGCCAGGTCGTCGGTGCCACCGACAAGCACGCCGGCGAGGCCACCGATCGTCCCGTCGCCTTTGGTGAAGTCTTCGCCACGCTCTACAAGCAGATGGGCATCGACGTCACGAAGGCCACGCTCACCGATCTCACGGGCCGCCCGCAGTATCTTGTCGACGGGCATCTGCCGATGGCGGAGCTGGTGTGACGGGATGATAAAACCGGCGCCTGAGGCTGGTGGCGAACCGCTGTTGGGTCGTCATGCGTCATGCCGGGCTCGATCCCCTTCGCAGCAGACGTCAGATAGTTTCTTTTGAAACGACAAAACTCTGTCCTCTCGCCCGTAGGTTCTCGCCATCATGAACCCGCTCCGACTCACCCTTCTCGCCGGACTCACGTCTTCCGTTGCGTTTCCTGCTGATGTTCCGCGTCCGCTGAACTTCGCGAACGACATCGTGCCCATCCTCACGAAGGGGAGCTGCAACAGCGGCGGCTGCCACGGCAAGTCAGGTGGCCAGAACGGTTTCAAGCTGTCGCTGCTCGGCTTCGAGCCGCAGGAAGATTACGAACACATCGTCAAAGAGGCGCGCGGCCGTCGCGTGTTTCCGGGTTCACCGGAACAGAGCCTGCTGTTGACCAAAGGCACCGCCCAACTCCCACACGGCGGTGGGAAGAAGCTCGATCCGAACTCGGAAGACTACGCCGATCTCGTGCGCTGGATTCGCGAAGGCATGCCGTATGGCAAGGACACCGATCCGAAGATGGCAAGCATCAGCGTCGAGCCCTCAAAGCTCACCATGCCGCTCAAAGGCGCGCAGCAGCTCAAGGTGACCGCGCATTACACCGACGGCAGCACACGTGATGTCACGAAGCGCGCTCTTTATGAGGCGAACGAAAAAGCGATGGCCGAGACGAGCGAAACCGGCCTCGTGAAGCTCTTTGATCTGCCGGGCGATGTTGCCGTGATGGTGCGCTATCAGGGCAAGGTCTCCACCTTCCGCGCCACGGTGCCGCTCGGTGCGCCCGTGGACAAACTGCCTGCGTCGCGCGGCTTTGTGGACGATCTCGTGTTCGCCAAATTGAAAACCATCGGCATGCCGCCTTCGGAGATGGCCGATGACGGCACCTTCATCCGCAGGGTCACGCTCGACATCTGCGGCCGTCTGCCCACGGCGGCGGAGATGAAAGACTTCATGGCGAGCAAGGACGCCAACAAGCGCAGCGCGCTCATCGACCGCCTGCTCGACAGCCCTGAATACGCCGAGTTCTTCGCCAACAAATGGAGCGCCCTGCTGCGCAACCAGCGCACGCAGCCGGTTTACGCACGCGGCAGCTACCTGTTCTATTCGTGGATTCGCGACAGCATCGCCGACAACAAACCCTACGACCAGTTCGTGCGCGAAGTCGTCGCCGCTTCGGGTGAGCTCGATCAAAGCCCTCCTGTGGCCTGGTATCGTCAGGTGAAGGACATGAAGCAGCAGATGGAGGACGTCGCGCAACTCTTCCTCGGCACACGCATGCAGTGTGCGCAGTGCCATCACCATCCCTTCGAGAAGTGGAGTCAGCAGGACTACTACGGCTTCGCCGCCTTCTTCAGCAACGTCTCGCGCAAGCCCTCCACCTTTGCCGGCGAGGAGATGATCTTCCACAAACGCGGCATCGCCCAGACCACGAACATTCGCAGCAAGGAGGCCGTCATGCCGACCAGCCTCGGCGGTGAAACGCTGAAGTTGAAACCGGAGCAGGATCCACGCTTCGCGCTCGCTGAATGGATGAGCGCCAAGGACAATCCCTTCTTCGCCCACACGCTGGTGAACCGTTATTGGAAGCATTTCTTCAATCGCGGCCTCGTCGAGCCCGAGGATGACATGCGCGAAACGAATCCGCCGGTGAATCCCGAACTGCTCAGCGCCCTCGCCGCCGACTTCGTGAAGAGCGGCTACGACATGAAGAAACTTATCCGCACGATCACGAACTCCACCACCTATCAGCTCAGCGCCGTGCCGAACGCGCACAACGCGAAGGACCGCCAGAACTTCAGCCGCTACTATCCGAAACGCCTCAACGCCGAAGTGCTCTACGACGCCGTGAACACGCTGCTCGATGTTGAAAGCAATTTCGCAGGCCAGGCACCGGGCACCCGCGCCGTGGCGCTGCCGGACAACAGCTACAACCAGAGCACCTACTTCCTCAGCGTCTTCGGTCGTCCCGATTCATCGAGCGCCTGCGAATGCGAACGCACGCAGGAGGCCAGCCTCGCGCAGAGCCTGCACTTGCTGAATGCCGCCGAGATTCAGACCCAGCTCTCACGCGGCAACGGTCGCGCCGACGCGCTCACCAAGGACGCACGTCCCGACGACGACAAGATCACCGACCTCTACCACATCGCCCTCAGCCGTGATCCGAATGCTCAGGAAGTCCAGTTCGCACACGCGCATCTCGACAAGAAGACCGCCGGCAAAACCGGCGATGAGGCCTTCAAGGGCAAGAAGGAGGCCTATGAAGACATTCTCTGGGCGCTGCTGAACACGAAGGAGTTTTTGTTCAATCATTGAGAGCCACGAACACGTCGGGCAGGAGCGCGGATGCCCGCCTCCTCCTGACGGCAACGAAACTGAAGTCCGTTTAATGATCACCCCCGCCATGCCACGCCTTTTCCTTTTCAGTGTTTGGTGCTCGGCCATTTTGCTTGCTGCGGGCTCCGCCTTCTCGCAGGCCACTTTTCCGTCCCCGACGCTGACCAGCATCTATCCGCTTGGCGGAAAACCGAATTCCACAGTCGAGCTGACATTGCGCGGCACCGATCTCGATGGCCCGCAGGCGATCATGATCGGCAATCGAGTGATAGGAATCAAATCCACGACGAAGGTCAGCATTCCGCTGCTCGACGACCTTCCCGTCGGCCTTCACGACTTGCGTTTCATCGGCCACTACGGCGTCTCCAACCCGCGCGTGTTTGAGATCAGTGCGCTCGACACGGTTGAGTCGTCCGGTACCAATACCAAGCCTGACAAGGCGCAGAAGGTCACGCTCGATTCCGTGATTCAGGGCGTCTTCAAGTCCGCCTTCCCGCACTGGTTCACCATCGATCTGAAAAAAGGCCAGCATCTCACCGCCACTTTTGACGGTGCTCGCTTTGACACACGCACCGAAATGCTCGGCACACTCAGCGCGCCTTCGGGTCGTGAGCTGGCCCACCTGCGTGCCGGAGTTCTTGCGTTCACCGCTCCGGCGGATGGGACGTATCGTCTGCGATTGAACGAGCTCATGTTCCGGTCGGGCGATGACTACGGATATCGCGTCACGCTCTCGTCCAAAGCGCCGCCTGCACCCTTGGCGGGCAAGCCAGGCCCTCCGCGTCCGGTGCAGATCGGGCAGACGATCAAGGACGCCTTCCTGGCGCACGGCCTCACGCATTCATTCGATCTCGCCTTCAAAGCGGGCGACCGGTTCATCATCGAAGTTCATTCCCACGATCTCGGTCATCCCACCGATCCGCATCTCGTCATCGAGAACTTCAAGAAGGACGCCGCAGGCAAGGAGACCCTGACCCCGCAGGCCGAGATCGCCGATGCTCCCGCCATCTCGCCCGCACCCAGCATCAACCTGCCCAATCGCGATCCGTTGTATGCCTACGAAGCGAAAGCCGACGGCACCTTCCGCATCACGCTGCTCGACAACTTCAGCACCACCGAGCCTTTTGAACTGCGCATTCTTAAAGATGCGCCGAAACCCGCGCCGCTCATCGCTCTCAATCCCATCTACAGCGGCACCGCGACGAAGACCGCCGAGATCGGCAGCGCCAATGTGCTTCGTGGCGGCATCTCCGCGCTCGAGATCATCGCGCCGAATCGCAACGCGTTCAGCGAGCCCGTCGAACTCAAGGCCGACAAACTCCCCGCTGGCGTCACCTGCCTCGGCGGTTTCATCGGCAAAGGCCAGTCGCTTGGCTACATCGCGTTTCAAGCCGCCGCCGATGCGCCCGCCGGCGCAGGTGTTCTCGATGGCATCCCGCAGAGCCGTTTTGTCAGCTTCGCCCTTGCCGACCTGACGAGGGGTTACACGCAGTATCGTTCCTCCGGCGCGCCTGTCCTCGGTGTCAGCACCCAGACATCTCCTGCTCTGATTCAAACCGAGAAGACGGACATTTTCGAGGTCGCGGCAGACGCCAAACTCGACATCGACCTCAAAGTCACACGCCACGCGGATTTCACCGACGCATTGACCTTGAAAGCCCTCGGCCTCATTGACGCCGCCAAGGCTCCCACGGTCGCCATTCCGGCCAAGGGAAACGCGGGCAAGCTCTCGCTTGATGTGAAAGCTCTCAAACTCGCTCCCGGTGACTACGGACTCATCCTTACAGGTCCGGCGAAGATGAAAGTGCGTCGGGGGATTGAAGAGCTGGCCGAGGCCGAGACCGCAGCCAAGAAGGCGCTGGGCGACCAGAAGGAGGCTCAGAAGAAACTCGCAGCGGCCAATGCCGATGCGACACCGAAGAAGGCGGAACTCGTCAAAGCAGCAACTGCGGAGGTCAAAGCGGCTGACGCTGCCAAAACCACCGCCGACAAGCTCGTCAATGACCTTACCGCCAAGTCTGCCGCCAAAGACGCCACATTCATCGTCTATTCCAACCCCATCCGCATTCGCGTGAAGGAAGTCGCCAAGAAATGAAAACCACCCAAGGCCTTCTGGCATTCTGCATTCTGCATTCTGCATTCGTCATTCCGGCGAACGCCGAACCCATCGACTACGATCGCGACATCCGTCCGTTCTTGAAGGACAACTGCATCGCCTGTCACAACAAGACCACGACCAAGGGCGGCCTCAACATGGAGACGCCGGAGCTCATGGCCAAGGGCGGTGAGAGCGATGTGGGCATCATTCCCGGCAAAGGTGCGGAGAGCATCATGTATCAGGCCGCCGCGCACACCTGGGACAGCGAGATGCCGCCGAAGGGCAACAAGGTTGGTGCCGTGAATCTCACCACGCAGCAATTGGCCTTGTTCAAGGAGTGGATCGATCAAGGCGCGAAGGCGTCGCCAAAGAAGGTTCAGGTTATCGCATGGGAGCCGCTGCCGGCGGGATTGCACCCAATCTATGCGGTCGCCATGGCCCCGCAGGGCGATTTCGCCGCCGCTGCGCGTGCGAACCAGATCAGCATTTACCATCTGCCGACGCAGAGCCTTGTCACGAAACTCACCGACGAGTCCCTCATCAAGTCGGGACTCTACAAGCAGCCCGGCGTCGCGCATCGCGACCTCGTGCAGTCGCTCGCCTTCAGTCCAGACGGCTCACGCCTCGCCACGGGCAGCTTCCGCGAGGTGAAGGTGTGGAAGCGCGGTGTTCCCGCACCTGCGCCGGTGGCCTCCACGAAATTCACGGCAACGCAGGAAGCCGACAACAGCATCAAGCTCAACGAGGGGACGAAGCTCGTCGCCCATATCAAATCCGATCTCGCCTCCGAGCAGGCGCTCGCGCAACGCACGCTCGCCGCCACTCGGGCCGCGTTGGAGGTCACCTATCAAAACGAGGCGATCAAGAAAGCGGAGGCGGATGCCACCGAGCAGACGAACCGTTTGAAGAAAGCCAACGAACTCGCCGAACTCGCGAAGAAGGCTCTCGAAGACAAAAAGAAAGACATCAAGCCCAAGGAAGACGCCAAAGTCGCCGCAGACAAAGCCGCGAAGGCGGCGGCCGACGAAGTCGCCAAAGCATCGGCAGGCAAACCGGATGAAGCGCTCGCCAAAAAGCAGACGGAGGCGCAGGCAGCTCTCGCGAAGGCCGTTGCCGAGCTCAAACCGGTGCAGGATGCGCTCAAGAAGGCTGAAGCCGCGGTCGCTGCGGCTGAGGCAAAGAAGTCTCCGGAGCTCGCCGAACTTATCGCTCTCGCGAAAACGGGTCTTGAGGAGAAGCGGAAAGCTGTGAAACCGAAGACGGATGCTCATGCAGCCGCTGACAAGGTGGCGAAGGAAGTCGCCGAACAGATTGCCAAACTGCCAAAGAGCGAACCGGACGCGGCTTTGGTTAAAAAGAGCACAGACGCTCAGGATCTGGCCACCAAGGCGGCGACCGATCTCAAACTCGCCAAGGAGGCGCTCACACGTGCCGAGGCTGCGATCACAGACACGGCGAACGAGATCAAGCTCGTCACCGAAAACGAGAAGAAGGCCAAGCAAGGTGTCGTGGACGCCAAAGCACGTCTTGAAGTCGTGAAGAAAGAGTCGGAGAAGGCGAACGCGGATCGCGATGCGCTGACGAAGACCCTCGCGCAGACCATGAAGAAGGCGAAGGCGCTGCAGTTCAGTGCGAACGGCCTCGAATTGATCGCCACCTACGACAGCGGTCCTGCGCAAGCCTGGAGCACGGTGAACGGCAAACCCGTTGTCCCCGGCAGCACGGGTTCGACATGGACGCTCGAACGCGTCATCGGCAGCGGCGATGGCAATTCACCGATCACCGATCGTGCGAACAGCCTCGCCTTCTCGCCGGATGGCAAAACGCTCGCCATTGGCAGCGGCGAACCTTCACGCAGCGGCGACATCACGCTATGGGATCTTGCGACCGGCAAGCTCACGAAGAACTACGAGGAACGACATCTCGACAGTGTCTTCGCGCTCGACTTCTCGCCCGACGGCAAACTCCTCGCCTCCGGCGGCGCTGACAAGGCGGTGCGCATCACCGATTTGAGCACCGGCAAGGTCGTGAAGGTCTTCGAAGGCCACACCCATCATGTGCTCGGTGTGTCGTGGCGTGCCGATGGGCGTCTGCTCGCCAGCAGCGGTGCGGACAACGTCGTCAAGATCTGGGACTGGACCACCGGCGACCGCCGCAAGAACGTCGATGGCTGGGACAAAGAAGTCACCGGCATTCATTACCTCGGTGCCGCCGATCAGTTCGCCACCAGCGCCGGCGACAACAAGCTGCGCCTCATCAACAGCGATGGAGGCGAGGTGAAGCAGCTCCCCGGTGCCACCAGCTTCCTTCAGGCCCTCGCCACCACCCGGAACGGAGACTTGGTGATCGGCGGCGATCAGGATGGCAACGTCCGTGCTTGGGACGTCGCCAGCGCGAAGGAAGTCGCGGTGTTCAAACCGTGAGCAACTCGGAGTCTTGCGCGGCGTTTCATGCCGCCATGAAATCGATCCTGCTGCTCCTGATTTTTGTCGCTCCTGTCATCGCCCAGACGAAAGACAAGTTTGCGCGTCTCGATACGATGGACGCGAACAAGGACGGCAAGTTGTCAAAGGAAGAACTCGGCGGGCGGTTCTGGCCGCGGGCCTCGGGTTTCGACTCGAATGGCGACGGCGTTCTGGATGCAGAGGAACTGACAGCGATGAAGGAAAAAGGCCGTCGTGGCAAAGAGGAGCAACCGCGGCCCGGCGGTGCGAACGCGGCGTTTGACGTGCGAGAGTTCAAAGGCACGAACGGCGAGACGATCCGCTACAGCCTCTTCGTGCCGAAGGACAAGCCTGCGGGCCTCCCGCTCGTGCTCTGCCTGCACGGCGCAGGCGGAAACACTTCCGCGGCGAACATTCTCGCCGCGCCCGAAATGCAGGAGAAGCATCCGTGCATCGTGATGGCACCGGCGTGCGATGGGAAATCCACGCGCTGGGCGAAGAGCGAGTTTCGCGGCAACGACGCCCGCTCCGTTATGCCGGAATTGATGGAGGCGCTCGATTCTGTCATCGCGGACACAAAGGCCGATTCAAAACGGCTTTACCTCACCGGCCAGTCGATGGGCGGCATGGGCACCTGGGGCATCATCGCCGAGCACGCGGCGAAATTCGCCGCCGCGGTGCCTGTATGCGGCATCTGGCAACCAGTGGACGCGCCGAAAATGAATGGCGTGGCGATCTGGGCCATTCACGGTGCGGATGACAATACCGTGCCCGTCAGCGGCTCGCGCGATATGATCGATGCGCTCAAAAAAGCCGCCGTGAAGCCGGAGCCGAAATACACCGAGTTTCCCGGTGTCGGTCACGGAAGTTGGGGGCCGGCTTATGAGAAAGCGGAGCTGTGGGACTGGATGTTTGCGCAAAAGCGCGAGTGAATCGTTCGCAGGTGCGTATAGCACCTCATGCGTCTCCTTTTGTTCATTGTTCTTGCGCTCTCATCCCAGGCCACTGCGCTTACGCTGCTCGATGCGCGCCGTTCAGATTACCAGATCGTCGTGCCGGACAAGTTGGAGACGCAGGCTCTGACAGACAGCCTCGAGCAGACTGCGCGACTGCTGCAAACGGCGTTTCAGGCAAATGGTGCCGATGTCGCCGTTGTGACAGAGAGCAAGCGTGATGCGGCCAAACCGGCGTTGATGCTCGGGAACACGCAGTTCGCGCAGAAGAACGGCCTCGAGGTGACGAAGCTGCGGGATTGGAGCTTTGTGCATCGGGTGGTGGGCAAGGATGTGATCATCGCGGGGCATGATCATCGGTCGAAGGCACCGACGGACAATGCGCGGCGGCCGAATTGGGATCGCGTGGGCACGGCGAAGGCGGCGGTGGACTTTGCGCGGCAGTTCATGGGCGTGCGTTTCCTGTATCCCGATCTGCCGGGCTACACGCCGGTGAGTGGCGCAGCGAAGATCGACCTGCTGGCCTCGCCCGCGATTGAGTTTCTGCCGATGGCGACGATGACAGTGCCGGAGTCGCTGAACGTGACCACGACGCCGCTGCTGCGGGTGAACACGGCGCATCCGGCGGGCGCGTCGTTTTACGATCTCGCGCACAATCGCTTCCCGCGCGTGGATGAGCAGTTCGGCGGTCACACGTGGGAGCGGGCGGTGCCGGCGGAGTTGTTTGCGGAGCACCCGGAATACTTCGCGCTGATCAGCGGCTCGCGTTTGAAGCCGGAGGGTGGCAAGGCGCAGTATTGTCTTTCGAATCCCGACGTGCAGGAGCGCATCTACCGCGATCTCGCGGGCTTCTTCGACAAAGGCTACGACAGCGTCGATCTCGGCCAGCCGGACGGCTTTCGCGAGTGCCAGTGCGAGAAGTGCGACGCGCTCTTCGGCACCGGCAAGGACTGGTCGGAGAAAATCTGGATCTTCCACCGCGATGTCGCGCAGCATTTGGAAAAGTCGCATCCGGGAAAGCAGGTGACGATGATGAGCTACATCCTCACCGCCGCGCCGCCGAAGAGCTTCAAAGCCTTCCCCTCAAACACCTGCGTCATGCTCACCGGAACGAACGATGAAGACATCGCCCCGTGGCGCGGCATCGACGTGCTGCGCGGCTTCACCGGCTACGTTTACAATTGGTGCCCGAACCTCGGCACGCGTTATACACCGATGCGCACGCCCGGCTACATCGAGCAGCAGGTGCAACGGCTCGCCGTGAACCGCATTCAGTCGCTCTATCGCGACGGCCCCGGTCAGCTCTTCGGACTCGAAGGCCCTGTCTATTACACCATGGGCCGCATGTTCGACGATCCGGCGAACAATCACGCGAAGGACCTCGTGCCCGAGTTCTGCGAGGCCGCGTTTCAAAACAAGAGCATCGCCTTCTCCATGCGCGCCTTTTACGACGAGCTGTATCACGCCATCGCGCTCTACTCCGACCACATCGGCACGCGCACCGACGTGTGGACCTACAAACCGCTGCCCACCGATGCTCGCGGTCGCAAAACGGTGCAGGACCCGTTTCAGCTCATCGCCTTCCTCTACACGCCGCGCGTGCTCGCCACGATGGAGGGTCATCTCGCACAGGCGGAAAAGCTCGCCACCACGCCGAAGGTGAAAACACGCCTCGCACTCGTGCGCACGGAATTCGATTACTTGAAGCACTTCGCGAAGGTCGTGCACCTGCATCAGGCCTGGCAGATGCTGCCCGACAGCGGCTCGCTGCATCGCCTGCTCGATGCCATCGACGCGCGAAACGCCTTCATCGCCACGCTTTACGTCAAAAAGCCTCAAAAAGAGTGGAACCACGTCCTCTTCCCCTTTCCCGGTCACGACGCGAAGCATCTCCAACTCGCCCACGACGGCTACCAGGAGCCCTACGCCAGCACCTGCTTCAACTGGGACACGAAAGCCATGCGCAACGCTCCGCCCATGGGCCTCAAGAAACTCACCATCACCAAAACGACCGCCAAACTCACGCTCGACAGCCCCGAGTGGCAAAACGCCACCGCGCATGCCCTCACACTCCTCCCGCCGCTGCACACGTTGCCGCGCACAACGACGATCCGGCTGCTCTACGACGACAAAGCCCTCCACCTCCGCGCCGAAGCCGAACTTGGCGACACGACCACCTTCACCGCCTACAACCGCGACCACCTTCTCACCAATCAAGAAGCCATCGACCTCTACCTCGCCCCGAATCCCGCCCAGCCACTCTTCTACCGCCTCACCCAAGGCGCGAACGCCGCCTCCAAATACGACGCCCTCAACGGCCGCATCACCGACGTGATGGATCCGCGTCACGGCAAAGACGACCCCACCTGGAACGGCGATTGGAGCAGCGAAACCCGCGTCGATGCCCAAACCAAGCGCTGGCATGCGCATCTCGTGATTCCCTTCACCACCCTCGGCGTCGAACCACCAAGCAAAGGCATCACCTGGAAAGCCAACTTCGGCCGCAACCACGCACTCCCCCGTGAAGTCATCGACCGTGCGGTCTGGTCGTCATCGCTCACCAGCAACCGCATGGACGAAACGACGGTGATGGGCGAGATCGTGTTTGAGTAGCGATCAGGGAGATAGGACTCAAGCGGTGGTGCGTTTGCTTTCGACAACCATGAACATCCACGCTCTCCGCTTCCTCCCCGTCCTTGCCGCCACACTCATCGCACCAGCTTTGGCGAATGCAGAAATTGCCGTGAAGAGCGGCGAGAAGATCGCCTTCCTCGGCGATTCGATCACGCAAGGCGGTTGGAGCAATCCGGCGGGCTATGTGAAGCTCGTGATCGCAGGTTTGGAGGCGAATGGTGTGAGGGCAGAACCGGTGCCAGCTGGAATCAGCGGACACAAGTCGGATCAGATGTTGGCACGCCTCGACAAGGATGTGCTGAGCAAGAAGCCGCAGTGGATGACCCTGAGCTGCGGCGTGAACGACGTCTGGCACGGCCCGCGCGGCGTGCCGCTCGATGATGCGATGGCGAAGAACGGCACTTATGACGACAAGGTGGCCGCTCGCGGAACCTACAAGAAGAACATCACCGCGATCATCGACCAGGCGATCGCCGCAGCTGTGAAGCCGGTTATGCTGACGGCCACTGTGATTCACGAGAATCTCGACAGCAAAGAAAACGGTCTGCTCGCGCCCTACAACGACTTCCTCCGCCAGCTAGCCAAGGAGAAGAACCTTCCGATGGCCGACTTGTTTGCGATGTTTGCAGAACGCATCAAGGCGGAAAACAAACCGAACGTCAAAGTGCTCACCAGTGACGGCGTGCATATGAACGTTGAAGGCAACAAGCTCATGGCGACTGGTGTGCTGAAGGCACTCGGCCTGAATGACGCCGAACTCGCCAAAGCGAAGGCCGCCTGGGCGCCTCTTGAAGCGCAGGCAGAAGAGTTTGCGAAAAAGCAGGCTGAAGCCCGTGCGAAGGCCGCAGCGGAGAAGGCGAAGAAAAAGTCCGAGCCGAAAAAGTAGCCCGAGGCTGCCCGACATGATTTTTCGCCTCCTTTTTGCTTCATCGCTTCTCATCGCCGCATCGCTTCAGGCCGAGGACATCACCTGGCAGCTTCAGTATGACGCCAAAACGCTGCCTGACGGCACCTGGAGCAGCGTCGGCACTCCGAAGGCCAAACTCGAAGCCGATGGCCTGCGCATCGAGGACGACGGCACTGGCTTCGGTCACTACCGCGCAGCTTGGAAGGCGGACGAGGATGAGGAAATCATCGTCGAGGCCGAGGTGAAGGTCCTTTCGACCACAGGCGCGGTGAAGGGCAAGACCACGTCCTCGCTCTGGCCATGGCGCGATGGTGCGCCGGTGGTCGTGCAAGTGAGCGATGGTAGGCATCAGGAAGGTCTCGCGCTGTTCCCGAACCAGGCGACGAACTTCACCGATCGCTTCATTCCGCAGGACACGACGAACCGTTTTCACACGTATCGGTTCGTCATTCGTGGCACGGACATGCAGATGTTTGTGGATGGTGAACGCAAGGTGGTTGGCCAAGGAGCCTTCTGGAAGCCTGCGGAGTCGAAGGAGCCCTTCATCCTCTTCGGCTCCACCGCCAAGACGGCCACGGGCAACGCGATTTGGAAATCCGTGAAGCTCGGCACGCGAAAAGCGACGGCGCCTTTGCCGAAACCAGAGCTCAAAGTCACCGTCAGCGAGCCGTGGATCATCCCCGAGCGCAAAGGCGTGCCGGAGACGCGGCCTTATTTGTATGACATGGGCAAAGGCCTGCTCCTCATGAGCGTCGCGCAGGGACCGGATGCGTTCTACGAGCCCTACGGCCTCTACAAATCCACCGACGCCGCCAAAACGTGGGTGCCCATCGTTGGCATCGATCAAAAGCCCGAAACTCCTCTCCCATGCCTGCGCCGTCCGGATGGCGGCATCACCGCCATGTCACGCTGGACGTGGTCGCAGCCGGACGGAGCCGTTTGGGGCAAAACCTGGCGCCTCAATGCCGACGCGACCACTTTCACCATGGAGGACAACCGCCTCAAGCTGCCAGCACAGTATGCGAACGAGCAAAAGAGCGACCAGACCATCTGCGAGCGCCACATCTGGAACGATGCCGACGGCGGCATGACGATGGTCGTGTGGACTCGCAAGAATACCAAACGCCCCGATGGCCGCAATCAAACCGAGCGCTGGTCCCATCTCATGCGCAGCACGGACGGCGGCAAAACGTGGAACCACTTCTCCGTCGTCGGCCCCGGCGGCGAGCCCGCCGTGTGCCGCCTGAGCGAAACCGAACAAGTCGCCGTCATCCGCGGCGACCGGAACTCGTGCATGAAGCAGATGTTTTCCCACGACGCTGGCAAAACGTGGACGCCAGCCGTGGAGATGGAGGAAGGACGCGTTCTGCCCGATCTCGTCATGATGAGCAACGGCGTCCTCGCGTGCAGCTACGGCCGCCCCGCGAGCTGCCTCATGTTCAGCCTCGACAAGGGCAAAACCTGGACCTCGCACCACGTCATTTCCGATCGTGTCCGCTTCAACTACACCAGCATCCGCGAGATCAGCCCCGGCAGACTGCTCTACATCCACGACGCGCCAAAGATGACGTGCGTTTATGTGGATGTGGAAGTGCTCGGACGTTAAAAAGCCACATGAAGCCGTTCTCCACTGCCCTGTCCCTCTTGATTATCACGTGTGCTGTCGCGTGGCGCGCACTCGCAGCCGGGCCGGTGCCGGACAAGCTCGTGGTGCTCACGTTTGACGATTCGGTGGCGAGTCAGGCGACGTTTGTGGCTCCGCTGCTCAAGAAGCATGGCTTTGGCGCCACGTTCTTCATCACGGAGGGCTTCGAGTTCCTTGTGGACAAGAAGCACTACATGACGTGGGAGCAGATCAAGGTGTTGCATGACGAGGGTTTCGAGATCGGCAACCACACGCGCAAGCATGCGGGTGTGAACAAGCAGAAGCCGGAACAGCTCGCCGCCGATGTGGAGTTCATCGAGCAGCAGTGCGTGAAGTTCGGCATTCCGAAGCCGGTGAGCTTCTGCTACCCCGGCTACGCGACGAGCGAGGCCGCGGTGAAGCTGCTGCGCGAGCGGGGCTATCAATTTGCCCGCGCTGGTGGCGCGAAGGCCTTCAACCCGAACACGGACGACCCACTGACGATGCCGCAGGCCTTTGATGGCAAGCCGGACAGCACCTTGGAGCAGTTCAAGGCGGCGGTGGCACAGGCGAAGGATGGCAAGATTGCCGTGATGACCTTTCACGGCGTGCCGGATATCAAGCATCCATGGGTGAACACCGATCCGGTGAAGTTCGAGGCCTACATGCAGCATCTGAAGGATGAAGGCTGCACAGTGATTGCGATGCGTGACCTCGCGAAGTATGCGGGGAAGGAGTGACGTGGATTGGCACGTATTGGGAGCACCATGAAGACGCTCCTCCTTTCCCTTGCCCTCAGTGTTTCCGCATTTGGTCAGCTCGTCGTCCAGCGCGACATCCGCTACCTCGACGACGGCCATGCACGGCATGTGCTCGACATCTATGCGCCGGCGAAGGCGAAGAATCTACCGGTCGTGTTCTGGATTCACGGTGGTGGGTGGCAGCAGGGTGACAAATCGGACGTCGAAACGAAGCCGAAATGGTTTGTGGAGCATGGCTTCGTCTTTGTCTCGACGAACTATCGCCTGCTGCCGGAGGTGGACATGGGCACGCTCATCCGCGACTGCGCGAAATCCTTTGGCTGGGTGCAAAAGCACATCGCGGACTACGGCGGTGATCCGAAACGCGTGCTCGTGGGCGGGCACAGCGCGGGTGCGCAGTTGGCGGCGATTCTTTGCACCGACGACCGCTACTTGAAGGAAGTCGGCGCGGATTTCTCGTGCCTCATCGGTTGCGTGCCGGTCGATGGTGACACGTATGACATTCCGGCGATGATCGAGGTGGCTGAAACGCGGGCGCGTGTGCACGGCTTTCCGATGCCGAAGTATGGGCATCGGTTGAAATTCGGCAACGATCCCGCCCTGCACAAAGACTTCTCCGCGGTGACGCACGTGGCGAAGGGCAAAGGCATCCCGCCATTTCTGATCCTGTATGTCGCTCATCATCCCGACAACACGGCCCAGGCGCAGCGCTTCGGCGGCGTGTTGAAGGAAGCCGGAGTGCCGGTGACGCTTTTCGGCGGGCGGGACACGCATCACGTGAAGCTCAACAACGACCTCGGCCTCGCGTCCGATCCAGCGACGAAGGCGCTGGATACGTTTGTCGCGTCGATCGTGAAGAAGTGAGGCGAGCTACTTCGACTGAGGCGGGAGCAGCTTGAGGACTTCGGCCGCCACCTGCGCGCCTTGGGCGGCTTTGCCATCCGCCTTGTAGTGCAGGCTGTCGGCGCACCACTCAGGATGTGGCAGTGTGAGTGCATAGAGATCGTCCACGGGAACACCTTCCTTCTTCATGAGATCGGTGGCAATGCGGTTGCGCTCCGTCACATTCGCGTTGTTGGGAGCGAGTTCTTCAAACTTGCCATTCACGTGCGAGGGCGTGCACGTCGCCCAGATGAGCTTCGCTTTCGGTGCGAGCTTGCGAATGTGCGCGAGCATTTGCGGCAGGAACTCGGCGTATTCCTTCTCGCTCACGGCCCCGATGCCGTGCAGACCGTTGTTGAAGTGAATCACGTCAAAAGTCTCCGCGCCGAGCACGGCGCTGAGCTCCGCATGCAACACGGGATCGCCCACACAGCGCGAGGTGGCGAGACGCGCGACGTAGGCCCTGCCGGCGAGCACCTTCTCGACGTCGGCGCCATAGCCCTGCGTCACGGAGTCGCCGATGAGCAGCACGCGTGGCAGATCGTGCTTGTTGGCATTCGGCATCCAGATGTTGCACCACTCGGTGCCTTCGCGTGGAACGATGCGGTCGGCGGCGATGGTTAAAGTGGCGATCGCGAGGAAAAGCGGGACGAATTTCATGACTCAGACTCCGGCGATGATCTTGTTGAGGCGGTCGTTGAACTCCGGCAGCGGCAGGCCGTTGTCTTCGACGGTGATCCAGCCGTTGTAACCGACGTCGTCGAGCGCCTGCCGCATTTTCGGCCAGTCGATGCTGCCATCACGCGGATGCACGAACTTGCCGCTGTGGTTGTCCGGCGCGAGCGCGTAGTCCTTGATGTGGATCTTCTTGATGAGGCCGCCCAGCGTGTGAATCCAGTCGTGCACGGGCACGAGATACTTCACGTGATTGCCCACGTCGTAGTAGGCCTTCACAAACGGGTGGTTGAAGGACGCGACGAAGTTCTTGTAGAGGTCCGGACGCACCCAGAGGTTGTTCCAGACATTCTCGAGGCCGATGATGACGTTCAGCTTTTCGGCCAGTGGGATGAGCTTCGTCACCTGCTCCTTCGATCCATCGGTCGATTTGTTCTGTAGCATGATGTAGCGCTCGAAGGGTGTGTTGTCGCCCTTCACCACGCGGCTGACGTGGCCGGTTTTCTCATCGAACTCGATGTCAAAGTCCCACGGGTCAGGGATTTTCACCGTCGGGCCGCCAACGCGGCATGGCACGAGCAGGATCGTCTCCGCGCCGAGCCAGTGCGCCGTGCGCAATGCCTTCTCAGTGACCGCATAGCTCGCTGCGACCTGTCCCGGATCGTCGCTGTTAAACTCGGCCCAGCCGCGCAGCACGGAGTGCACCTTCAAGCCAATGCCTTCGACCATTTCACGTGCTTTCTTGGCCTCGGTCTCATCGTCGAAGAGATAGGAGACCTCCACGCCGTCGAATCCGGCCTCCTTCAGTTCGCGCAGGAACTTCTCCTCCGGCTTGCCGACGATCTTGGCCTTCTTGATCTCGGTCTTGAAGATCGCGGCGTTCGACGACGAAAGGAGAGACAGCGACGCTGCGCCAGCGGTGGCGAGGAACTGACGACGGGAGGGCGAGAAGGTGGTTGGTTTCATCGGAGAAACCAAACGCGGTGAGTCGAGACCTTGTTGCCGCCGGACAAGTCCGACTTGTCTGACAGTTCCTACGAGTCAGACTCGTCTGACTACCTCATGAAATCTCTCTGCGTTCTCCTGATCTCTGCAGCGCCCCTCTGCGCCGCCGATACCATCTTCGACGGCAAGACGCTCAATCACTGGAGTGGCAAGGCGGAGCACTGGCGCGTGGAAGATGGTGCGATCACCGGTGAGATCCCCGCGGACAAGCCGCTGAAGGGCAATGAGTGGATCTTTTGGGACGGTGAGGTGCATGACTTCGATCTCACGGTCGAGTTTCGCATCACGGGCGGGCCGAGCGCGAACAGCGGCATCCAGTATCGCTGCCAGCAGAGTCCGGACGGTCATGCGAGCGGTTATCAGGCGGATCTCGACATGGGCGCGGTGTGGCTCGGGCGCATCTACGATGAGCATGGGCGTGCGTTGCTCGTCGAACGTGGCGCGCGCGTGAGCATTGCGCCTGATGGCCGTCGATGGACGGATGTGTTTGCGGAACCGAAGGGCTTTCAAAGCGTGCTCAAACAGGGTGATTGGAACAAATATCAAATCACCGCCACGGCATCGCATGTCGAGGTGCGTGTGAACGACGTGCTCTTCAGTGTACTCGACGATCATGAGGAGAAAGCGGCGGAGTGGAGCGGCAAGATCGCGTTTCAGCTCCACAGCGGCCCCGGACCGGCGAAGATCCAGTTCCGCAATATCCAGCTCACGCATCTAGGCAAGACGGCGATGCCGCAGCGTGCGGATGTGAAGCCGGTAGAAGCGAAAAGCGATGTGGCGAGCATCGCGCCGCCTGCGGAGCTGAATCTCGGCTTTGAAAAAGGTACGCTCGAAGGTTGGAAGGCCGAGGGAGACGCGTGGGAGAAGCAACCGATCGAGGGTGACACCGTCGCGGCCCGCAAGCGCGGCAACTCGCAGCACACGGGCAAGTTCTGGCTCGGTGGCTACGAGCGCATCGGCGACAAAGGCACCGGCACGCTCACGTCATCGAGTTTCGTCGCCACGCATCCGTGGGCGAGCTTTTTGATCGGCGCGGCGCCGGATGCGAAAACGGAGCGCGTCGAGATTGTCGATGAAGCGAGCGGCAAGGTCATTCACAGCAGCAGCGCCGCGCAGCAGGAGAACATGAAGCGTGTGGCGGTGAATCTCGAAAGCGTCGCGGGCAAACGCATCTTCATCCGCATCGTCGATCAATTCAAAGGCGGCTGGGGCCATGTGAACTTCGATGACTTCGTGTTTCACGATGAAAAGCCGTTCTTCGCCAGCGCGGGCGCTTTGAGCATCAGCGGCGACCGCACGAAGCGTGGCGATGAAAGCCCGGTGCTGTGGCATCTGCTGCCGAATCCAGCGCAGCCGACAAAGGTTGCGAATGAGGCGGCACAGAAACTCGTCTCCGGCATTCGCGTGCAGGACGGTTTCCAGGTTGAGCTGATCGCTGCGGAGCCGGATGTGCGGCAGCCGATTGCTTTCTGCTTCGACGAACGTGGCCGTTTGTGGATCGCGGAGGCGTTCAGTTATCCAAATCGCCAGCCCGAGGGGCAGGGTAAGGACCGTATTACCATCCTGGAGGACGCGGATGGTGATGGCTCGTTTGAGACGAAGAAGGTTTTCATCGAGGGACTGAATCTCGTCAGCGGCATCGAGGTCGGCTTTGGTGGCGTGTGGGTCGGTGCCGCGCCGTATTTGATGTTCATTCCGAAGGACGCGAACGACAAAGCGGGCGAACCAAAGATCCTGCTCGATGGATTCGGTTATCAGGACACGCACGAGACGCTGAACAGCTTCCTCTGGGGGCCGGACGGCTGGTTGTATGGGAATCAAGGTGTCTTCAACACGGCCAGCATCGGCAAGCCGGGCTGTGATCCGAAAGACCGCGTCGCGATGCGTGCCGGCGTGTGGCGCTATCATCCGGTGCGGCATGTGTTCGAGGTTTTCTGCCACGGCGGATCGAACCAGTGGGGGCTCGACTACAACAGCAACGGCCATCTCTTCATGACGCACTGCCGCAGCCACTGGGGCAAGGGCGGCACGACGCACGCCATCCGCAACGGCCACTTCTGGAATCAGGCGAACGCGAACTACCCGTCCTACGTTTCCGCCACCGCG
>NZ_JAGRPF010000242.1 GCF_020439865.1 Prosthecobacter sp.
ACCTCACTGCCGGTCCCGCAATACGCACCTCCATCCGTTGGAGTGTCGCGCACCTTTGAAAGTGCTGCGTCGCTGGACGCCAGGATCGCCACTGAGGCCGTGAACAAATGGCCTGGTAACTATGACATGCAGCTCTTCGAGATCAAAAAGCAGAATGAGGCGCGGTTGAAGTTATTCAAGCTACTGGACGGCAAGCCTTCAGCGATGAGCCAGACAGCCTTTAATGCCATCGTCGCCGGCGCGGCGCGCAAATGGGACTGGAACATCGACATGGTCGTCTATGACATACAGCAGCAGCTTGCTGCATGGCGGAAGCTGAACCCGTAGGGCGGGCAGGCACCACCTTCAAAAAGCCGCGCATCCATGCGCGGCTTTTTCATGCCCGCATCCTGCGCCTTTCCTCCCGCTCATGCGGAGATTCGGGGCAGGTGAAGAGGCTCTTGAGACACGCTTGAATGGCCGTGCGCATGGAAGCACCCGGCAACGGGTTGGTTGAGAAGCGCGGCGGCACGCTTGGCGGCGGGCCGTCCGCGCGACCAGCCGGGCGGACGTGCGGAAACATCCACGCACCTCCTCACCCATGAACGCACTCATTCAGCTCATCGTCTGCCACGCCCTCGCCGGTGCTGGCGGCTTCTTCGCTGCGCATCACATCGACGGCTCCACCACAACCGGCATTCTCGTCGGTCTCATCATGATGCTGCTCGGCACGTCGATCTCGTCCGTCTGCAAATGGTGGAAGCTGGAGCCTGCGCAGATCACCGACAACATCCTGCTGCGTCAGTTCATCGGCGCGCTCGTCAGCCAGGGCATCACCGCACTGAGCGCCTACTTCGCCACCGATGCCAATGATCCTCAGCTTCTCGCCGTCGCCGCCGTCAACATGACAGCCTCGAAGTTCGGTGCCCATCAGAAGCTCGCGCTGCTCGGCAACAAAGCGCAGCTTCTTCTCCTCTTTGCCCTCTGCCCTTCGCTCTTCGCCCTCAGCTCCTGCTCCCACTTCACCAAGCAGGAGGCCATCACCGCGATGAAGCGCGTCGGGCTCGCCGCAGCGGATGAATCCATCAACGTGCTCGAAGCACGCCTCAAACTGGCGCAGGCGGATCTCAATCTGGCTCTCGAAGATCACGCCAGCGGCAATGACCTGGTCATCAAGCAGCTCGCTGTCATTGCCGCGCAGGAGGCCCTGGATCAGGGGCGCAAAGCCGTCGCCAAACAGCGCGCCAAACTCGATGCGAAGCAGCCGCGTGATGTCACGCCAGGAGGGCAGACCTCCGCGTCTGCCGAAGTCGGCAAGGCCGGAGCCTTGCCCTCCCATGATGTGCCCGCGTGCCTTCTGCGCGGTGCCTACCAGGAGCACATCGCTATTCCCTTTTACGGCACCTTAATCGCTGAACAGCTCGCGGCGCAGCGCTGAAAATTTCCTCAACCCAAACCTCCCCTCATCATCATGCACTATCGCAACGGAAGAGAAGCAATCAACGGCGACAAGGTCGCACAGCTTGAAACTCAAAGCGGCAAAGTTACGGCCATCGGAACGCTGCAAAACGCGACTCCTGGAAACGACTACTGCAACGGGAAGATCGTTGTCGATGGAGGTCAACAGTATGGACCGGCCATCATCATAGGTGCCTGCATGTGTGACTGCATTCACATCGAGGACCTCGCCGCCATTCTTGAAGAAAAGGGCCTTGCCAAACGCCCCGAGGGCAAGTGATTCATGAACGCCCTCGCCTCCAGCTTCGCCGATCCCGCCGACGTGCGCGCCTACAATCGCGCCAAGGCGCGCGGCCTGTCGGATCGCGAAGCCTTCGCGGTCGGTGACAATGGCGTCGGCTGCTGGGGGGACTTCACCGCGCAGCTCATCACTCCGATGTGCGCGCTGCCACCCGAGGACATGGTCGCGAAGTTTGGCAGCGTGAAGAAGGCGAAGCATGCGCGCGTCATCGTCGTCTCACGCGAGACCGGCCTGCGTGTCGAGTGCCTGCTCGCGGATCGCATGCCGGCAAAGAAGAACATCAAGAACGGCTGTGGCATCGACCTCAATCCCGCCGCCGCCAAACAGCTCAAGCTCAAGCCGCCCTTCACGCATCCCGTCACCTGGCACTGGATCGACGAAGCGCCCTGCACCTGCGCATGATCATCGCCGCCGCCATCGCCTTCATCATCGGTCTCGCGCTCGTGTGGGACTTCGACTCCGACGACTGGCCCGATCTTTGATTCCTCATTCCTCATTCCTCATTCCGCATTCGTCATTCATGCCCCCTCTCGCTGCCGACATCGCCGACGTGCCCGCCGACTTCATCAAGTCGGCGCTCATGCTGTTTGGGTTCGTGGTCGTGATTTACATGCAGTGGAAGAACTCGCAGACGCACAAGCGCGAGATCAGCGGCGAGATCGAGACGCGGCCCGCGCATCAGCATGCCGACCAGTCGGACGTGGACGCGCTCACGCGCACGGTGAACACGATGCGGGAGGAAATCACCGCGCAGTTTCGCGCCGCTCAGCAGGCCGGCGAGGCCCGCGTGAGCGCCATCACGCAGAACATCGACGAGGAACTGCGCAGCCTTGCGCAGCGCATCGGCGCGCTCGCGGAGGCCCTGCATGAGAAGATCAACCGGGCGATGATCGACAACGCGAAGCAGGGCAGTGACATCGCCCATGTGCAGAATGAAACCTACCGCCACACGCAGGAGATCGCCGCCATCCGAACCGCCATTCAAGAGCTGCTCAAGAACGGCTCCAAAACCAAGCACTAACAACCAGGAACCCTTTCATCCCATGATCGCCGCCGAACTTCGTGAAACCCTCATCATCGCCACGCTGCAGGCGCTGGACGCCGCGCATCCGCAGGCGCTCACGCCGCGCATGCTGCTCATCCCGCTGAAGCAGAGCGGCCTCGCCGAACTCACCGAGCGCGAGCTGCTTTCGCTCATCGCCGACCTCGAAGAGAAGGGCTGGCTCAAGGCCGCCGACTCCGACGCCGCGCCTGAGGTGCGCCGCTACAAACGCACCGAGGACGCCCGCGCCTACCTGCGCCGCAACGGATTCTGAAGCATTGGCCGAAAGAAACGAAAAAGATCAAAAACCGATCCAAACCCCAGCCTCTGACTTTTTCCTTCTTTCGTTTTTTTCGGCTCATCCCCTCTTCCCCTCATGGACACCGTTGAATCCAAGAACAAGCTCGTGCGCAGCATCACGCCCGAGGAGCTGACCGCCTTTCTCGACGAGCTGGCGAACACGCCCGGCGTCGATGGCCCGATGATCCAGGCGAAGGCGCTGGAGAAGTTCGACATCCGCATCGGCCACGAGAGCGCGAACAACTTCAGGAAAGAAGTGTTTGGCAGATACA
>NZ_JAGRPF010000066.1 GCF_020439865.1 Prosthecobacter sp.
CATCGCCCACCTTCGCGGCATCTGCGACCGCGTAGGCAAACTCAAATGGCAGCGGCTTCTTGGCCAGCGCAGCAAGCTTGGCCTGCGCCTCTTTCATTTTGGCCTCCATGGCTGCTTTCTTGTCCTTCGCCGCCGTTTTGAGGTCGGCCTTGAGCTTGTCAGCCTCCTTGCGCAGCCGCGTCATTTCCTTTTCGCGTTCCACGCGTTTCGCCTCTGCCTGCGCCTTCATGGAAATGGGGACCAGCGGCACCAGGTCGCGCTGCTTTTTGTCGAGTTCGATGCCGGGCCACGGATAGCGCGTGCTGTTGAAGATGCCGTACAGCGCGTAGTAGTCCTCGTTGCTGATGGGGTCGAATTTGTGGTCGTGGCAGCGTGCGCAGTTGATGCTGAGCCCGAGAAAGGTGCGGCCCAGATTGTCGAGCGTGTCCTCGATCGTGAGATGCTGCGGATAGTCATCCACGCGTGAGCCGAAACGACGCGAGTTGCCGATGTAGCCGGTGGCGATGATGCGGTCGTAACGCTCCGCATCCGTAGCGCCGCCGCGCAGGTCACCGGCGAGCTGATCGCGCACGAATTCATCATACGGCAGGTCGCGATTGAAGGCGGCGATCACCCAGTCGCGATAGCGGCGCATCTGCGGGATCGGATAATCCGAGTTGTCGCCCGCCGTGTCGGCGTAGCGCACCACATCGAGCCAATGACGGCCCCAGCGCTCGCCGTAGGCAGGCGAGTCGAGCAGGCGGTCGACCACGCGAGCGAAGGCATCCTTAGAGTCGTCGGCGAGAAAGGCATCCACTTCCTGCGGCGAAGGCGGCAGCCCCGTCAGATCGTAGGTCGCACGGCGAATCAGCACGCGCTTGTCGGCATCTCGTGCGGGTTTCAATCCGGCCTCTTCCACGCGTGCGAGCACAAACCGGTCAACTTCATTCACCGGCCATGCGTTGTCCTTCACCTTTGGCGGTTGCGGTGTTTCAAGCGGGCGCAGCGACCACCATTCACGCGCCTTGTCCCAATTGATCGCCGACTTCGCCTGCACGGCGGCGACGGTGTCGGTGTCGCGCGGATCTGGCGCACCCATGCGCACCCAGGCTTCGAGATCGGTGATGACATTCGCAGGCAGCTTCTTCTTCGGCGGCATGGCGGTGTCTTCACTGGCGTGGCGCACGGCTTCGATGAGCAAACTCGCCTCCGGATCACCCGGCGTCAGCAGCGGGCCGGTGTCGCCACCTTTGTGCACGCCCGCCCGCGAATCAACCACGAGTCCGCCTTTGATCTTCTTGGCCGTGGCGCTGTGACACTCGTAGCAGTGCTCCACGAGCACCGGGCGGATCTTGTTTTCAAAGAAGGCGAGCTGTTCCGCCGACGGTGTGCCTGCGAAATCCGCCTGCGCGATCTGCGGAACTTCTCCTTCGCCTTTCCATAGCTCGATGCCGGACAGGTTCGCCGCACCGTGACTCGCAGCGATCGCAGTGATCTTGATCTTGCCCGCCACCGGGCGCGCCGGCCATGGACCAAGCTTTTTCCACATGCCTTCCGTGCCGCTCTCAAACGCCTCCACGACGAGCTTGTCGTTCACCTTCAGGCTGAAGCGCTCGTTGTTGTTGTCCTCCCAGACATAGAGAAAGACCTGGTAACCGCCTTCGGGAACCGAATTGAAGGTCACGTTGACGTCATTGCCCCACACGCTGCTGCGGATCATGCGCGTGCGCTCGGTATCCACCGGCGGCTTGAGCAGCACCTTTTGGTTTTCAAAGGTCTTGCCGGAAATCGTAACGTTCTCCGCCTCTTTGCCAGACTCCCACTTGTGATCATCAATCATCAACGCCGGGCCATTGAGATTGATCCCACGCACAAACGTCGCAGGCTCGCCGAATGCGCAAACCGCAGACGCCAGCGCCAGCCCAAGATGAAACACACACCGGTTCATGCTACGAGCGGAGACGGGTCGGGCTGAGGATGTGACGCTTGCCGGCATCGAGATGCGCCACGGCCAGGCGGGCGGCGAGCGCGGAGTCGCCGTCGAGCACCGCCTTTGCGATGCCCCGATGCTCCTCCACGCTCTCACTGAGGCGTTGGGGATTGAGGCTGGTGACGCGGACGATGACCTGATGAATCTTGTCCCGCAGTTGTTCCATCGTGGCGATGATTTGGCGATTGCCATGAAAAGTCGCCAGCAGCAGGTGAAAGCGCGCGTCCAGATCGATCAATTCGGCCACATCGCCTCGCTTGATGGCGGCATCCTGATTTTCCAGACTTTCTTCCAGACTCGCCCGCTGCGCCTCGGTCAACCGTCCCGCCACGCGACCCACGGCATAGGATTCGATCGCCTCGCGCAGTTCGTAGTGATCGACGATGTCATCCACGGTCAAACCGCGAACCACGATCCCTTGCTGCGCCGAGATCGTCACGAACCCCTCCGACTCCAGCCGCTCCAGCGCCACATGCACCGGCGTCTTGCTCATCTCCAGTTGGGCCGCCAGTTGACGCTCGGAGAGAAACGTCCCAGCGGGAAACTCACCCGAGGCGATCAGCCTCCGCAGTTCGGCGTAGGCGCGAGATTGAAGACGGGACGGCAGCGCCGCAGCGGTGGCTTTTTGGGACGGCTTGGACAGGGTTCGGGCGGGCATGGACGGAAAGTTGAGTCAGCCCAAACGTCAGGCGCTCTGGAATCTTACTGGCATACCAGTTAAATAGTTGAAACTTGCCGCTCTCTCATTTTGCCAAAGCACCCGTCACTTCTTCAACTCCGCCAGCATCTCCAGCAGGTTGTTGGTGAGAATGACGGACGTGTCCTCCTGAACCTGATTCGTGCCCAGCCAGGTTTCATAGCCGCCGAGTTTGTGCTGCTCCAGTGTGGGCAGGTAGCCGTGGCGGCCATTGGCGAGGCCGACAACGATCGTTTGTGAAAACGGACTGCGCTTTTTCAAATCGAGGCCGATCTCGACGAAGGTCTCAAATGGGATGCCGCAGACCGCGAGATCGCCGATTCGAATGGCCTGGAGCTGCACAGTGATCGTGTCCTCGGCGCGCTCAGCAGCATTGACGACGCTGCGGGCGTAATTCTGTGCCAGACGCGGCAGCTTCTCGATGGCTTCCTTGTCCTTGACCGCGAGCACGGCTTTTGCTTCGGCGACATCCTGTGCGCTGGGGCGTCGATACTTCAGCGTGATCTCACGCTGGAGCATGCCAAGCCGCACATCGCTCCGATGTTTCTCAATCTTCCGTTGCGCAAACCATGCGGTGTCCGCCGCCTTCTGCGCCACGATGCGTATCTGCTCAAACGGTTCACGCGGAGGACGGATCACGCCGAAAGGAATGTTGTTGATGTCACCGGAGGTGCCATTCGACATCATCGCCACGAAGTTTTCGTCGCTACGCACGCGCGAGGGCATGAGGCGGGCGAATTCGCCGAAGTAATCGGCCGACATTTCTCCTTTCGGAGCGCCGCCGACGTAATGGAGCGAGTAGTTGGCATAGACCGCGATCTGCTTTCGTTTCAAATCCTGCACAGAAATGATCGAGACATCGGGATCGGTGGGACCGGCGGGATGATCGATCACATCCGGACTGGTGCCGGGATTCATTTTCACCTTGTCCAGGCGGCCGAAGGGATTGAGCGGCATCTTGCCGGGTTTCAGATACCAGCGGCGATTGAACACCTCGTCTGGCAGCGGATGTGCCGCCGCGCCGACCGCGGCCGGTTTCAACGCCTCATGTGCCTTGATGATCGATTCAGCAATGCCCTCGACGAAGGTCTTGTAGTATCTCGCTCCCGATTCACTGCTTGCGTTCACACGCGGCCCGCTGTGCGTGTGGGTGGAACTGATGAGCATCTTGTCCGGCGACATGCCGGTCTTCGCCGCCGCGATGGCCTTGGCTTCATTGAGCACATCCGGACCGGCTCCCAACACATCGACCACCACCAGCGCCAGCTTCGTTTGACCGTCGTCTAAAACGATCGCCCGCGAATGAAACGGGTCATGCGCCTTGTCGGCGATGTTGGCACTGAATCCTCCAGGCATGTTCACCGGAAATTCAGTCGGCGTGATGTCCACGGCGGCGGCTCCGGCACGAAGAGCCGGTGCCTGCGCACGGGCGCTGAAGGCACAAAACGAAAGGACACAAAGAACGGGCAGCAGATTTCTCATGAGGAAGTTCAAAACGCTCCTCCAGCCGGCACTCTCGCGGACAACACGCGCTGACGGCACGTTAGGGCTCTTCTTATGCCCTGACCGGCACCCTTTCAGAAATGTTTCCGGCTATTTCACCAAGCCGCTGTTTGAGAGAGGCAATCTTTTCGCGCTGACAGCGCTCCTCCAGTTCACCGCGTTTCAACCTGCGCTCCAGCAGTTCGAGCCTAACTTCGTTCTGCCGAATCTTGTCCTCGAGCTGGCGATCGTGCTCACGCATTGCGGATCCTGCCTGTGACTGAATTCTCGCACGCGGATTCACGCCCGCTCGTTTTTCCTGCGGCTGACTCTCAGCGGCCGCATCTGCGTGCGCAGAAAGCGGTGGCGGCGCAACAGCGCTTGCCCCCTTGGAAAGCAGATGACGGAGTCCGGCCATCGAAACGTCGATGTCATTGCGCAGATTGCGCGCTTCAAGTGAATCAGGGAGGAGTGAGGCCAGCCGGTTCTGAGATCCGATCATTCGCTGATTCCACGCCTCCAGCGCCTCGAGACGGCCCTCCACCTCCTGCAATTCCTGCCTGGTGGACGCCAGTTGTTCCTCATTCTCCTTCATTCGGTTCGCATGCTCGTGCTCTGCAGCGGTCGTGAGAGAGCGCAGTTCGTCATAACGCTGTCTTTGAGTCTTCTCCCCTGACAGGAGTGCCTCAATGCTAGTCAGGAGCGCTGTTTCCCTGTCACGCAGAGCCGCTGTTTGATTTTCCGCCGCAGCTCGTTCCCGAAGCGCAATCTCCAGCTTCTTTTGCTGAGCGTCGATCGTGTCTTGATGGACACCGATCTCGTTCGCCAGGCGTGTGTGCTCCTCATTTGTCGTTGCCAGCTTGGCGGAAGCATCCGTGAACTGTTGTTGAGAGCTTTCAATCTGACTCGTGAGACTCGAAAGTCGTGCTTCAGCCTCCCGCTCCTCAGCATGCCGGCGTTCGAGCATTGCCGAGAGCCCTGCGAGTTCTTCACTTCGGATCGTGACCTTCCTGTTTTTGTCTTCGAGTTCGGCCGATTTGGCCCGCAGTTGCTGCTCATGTTCGTTCAACGACTTCTGCGTTGAACTCAATCCGTCCCGTGCCTGTGCAAGCTGCCGTTTCGTCTCGCCGAGATCTTTTTCCACAGCGACGAGCACCGTTTGACGGTCGGCCAGCAGTGTCTCGAGCGCACAAATCGAATCCTGGAGCTTTGCCTGCCGCTCCTGTTGTGAGGCAAGCACCTGTGTTAGGCGGGTTTGGCACGCCTCCGTGCTGGCGAGTGTTTCGCGTGCGACCGCTGTTTGCTCGTTCAGTTGCTTCAGGTTGGCCCGACTGGCGCAAAGCTCCGCCTCTGTCTTCCGGAGCGACTCGGCGGCATCCTGACGCGCAGCGTCCGCAACACCGGCGGCCTGCCGCGCCGTCTGCTCTTCTACAGTGAGTGATGCAATGTTTGCCTCGATCTCAGTCTGCACCGCCTGAAGCTGCTCATTGCCAAAAGCCAAGTCTTCAGAGGCAACAGCCAGCATGGCCCGTCGATCCTCGACACAGTCATGCTGCATCTTCACCTGATGCAGTTTCGCCTCCGTTTGCTGAAGCTCTCCGGTGCGGGTGGTGATGTCTGCATAAAGCTGCTCCTGTTGTTCCCTCGCCTGCGAGAGGTTCTCCAAGAGGGCCTGGAGTGCGCCCTGCGCGGTTTCGGCAGCACTGGTGGTCTCATCGAAAACCCGGCCGGCCGTCATCGTCTTTTCTTCCAACGACTTGAGGTGATCCTCCTCAACCGCCCTTCTGCCGCTCAGTTCTTGAAGCGCCGTCAACGACTGCTCTTTGCGTGCGGCCAAAGTCTGCAGTTCATGGCGCAGTTCTGCCTCGATGGCCTGAAGCCGGTTCACCTCGGCGGAAACCTCGTGATACCGGCTGTTCACCTTTGCCAAGTCCGAGCAGGCGCGTTCGTGGCGTGCCGACAGCAGCCCCAGACTTTGCATCCGTTCTTGGTGCAGCATTTCCACATCCTGAACAGCGGCAGTCACCTCGGCCAACCGCCCCAGTGGCATATCCGCCGCGAGAGGAATCTGGAGTTCGCGACCGTTATCGAGCACAAAAGCAAGCTTGGTCATAGGAGCGGGAGGGTCAGATTTTTAAAAATCAGTGTCTCTAAAATGTAGGCCAGTGACTTTTTTTTGCAAAACTTAATTAATTTTAAGCTCTGTGGGGATTTTTTGAGAAAAGCCAGCGTCACCGAAGGGCTCGGAGCCTCAGTTCATTCACCAATTAAAGCCGCCACCTGAATCGCAACTGACTCATCATGAGACTTTAATGCCTCGCCGAGCTTTTCGCGATCCTTGCCGAAGCGCTTGAGAAGCGACTGAGCGATGGCACAGGCCGACTGAAACTGCCCATCACCGTCAGCGTCGATCCAGACCGGATTGGTGGACCCAATGACGCGAGGAGTGAAGGTCTTGCTCGTTGCCTGATACGGGCGCGGAATCTCCCAAAACGGCTCCGTCACCCCTGGCCCCGTGGCGATGGCCACCAGATGCACATCGTGCGCCGGACGAGGCAGTTCCCACGCGACCCGCGCCTTTTCACCCGCATGATGCTCATCACTCAGCGCCTGCTCCCGGACGAGAATCCCGTTGGCGAAGAGCTCGACGTGATCTGCCGTCACCCACGAGGGGCCACTAACAATGATCTCGACCTTGATCTTTTCTCCGAGCCCGGTGGCCAGATGACCAACCGTGAAACGCCCGTCCACCGTCATCGTGGTTAGCAGTCCGAGGCTGACAAGCAATCGCCCTTCCCGGTAGCTGTGCCAGATTTCGTCGAGATTGAGGTGGGATGGATCCGCATCGTCGACCGCGACATAAGTCCGCCCCTGCCCAAGAATGAACCGATTCACGTCATGACTGTCGCTTGATCCCACCGCCGAGATGCGGTGTCCGCGGTTCAGCAGGGCAAACCAGTCACGATACAGCAGATGGATGTCGGACTGCATCGCGGCGGAAGTCACCACCTCCATGGCATCGACGTCCAGCGCATCCGCCTGACGATGTTTGCCCGTCTTCGGATTGAATTGGACGCCGCCCAACGGCACAAATCCGCTGTGCAGATCGCGCGGGTGATTCAGCGTGATGACTTTCACACCCGGCGTTGCACGAATGGCAGGCAAGAGTATTGCCCAGTCGTCCTCAGCGACATCCACGACCTTCGCACCCGGCTGAATGGGGAATGCGTTGAAATGACCATGCTTGGTGGTGACCTCATTGCCGATCACCGGCGTAAAGCGATCCGCCACGCCCATGCTCGCTGCCATGGGTGCGTAATCCGTATGATGATTGTGATCCGTTGAGATCGCCAGTTCGATCCCCTCGCCCGCTATCGTGAGCATGCGTTCCTCGATCTTCGCATCGCCGTGACCACTGAACGTCAATGTGTGGATGTGGCTGTCAGCGGCGATCCAGCCACTCGTGTCCACCTCGCGTCGCAACTCCATCCTCATCTCCTTGGTGTCGCCAACCTTCAGCGAAACCGCCTGCTTCGCCACGCTCCACTCAAATCCACGCCCGGCATGCACGACGTAATCTCCTGGCGGGACAGAGATCGATGCATGCCCGTTCTTGGAATAAACCACGCCCGTTCGTGCGGCGACAGCGCCGGCAGGTTCGGCAAACAACGGCTGCAGAGTGCCATCGGCCCGCGTCAGTGTGATCCGGCAAGGTGACGTCTCTCCGTTTGGCAGCGCAGTCACCGTCACCTCAATGCGAGCACCACCAATCGTCTCAGTGACTGGCTTCGCCGTCAAAATCACCGGACCCACCTCGATGTCATCCAGACTCGCAGGAGCCTCGACGACAAGAACGTTCTCCCCGTCACGCACAGCACCTGCAGGCACCGCCAGCACACACTCCTGAGGAGTCTCGGCGGTGACGAGCGCACCCAACTTGCGATTGTTGAGAAGCACCGGCCATCCCAGCTTCACGTCCCGCTGCCAGATGCGCAGCGTGTGTTCATGAGTGTTTGACCTGGCTTCAAAACGGATCTCCAGCCGTTCGGCATCCACAGGACGGTCTTTGAAGACATCCCACTCGTATTGCCCTGGTCTGCCCAGATGAAGTCGCCTCGACTCCAAAGTCATTTCCTGTGAAACCGCCACGAGCCGGAAACCGAAGACGCACACAACGAGGAGATGAAACCGTTTCATGGCGTGCTCTTCTTCATCACATGGTTCAAAGCCGCCAATAGGTCGAGCCGACGAAAGGTCTGACCGCTTGCTTTGTCCTCCACCGGTTTGCCAGTGTCGTGGAAGATCTTCATCATGGCTTCAGCGATATTCTTGCCGTCGGCCTGCCATGGATATCCGCTCTTCTCGATGGCCTCACGCAGGATCATCGCGGAGCCACACACAATGGCGTTGGAGGAACTGGTGGCACGCGCAGGCACCAGCAAATCGACTTTGGCGCTGCGATCCAGCACCACGACTTCCTTACCCGGGGCCACGGCACCGATGGCGAAACAGTTTGGCTGCGAAGCGGGCCATGAAATGCCCTTCGTGAAGTTGTGATTCCCCGCCGGGGCGCTGACCCAGACGCCGAGTTCGCGCAAAGTGGCGAGCTTGGCGTCGATCTCGGTGGCCACTGGTTCCCCATGTTCCTGGTCGTCCACCGGTGCCAGGTTTACCGTGGTAATGTGATGCTCGACATGATGGTCGATGACCCATTGCAGCGCACGCGCAAGCGAGGCGCTGTCGGCGACCTTGCAATGGCAGCACTCCAGACTGCGCACGATGGCGATCTGATTGTTGAAAGCGACCCCCCGTTTGCTGCCATGATTCACGGAGGAAGGAATCCCGATGGTGCTGCCGTGGTAGCCTTTGCCCTCGTGCTTCGGATCATCATCACCGTCCACCGCGTCGTAGGTTACCCGGACTTTCGGCACGCCTTCGACCACAGCCTGCCACTCAGGCTTCGACATCGTGCAGCCGTCGTCCAGCAAGGCCAGCGTCTGGCCTCGGCCAAATGTCAGCACATCAGCGTATTTCGCCCACGACGCCGTGACACCTGCGTGTTCGAACTCGGCAGGCTGTGCAGCTTCCTGTGCTGCGGTGAGGCTGGACGCGAACAAGAAGCCGCGAGCAATGTGTCTGAAGATCGTCATTTAGAAGTCAGGAAGGCCAGCAAATCGCGCAATTCAGCGTCGGTGAGCGACATCACGAGTCCCGGCGGCATCAATGAGGTTTTCAGCTCGATGCGACTGACGATATCAGTTTCGGGAAAAGACTTCTCCTTGCCAGTGAGATCCCGAAACACGTCCGTGTTCGAAGAACGGAGCAGGATGCCCATGAACTCGGTGCCGTCTTTGAGCTTCACGAGGGACGGATAAAACTGCGGCGCGACTTCGCGATGCGGCTCGAGAATCGAACGCAGGATCGCGGCGCGATCGCCCTGCTGCGCGACAAGCGTGAGGTCCGGGCCCACCACATTGCCACGACCGCTGTGGCGATGACAGGTGGAGCACAGCGCCACCTTCGTGTTGAAGAAGATGCGCCGGCCGGTGTCAGGATTCGCTTTGCCTGGCAACGCATCGAGCATTTTCAACCAGTCGTCGGTGTTGTCGAAAGCGGGCCTGCTGCTGCTGGGCGTGAACCCATCGGTGAAACGCAGAGCACGTCTGGCTTCGTCTTGAATGATCGGGTTGTCACTCGTCTTGAGCTTTTGCAGCAACGCCGTGTCATCGACGCCAAGAATCGCCTCGGCGCGCAGCTGCGGGCTGCGTTTTTCATCCGCCGCGATCTCAGCGCTGGCCCGGCGTGCCGCCAAGGTGCGCACAGCTTCGAGTTGCAACACGGGATCGTCGCTCGCGGCAAACTGACGCAGAAGGTCGAGCGTGAGCTGCTTTTGATCCGGCGGGACAAGCCGCAGCGCGTAACCTTTGATCCGCGCCGGCGTCTGTGGGTTGGTGATATGTTCGATCAACACGGCGGGGTTCGTCACGCCGGCGCCCGGATCGTCGCGCAAGGTGTTCACGGTGGCCAGCACGGCTTCAAAGAGCCGGAAACTGAGCTTGGGATCGGCAAGCATGGCCTCGACCTGCGGCAGGAATTCTTTCAAAACCGCGTCGGCCGTCCAGCGCAGGCACTCGAAACGCATTTCAGGATCGGGATCGTGGAAGAAGGCACGCACCCATTTCTCATCGTTCAAATCGATCCGACGCATGGCCACCAAAGCCCACACGCGGTCCTGTGGTGCGAGCGCTTTCACAGCGTCAATCGTCAGACTGGAGCGCGAGAGCGCAGTGAGCGCGGCATCCGAGAGATAGGCGTCTGAACCGCGCGCGAGTTCGAGCAGCTTCGCAGTTTCGAGCTTCGCCTTGCCTTCGCGCAGCTTGCTCGCGAGTTCGGCCTCGGGCGTGGGCGGATCGTTCTTCTCCTTGATCCATGGAGCACCGGTGACTTCGAGTTTCCAGAGTCGGCCACGTTTGTGAATCGGATACGAGGAGAAGACCCAGTCATTCAAATAGAACACCCCCTTGCCTGCATCGACCATGCAGGTCGGGCGGAAATAATCGCTGCCTTTGACGATCGGGATGCGCTCGGAAGTGTAGCCCGCGCCTTTTCGGGTGAGCGGAAAATAGTCGATGCTGTGATCGCTCCAGCTCGGGATCAGCACGCCGCCACCGAATTCGGCGATGGCACACGGTGCTTCGCCGGAAGGATGCACCATGCCAATGGTGCCACGCAGTTCGCCGTTCATGCCGACGAACGGATGCACCGGCGCGCTGCCATAGACCCACTGGAAGCCATAGTCTGCGCCTTCAACGACGTTCAGCAAACGGCACGGCGGCCGGCTGCCCGGATCGTTTTCCGCAGCGAAGATCTCGCCATCAGCGCGAACGAGAAGACCAAAAGGATTCCAAAAGCCGCGGGCGATGCGGCGGAGGTTCTTGCCATCGGCACTACAGCGGAAGACACCGCCCTCGCCACGTCCGCTCACATTTCCGCCATCGGTGCCGGTGAGCGTCCAGTCTTTTCCGAAGTTTTCACCGAGCGAGAAGACAAGCCCGCCATCCGGATGCCAGGCCATGCCGCTAAGGCCGTTGTGCGGATAATCGGCCACGGTGTCGAGCGTGGCCAGGTTCTCCTCCGTGTCGCCGATGCCGTCGCCATTTGTATCTTTGACGCGCAACACGCGATCACGCTCGGCGAGGTAGATCCAGCCATCGGGGCCGCATTCGACGTGCATGGTGGCGTCGGTCTTGTTGTAAAACACGCGACGGTTCTTGCCGTTTGCATCAAAGACCAGCACTTCATCGTGTTCCGGACCGTCGTAATCACCCGGGCGAAAGTGCGTGTGGCATGCGATCGTCCAGACGTTGCCCTTGTCATCCACATCGATGCCCGTCGGTGTGACCACGTCGGGATGCTCGGCAAGCAGAGTGAGTTTGACGCCCGGTTGCAGCGTTTCGATCTGCGGTGCCAGATCAGCGGGCACCTCGGGCGATTTGTCGGGAGACGTGCGCGCCGCATGCAATGACACGGCAGAAACGAGGAGAAAGATCAGCAGTTGTTTCATGAGAATCAGGCGTGAGGACGGCGGACGGCAACGGCTTCAACCTCGTATTTGAGCGACGGCGGCAGGCAGTTCGTGATCGTTGTTCGTGCAGGCGACGGCTGCGGGAAGTATTCGCGGTAGAGCTGGTTGTAGAGCGGCAGGTCTGCTTCATCACGCACGTAGTTCCGCGTCTGCACGACGTGCTCAAGATCACTGCCCGCGGCTTCGAGAACCTTGCGCACGTTCTCGATGCTGCGCCGGAACTCTCCTTCAAAGCTGTCGCTGATGATGCTGCCGGACTGACCCACAGAGGCCTGACCGGAGACAAATATCAGATCTCCGACCACCACACAGGGGCTGAAGGGCAGATGCGAGGTGGGCGTGTCAGGGAGCTGCGGATAGGAGACGTTCGGATGGGTCATGGCTGAGTGAAGATGAACGCTCCCACTCCCGCCACTTCATCACGCGATCAACTCCGCAATCGGCCTGCCATTTTCCACGATGTGCACCGGACGGCCGTTGAGGTCGTCGATCGTCACCTTCGAGTAATCGATTCCAAGATGGTGATAAACGGTCGCGAGGAAGTCGCTCGCGTTGCACGGACGTTCAACCACGTCCTCGCCGCGCTTGTCGCTGGCACCGATGACACCGCCGGTCTGAATGCCGCCACCGGCCCAGATGTTGGTAAATGCACGCGGCCAGTGATCGCGACCGGGTTGCAGCGTGCCGGTCGGGCCGCTGGCATCACCCGCGCCGGTGCTGCGGTCGAAGCTGATTTTCGGCGTGCGTCCAAATTCACCCGTGACGACGACCAGCACCTTCTTGTCGAGTCCGCGTGCGTAGATGTCTTCGATGAGCGCCGAAACACAGCGATCATAGGTTGGCATGCGGAAGCGCAGCGCTTCAAACTGATGCTGGTTCACCGCGTGGTCATCCCAGTTGTTGACGCGACCGCACAGCGGACCACTGAGATTGCTCGTGACGATTTCCACGCCCGCTTCGACGAGACGACGCGCCAGCAGCAACTGCTGCCCCCATCGGTTGCGTCCGTAGCGATCGCGCGTGGCCGGATCTTCCTTGCTAAGGTCAAACGCATCACGCGTGTGCGGATTCGTCAGCAGCGTGGCAGCCTGTGCTTCAAATTCATCCAGTGCGCCCAGTTCGCCCTCGCGGTCAAACGCACGCTCCATCTTGTCCAGGCTCTTGCGAAGCGCGAGCCGGTCGCTCAGACGGCGCGTCTCGGCCTCATCATCCATGCCGATGTTCGGCACCTGGAAATTCGGACGATTCGGATCGTCGCTGACGCCAAAGGGCGCATACGCATCTCCCAGATAGGCCGGGCTCGAGTATTCTGGCGAAGGCGGCGGCACGCCGATGTAGTTCGGCAGCGGATTGCTGCGCCCGCCTTCCTTGGCTCTCAGATAGTGCGCCACCGACATCCAGTCCGGCAGCCGCGGCTTCGGCTTGTCACGCGTGTCCTTGTCTCCGGAGAACATCTGCATCGTGCCCGCCGGATGACCACCGGCGCTTTGATGCATCGAACGCAGCACGGTGAACTTGTCGGCGATCTTCGCATTCATTGGCAGCAGTTCGGTGAAGTGCGTGCCAGGAATCTTAGTGCTGATCGTCTTGAAGGGGCCGCGATACTCGCTGCTCGCATCCGGCTTCGGATCGTAAGTGTCGATGTGCGACTGACCGCCCGGCAGCCAGACCATGATGATCGATTTGCGCTCGCCTTTCGGCTTCAACGCATTCTCTGCACGCAGCTTCAACAACCCTGGCCAGCTCAAAGTCGCCATCCCCGCCAGACCAAACTGCATGAACCCACGCCGCGACACAGGACCGGCGCAACGAACAACTGAAGGAGGCTGAATGATGGATGACATGCTTTTTAGAGATCGATTACTTGCTACCAAATACGGCGACTTCCTTGCCATTCGTTCCATCCCACACGCGCAAAACGCTGTCTTCACCGCCGGCGATGAGCGTGGCACCATTCGGCGTGCTGACGGCGGCCTGCATGTAGTCGGGGAGGTTCGCCATGGATCGGACCTCGGCGCCGTCATCGGTGACGATGCGCACGCGGTTGTCGCCAGCGGAGGTGACGATCTGATTCGTGGCGCCGATGAACTGCAGGGAGGTGACCTCCTTGGTCCAGCCTTCGATCTTTTTCTTCCGCTCGCCGATGATCATGTCCCAGGTCACCACGGTGCCGTCTGCTCCGGCGGTGGCGAGCACACGGCCGTCGCTGCGGTAGGCGATGCCCATGACGTGATGCGTGTGGCCTTCAAACAGGTTCACCTGCTTGCCAGAGGCGATGTCGGTGACGCGGGCGATCTTGTCGGCGGCACCGGAGGCGAGACGTTTGCCGTCGGGCGAGAAATCGAGGCACAGCACCGTGTCCGTGTGATGCTCTTTCCAAGTATGTGTCGCCTTGCCGGTCGCGACGTCGAAGAAGATGATGTCGCCGGAACGGGACAGCTCACCACCGCCGGTGGCGAGCGTTTTGCCATCAGGACTGAAGCGCACAGCATTGACGCGATCGGCGAAGAGCCCCTTCTGGTCGATCTTGCGCTCCAACGTCCATCGCAACGTAGTTCCCACGGTTTGAGTGCTCGCCTTGGTGGCGACAAAGGATCCATCGGGCGCAGCGGCGATCGTGGTCGTTGCGGCGACGTTGGCACCGCTCTCTTCGATCGGTGTTCCGGTGGCGGCGGCCCACACACGCAGTGTGCCGTCGTCGAACAGTGAGGCCACACGCTGAGCATCGGCGGAAAAGGAAACCGCGACGGGCTTCGTGGTCGTCTTGGTCAACGACTGCTTCAACGCGGCGAGATCGGCAGTGGCCTTGTCCTGCGCCGTCTTCGCTGCGGTGATCGCGGCATTCGCAGCGGTCACGGCCTTGGCGTTGGCGGCCTTCGAATCGGTGATGCGTTTCACATCAGCTTCGGCGTCCTTCACATTGCTTTCGGCGGCCGATACGGCCGCGAGGGCGGAAACCTCGGTCATCTTGGCGGTGATGAGTTTGTCCTGCGCTGTTTTGAGCTCTTTGTCGAGTGCAGCGTCCGGTTTGCCATCCGGCACAGCTTTGATCTTGGCGGCGACTTCATCCACCGCCTTTTGCGCAGTGGTCTTTGCTTCAGTCGTCGGCGGCACCGCCTTCTGCTTCTCAGGAAGCACCTTCTTCATCGTCACGATGGCCTCCTTCGCTTTGCCCAACAGCACATCGAGCGCCTTGTCCTGTGCTTCGATGCGGGCGATCTCACTTTTCTGAAATGCCTGCTCCAGCGTCTGGGCGGCAATGGTCCAGTCGAGCTCCGCCATCTTTTTCGTGGTCGCCACGCTGCCGCGCAGTTCGATGACCGGCTTTGCTGTCGCCGCATCCCAAACGCGCACAGAGCCATCGTCACAGCCGGTGACGACCAGCTTGCCATCGGCGGACATCGCACTGCTCACCACGACCACTTTGCCGGTCGTAGCGATCTTCTTGATCAAATCGGCGCTCGCCGGAGCAGAGGTTGTTTTCGCACCATTCGCCGCCGGCTTGCCAGTGCTCATCTTCCAGATCTTTACTTCGCGGAAACTGCCGCTCGCGAGTCGCGTTCCGTCCGGACTGAACGCGAGAGACTGCACCAGCGCCCGATGCGCCGCACCGTTCTTCTCCGCCGGATCGCTGATCTGCATCACGAGCTGACGCGTGGCCAGATCGTAGAGGAAGATCTGGTTCGAGCGGCCGCAGGCGGCGTAGCGGCCATCCTTCGTCATCGCCACGGTGTAGATGGGATCGACGCTGGCGGCGAATTCCTTGAGCACGACCGTTCTCTCCTGGATCACCGAGTCCTTGGCGCCCTGGTCGATCCACTGTTTGAGGATCGCGATCTCAGCGGGGGTGAGATTCACCGCGCCGGACTTGTTGTTGCCCGGCGGCATCTCCATGTCGTGCTGATGCAGCGAAGCCTGCACCACGAGACTCTGCATGCTCTTGCCCGGCACGATCGACGGTCCGTTTTCACCGCCTTTGATCATCAACGCGGGCGTCTCCATGTTCAGATCGGCCTTCGTGGTCGTCTTGTTGTGGCACGAGATGCAGTTCGCCTTGAGGAACGGGTAGACGTCCTTGTAGAAGTCGTACTCCGTCACCGCCAGGGCGGCTGATGAGGTGCTCAGAAGAACGAGAATGGAACGTAGGTTCATCACTTGCTGGCGGTGGTGACTGGCGCGGGTTTCACGGAAATGCGAACCGGCTCGGAGACGATGATGTCCACCGTGTCCTTCGGCGATGCCTCGGCGGTGACGGCTTTCATGCGCTTCGCGGCGCTGGCCATCGCGGCTTCGGCCTGCTTCTGCTTTTCAGCGGCGACCTTGGTGGCATTAGCATCGGTGGCGGCCACCTTCTTGGCCTCCTCAGCAGCGGTGGCGGCGAGTTCTTCGGCTTTTTTCTGCTCCGCTTCGGCCAGCGGCACGGCGGCCGGGTTGTAGCTGTATTTGCAAATGCCGAGACTGTAGAAAGCGATCGTGTAGTCTCCCGGTGCGACCTTCAACGCTGCCAGATCGAGCGCCGCTTCGTGCGTCGCGGCCTTGATCGGGATGTCGAACTCTTTCAAGCCGCTGAAGCCATCGCCGTAGGCCTTCACCTTGATCGAAGTGCCGTTGAAATCGTTCCGCCAGGTCAGCTTGAGCGGAATCTTCAGCGTCTCGCCCGCCGTGGCTTCATACACTTTGTTCTCGGCAGCGGCGATGCTCACCGGCGATTTTTCGGAATCAGTGACGGACACTGGAATGTCAGCCATGAGGCGGGGCGCAGGAATCTCGCCTTTCGCGTCTTTCACCGGCCACTCCATGCTCGCCATGCGGACCGGACGTGTGACTTCCTTGCCGTTGATGACGGCCTTGCCTGTGATACTTGCCAAGGAGAAGCCGGGCTTGGCATCACCGGCAGCAGTAAGAATGAGATGACCATAGGGCTTGCCCTTCGCGATCTTCAAACCGGCGGCGCTGACACCCGGCGGCAGGTTGTCCATGCTGATCTCAATCTCGCCGTCAAAGCCATCGCGGCGCTGGACAACAACTTCATACACACGCGAATCACCGGCGCGCAGTGCCATCGGCTTCGAAAGCGCGGCGCGGTCGCCGTTGCGCAGCGTCATGTGCACGGCCCAGCCGGCGAGGGAGAAATCCGGCGCGGCCTGACGCACGATGAGACGATAGATGTTGTTCGCATCGCTGCGCGTGCCGCCGA
>NZ_JAGRPF010000067.1 GCF_020439865.1 Prosthecobacter sp.
GACAGTCACATGCGCGGCATGAGCTGCCTGCTGACCTGCGACGAGCTCATGAAGGGCAACATCATGGGTGGTGGTGGCAATCCCGCCGGATGGGCCAGCAACATCTCCATCGACCAGGAGCTGAAGAACTTCCTGCAAAGCCGCGCCGAGACCAAAACGCGCTTTGGCTCGCTGGAGTTCGGCGTCGCCGTGCCGGAACGTGCCGATCCGTGGACGCGCATGTCCTATGCCGGCGCAAACCAGCCCGTGGCCCCGATTGATGATCCGCATCAGATTCTGAAGAAGGTCTACGGCCGCATGAAGGACAAGGAGAGCCTCGTGAGCATTCTGGACGATGTGCGCGATGACTTGAAGCGCGTCTCCTCAAAGCTCAGCGCCCGCGATAAAGCACTGCTGGACCAGCATATGACGCTGGTGCGCAGCATGGAGCAGGACCTCGCCGAAGCGGACAAACAGGGCAAGCTCCTGCATCCCGTGCCGGACGTCGATCCCAGCATCGAACTGGTGAACGACAACACGCCACAGATCAGCCGTATTCAGATTGACCTGCTCGTCAACTCGCTCGCCAATGACATGGCCCGCATCGGCACGCTGCAATACATGCGCAGCGTGGGCATGGCGCAGATGCGCTGGCTTGGCATTCAGGAAGGTCATCACAGCCTCTCGCACGATCCGGACGACAAGAAGGACAGCTACGAGAAGCTCATGAAGATCAACACCTGGTTCGCCGGTGAGTTTGCCTACCTTGCCAAACGTCTGGCGGAGACGCCGGAACCCACCGGTGAAGGCAACATGCTGGACAACACGCTACTGGTTTGGACGAACGAACTCGGCAAGGGCAACAGCCACACGCTCGACAACATCCCCTACGTCATGATCGGCGGCGGCTTTGGCTTCAAGATGGGCCGTAGCCTGCAGTTCGACAAGGCCGCGCACAACCGCCTGTGGATGTCCGTCGCACACGCGATGGGCCACGACTTGAAGACCTTCGGCAAAAAAGAGCTGTGCGAGGGCGGTGCACTGAATCTGGCGTGACCCGGACGAAAGCAGCTCGAACCGATCAATCCAGCGAGCGTTTCGGCGGTGCGATGCTGACAGCAGCCCCGGCACCCGGTTTGCGGACAGCGCTCTGAGCAAGGCGCTGGACCTCGTAGCCTGGAATATTGAGCGTGAGATCGAGCTTGGACAGGAACTCCCAAGTGGCAGGCACACCAACTTCGTCAGCCAGCCTGCGCGCCTCGAGATAGGCCTCAAACGCATCAGGCATCACCTGGAAAACCGCGACGCCATTCGGGTCCGCTTTGATATCACGCATGAGGCGGATGTAGGCGGAGTTAGGCTGTTTCATGGCGTCCAGCGTTTCGCCGCCGCCGCCTTTGGGCGTCAGGGCGAGTTGTACGGAACTGGAAGCCGGGCTGGTCCTGGCCTCGAACGCGTAGGAGCCGGCAAGCAACGGGTTGGCGGCTGCGCGTTGAATCAGGGAGGTGATTCGTGCCGGATCGTAAATCGTTCGCGCTTTGGAGGCGTCTTCGATGCTCTTGATTTTGCCGAGGTCACGGAAGTAATCGGTGACATCCTTGGGGGTGGCCTTCACGACCTGGCTGTTGCTTCCCCAGGAGAAAGTGATCTTGCCACCAGCGGCGCTGGCCTGGATGACGGGTTTCGCCGGATCGCGAGAAGGATCGAGTTTGATCCAAAGGCTCAAATCTCCCTTTGCAGCAGCAGCGACGGCCTCGGCAACCACCGGCAGGGTCTGGCGGGTCGGCACAGCAATGTCGGCCAGGGCGGCGAGCAACTGCTTCGTTGGCGTGATTCCGGCGGCAGCGAGCGCTTTGTAGCCTTCCGCCAGGTGTTCCATCTGCACGTGCTTGGCCAGGGGGGAGATTTCCGGCCAGGCTTTTTGCGCATTGGCAGGAGAACCGAGAATGGCCTCGAGCAACTTGGCAAAGGGGGCGTATTCGACCTTCTGAAGCTCAAGTTGCGAACGAACTTTCTCCATGCCGTCGAGGATTGGATCCAGGAACTTGGTCTGATTGAAGGTGATCACTCCCTGCTTCGCCACGAGAACACGGGTCTCGACCGGCTTTTCCGGGTAAGGACGAGGATTCGGCAGGCGGACATAGGTCGGGGGCGGTGGCTTGAACACCGGCGTCTCATCCAGCAGCGCCTTGAGGCGTTCCACCTCGGCCAGCAGCTTGTCGGTCTCTGCCTTGTTGAGATCACGCTCCTTTCTCCGCTCTTCGAGCTGCTTCTTGAAGACGTCGAGGTCCATGAATTTCATCTTGGCCTGCATCTCGGAGGTATCGATCGTCTTGAGCTGTTCGATCGCCTTCTTCATGTCGGCCTCGGCCTGTTTCTGATCCTCTTCGAGCTTCTTCGGATCCGCGGGCGGCGGAGGCAGTTGTTTGACCTGCTCCACAATCTTCTGGTACTCCTCAGGCGTAACTGGCGGCAACTCGGAGAGGATCTTCTGCACGACGCGCGCGGTATTCAGCGCCATGACGACGAAAACGATCATGAGCACGCCGACCACGTTGGTCACGGCGTCCATGAGGGAGTCGAGATTGAGTTCGGAGTCACCGCCTGCTTTTTTCTTCGCCATCGTCGTGAGGGGGTGGAGGGTTTTACTTGGACTTGGGAGGCTCGGGCGCCTTCGTGCCATCGGCGGGTGCCGGAGGAGGCGGAGGCGGTATCTTGCCGCGGTATTTGTCGAACATCGCGAGATCAAGCACGCCTTTCCCCGGAATGGGCAGCTTGCCGACCCGGATGTTATAGTCGTTGGCGGCACGTCCAGCACCGTTGTTGAAGGCCCCCTGCCCGTCATCACGAATCAAGAACAGGAGCAACGCCTTCGGGTTCTTGGCGATTTCGCTGAGGAAGTGGTTGTACGGGACATTGGCCACCACGACCTCGGCTGTGGCGCTGAGCCGGTAGTCCTCTCCCCAGGCCCCAAGAATCTTCAAACCGCCACCGGCGGCCTCCACGAAATAAACCTTCGAATCCTCGGCCATTCCACTGCCGGAGGGCTGAACGATCACTGGTGGAATCTTTTTGTCCGGCGGCACCTGGCGTTTTTTGATCTCGGCCATGAGCGCCTCGATCTCCTTCTTGCTCTCGGCCTGCTGCTTTTTCATGCCTTCGATTTCCAGCAGCAGATCATCCAGCTCCTTCTGCATCTGCTGGCTGATTTTCAGGTTGGCGTCCTGAATGTCCTTGGAAGTGCTGAGGAGTTTGCGCAGCTTGATGAACTGCTGCTGTTTCTCCTCGATTGCTTTTTGCAGCTTTTCCAGAGTTGCAAGCTTCTCCTTGAGCACGACGTCGAGCTCCTTGCGCTCCTCGATCTCCTTCTTGAGCTTGATGTAGTCCTGGGCGCGCTGGATTTCTTCCGGCGACCGGCCCTCGGCCTTGCCCATCTGGGAGATGACAAGCACGACGATCATCAGCACAAGCGCCCCAATGAGGCAGGCCAGAATGCTGAGGAACGGGAAGAGGGACACCTCTCCTTCTCCTGATGCTCGGCGCTTTGCCATGATGTGTGCGTATAAGGGGTTGGGCGGCGGTTATTCGCGGCTGAACCAGCCCTTCTTTTTCACTTGGTGGATGAGGATCTGCTTGCCACCGAGTTCGGAAAGCAGCGTGTTCAGACTCTGAATGCCGCTCGAGAGCGCACGTGTGTAATCGGTGGTGGTTTTGACACTGTCCTTCACCGCATTGGTGAGATCATCGCGCATGCGATTGAGCGCGGCGGCGAATTCGGCGTCCACACGCTCCTGATGCGCGGTCGCACGTCTGTCGAGGTTGTCGGCCTGCTCCTTCACCTGTTTGGAGAGCGCGTTGAGATCCACGAGGAACTCCTTCTGCGAAGTGGCCACCGCTTTGACGAGCGTGTCCATGATGCCATTGGTGTCGCCCCCGGCCACACCGCCGCCGTCATTGAGACGCGGCATGAGCACTTCATTGCAGAAGGCGTCGATGTTGTTGAGGTTGTCGTCCTCGGCCTTGGAAACGGCGTTCATCGGGAAATTGAGGAACATGGCCAGCACGAGACCGAGAAGCGTGGTGTCGAACGCGGTTCCGAGACCGCTGGTGACCTTGCCGAGCGATCCCATCACCTTGGAGATGTCGTCGACCTGAAGATCGATGCTGCCGATGGCGGTGGACAGACCCAACACGGTACCGATGAAACCCAGAATCGGAATCGCCCACAAGAATACTTTGATCAGCGAGAAGCTGCCGCCGATGCGGGAACCATCGATGTCCGACTGGGCGCTCATCATGCTGCTGACCTCACCGTTGTTCTGACGGATTTCGAAAAGCTCGAGTCCCTTGCGGATGCGGTTCACCATCATGCTGTCACGCAGGCGGCCGGGCAGGCTGTAGAGATGATCAATGAAATGACCGACGTTCTCACGATTGATCTCACCACCGAGTTCGGCAGGAAGCACGTCGAGAAACATCGCGTCCTTCTGGTGGCGCAGTTTCTGAATCTTGAGATAGATCAGCCCGATCGCCCAGAAGAAGAAGAAGGTCTCGGTGTAGTTCACCCAGGTGCGCTCAAGGAACAGATCATGGAGATAATCCATCGTGTTCTGAGGCGGCGTGCCTGGAGCGCCTTTACCAAAGGGGAACATGATGCCGAACCAGGCCAGTGACGCCACGGCACCGATAGCAAGAGCAAGCCAGGGATTTGGGTTCGCCGGATCGGTCTCTTCCCAGCCACCGCGTTCCTTGGGCTGATACGACGAGCTGGCAGACTGCTGCTCCGGAGCCGATGCACCGTGCTCATACTCCGTGCCGAAAGCATCACCCGAGGGGGGGGGCGGCGTGACGCCGGAAGGAGCAGGCAATCCTGATGGTGGAGGCAGAGAGGCGGGCGTCAGGGTGGCCGGAATGCTCAGCTTGGTGTTGCAGCCGGGGCAGCGGACGACTTTGCCTGCCATTTCCGGCTCGGCCTTGAGCTGCATGTCACATGAGGGGCATTTGAACTTCACGATTTATTTCCTCCAGATTTGAGATTGAAAATGGGATCGTACACTACGTAGCGGATGACACCAACACGCCAACTGATTTCTTGGGATGTTTCTCGCGTCGGTGATTTTATGACATATCACACAACCTCACGGGCGACAAAAGCTCACAGAAGCTCTTCAACAAACCGCCTCGGGTCGAACGGCTGAAAATCTTCCACGCTTTCACCAAGTCCGATGTACCGGGTGGGCACGGAGAGTTCCTGCTGAATCGCGACGAGAACTCCGCCTTTTCCGCTGCCGTCGAGCTTGGTGACGATGACACCGGTGAGAGGGATGGCCTTGTTGAACTCCCGGGCCTGCTGCAGGGCATTGGAACCGGTGGTGGCATCGCAGACCAGAAGCACTTCATGCGGCGAGTCAGCGTCCTTGCGCCCGAGAATCCGGTGAATCTTCTTCAGTTCCTCCATCAGATTGTGCTTGGTGTGCAGTCTTCCGGCGGTGTCGCAGATGAGAAAGTCAGCCTGGGTTTTGAGCGCCATCTCGTAGCCTTCAAAGCACACCGAGGCGGGATCGCCATTCGGCGGACCTTTGACAAGGGGAATGTTCAGACGCTCGGACCACACAGTCAGCTGCTCCACAGCAGCCGCACGAAAGGTGTCCGCGGCCGCGAGGACAACCTTGTGGCCACGCTGATGAAGAATGTTCGCGAGCTTTGCGGTGCTGGTCGTTTTGCCAGTGCCGTTCACTCCGACAATCAGCAGCACCTTGGGCTTACCGGCGATGGGTTCAATGGCAGGAACAGTCTCTGGCAGAATCTTGCGCACGTGCTCTCTGGCCACCTGCACGATATCCGCACCGTGGAGCGTGCGCTGGCGCGACTTGAGGTCATTGACGATTTGCAGGGCCAGGCGAGGACCGAGATCACCCGAAATCAGGGATGCTTCCAATTCATCCCAATCGATGTCGGGCTTGGTGAAACGTTGAAGGAGGGATTTGAAGAAACCGGCCATCGTGAAAACTAGGAAACATGAGGGGCGGGCGCCGATGCCCCAGGCTTGCGCAACGACTTGGCAAGTTTGTCGAGAACGCCGTTAACAAACGAACCGGACTCGCCGGCGCTGAGAGCCTTGGCGATGTCGATCGCTTCGTTCAAAATTACGGGCGTGGGAACCTCGGGGCAATACAGCAGTTCGTAGGAGGCAACTCGCAGAACATTGCGATCCACCGCCGCTAGCCGCTCGAAACTGAAATTCTCGAGCAGTTTCGAAATGCCGGAATCGATCTGTTCCTGATGGGAGAGAACCCCTTGAATCAGGTTTTCAGCAAAAGCACGTGTTGAGGTCTTGGCGCTGTGCAGCGTCCAAAACACCTCGGCGTCTTCGGGTTTGGATTCCCCCTGAAGATCACGGGCAAACAAAAATTGGATGGCGGCCTCTCGGCCTTCGCGACGTCGTCCCATGTGATTAAGCGTGGTCAATGGGTTCGCCGGCAAAGCTGGCCTTCATTTTGCCGAACAGGTTGATCATTTTGACGCAGGTCTGCGCAGCCTCGGTGCCGCGATTGATGGTGGCGCCTAGACAGCGCTCCTCCGCCTGCTCTTCGCTGTTCACCAGCAGCACCTCATGAATCACGGGAATGCAATGCCTGACTGCCATTTGCTGCAACGCATCCGTGACAGAGGCACCCACGAGATCTGCGTGCTCGGTCGAACCGCGGATGATGACTCCCAACGTCATCACGGCGTCTGGCGCGCTGCCCCGCAGAACATGCTCGACGCAAACCGGTATCTCGAAAGCGCCCGGAACACGGTAAACATCAACCGAGGCATTCGGGGCAATGATCTCAATTTCTTCTTTGGCCGCATTCAGCAGCCCTTGGACAAACTGGTTGTTGTACAAGGATGCAACGATCGCGATGTTGATCGGCTCCTGGGTGGGACGTGGACGACTGGAAGCGTAGTTGGACATGAATCTAGAGTTTGTGCCCCATCTTTTTCTTCTTCGTCTCGAGATAGCGGGCGTTCTCGGGCTTGGGCGGAGATTTGACGGGAACCTGCTCGACGATTTCGAGTTTGTGTCCTTCGAGTCCGACAACCTTCCGCGGATTGTTGGTCATGAGCAGCAGTTTGCGCACACCGAGATCGGAGATGATCTGCGCTCCGATGCCGTAGTCACGAAGATCCATCGGGAACCCAAGCTTCAGATTGGCCTCAACCGTGTCGAAGCCCTGCTCTTGAAGCTTGTAGGCCATGATTTTGCCATGAAGACCGATGCCCCGTCCTTCATGGCCGCGCATGTAAACGATGACCCCCTTCCCCGCCGAGGCGATGTGCCTCATCGCCGCGTGGAGCTGGCTGCCGCAATCACATCGACGAGAGGAAAACACGTCGCCCGTCAGACACTCGCTATGAACACGCACCAAAACGGGCTCTTCAGGTGTGATGTCGCCCATGGCGAGTGCGACATGATGCACACCGTCGAGACTGCTCTTGTAGAGGTGCAGCTTGAAGGTACCGAAGTCGGTGGGCATGTCCACGACCTCGATCTTTTCGACCAGCCTCTCGCTGAGACGGCGGTGCGCGATCAGGTCGGCGATGCTGCACATCTTGAGATGATGCTTCTTCGCGAATTTCTTCAAGTGGGGAAGGCGCGCCATGGTGCCATCCGGGTTCATGATCTCGATGAGCACTCCGGCTTCCCGCAGTCCGGCGAGACGGGCGAGATCAACGGCCGCTTCGGTATGACCAGCGCGGCGCAGGACACCGCCGGGTTTGGCTACCAACGGGTTGATATGGCCGGGTTGCACAAGATCCTCCGGCTTGGTCTTTTCATCCGCCAGAAGACGGATGGTGCGTGTGCGATCAGCAGCGCTGATACCTGTCGATATCCCTTTCGCTGCATCGACGGTGACTGTGAAGTCGGTTCGGAAGGCCTCGCGGTTTTCCGGCACCATGCTCGCCAGGTTCAGACGTTCGGCGATCCCGAGCGAGACCGGAACGCAAAGCATGCCGCCGCCCTGCCGGACCATGAAGTTCACCATCTCCGCCGTAATCTTCTCGGCGGCGCAGATGAGGTCGCCTTCGTTTTCGCGATCTTCGTCATCGGTGACGATGACCATGCGACCATCGCGAATGTCTGCGAGAACAGACTCCACGGAGTCGAAAGCGGATTCCTTTTTGCGGGGCATGGGAGAGGTGAAAAAGAGCCAGTGCCGCGGACTGCGGCGTCAGGGGCGGATGACTTAGCCGGTTGGGGACTGTTTTCCAGTGCGAGTTGGTTTTTCGTTGCCGTCGCTGAGGGGCTTCGCGTAATGTCCCGCCATGCCTCCTCCGACCAAAGTCAAACGCCCGTCCTCGGTGACCGTGGGAGAATTCTTCAGCCTGAATGAAAAGCCGCTCAAGCTGAAGCTGATCGGCAGTGATGCGGGATTCGCCCGCAAGATCAGTGAACCCTCTGTGAACCGTCCCGGACTGGCCTTGTCGGGTTTTTTCACCTACTTCGCGTACAAACGGGTCCAGGTCATCGGCAACTCGGAGCACTCGTTCCTCGAAGGTCTGGACCCAAAGCTGCGCGCGGCGCGCTTTAGCCAGCTATGCTCGTGGGACATTCCCTGCATCGTGGTGGCACGCAGCCACCGGATCAGTGAAGAGCTGATCGAGATCGCGAACAGCGCAGGCATCTCGGTGTTTCAGACGAGCATGATGACCATGAAGTTCCTCAACGCAGCCACCATCAAGCTGGAGTGGGCCTTTGCCCCCACCCTGCTCGTTCACGGTTGCCTTGTGGATGTTCAAGGCTTGGGCGTTTTGATTCAAGGCGACAGTGGCTGCGGCAAAAGCGAAAGCGTGATCGGCCTGCTCCAGCGCGGTGCCAGCCTGGTGGCAGACGATGCCGTGCGGCTGCGGCTGATCGAGGATCGCGAAGTGATCGGGTCAGCCCCGGACATCACCCGCGGGATGATCGAAATCCGGGGGCTGGGCATTCTCAATGTCGCGGCGCTGTTCGGCGTCAGCGCAGTGCGGCTGAGCAAGCGGCTGGATTTGATTGTGGAACTCGTACGCGGCACCAAAACCGAAGACCTTGAGCGGGTCGGTGTAGAAGCGGACACCCGTGACATCATGGGATTGAAGGTCGGACGTGTGGCGCTGCCAGTGGAACCGGGACGCGACGTGGCCGGTCTGATCGAACTGGCGGCCATCAATTTCAAACTGCGCACTTTCGGCTACAACAGCGCGGTCGAGTTTGACCAAAGATTGTTGAAAAAGATGACGGATGATCAATTAGGTTAACCGCAGCGCCACCCGACCACCATGAGCATTCAAAAAGAACTCACGATCCGCAACAAAATGGGGATGCATGCACGCCCTGCGGCGCAGTTCGTGAAGCGCGCCAGCAAGTATCAGTGCGACGTTTGGGTGGAGAAGGACGACGAGCCCGTAAACGGCAAGAGCATCATGGGCCTGATGATGCTGGCGGCGGGACGCGGCGAGACGATCAAGATCATCGCCGAAGGCAATGATGCAGAAGCTGCCGTGGCCGATCTCGAAGAACTGGTCACCTCCGGCTTTGGCGACGTTGAATAAGAACCGATTGCAGGTCACTTCTTCGGCTCAGGTACACCAGGAGACACGCGAATCTCGGCGGCCTCCTCTGAACTTGGCGGTGGTGTCTCCTTGAGCATCTCGAGCATCATCGTCCCGATGAGGTAGATCAGCCCCCCTCCTATGCCCGCACCAATGGCAATGAACCGGCGCTGCCAGACGTGTTCACGATCGATGGCGTACCAGAAACGCATGCACAAGAGCATCCACAAGATGCTGCCGCCAAGAACAAGGAGATGACCGGTGCTCATAGGGCAGTTTGGAACGTGTTTCCTCCGCCAGCGACAAGAAAAACAAAACCCCGCACAGGGCGGGGCTTTGCACACATGTCGAGCTGAAAAAACTGAGCGGATTAACGCTTGGAGAACTGGAAGCGCTTACGGGCGCCTGGACGGCCGGGCTTCTTACGTTCCTTGGCGCGGGAGTCACGGGTCAGGAGACCGTTTTCCTTGAGCACCGGACGAAGCTCAGGATTCACGCTGATCAGTGCGCGGGCAATGCCAAGACGAACAGCGCCCACCTGGCCGGTGGAACCACCACCACTGGCGTTCACCTTGAAATCATAGGTCTGACGGGAGTTCGTAAGGGCCAGCGGGAACAGAATCTGATTCTGAAGTGCAACCGTCGGGAAGTATTCTTCGAAGTCACGCCCGTTGACGGTGATGCTGCCGGAACCTTCAAGGATGAAGACGCGGGCGATGGCGGTCTTGCGACGGCCGGTGGCGGTTTTGAGAGGCTTGCTCATGCGATAGGTGACGATGGGAAAAGATTAGGCGACGGAGAAGGGCTTTGGATTCTGCGCCTCATGCGGATGCTCGGCACCACCGTAGATCTTGAGCTTGCCCATGACGGCGCGGCCCAGACGATTGTGGGGGACCATGCCCTTCACAGCGCGCTCAACGAGGAGCTCCGGACGGCGGGCGCGGACGCGCTCGACGTTTTCCACCTTCTGGTTCCCGACGTAGCCGGCCTTGGAGGTGTAAATCTTCTGCTGTTCCTTCTTGCCGCTGAGACGGACTTCGGCCGCGTTCAGAACGACCACAAAATCACCGGTGTCCACATGCGGGGTGAAGGTGGGCTTGGTCTTGCCGCGCAGGAGATTGGCGGCGGCGACGGCGACGTCTCCAAGAATCTGGTTCTTGGCGTCGATGACCCACCATGTGGGGGTGTGCTCCTGGGCTTTAGCTGAAAACGTCTTCATTGAGTGCTGTGTACGAAAGGATCCTCCGATTGGGGAAGAAGGGGCCGCGATGGTAGGGGGAATGACCGGGGTGTCAAGGTCGAAAACCAAGTTGTTCACAGCGAAAGTTGGCACAGCCTCCTGCTCCCGGCCCGGCTACCTCCTCCACAGCCATTTCATTGCCTCGGGAAACAGGCTGGCACCGTGTTTGCTGTTGTGTGCCCCGTCGCCAAACGTGAAGGTGAAGTCGTATTTCTGGTAGGCCAGCGCTCTGGCCATCTGCTGGTTGGCGATGGGCCAGTTGCCAAAGGGATTGTCGAGGTCGCTGCTGCCGTCCTGCAGGTAGATGCGCAATGGCTTGCGCTCGGTGAGGCGGATGAGGGAGGGATAGACGTGGCCGCCGGCGAGGTCGACGTAGCTGCCGATGGTGGAGAAGACCTTGCGAAACTTGTCCGGCCGTTCCCAGGCGACGGTGAAGGCGCAGATGGCGCCGCTGCTGGCTCCGGCGATGGCCCAGCCTTCGGGATCATCGGTCAGCTTGTAGTCCTTCTGCACTTGCGGGATGATCTCTTCGAGAAGGAAGCGGGCATAGACGTCGCCGAGGGTGTTGTATTCCTTGCCGCGGTTGTTGTTCTTCCAGGCACTGGGCGGCTTGGTGGCGCCGCTGTGGCCGGGATTGATGAAGATGGCGATGATGGGCGGCATGTCGCCGCTGGCGATGAGATTGTCGAACACGACGGGCACGCGCCACGCGCCCTTCACCCCGACGTAGTCATGGCCGTCCTGAAAGACCATGAGGTTCGCCGGTTGTTCGGGTTTGTATTGCGCCGGGACATAGATCCACCAGTCGCGCGTGGTGCCGGGATAGATCGTCGATGCATGCGCAGGCATGGCGATGACCTTGCCCTTCGGCACGCCGGGATTCTCCTGCGAGAGCGGACCGAGCTTGTAGTCATCGACCGCGTGAGCGGACACGATCAACGCAGCGAGAAGGACAGGGAGGAGGTGGGCGGTCATGCTGGCGCATCATGCGAAAACGCTGCACGAGCGTCAAGAACGATGCGGGTGGGAGCCGCTGGCGGTGACAGCGGGGTCTCCGTCACGCCAGGCGCCCGCAGCACTGCTTGAACTTCTTGCCGCTGCCGCACGGACACGGGTCATTTCGTCCGACCTTGGGCAGTTCGGGTTTCGGCTTGTTCACCGCACTCGGCAAAATGAGGCGTGGGCCGCTTTTACCGGGATCGGCTGGGGTGTCGCTTTCCTCTTTCTGCTCACGCTCCTGCGGCTGGCTGGCTGCACCCTGCTGGGCCGCCATCTGGGCAAGGAACTGCTCGAACGCGGCGAGCTGCTGCGTGCTGCGGAAGAGATTGCCCAGGACCTCGCCGTTGATGTTGTTCATCAGTTCCGCAAAGATCGTGAAGGCCTCTTGCTTGAACTCGATGAGCGGATCCTTCTGGCCGTAGGTGCGCAGGCTGACGCCTTCCTTCAAGGCATCGAGCGCATACAAGTGCTCCTGCCACAGGCGGTCGATTGCATTGAGCAGGATCATCTTCTCGATCTCCTGCAACGCGGTCGGATTGGCGTTGCCGACCTTCACTTCGTAGGCGCCAAGAATCTTATCTTTCAGGAAAGCGGACTTGGCGTCGAAATCGAGCGCCTTGAAATCGGCATCGAAAGAACGCAGCCCAATCGGGAACATCGTGTTCACCCATTGCAGCAGACCGTCGTAGTCGGCCTCGGCATCATCCTTGATGTCTTTCGACACAAAGGCGCCAAGGCGTTCGGTGATGCCCTTTTCCACCGCCTCGTTGATGAGGATGCGCGTATCGTTGCTGTTGAGCACGTCGTTGCGCCATTCATAGACGACCTCGCGCTGCTGGTTCATCACGTCGTCGTATTCGAGCACACGCTTGCGCCAGACGTAGTTGCGCTGTTCCACGCGCTTCTGCGCGGTCTCCACGCTGCGATTGAGCCAGGGATGCTGGAGTTCCTCGCCCTCCTTCATGCCGAAGCGCTCCATCATCTTCGTCATGCGCTCGGCGGCGCCGAAGTTGCGCATGAGGTCGTCTTCGAAGCTGAGGAAGAATTTGCTCTCCCCCGGATCGCCCTGACGGGCGGAACGACCGCGCAACTGGCGATCCACGCGGCGGGATTCATGACGCTCGGTGGCGAGCACGAAGAGGCCGCCGAGTTCGGCGACACCTTCGCCGAGTTTAATGTCGGTGCCACGACCGGCCATGTTGGTGGAGATGGTCACGGCGGCGCGATGACCGGCGCGGGCGACAATCTCGGCCTCCTGGCGATGGTACTTCGCGTTGAGCACGTTGTGCGTGATCTTTTGCAGCTTGAGCATGCGTGAGACCATTTCCGAAGCCTCGACGCTGGCAGTGCCGACGAGCACGGGCTGGCCCTTGGCATTGAGTTCACGGATCAGGTCGATCACGGCAGTGAACTTCTCGCGGCGGGTTTTGTAAATGCTGTCGTTGTGATCCTTGCGCTTCACCGGACGGTTCGTCGGGATGGTGAGCACATCGAGATTGTAGATGTCATGAAACTCGGCCGCGTCGGTTTCCGCGGTGCCGGTCATGCCGCCGAGCTTTTGATACAGGCGGAAGTAGTTCTGAATCGTGATCGTGGCGAGCGTCTGCGTCTCGGCGTCGATCTGCACACCTTCCTTCGCTTCGACGGCCTGATGCAAACCGTCGCTCCAGCGGCGTCCGGCCATCTTGCGGCCCGTCTGCGCATCCACGATGACGACCTTGTTCTCTTCAACGACGTACTCCACGTCCTTCTCGTAAAGGCAGAAAGCGCGCAGGAGCTGGCTGATCTGATGAATGCGCTGCCCCTGATGCGAGAGGCGGTCCTGCATCTCGCTCTTCTTGCGCTGACGGGCGTCTTCGGAGAGCGATGTGTCACCGTCGATCTCGGAGTAGACGGTCGCGATGTCCGGCAACACGAAGGCGTCCGGCTCGTCCGGACTGAGGAAATTGCGGCCCATCTCGGTGAGATCGGCGTCGTGGGATTTCTCCTCGATGAAGTAATAGAGCTCTTCCTTGAGCTTGAAGAACTCGACCTTCTGCGTGTCGGCGTAGAGCGAAAGCTCCGCTTTCTCCATCGCGCGCCGCAAATCCGGATCTTCCATGCAGCGCATGAGGGCGCGGTTCTTCGGCTGCCCCATGTGAACTTGGAACAGCTTCAAGCCCGCCTGCTCCAAGTGACCGGCAGCGGCGGCCTCCTTGGCGTCGGTGATCAGACGGTTGCACAGCGTGTTCTGACGGCGCACGAGCTGCTCCACCAGCGGCTTGTAGCGTTCGTATTGATGATTGCTTTCCGCAGCCATGACGGGGCCGCTGATGATGAGCGGTGTGCGCGCTTCATCGATGAGGACGGAGTCCACTTCGTCCACGATGGCGAAATAATGACCGCGCTGCACCTGCTGCTCCTTGCTGGAGGCCATGCCGTTGTCGCGCAGGTAGTCGAAGCCGAACTCGCTGTTCGTGCCGTAGGTGATGTCCGTCTGATACTGCTCCCGGCGGATGTGGCTCGGCTGGTCGTTTTGAATGCAGCCGACCGTGAGGCCGAGGAACTTGTACAAGCTGCCCATCCACTCGCTGTCACGACGGGCGAGGTAGTCGTTCACCGTGATGACGTGCACACCGCGACCCGTTAGGGCGTTCAGGTAAACAGGCAGGGTTCCGACGAGCGTCTTCCCTTCCCCCGTGGCCATTTCCGCAATCATGCCGCGATGCAGGGCGATGCCGCCAACAAGCTGCACGTCGAAGTGAACCATGTTCCAACCCAGCGGCTGGTCACAGACGATGATCTCTCGACCGCACATGCGGCGGGCGGCGTTTTTGACCACGGCGTAGGCTTCCGGCAGGATGTCGTTGAGCATCTTCTGCTCGATGGCGGCGAAATCCGGCTGGATTTCATTCCAGGCTTCGCGGGCGCGATCGATACGCGCTTTTTTGTCATCCAACCCCGCGCCACGCCAGGCCGCAGACGCCAGGTAATCATTCTCCAAGGCCGGGAAATACGACTTCAATGCGGCGAAGTATTTCTCCACCGACTCCAGGCAGGCATCCACGGCGGCTTCATCCGCAATGCGCAGGCCGACACCGCCAAGGAAAGGTGGCGTGTGAAAGGCGCGGAATTGTGACTGCCATTTCTGGGTGCGCTCACGCAGCGCCTCCTCCGGTTCATTTTGAAGCTGGGCTTCGATGCGGTTGATCTCGGCCGCCACGGGCATGAGCTTGCGCACCGTGCGCTGGTTCTTGGTGCCGATGATTTTTTTGATGATCCAGTTGAACATGGGAGAATGAAATACGACACGCGGCGCACAATGGCCGGGTCAGGGGGAGGCCGAATGTGGCGGATGTCAGGCTTCGCGCAAGGACTCAAACAGCCGGGGTCACCGAAGCACCACGTCCTTCACCCGCCGCGGGATCATGGCATTGCGCACGACATCCGGCTGCACGCTGCGCAGAAAATCGAGCAGAATCACCGGAGATTCGACGATCATCCGCTCGATCTGGTCGCGCCGGTGAGTCCAGCGCGAGTTGCGGTGCAGATAGTCGAGGTCGGCGAGAATCTCATCGACATCACCCTCGCTGAAACCGGCGAGCTGAAACGCATAAGGATCGATAAGGGGCATGGCGGCGGGCGTTGGAAACGTGCTGATAGAATCGAGAATGCACGTTCCGACAAGCGCTTCCGGATTCAATTTTGGCAACGAAAAGAATTGCGGTTGGTTGTGATGTAGCTTTTCGCCGCACAACAACGTTTACTGGCAGCTCATGCCCCGCATCCTCTGGCAAAACACAGACATCACCTGGCTCGCCGCCTTGGTGGTCGTATTTGTCCTCGCGCTCCTATGGGTGGGATATCGGCGCTCGCCGCTGCGTGGCTGGCGCAAGCTCGCGGCCATCACATGCAAGCTAGGCGCACTCGCCTTGCTGGCGCTGTGTCTGCTCGACCCGCTGTGGACGCGGCAGCAGCCGAAAAAGGGAGAGAACGAAGTCATCGTGCTGGTGGACACAAGTGCCTCCCTCGACACGGCGGAGAAAGCCGGCGAGCCGACTCGTGCCGCGCAAGTGACGTCCGCCGTGAAATCGAGTGATGAAGACGCGGCGTGGATCAAAGGCCTGAGCGAAGATTTCCGACTGCGCTTAATGACTGCCGACTCACAAACAACGAGTGTTCCGCATTTCCGCGCGCTGAACTTCGACGGCTCAAGGTCTGACCTTTGCCGCACGCTCATGACCCTGCGCAGTGGCGGATCCAATCTCGCGGCCGTGGTGCTGATCAGTGACGGCAACGCCACCGACGCCCCGGTGTGGAAGGCGGAGGCGAAGGGCGCGCCCGTTTTCACTGTGCTGGCCGGCAAAAACACACCCACACCCGACCTCGCACTGCTGGATGCCACGGTGGCCACGAGCCCGTTTGAAGACGCACCGATCACCATCACCTCAAGAGTTGCCGCGCACGGACTGAACGGCAAGCAGGCCACGCTCTCCGCGCTGGATGAACAGGGCAAGGCGGTCGTGACTGAAAAGGTCACCTTCAACGGCGACTCGCCACAGACCGTGCGCCTGCGAATCCCGGTGGCAAAGCCGGGCGTGTCATTTCACAAACTCGAACTCAAGGCCGAGGGCGTCAAAGAAGCCACTCTGGCGAACAACACGCGTCTCATGGAGGCCGACCGTGGTTCGGGCCCCTATCGCGTGCTCTACGTCGCGGGCCGGCCGAACTGGGAGTACAAATTCCTCCGCCGGGCAATCGCGGCAGATGATGACATTCAGATGCCGAGCCTCGTGCGCATCGCCAAACGCGAACCCAAGTTTGAATGGCGCGGACGAGCCGGGGAAAGCGTGAACCCGCTGTTTCGCGGCTTTGGGGCCAAAGAGGGCGAGGAAGCGCAGCGTTACGACCAGCCCGTTTTGATCCGACTGGGAACGCGTGACGGCAAGGAGCTCAGCGACGGCTTCCCCAAATCCGCCGAGGACCTGTTCAGCGAGTATCGTGCGATCATCATCGACGATCTCGAAGCCGCGTTCTTCACGCAGGAGCAGATGAATCTCGTCGAGCGTTTTGTCAGCGAGCGCGGCGGTGCACTGCTCATGCTGGGGGGACAGGAATGCTATCAGGCCGGCGGCTATGATCACACTCCGATCGGGCGCATGCTGCCTGTGTACCTTGACCGCACAACCACGACGGGACCGATGCTGGATGCACGCTTCAATTTGACCCGCGAAGGCTGGCTCGAGTCATGGATGCGGCTGCGCACCGACCGCGAGGACGACGAGAAGCGCCTGAGTTCGATGCCTGCATTCTTTTCGATCAATCAGACCTTCTCGATCAAACCCGGCGCCAGCATCCTGGCGACGGTGTCGGATGCTTCGCAAACCGCCGTGCCGGCGATCGTCTCCCAACGATTCGGCGAAGGCCGCGTGGGCAGCGTCCTGGTGGCCGATCTCTGGCGCTGGGGCATGAACGATGCGGAGTCACGCAAGGACATGGAGCGCGCCTGGCGGCAGCTCATGCGCTGGCTCGTTGTCGATGTGGCCGACAGCATCACGTTCAACGCTGAAACGGATCCCGCCGACCGCGAACGCGTGAAGCTGTCCGTGCGTGTGCGAGACCGAGCCTTCAAGGCGCATGGCGATGCTCTGGTAAAAGTCGAAGTCACGCAGCCTGATGGCAAAAAATCCCAGCTCTTCGCCGAACCCAGCCTGAAGGAGGCCGGACTGTTTGAAACTGAGTTCTTCTCAGCGAACTCCGGCAACTACCGCGCTGTCGCAAGCGTCGAAGACACCGAAAAGCGCACGCCCCTCGGCACCAAGGCCACAGGCTGGACCTACGGCCCGCAAGCCGACGAATTCAGCCGTTTGGAGCCCGACAAAGCCTTCATGAAACGCATCGCCGTCGAAACTGGCGGTGAAATGATCACACTCGACGACGTCGCCCGACTGCCGGAGATGCTCAAGAACATCCGCGTGCCGGTCGAAGTCACGCTTTCGACGCCGCTCTGGCATTCTCCGTGGGTGTTTCTGGCGCTGCTGCTGCTGCTCGGCGCCGAGTGGTTTTTCAGACGCACGGGAGGCATGGCATGAGATCACTGATTTTCTTTCTGCTGACACTCACCCTTCATGCGGCACCGCGCGCATTGGATGTTGTGATCGTAAGAGGAGCGGACGGCGCCGAAGAATATGAGAAGAAATTCTCAGCGCAGGTGGATGCCTGGACTTCAGCCTGCTCGAAGGCGGGAATCGCTCCGGAAGTTTTGCGCGGTGAGAAAACAACCGCCGAGCTCGAACATCGTATCGCCCGGGCGAACCCAGAGCGCTCTCTGTGGCTCGTGCTCATCGGCCATGGCACCTTCGACGGGCGCGAGGCCATGTTCAGCGCCGAAGGACCGGACTTTGACGCAAAGCAGCTCTCCGGCTGGCTCAAGCCGCTGAAACAGGAAGTGGCGGTCATTCACACCGCTTCGGCCAGCGGAGGCTTTTTAAAATCGCTCTCGGGCAAAAACCGTGTCGTCATCACTTCGACCAAAAGCCCGGACGAGGTGTTCTATGCACGTTTCGGCGAGCACTTTGCCGAGGCGATCGGCGGACTGGCGGATGCGGATCTGGATCAGGACAAACAGGTCTCTCTGCTCGAAGCCTTCCGCCATGCCAGCAAGGCCGTGGCAGCGTTTTACGAGAATGAAGGCAGACTGGCCACGGAACATGCGCTCATCGACGACAACGGCGACGGCATCGGCACGCGCAGCGAAATCTTTGGACTGGATGTCCCCGTCGCGGCGGGAACATCCATTGATGGTGAACGCGCCGCACAGATGGTGCTGGTGCTGAGCAAAGAGGAACAACAACTTACGGATGCGCAACGCGCGAAACGCGACGCCTTGGAACGCGATTTGAAAACGTTGAAGGATCAACGGGCCAAGCTCGGTGAAGACGTCTATTACTCCAAACTCGAAGAGCTGCTGCGCAAACTCGACGAGGTTTACGGATCATCCCTGCCTGCCACGAAGTCTTGAAACGCCTTCATGACGCGTTGCGTCATGACACCGGAAACGCCCGGCATTTCGCGTTGATCGATTCTCGCCAGCGGATGCACGTCTCGTGTGCTCGAGGTGAGAAACGCCTCGTCGCAGGAGGTCAGGACACTGACGGGCAGCTCTGTTTCCTCCACGGTAACACCAGCAGCCGCACATGCCTCCAACGCAAGCGCACGCGTGACTCCAGCGAGACAGCCGGAGCTGAGCGGTGGCGTTTGCACACGACCATTCACAACCACGAACACATTGGAGCCCGTGCCTTCGCACAACTCTCCTCTGGTGTTGGCCAGCAACGCCTCTCCGGCGCCCGATGCATGCGCGCGGGCCAAGGCGCGAACGTTTTCCGCATACGAAATGGATTTGATGCCCGCGAGCGCCCCACGCTCGTTGCGCACCCAGGGCACGACCACGACGCTCTCCGTGGGCGGCCACGGCTTGAGCGACGTCGCGACGACGGTCATCGTGGGAGCTGAATCACCGCGGTCAGATCCGAGTGGTCCGTCTCCGCTGGTGATTGTGATGCGGACCCGCGCGTCATCGAGGTTGTTGGCACGCATGATTTCACGCATCGCCTGCAGACAGGTTTCGAAGGCTGGTGCTGGGATGCTCATCGCCTCGCATGAAGCACAGAGCCGCTTCCAATGGCGTGTGGGAGTGAAGGGATTGCCCCTGCGGGCCACCAGCGTTTCAAACACACCATCCCCCACGATGAAACCATGATCGAATGGGGAGATGCGCGCCTCAGCCGTGCTGGCGATGCGGCCGTTGATCCAGATGTTCGCGGGAAGATTCACACGGGCATCATGCCCTGAATGAAATCATTCTCAACAGACGCAACTTTGCGCTTGCGCGATTAAAGGTCTGCGCCACTATCCCGCCCTCAAGTTTTTGCGGGTGTAGCTCAGTGGTAGAGCACTTCCTTGCCAAGGAAGATGTCGCGCGTTCGAATCGCGTCACCCGCTCCATCTCTCACAGAGAGATTTCTTCCTCACGAGTGCCTCATGTTTGTCTGGTCCAAACTTTCCTCTGCACGTTCGGCTGATGACTGGGAGGAATGCTTCGCGGGAATCGAAAACGCCACGCCTGTCATCACCAGCTACCCCAACCGTAAGACGATCCGCGTCGAAGTCTATTGCGGGTCGCAGAAACAGGCGAACGCCATTCAAAAGCAGTTCGGCGGCAGCGTGGCCCGCTTGAAGCCGCAGAACTGGGCAGCGCACGCCTCGCAGACTCCGCCACCAGTCAAAGTGCGCGAAACATTTGTCATCTGCGCAGCCAAGACACCGGCGGAGGTTAAGAAAGCCCGCGAGTCCTTTCCCAACCGCGAAATCATCGCCGTGCCGGCCGACATGGCCTTCGGCACTGGGCATCATGCCACCACAGCCACCGTGCTTCGGTTGCTCGTGGATGCGGCGAAACCGCTGCAGTCCGCCGGTAAAGAATGGAGCATGGCCGATCTCGGCTGCGGCAGCGGCATCTTGGCCATCGCCGCCTCGAAACTCGGAGCCAGCCGTGTCTGGGGCTGTGACTACGACCCTGCCGCCGTGAAAATCTCCAAAGAGAATGCCACGCGCAATGACACGCCCAAGGTGCGTTTTTCGCAGATCGACGTGCTCCGATGGGAGCCGAAGCAGACTTGGGACATCGTGGCCGCAAACATCTTCCATGATGTGCTGGAGGCCGCCTTCCCGCAGATTCTTCGTTCCGTCGCTCCCGGGGGCATCCTGATGCTCTCCGGCATTCTCAACACCCAGGCCAAGGACTGCCTCGCGGCCGGGAAGCGTGCTGGATTCGTCGTCACGAAGGTCGTCACGAGAGGCAAATGGGTGACGGCCGTTGGCACGGTCAGGCGGAGCTGACCCCTTCCCCGGCCGAAACTGTGTTTTACCAACCCCACGCACTTAAGCCTTGAGTTTGAACGCATCGGTCCTTACACTTCGCCAGAGTTAAGCAGCCAATCATGCTCTTCGATCCCGCTTCCTCATCCGGCGGGGCTGGATTCACCAGCCCGCCAAAGAAGCGCGGCCTGCTCAAGAGAGCTCAGACCGAAGGAAATCGCATCGGCCTGCTGCCCACGGAAGGCTGGCGCAAGCGCAACATGCAGTTCCTCAACGAGGTGCTCATTCCCACGCTCCTCTCCCCCCGGCAGCCCGGCCAGAACTTCGGCCACCTTCCGGTCGCTGCGTCCAGTGAGATCGCCGTCACATGGCTCGGACATGCGGGCTTCTTTGCCCAGATCGGTGGTGTCAACATCGCCATCGATCCGAACTGGGCGCTCTGGCACGGCCCGGTGAAGCGCGTGCGCCACCCCAGCGTCTGGGCACATGACCTGCCCCCGATCGACCTCGTTCTGGTAACCCACGCTCACTACGACCACCTGCATCTCCCGAGTCTGCGCAAGCTCGCCGCCGCGCAGCCGATCATCGTTCCGGAAGGCGTTGGCAAAGTGGTAAAGAACTGCGGCTTCGGTCACATCGTGGAACTCAAAACCTGGCAGAGCGCCACGTTTCAAGATCTGCGCATCACCCTCACCCCCGCACGCCATTGGGGTGCGCGGATGATCCATGACACCCACCGGCAGTTTGGCGGCTTCTTGATCAAATCGCCGGAACGCTGCCTCTTTCACTGCGGCGACAGCGCCATGTTCGACGGCTTTCAGGAAATCGGCAAACGCGCCAGCATCGATCTCGCCCTCATGCCTATCGGCGCCTACGAAGCCCCCAGCGGGCGCCAAGTCCACATGAATCCCGAGGAGGCGCTGGACGCTTTTGAAATGATGGGCGCGCGTTCCATGGTGCCCATGCATCACGACACCTTCCCGCTCGGCGGCGAACCTCTTCATGAACCGGCCGAACGCCTCGTGAGGGCCGCCATTCAGCGCCAGATCGAGCATCGCGTCCGCCTGCTGCGCGAGGGTGAATCCGCGATTTACTGAGTGAGTTCGCGACCGTTGCTCACGCTGATCGCCGCCGTGTCTGCGGATGGCTTCATCTCTACCGGCAAAGGCGTGCCCTGGCACCTGCCATGCGATCAGGAGCACTTCCGCCACATCACCCGTGGCCAGTGGCTGCTCATCGGACGCACCACCTATGAGGAGATGGTCGGTTGGTTTCAGGACCATCACCCGCTGGTGCTGACGCGGGACAATTCATTTAAGCCAGCCGTGGGCCAGGCCGTTTCGAGCGTCCCCGAAGCTCTGCGAATTGCAGCGGAAGGCGGAGCCCAGGAGCTGTTTGTGTGTGGCGGCAGCGGAGCCTATGCCGCCGCCATTCCCTCGGCCGACCGGCTGGTTCTGACCCATGTGGCTTCCAATCTGTATAAGGGCGTCCCCTTCCCGACCTTTGAGCCTGCCGAGTGGGAGAGGGTGTCCCGCCAGGACTTTCCTGCCGACCTCACCCATCCCCATGCCCTCGCTTTTGCCACTTATGAGCGTCGCAGCACCACCAAAAAGCTCACCGGCAGCCCATTATAATAAATTCAAGATGAGCAAAATCGCCTTTGGGTGTATCTAAGACCCGCTGATGACCAATCAACCACAGTCTCAAACGGGCCGCGCTGTCGCTTTGCTTGCGATTGCCCTCCTGTTCGCCGGTTGCTCCGGCCTGAACACAGCCTCCACCACCACCGACAAGCCCCAGGCCGGGCAGAATGACGTGACTCTGGTGAAGTCTCCCACGGATCTAAGCTTTCTCCTGAGCATGAGCTTCGTGGAGGCCAAGAGCATCTCTCCCCAGCAGCTTGAGTTTCCGCCCTATCTCAAAATCGCCGCCGACTCCATTCAAGTCTTCAAGTATTCGGCGGACGGCAAGCCGCTCAAGGCGCGTGCGCGCGGCAAGGTGTTTATCGAGATGAATTTCAATGAGCCTGCCAAGGCGCTCTGCCAGGAGGCATTCATCACCGATGATGAAATCATTCTGCGTGGAACCCCCATCCTCCAGCGCGGTGGCAGCATGGTGGAAGGTCTCGACGAGAGCACCATTTTCTACCTCTTCGGCAGTTCCCTCCGCGTGATCGGCCTGCACAAGGTGAAGAACCAGACCGAGACAAACTCCCTTCTGCCTGCACTCGGCACCTGGGCTCAGGGTCCGAACCCGCTTCTGCCGCCTCTCTCGGAGAGCGATGTTCCCAACAACATCCGTGATGCCATGCAGCGTGCCGCCGAAGCCGAAATGCTGCACCAGAAGACCCGCGAACTCTACGGCCCCGCCACTGATGCACCACCTGCTCCTGCACCACCAGTGCAGCAGGAGCCGAGCAAGGCCAAGAGTACACCTCCTGCCACCGTGTCGAAGAAGAAGCCTCCAACGGTGGAAATCCGCCGCGCCGTTCCGAACAAGAAATCGTTCTGGAGCCGCTTCCGCACGGACAAAACACGCGCCTGAGTTCTCTCAGCCAACAATCGCCTGTGGCACGCGTCCGTGCACATCGGTAAGACGATAATCGCGTCCGGCATAGCGATACGTCAGCCGCTCGTGGTCCACGCCGAGTAGATGCAAGATCGTCGCATGGATGTCGTGCACGTGCATCTTGTCCACCGCCGCCTTGAAGCCGAACTCATCGCTCTCGCCGTAGGCCGTGCCGCCGTTTGCACCACCACCGGCGAAGAACATGCAGAAGCCGTGTGGATTGTGATCGCGACCGTTGCCGTTCTCGCTCACCGGCGTGCGGCCGAATTCACCGCCCCACACGATCAGCGTGTCGTCGAGCATGCCACGTTGTTTCAAGTCACCGATCAGCGCCGCGATCGGACGGTCGATGTCCGCCGCCAGCTTCCGCGTCGTCGTGTCGTGGTTCGAGTGTGAGTCCCATGGCTGACCGTTGCCATAGTACAACTGCACGAAGCGCACGCCGCGCTCCACCAACCGTCGCGCCATCAGGCAGCCGTTGGAGAAATGGCTCGTGCCATACATCTCGCGCACCTTCGCCGGCTCCAGGTTCACATCAAAGGCATCCGTGGCCGCGCTCTGCATGCGGAAGGCTGTCTCCATCGCCTGGATGCGTCCGTTCAATGCCACATCCGCACCGCCGCGTGCGGCGAGATGCTCTGCATTCAGTGCCTGCATCAGATTGAGCTGCTTGCGCTGATCCGCAGTGCTCAGCCGGCCGTTCGTCAGCCAAGGGATCATCTGCTTAGGATCCAGATTCGAGTGATTGATGTACACGCCCTGATGCTGCGCCGGCAGAAATGCACTGCTCCACAAAATCGAAAACCGCACCGGCTTGCCCGGGCACAGCACGACGAACGATGGCAGGTTCGCGTTCTCATTGCCCAATCCGTAGCTCAGCCACGATCCCATGCTCGGCACGCGCTCCGTCATCGTGCCGTTGTTCATCAGCAGCAGCGCCGGACCGTGATTCGGATTGTCGGTGTAGCAGGAACGCAGCACGCACAGGTCATCCGCATGCCGCGCGAGGTTCGGCAGCAGCTCGCTGATCTCCAGCCCGCTCTGCCCGTGCTTGGAATACGCATACGGCGAGGCCAGCAGCCCGCCGGTGGGCCGCTCCGTGCGCAGATCCGCGCCCTCAGGCTTCTGGCCCGCATACTTCGTCAGTCCCGGCTTCGGATCGAAAAAATCCGGCCCGAATGGCCCGCCGTTCATGAACAGATGAATCACCCGCTTCGCCTTCGGCAGGAAATGAGACCTCGGCCCCGCCTGCACCGCCGACGCCAGCCCCAACGCACCCAACCCACCGCCCATGCGGGTCAGCAGTTCACGACGTGAAAGCGCGGAGAGATCGGACATGCGAATCAGTACGCGCCGGCTGTGACGATGCTTGCTGGAAAGAGCCCTCCTGCTCCCACCAGTCGGAGCGCTGGGCGCGCCTGCTGGATATGAATTGAAAGTAGCTGATGACCCGGTTTGGCGCGTTGTTCCGCCCTACGTAACAAAACGCACCCTCAAACAAAAGAGCGTTGACGCCATGTGGGCAATCTGATTGAACAACGGACCTACGCAGTGCCTTTATCGAGCCATACTCTTCTTCGCCTGATCCTCGCCGGACTGATGACTCTAGTGCTGCCTGTGACGGCACAGATCCCCAACACCCTTTTGCATTCGGTGTTCGGGCCGCCTTCGACAGTCGTGCAAACAAGTGCCCAACTCGGTTACAGTGTGGCCATGGATGGGAACCTCATCGTGATGGGCGCGCCATACGACAATACCGGTGGCTTTAACGCCTGCGGTGTGGCCAAGGTGTTTGATGCGACGACCGGCGAACTGCTCCATGTGCTGGTCAATCCGGATCCCCAGAACATCGGCAATTTCGGCAAAGGCGTGGCCGTGTCTGGAACGCGTATCTGCATCGGTGCGCCTGGAAACGCGGCTGGAGGTCCTGTTTTGGGCAGGGTGTATGTCTATGATCTCGCGTCGGCCACGCCAACCCTGCCCGTTTTCACCCTCTCAAACAACACCTCCTACAGTGACTTTGGCAGGGTGGTCGCTATGTCCGGAACGCGCATCTGCATCGGTCTGCCGGGAACCCCTGGAGACTTAGGAGTGGTGCTGGTTTACGATCTTGAGAGCACGGCACAGGATCACTGGATCGGGCTCCTCAAATCAAATACTGTGACCGCCGGTGGGAACATGTTCGGCTCTGCCGTGGCGATCTCAGGCTATCGTGTCGTGGTGGGAGACTATCTCGACAAAAGCTACGGGCAGGAGGGGACAGCCTCGGTTTTCAACATCAGCGGTAGTTTCTTCAATGGACCACCAGCTGCCGCCGTTCTGCACAGGTCCACTGCGGTATCCGGGGATGCGTTTGGCTGGTCGGTGGGCATCGACGGGACACAGGTCGCGGTGGGGGCTGCCGGAGTCGATACCGGGGCCACCGACGCGGGCAGCGTCTATGTGTTTGATCTGAGCGGCGCCACTCCCGATCTGCCGATGGTCACCTTGAACAATCCAGTTCCAGCCAACGGAGATCAATTCGGTTATGCCGTGGCGGTGTCGGGATCACGCGTGGTGGTGGGCAAGCACCTGGGTGACACGGGTGCCGCGAATGCTGGAAGCGTCTATGTCTATGACATGGGCAGCGGGACGCCTGATGTACCGGTGGTTACGCTCGACAATCCCGGTCCGGCATCAGGAGAAAACTTCGGCTTTGCGGTGGCATCGTCAGGCACATGGGTGCTCGCGGGTGCTCCCGGGGAAAGCTCTGTGGCCAGTCTGGCAGGCGGCGGTTATGTGTACGACTTTGGCGGAACGCCGCCAACGGCCCCCGCATTCACCTTGAGCGATCCCGGAACTTTGGCCGGGGGACGTGCTGGGTTTTCAGTAGCTCTCTCCGGCACCCGTTTCGTCGTGGGAGTCCCCTATGAGGACGC
>NZ_JAGRPF010000068.1 GCF_020439865.1 Prosthecobacter sp.
GCGAACACCACCGAGTTGGTGAATGAAATCGTCCGTCTCTCGACGCAGTTCGGCATTTTGACCGAATACACCGCCTTCCTCGCCGAGGAAGGAACCTCGCTCGCGGCCGCACCGGCCAATGCAGCTCGTGCCAATAGCGTTTACAACGACAAGGCGATGAAAACGCGCAGCGGAGCTGCCTCCGTGTCGCAATCGGAGAACCTGAAGCGATCGGCCGAGTCGAAGCAGCTAAACGTCCGCAACCGCTACCTTGATGCCAAGATGGAAGCTGTCGAGATCACGAGCGTGCAGCAGTGTCAGGCCGGCGCCCTGTTTAACAAAGGCAATCGCTGGACCGATGCGAACGCCGCCAAGGCCGAGCGTGCGCCGGACCGCACCGTCGAGATCGGGAGCACCGAGTTTGGCCGCCTCGTGGACGAACTCGCCGCCGACAACCGGCAGGGCCTCCTCGCGCTGCGTGGCGAACTGCTTCTCGAGCATCGCGGCCAGATCGTGCTGGTCCGCTGAATCTTTTTCCCATCCCAACACACCCACACATCCATGAAAACCAAACACATCCTCACTGCCGCGGCCCTGACCGCGTGCATCGCCACCGCCAAGGAAATCCCAAATCCCGCACCCGTGGCGGAAGTCGCCGTGGTCAATGCCACGCCCGACACACCCGTCGTGCAGATCGCCGTTTTGCTCGACACCAGCAGCAGCATGAGCGGCCTCATCGAGCAGGCGAAGACTCAGCTCTGGAAGCTTGTGAACGAATTCATCACAGCCAAGCAGGACGGCAAAACGCCGATCGTTCAGGTGGCGCTCTATGAGTATGGCAAGTCTTCGCTGCGCGCGGAAGAGAACTGGATCCGGCAGATTCAGCCGCTCACGCGTGATCTGGACAAGATCTCCGAAGACCTTTTCGCCCTCACAACGAACGGCGGCGACGAATACTGCGGCGCCGTGATTCAGCGTGCCACCCAAGACCTCGCCTGGGATGCGAATCCGAAGGTGTACAAAGCGATCTTCATCGCCGGCAACGAACCCTTCACCCAAGGGCCTGTTGATTCCAAGAAAAGCTGCCAGAACGCCATCGCGAAGGGCATCATCGTGAACACGATCCACTGCGGCAGCGAATCCCAGGGCATCGCCGGGAATTGGAATCAAGGAGCGCTGCTCGCCGACGGCAAATACCTCGTGATCGACCAGAACCAGGCCATCGTTCACATCGAGGCACCGCAGGACAAGGAAATCGTGAAGCTCAACGAGGAGCTGAACAAGACTTACATCTCCTACGGCAGTAAAGCAGCAGAAAGCAAAATGCGGCAGTCCATGCAGGACAGCAATGCTGCCGCGAAAGCCGAATCCGGCGCGCAGGTGCAGCGCGTCATCAGCAAGGCCAGCGCGAACTATTGCAACAACGCCTGGGACCTCGTCGATGCCTGCAAGCAGAAGGACTTCGACATCAGCAAGGTCAAGGAAGCCGATCTTCCCGAAGAGATGAAAAAGATGAGCGTCGATGAACGGAAGGCCTACATCGTCAAGAAAACCGCCGAGCGTGACGAGATTCAGAAAAAGGTTCTCACCTTGAACAAGGAACGCGAAGCCTACGTCAGCGCCAAGCGCAAGGAGTCCGCCAAGACCGACACGCTGGACACCGCGATGGTGAAGGCCCTCCGCACGCAGGCCGAGAAAAAAGGCATCGCGTGGGAGAAGTAGAACCTTTAACCTTCCGCCATGCCTTCCACCATCCTCGTTGTTGAAGACGACGCCGCGATTCGTCGCGGCGTCCTGGATGCGCTCAAGTTCGCCGGTCATACGACGCTTGAAGCGGGCGATGGTGACAAAGGCCTGAAGCTGGCCCTGAGCGCCACTTTTGACCTCATGCTGCTCGACCTCGTGCTGCCTCACGCGAGTGGCTTCGACATCTTGAAGGCTTTGCGCCGCGAGCGACCGGGGACGCCGGTGATCATTCTTTCCGCTCGTGGCGAGGAGAATGATCGCGTGCGCGGTCTGCGACTCGGCGCGGACGACTACGTCGTGAAACCCTTCAGCGTGCGTGAATTGCTCGCCCGTGTCGAAGCCGTGCTGCGCCGCGCCCCGGAACGCCAGCCGGTGAGTGAAACGCTCGCGCTGGCCGTGGCGACCATCGATTTCGGCCAGAGCGAAGCGCGCTTCGAGAATGGCGACCGTGCCGAGCTCTCCGAGCGTGAGCGCGATGTGTTGCGCTACCTCGCCTTGAACCGCGGGCGCCCCGTTTCGCGCGAAGAACTGCTGCAACGCGTGTGGCACATCGACAACAAGCAGACCGAGACACGTACCGTGGACATGCACATCGCCAATCTGCGTCACAAACTCCGCGACGATGCCGAATCACCTCAGATGATCGTCACTGTTCGCGGCAAAGGCTACCAGCTCGTGTGAAATCACCGTCATGCGCAAACCACTCCACATCTGGATCACCTTCCTCGCCTGCTTCGGGCTGCTGCTCGCGGCGATGGCGTGGGTGAGCTGGCACACGCTGGCGCTGGAGCGCACGCGTGAAGAGGCGGCCAGGGATGCGGACCAGCAGGAGCGCGTGCGGCTGGCGCTGTGGCGGCTGGACTTCCAGGCGAGTGCGCTGCTGATGCGCGAGAACGCACGACCGCCAACCGACTTCCGGCCCTTTCACGCGCCAGAAGGTCTGGTGAACAAGGCCTACGCCAATGTGGCGAAAGGCGACGTGCTCGTGCCATCGCCCTTGCTGGCCGAGGTGCCGGAGCATGTGCTGCTGCATTTCCAGATGGACGCCCGCGGCCAGGTGATGTCGCCGCAGGTGCCTCAAAATGACGAACGCGTGCTGGCGCTGGCTCAGTTCATCAACGCGGACGATCTCACACGCAGCGAGCAGCGTCTGAGTGGTCTGCGCGAACTGTTGGCACAGCCGTCGAATCCGATCACACCTCAGGACAAGGTTTCCGTGTCGTCATGGAACCTGCGTCGCTCTCCGGTGGCCGAACCGGCGGCGCCACCGGTTCTCAATCGCCGTTTGCTGACGGAAGCGGCCTGTGTGAACGCGTTCGACCTCGACGACACGCAGCAGCAACTGGACGCAAGTGATGCCAACCTTCCTCGGCATGCGGCGTGGGCGGTGCAGCAAGGGCAGGTGGCGCAGCAGCAGTCCCTTTACAACATCGCAGAAAACTCATTTCGAAATCGTGCGGTCAATGCCCAGGCTGAGGAGGCGATCAAGCAGCAGCCGACGATCAAGATGAAGGAAGCCCCCGCCAAACCCGTCACGAAAGCCGAGACGGTCGATGCCAAAGAAGCGTTCGCCATGAAGAAGGCGGAAGCGAAGATGGAGTCAGGCGCCGTGGCGATGGTCCCAGCGCCACCTCCGGCCGCTGCGAGCGCGATGCCGTCTCTCGCCGCGGCGGATCCCTTTGGAGGAGCCCAGGCCGATGTCTCCGCCGGTGGCGGTGCGCCCATGGACAAGGCGATTGCCTCACGCAAAAGCACGCCGGCTGCGAACAGTTCGCGGCCCTTCCAAGGTGTATGGCTCGGTAAGAATCTCATCCTCACGCGCGAGGCCTTCGTGGACGGCGTTCGCATGGTGCAGGGCGTGTGGCTGGACTGGCCGGAACTGCATGCCGCGTGGCTGCGCGAGATCACGGATCTGTTTCCTGATGCCAAACTGGAACCCGCCGCCAATGCGAACGTCGGCACACGGCCCACCGACGATCCGCTGCGGTTCGCCGCGTTGCCGGTGCGGCTGGTGCCTGGTGTCATCCAGTTGCCGCCATTGCCGTTCTGGACGCCGTTGCGCCGGTCGCTCGCCATCGCGCTCGCGTGTGTGGTTCTAGCGGCTGCCGCAGTCGGTCTCGTGCTGTTTGGCACCGTGGCGCTCAGCGAACGACGTGCGGCCTTCGTATCCGCCGTCACGCATGAGCTGCGCACGCCACTGACGACGTTCCGGCTGTATTCCGAGATGCTTGCGGACGGCATGGTGGCGGATGAAGCGCAGCGGAAGACTTATCTCGACACCCTGAGCGGCGAAGCAGGACGCTTGAGTCATCTCGTCGAGAATGTGCTCGCGTATGCGCGGCTCGAGCGCGGCAGCGGCCAGGCGCGTGCGGAAAACATCACGATCGGCGAGTTGCTGGACCGCATCCTGCCGCGCCTGAAGCAGCGCGCTGACGATTGCCGCATGGAGGTGCGCGTGCATGCCACGGACGCTGATCGCAAAACGCAGCTGCACATCGACGCGGCGGCGGTGGAACAAATCCTTTTCAATCTCGTCGACAACGCCTGCAAATACGCCGCTCCGCGTGCCGCGGAGCCGGTGATACATGTCGAAGCCGACACGAGCGGTAAATTCGCCATGCTGCGCGTGCGCGATTCCGGCGGCGGCATTTCACGCAGCGAACGGCGGCGCATTTTTCATCCGTTTCACAAAAGCGCCGATCAGGCCGCCCACTCAGCGCCCGGCGTCGGACTCGGTCTTGCCTTGTGCCGTCGTCTCGCGACCGCGCTCGGTGGCGCGATCACGCTCGACACCGCGACGAAGGACGGCGCCTGCTTTGTGCTGCGACTTCCGAAGTGATCAGCGCTCACCTGCAAGCGTGACGGTCCCAGAGAGGATCACGTTGTCAGCATCATCGCGTATTTCTCCTGCCACCTGACCGAGCGTGTCCATGACGGCCTGCAGCGTGCCGCTGATGTGAATCGACTGACCGGGCGTGATGCTGCCGAGGATCTTGATCTGTCGCACCGCGGTGAGACGAAGGTTCTTCAGCGGCACCTCCCCTGGGCGGGTTTGCACGAGAATGCCGCCGAGCTGGGCCAGCGCCTCGACCATGAGCACACCGGGCATGAGCGGCGCATTCGGAAAATGGCCGCGCAGGAATTCCTCGTCGCCCTTGAGCTTCCACACCGCTTTGGCGGAGACGCCTGGGACGAGTTCAGTGAGTTCGTCGATGAAGCGAAACTCCAAACCGTGCGGCAGGGAGGAAAGCGCTTGAACAAGATCGGCGGGCGGTGGCATGCTCCGGTCTTATTCAGGAAACCCCGTCAGAGCAATCGCCAAGATGCGCGCCGGTCATGAACCGTGCGCTCAGGGGAGCATGGCTGCTGATCGTGCTCGTGCTGAGCATGGCCTACTGGGCGGTCGGCGGGCTGTTGTTTGTCGTGGCAGGACTGGTGCTCGCACCCCTGCTTTCGTCTGAGGCGTCCCGCGCTCTCGGCCAGCAGATGCTGCAGGCGGCGTTCCGTGTATTTCTCGCAATGCTGCGTCTGTGCGGGGTCTTTGAATGCGAGTTTGTCGGCTTCGAGGGGCTGCATGGCGTGACCGGCGGGCTGATCATCGCGCCGAATCATCCGGCCCTGTGGGATGCGGTCTTTGTCATCGCCAAGGTGGGCGGGCTGCGCTGCATCTTGAAAGCCTCGCTCATGCACAATCCATTCCTGCGAGGCGGAGCGAAGCTGGCGGGCTTCATTCCCAACAAGCCCGCGCACAAGATGCTGCAGCATTCCATCGAAGCGCTTCGCCAGGGCGACCGGCTGCTGTTTTTCCCCGAAGGAACCCGGACACGGAAGGAGGAAGGCGTCATCAACAGCTTTCAGGGCGGTCTCGGCATCATCGCCACCCAATCGAGCGCTCCGGTGTGGCCGGTGTTCATCGAGACGAACAGCGACTATCTCCGCAAAGGCTGGCCGCTCTGGCGTCTGCCGGACAAAAAGATCAAGCTGCGCATCACGCTGGGCGAGCCGCTCGCCAGCCCGGCGGACGAAGGCGCGACGGCCTTCTCCGAGCGTCTGCGTGAAGTGTACGTGAACGCGCTGGGCGACAGTCCAAAATCGACGCCCTGAACGGGGCTGGATTTCAACTTGCGGCGGGGGGCATTATCGTGTCCATCACGCCTCCCTTGTCGGCGCATGAAGCTTCAGATTCTCATTCCCAGCTACAACACCGGACGCCTGCTGGCGGACACGGTGCTTCACGCGCTGGAACACTGGAGTGACGTATGTGTGGTGCTCGACGGCAGCACTGACGGCAGCGAGAAGGCCGTGGAGGTCATGCAGCCCTCACATCCCGGGCTGCGTTTGATCAAACAGCCCTGCAACTGTGGCAAAGGTGCCGCCGTGCTGCGCGGCGCCGAAGCCGCCAAAGCCGCAGGATTCACCCACGTGCTCACCATGGATGCCGACGGTCAGCACCCGGCAGAGTGGATTCCGAAGTTCGTGCAGCTCGCCGAGGCACATCCTCAGGCGGTGCTTTTTGGCAAACCCGTCTTCGGCCCCGAGGCACCGCAACTCCGCGTGCAGGGCCGTCGCATTTCCAACGGATGGGCGAATCTCGAAACACTCGGCTGGGGCATCGGAGACTCGCTCTTTGGCATGCGGGTCTATCCCGTGCAGGCTTTGCTGGACGCGTTCCGCAGCACGTGGTTTGCAAGACGTTTTGATTTCGACACCGAAGTGGCCGTGCGCGTGTGCTGGCTGGGCGTGCCGACGATCAATGTGCCCACTCCCGTGCGCTATCTCACGCAGGCGGAAGGCGGCGTCTCACAATTTCGCTATGTGCGTGACAATGCGCTGCTCACCTGGATGCATGCGCGTCTGATGATCAGCTTCATGCTGCGTCTGCCGTTTCTTCTCTGGCGCGCACTTCGAGGAGGCAATCCGCTGAAAAATATCGTCGTCGACTGATGGGCGGCACAGATCGCGGCGTTTTCATCTCATGCGAACGCTGCTCCTGTTTCTCGTTTTCGGTGCCGGCCTCCACGCCGCGCCTAACATTCTACTCATCGTCGCCGATGATCAGCGTCCGGACACGATTCGCGCGCTTGGCAATGCGGTCATCGAAACACCGCACCTCGACCGTCTGGCGGCGCAGGGGACCTCGTTCACACGTGCGTATTCGGGCTATCCCATCTGCTATGCCAGCCGTGCGCAGATCCTGACGGGAAACCCGGCCTTCAGGGCGTTGTCGAAGTATCCGGGCAGCGTGGTGAATCCCCAACTCGCCACGATGGCGGGCACACTGCAAAAGGCGGGCTATCACACCTGCTACACGGGCAAGTGGCACAACGACGGCCATCCGATGCAGCGCGGTTATACCACAACGAGCGGACTCTATTCCAGCGGCGGGGCGAAGGGTGTCACGCAGCCGGACATCGATGACCGTGGTCGTCCGCTCACGGGTTATCGAGGCTGGACCTTCAAAGACGCCGACAACAAAACCGAACTCGACAAAGGCGTCGGCCTGCAGCCGGACAACAGCCGGCATGTCGCTGACGGCGCCATCCGCGGCATTCAAACCGCGCCGAAGGACAAGCCGTGGTTTGTGCACGTGAACTTCGCTTTTCCACACGATCCGCGCATGTGGCCTGCGGGCATGAAGGACCGCTACGACGCGGCGAAGATGGTGCTGCCGGCGAACTTCGCGAAGGACCACCCCTTTGATCACGGTAACCGCGGCGGCCGCGATGAAGTCCTGCTCTCCATCCCGCGTGTCGAAAGCGAGGTGAAAGAGGAACTCGCGCTCTACTACGCCATGATCACCGATCTCGATGCGAACCTCGGTCGCATCCTCGATGCGCTGCCATCGTTTGAAGACACCATCATCATCTTCACAAGCGACCAGGGGCTTGCGCTCGGCAGCCATGGCCTGCTCGGCAAGCAGAACGAATACGAGCACAGCATCCGCAGCCCCTTCATCATCTGCGGTCCCGGCCTGCCGAAGGGCGATCGCAGCACGGCGCTCATCAACCTGAACGACATCTTTCCAACGCTCTGCGATCTCTCCGGTGTTGCGATTCCCTCCACGGTGCAGGCCAGAAGCATCGTTCCGTTGCTGCGCCATCAGGCGGATCGCATCCACGATTACGCCTACGGCACCTTCACGAACACCCAGCGCATGATCTGCGACGAACGCTGGAAGCTCATCCGCTATCCCCAGGTCGGCCGCGAGCAGCTCTTTGATCTTCGAAGCGATCCCGATGAACGCCGCGACCTCAGCGCCGACCCGGCGCAACAAACCCGGCTCGAAGAGCTGAAGGCGAAATTGCAGGCGTGGTGCCGCGAGAATGGAGATCCTGATTTGTGACTGGACGCAGGCCTGCTTTTTCGCAACGTTCCCTCCGCGGCCAACCACGCGTCCTTCCATGAAAACGCATCGCCTCTTCCCTCTGCTGGCGGCTCTGATCGTCAGCCTCCTCACCTCCGGCACCAGCCACGCTCAGAAGGCCCCGCGCCAGACAGCGAAGCCCAGGCCCGACCTTGTCAAGGTGCACTACGGCGACCATGAACGCCAGGTGCTCGACTTTTGGAAAGCCAAGTCCGACAAGCCCACACCGCTCGTCGTCTTCATCCATGGCGGTGGTTTCCGCGCAGGCAGCAAGGAGGGCATTCCCGCCTCGCTCTTCGCCCTGTTGGACAAAGGCATCTCGCTGATGGCGATCAATTATCGCTTCTCGCCCGGTGTCACCTTTCCCGCGCACTACATGGACAGCGCGCGTTCGATCCAGTACGCACGCCATCATGCCAAGGAATGGAACATTGACCCGACACGCATCGGCGCGACGGGCGGATCCGCCGGCGCAGGCACTTCGCTGTGGATCGGCTTCCATGACGACATGGCCGACCCGAAGAACGCTGACCCTGTGCTGCGCGAGTCCACACGGCTGAGCTGCATGGCCGTCTCCGGCGCGCAGACCTCGTACGACCCCTTCGTCATCAAGGAATGGGTCGGCGAGGCGGCGGCCAATCATCCGGCGCTCGAAGGTTTCTATGGTCTCAAGCGCGACCAGTACGAGACGCCCGCCGCGCGCGAGATGTTTAAAAAGGCTGCGCCCATCACCTACCTGACCAAAGACGATCCTCCCGTGTATGCGTTTTACAACGAGCCGCGCGGACCCGTGCCCCCGGATGCGAAGCCCGGCACCGGCATTCATCACATCAACTTCGGTCTCAAGCTCAAGGAGCAGATGGACCGGCTCGGCATCGAATGCACGATCCGCCACGCCGACGAAAAGGCGAGCTACGCGCAGGAGGCAAACGAGTTTTTCATCAAGCACCTGCTCGGCACGAAGTGAGCCGCCATGAAACGCGTCGCGGTTCTTGCCTTCTTGTTCTGCGGCAGCCTTGCCAACGCGCAGACGCCCAAGGTCAAGAAGCCGGTCTTCGTGCCTGAACCGCTGCCGCCGCTCGCGTATGCGTTGGAGGATGCACTGGGTGGACTGACGTTTTCGATGCCGGTCGCTGTCGTGAATGTTCCGGGCGACGAAAGTCGTGTGTTTGTCGTCGAAAAGACCGGACGCATCCAGGTGACCAGCGGTTTGGATCAAACGACACCGCAGAAGCAGCTCTTTGCCGATCTCACGCAGCCGTCCGACGGCAAACTTGATGACAAGGGCGAGTGCGGATTGCTCGGCATGGCATGCCATCCCGACTTCGCACGCAACGGCCGCTTCTTCGTCTGCTACAGCCTGCGCATCGATGGTCAACTGCATCAACGCGTCTCACGCTTCGATGGACAGAAAGAGCAGCCTCTCATCACACAGTGCGATCCCGCGAGCAATCACAACGGTGGCGATCTGCATTTTGGTCCGGACGGTTATCTCTACATCAGTGTTGGCGATGGCGGCGGGCAGATGGATGCGTTCAACAACGCGCGCTTCATCAACAAGGACTTCCAGGCCGCGATCCTGCGCCTCGACGTGGACAAGAAATCCGGCAGCCTGCCGCCGAATCCACATCCGGCCATCGCACGTGATGCGAACGGCGAAGCGTTCTACGCGGTGCCGGCGGACAATCCGTTTGTCGGCGCCACGTTGCATCATGGCGAGAAAATCGATCCCGCCACGGTTCGCACGGAAATCTGGGCCACGGGCCTGCGCAACGTGTGGCGCTTCAGCTTCAATCCACCGACAGGACGGTTGTTCGCCGGTGACGTCGGCCAGAATCTCTACGAGGAGGTCGATCTGATCATTAAAGGCGGCGACTACGGCTGGAGTCATCGCGAAGGATTGCACGCATTCGATCTCGGCCCTGGCAAAGACACACCGCCGTCTGATTTTCATCCCATCGATCCGATCTTTGAGTATCCGCACACGACGGGCTTGAGCATCACCGGTGGACGTGTTTGCCACGGCACGAAGTTTCCCGAACTCGAAGACGCCTACATCTGCGCGGACTATGCGTTTGGCCGCGTGATCGCTGCGCGTGAGAAAGAAGGACGCTGGGAGACGCAAATCATCGCCTTCGAGCCCGCCATCACGGGCATCGGTGTCGATCCACGCGATGGCGAGCTGCTGTTCTGCAACATGGCGAAGGGCCGTGTGATGCGCCTCGTCAAAACAGAACCCAAACTCGAAGGCGTGCTGTTCAGCGAGGGCTTTGACGATGCGCAGGCCGATTCACGGGGTTGGTATGATGGCAAAGACGTGCGCATCGTGCCTGAGGGACGACACGGCAACTGCATCGAGTATGAGTGGATCGACGGCAGCGGCGTGACGGGATCATCGGCAAAACGGCACCTGTTTGAGCCCGCGGACGAGATTTTCATCCGCTATTACCTCAAGCTGTCGAAAGGCTGGGGCTGGAGCGGGCGCAGCTATCATCCGCATCTCACGCATTTCATGACCACGGAGAACACGAAGTGGCATGGTCCGGCTGCGAGTCATCTGACGCTCTACATCGAGCCGGTGAACGGCAAACTGCGCCTCGCTGCGCAGGACATTCAAAACAAGGACGCGCCGCATGGACTGACTCAGGGGCCGCTCAAAGGCGGCTACAACGGGCAGATGTTCGACAGCGCGGACGAACTCTTCACCGACGACGCGTGGCATTGCATCGAGGCGCAGTTCAAACTCAACACGCTCGACCTCGCCAACGACAAACCCAACGCTGACGGCATCGTGCGCGGCTGGGTCGATGGCAAACTCGTGATCGATCACGCAAATATCATCCTGCGCTCCACCGACTTCCCCAACATGAAGTTCAACCAGTTCCTCATGGCTCCCTACTTCGGCCCCGGCCTGCTGCCTCATGCGCAGAAGCTGTGGATCGACGAGATGGTCGTCGGCACGAAACGCATCGGGCCACTGCACGCGGAAAGAACCTCCCGCTGACCGTCGTCACAACAGCCGGTTTCGTTTCATTCCAACCCAAGCACCTCATGAAACTATGGCTTCTCTTCACGGCCCTGATGGTTTCGGTGCTGGCAGGCGGTGCTGACACGGAAAACTGGCCGCAGTATCGGGGTGCGAACTCGGACGGGCTTGGTGAAGGCGCGACGCTGCCGGACACATGGAGCGAGACGGAAAACGTGGTGTGGAAGGTGAAAGTGCCCGGCTGGGGGTGGTCATCGCCGATTGTGTGGGGCGACAAGGTTTTTGTGACGTCGGCCGTGAGCGCAACCGAACTGCCGACACCGCATGTGGGCGGCTATCCAGGCGGACACGTCGAACAGAAAGAGCCGCATCGCTGGATGCTTTACTGCCTCGACTTTGAGACGGGGAAAATCCTGTGGGAGTTCGAAGCGCACAAGGGCATCCCGCCGCAGATGCGACATCCGCGCAATTCCTTCGCCTCCGAGACACCGGTGACGGATGGCGAGCATGTGTATGCCTACTTCGCGAACATCGGCCTGTTTTGCTGCGACATGTATGGCCAAAAGGTTTGGGAGCGACGCTGGCCGAGCTATCCGATGCGCGACGGCTGGAACACCGGCACCTCGCCGGCACTTCACGGCGACCGCATTTTCATCCAGAATGACAATGATGAGGCGTCGTTCCTCGAAACGCTCGACAAGCTCACCGGCAAGACGCTCTGGCGCGTGTCGCGCGATGAGAAGAGCACGTGGTCCACGCCCTACGTTTGGGAAAGCGGTGCGCGCACCGAACTGGTGACCATCGGCATGAACAAGATCCGCTCTTATGCACCGGAAGACGGCACCGTGCTTTGGGAGCTGAGCGGCACCGCCGGTCTCGTGAGCCAGACGCCGTTGTCGAAACACGGACTGCTCTATGCGGGAGCGGGTTATCACTACGGGCCGCTCTACGCGATCAAACCCGGTGCCAAGGGCGACATCACACTCCAAGGCGACGCGACAAGCAATGAGTTCATCGCGTGGACGCAGAAACACGGGTCGAGCATTCACCCCTGCTACCTCATTAGCGGCGACCGGCTCTTCGTCTGCTACGATTCCGGCCTGCTCGCCTGCTTCAACGCGAAGACGGGCGAGGAGATCATCCCGAAGACACGCCTCAACACGAAAGGCGGGCGCTTCTATGCCTCGCCTTGGGCTTACAACGGTCACATCTTCATGCTGAACGAGAACGGCGACACCTGGGTGATCGAGGACGGCCCGGAATACAAACTCGTGCGCAAAAACTCTCTCGGCGATGTCGCCTGGGCCACGCCGGCCATCGCACGCGGCAGCTTGTTCATTCGCACGTATTCGTGGCTGTATCGGCTGCAGAACAAAAAATGATCCGTCATGAAACTCCCGCGCATCCTTCTCATTTGGGCGACCGCCTGCGCCATGTTGCCTGCCCAGGAATCGCAAACGCTCAAAGCGGTGAAGGATCGCTCCGAACGCGGCACGCTGAGCGATCAGCGTCAGCTTGTGCGCGGCGACACGGGCAAATGGAATGATGCGGCGATGCTGCTGCGCGCGCCCTCCCCCGCACGGAAGCCAAAGGGCATGTCGCTCGATGATTGGATCGACGAATTGTCCGAGAAAAAACCCACCATGACCGCCGCGGATGAGAACTGGTTCCTCTTCCGCACACGCCAGCTCGATGACAACGACCGTGTGTGGATCGAAAAGATCGAGCGCACCGGCACTGAATTCACCATCACCATGCATGAGGCCGTCTGGAAAGGGAAGTACTTCAAAACCTTCACCTACTATGAGGTGGATGCCGTGAACCTCGGCAAACTGCCGCCGGGCGATTACACGGTGAAGTGGATCGTGAAACCGCTGATCTTCAAACAGCTCGAAAAACCGCGTGAGGCCCAGAACAACTACCAGACGAACTGGCCGGCGGATGAAGAACCAGCAGAGAGCAGGCCGGTCGAAATCAAGACCGCGTTTAGTGTGCGCGAATAGCGAACCGATGATAGGTCTGAGCAGCAGTCATGAACCGAGCCCTGCGAACCATCTTTTTCCAATCAGCCGTCTGGCTGACGCCGCTTGTTTCAAGAGCGGCGGACGAGCGCGTGATCATGGAAGCACCTGTGCGGGTAGTTGCCTCCGCGAGTCCGGACGTTTTTCCCGAGTCGTGGTGCAAGTCACCTGTGCTGGCCTCGGGTGAGGAACTGCCGGAAGAAGAGTTCGAACGCGTGCGGAAGATTCTGGGCCGCGCTCTTGCCAAGTATCCGCCACAGATTCTCCAGGCAGATCTGAAGGCGGTGTATGTGCTCGCCGAACTGCGATACAGCGGCGTCATCACCAGCGGCACCAACTCGCGAACCTGCGTGTATTTGAAGATCGGCGATGAGAAGAAGGGCTTCACTGACACGCACATCGAGAGTGTGTTTCACGCCGAGTTCTCCAGCATTCTACTGCGCAATCACGCGCGTCATTTCGACAAGGAAGCCTGGCAGGCGGTGAACCCGCCGGGTTTTCGATATCTCGGCAACGGCGTCGATGCCGTGAAGCAGAAAAAGGCAGGCCTCAAACTGAGTGATGCCTTGCACGAGATCGGCTTTCTCAAAGAATACTCACAATCGACGCTGGAGAACGACTTCAATGCACTGGCCAACCTCCTTTTCAGCGGTGATGCCAACCTATGGGAAATCTCGGCCCGGTTTCCAAAGATCCGACGCAAGGTGGACCTCGCGCTCGCCTTCTATCAAAAGCTCGACCCAGCTTTCACCGAGTTGTACTTCCGCAGCTTCACGAAACAGAACGTTGCGCGTTGAGCCTCCGTTGCGTTTCTCCACGCCCTGCAAGCCATCCTTGACCGCTTGCGTTCAGATACCAACATGCGCACACTCCTCCCTCTCCTTCTTGCCGCCGCATCACTCCACGCCGCCGACTGGCCGCAGTTCCGCGGTCCCACCGCGGACGGTGTCACCACCGACACGAATCTGCCGCTGACGTGGAGTGAAAAAGAGAATCTCATCTGGCGCACCGAGCTGCCGGGTCCGGGATCATCGAGCCCCATCGTCAGCGGCGACCGAATCTTCCTCACCAGCTACAGCGGCTACGGTCTCGACGTGAAGGAGCCCGGTGACATGAAGAACCTCAAGCGCCACGCGATCTGCCTCGACAAAAACACGGGCAAGATTCTTTGGAATCACGAGGTCGTCACCGATCTTCCCAACGCCCCTTATGCCGGCACTTACATCACCACGCACGGTTACGCCTCGAGCTCGGCGGTGACCGATGGCAAGGGTGTGTTCTTCTTCATGGCGAATGCGGGCGTCTTTGCCTACACCGTCGATGGCAAGCCCGTCTGGAACGTCAGTGTCGGTGAAAAGGCGCACGACTGGGGCGTCGGCTCGTCGCCCATCCTCTACGGCGATCTGCTCATCGTGAATGCCGCGCATGAGAGCAATCAACTGCTTGCGCTCGACCGCAACACCGGCAAGACCATGTGGAGCGTGACCGGTTTCCCCGCCTCATGGAACACCCCCACGATCGTGAAGGTCGATGGGCACGACGAACTCGTCCTCAACGCCAGCGGCAAGCTGCGCGCCTTTGATCCAAAGACCGGTAAGGAGCTCTGGAGCTGCAACAGCATCCGGGCGGCCGAGCTATGCCCGAGCATTGTCGCGCATGACGGCATCATTTTCGTCATCGGTCATCCCGGCGGACAGAGCCAGGCCGTCAAAGCGGGCGGCAAAGGCGATGTCAGCGCCACGCACCTCCTCTGGCAGCAGCAGAAAGGCAGCAATGTCGGCTCGCCCGTGTACAAAGACGGTCATCTCTACTTCATCAACGACAGCCGCGGGGTCGCCACCTGCCTCGATGCGAAGACTGGCGAGGTCGTCTACGAGCAGCCGCTCGCCTCGCGCCAGAAACGCGACCGCTGGTATTCCACACCGCTGCTTGCAGGCGACCGCCTGTATTGCGTGGGCCGCCAGACCGGCACCTACGTACTCGCCGCGAAGCCTCAGTTCGAACTCCTCGCCACCAACGTGATCGCCGATGACGACAGCGTCGCCAATGCAAGTCCCGCCGTGAGCGATGGGCGCATTTTCCTGCGCTCGAACAAGTTCGCGTATTGCTTTGGAACCAAATGACACTCGATGAAACCATGCAACTGCTCGCCAGCAAAGGCAGCGAGCAGACGAAGCAGACTTACAAGCGCCATGGCGCGCCGGAGCCGATGTTTGGTGTGAAGATTGGCGATCTGAAGCCGATCGTGAAGCAGATCAAAGGTGATCAGGCACTGGCGATGCAACTTTACGACACTGGCAACTCGGACGCGATGTATCTCGCAGGGCTCGTCGCGGATGGGAGCAAGATGAAGCGTGCCGAACTGGAGCGATGGGTCAAAGGCGCGACGTGGCACATGATCTCCGGCTGTACCGTGCCGTGGGTCGCGGCCGAGCATCCAGACGCCGTCGAGATCGCGTTGAAATGGGTCGATTCACCGAAGGAACCCATCGCCGTGTCCGGCTGGGCCACGCTGTCGTCTGTCGTGAGCGTGAGACCGGATGACGAACTGCCGATCAAGCAACTCGACGCGCTGCTCACGCGCATCGTGAAAACGATTCGCACCACCCAGAACCGCGTGCGCTATGCGATGAACAACTTCGTCATCGGCTGCGGCACCTACGTGGCACCGCTGGCGGACAAAGCGATTGCCGCCGCCCGCAAGATCGGCCATGTCGAGGTGGACATGGGCCAGACCGACTGCCAAGTGCCCGATGCCGAATCGTACATTGTCAAAAGCCGCCGCGGCCTGCCGGTGGCGCCGAAACGCAAAAACACCCGCTGCTGACCCTTCATGAAGCTGATCTTTCTCGCCTCCCTCGCCCTCATCGCGCCCGTGTTCGCGCAAACCGCCGCCAGGACCAAGACGCTCGACGCGGTGGACACGCTGGCGAAGGATCTGAAGCCGTCGCGCGTCCTCGTTTACAAGAAAGTTGGCGACCGTGAACTGGAGATGCATGTCTTTGAACCGGAGGGTTTCAAAACAGGCGACAAGCGCGCCTGCTACCTGATCATCCACGGCGGCGGCTGGACGGGCGGAGCGCCGCCGCGTATGTATCCCTTCGCCGCGCATTATGCGAAGCTGGGGCTTGTCGGCATCAGCCTGCAGTATCGCCTGAACAGCACAAAGACCGGAGTGACGGTGTTCGATTGCGTGAAGGACGCACGCTCCGCCGTGCGCTACATCCGTGCGCATGCCTCCGAGCTTGGCATCGATCCGCAGAAGATCATCGTGAGCGGTGGTTCCGCCGGCGGTCATCTGGCCGCGGCCACGGCCCTCTTCGACAAGGTGAACGAAGACAGCGATGATCTGGCGGTTTCAGCCACGCCCGATGCACTCGTGCTGCTGTTCCCGGTCATCGACACCTCGAAGCAAGGCTACGGCCAGGCGAAGATCGGAGAGCGCTGGCAGGAACTCTCGCCCGTTCATAACGTGCGCGCCAGTCTGCCGCCCACGCTCATCTTCCACGGCACGGGCGACACCGTGACCCCCTTCGCCGGCGCCAAGGCCTTCCACAACGCCATGCTCAAGGCCGGCAACCGCTGCGAGCTCGACATCAACGAAGGCGGTGTTCATGGCTACCTCATGCGCAAGAAGGAACTTTTCGACGACACGATGACGAAGACGGATGCGTTCCTGAAGTCGCTCGGGTTGCTCGACTGATCATTCGCCGATCCACACCGGTGTTCCTTCCGGCACGAGGTCGTAGAGTTCGATCACATCCTGATTGCGCAGCCGCACACAGCCATGGCTTGCAGGACGTCCGATGCTCTGCTCGTCGTTCGTACCGTGGATGTAGATGTAGCGCTCGTAGGTGTTTGAGTTGTGCGGCTCCAGTCCCTGCAGCCAGAGAATGCGGGTGAGGACGAAATCCGTTTTGGTGTCCATTCCTGGCTCCCAATGTCCCACGGGTTTCCGAGCTTTGAAAATTGTCCCGCGTTCGGCGTCCTCGCCATGCTTTTCCTTCACGACGAACCGCCCCAACGGCGTCTTGTTGCTGCCCTCGGTGAACCCGATGCCAAACTTTGATGTCGAGCACGGCCATTCGCGAACAAGGCGCTCGCCATCCCACAAACGCAGCCGCTGCGTCCCGATGCTGACTTCGATTTGTGGGCGTGTGTGAGCCATGCCGCAGTCTACCCACTCGACGTTTCATCTCCAGTCATCGTTTGCCCCGGATGAAGGCGGTTCTTTGCCTGCAATTTGGCTTTGTCAGAAGCCCAAAGCCATGTCACTAAAGACCGCCCGACCCCCCAGGCAGCACCGTTCTCACCCCTCGCCCTCATCATTCCATGACTTTTGTTGCTCTGCTGAATCGCTGTCTGGCCAAAGTGAACCGCCAGCTCATCAAAACGAGGTCGCCGATCATTCTGGGAGACGACTGGGTTTTGGACATCCGGCGCTATCTTGGAGAACGCGCCACCGGTGCCGTGCTGGATGTGGGCGCCAATTGCGGACAGACCACCAAGCGTCTCGCGAATGCCTTTCCCCATCTGCCCGTCCACTGCTTGGAGCCCAATCAGGATCTCCATCCGAAGATCAAGGAGCGTGTGAACTTCCACAAAGACCTCCATGTGCATCGTTGCGGCGCTGGTGCCGAGGATACGGAGATGCCCTTTTTCAAGAGCACCAAGCATGAGTCGAATTCCTTCCATCAGGACTGGAGTCATCGCCATGGCACCGCCACCGACACCGAGATGGTTCCCGTGCACCGCCTCGACACCTTCTGCGCGCAGAACGGCATGGAAACGGTGAGCGTGCTCAAGATCAACGCCGAGGGATTTGACTTCAAGGTGCTGGAGGGAGCCATCGGCCTGCTCCAGGCGAAAAAAATTCTCTCCGTCTATGTCGAAGTGTCCTTTGGCAAGGAAGCGGAGGAATCCGGCCGCTGCGGCGACTACCTCAACTTCATGGAGAAGCAGGGCTACAAGTTCATCGGAGTGTATCAAGTCGCCCGCGCCAAGGAAGGCCACATCAAGTGGGGCAACCTGCTGTTTGGAGCCTGAGCGATTTAGGTGAGGCCAAGAAGCGCGTCGTATCTCATTCGATCCTCGTCACTGAAGCAACAGAAGATCACACTCTGCGTCGTTCCCGGCGACTTCATAAACTCCTGCACCGTCTCCACCGCAATCCGCGCCGCCTGATCGGCCGGAAAACCGTACACGCCGGTCGATATGCATGGGAAGGCGATGCTCTGCAGGTGGTTTTCCGCCGCGAGCTTCAGTGAGTTTGCATAGCATGCTCGTAGCAGTCCCGGCTCGCCGTGGACGCCGCCATGCCACACCGGACCGACCGTGTGAATGACGTGCCGAGCCTTGAGCTTGTAGCCCTTGGTGATCTTCGCCTCGCCGGTGGGGCAGCCGTTCAGCGTCATGCACTCGCGAACGAGTTCAGGTCCCGCCGCACGATGAATCGCCCCGTCCACCCCGCCTCCACCCATCAGCGAGGTGTTGGCAGCGTTCACAATCGCATCGACATCGAGGGTGGTGATGTCCGCACAGATGGCCTCCAAGGTGGTCATGGGGAATTCTCGCGACGCCGGGCAGCCCGGGCAAGGGACTTTCCCGGCCTTGCATCCCGTCCGGTTGCCCTTACTATCGCGGCCCTTTTTCAACCACCCCCTAACCTGACACCATGAGCACCCTGAAGAACGTCGCCATCGTTGGAGCCACGGGCGCTGTGGGCGCGGAGATGATCCGCTGCCTCGAACAGCGTCAGTTCCCCGTCGGCCAGCTTACCCTCCTCGCCTCCGCACGCAGCGCCGGGAAGAAGCTGAAGTTCAAGGGTGAGGACGTCACCATCCAAGAGCTGACGCCGGATTCCTTCCAAGGCATTGACATCGCACTGTTCAGCGCCGGCGGCGGCATCTCGCGTGATTTTGCCCCGCACGCCGTGAAGGCGGGCGCTGTGGTGGTGGACAACTCCTCCTATTTCCGCCAGGACCCGAACACACCGCTGGTGGTGCCGGAAATCAACGCCGCCGATGTGAAGTCGCACAAGGGCATCATCGCGAACCCGAACTGCACCACGGCGATCTCGCTGATGGCGCTGTATCCGCTGCATCAGGCCTTCGGCGTGAAGCGCATCTTTGCCTCCAGCTATCAGGCCGTCTCCGGCACCGGCGCGCAGGCCATCGAAGAGCTGGCGAACCAGTCCCGCGAGTGGGCCTCACAAAACCGCGCCTGGGACGCTGCGAAGCTCGACAGCAAGCCGCACGTCTATCCGCATCAGATCGCCTTCAACGCCATCCCGCATGTCGATTCGTTCCTCGACACAGGCTACACGAAGGAAGAGATGAAGATGGAGAACGAAGGCCGCAAGATCATGCATCACCCGGACTTCCGCGCCTCGGTGACTTGCGTGCGCATTCCTGTCTTCCGTGCGCACAGCATCGCCATCAGCGCCGAGTTTGAAAAGCCCGTCACGGTCGAAGCTGCGCGTGAAGTTCTCTCGAAAGCTCCCGGCCTCGACGTGCTCGACGATCCGGCCAACAAGCAGTATCCGCTCGCCCTCGACATCGCAGGCCGCGACAACTGCGCCGTCGGCCGCATCCGCATGGATTGCGCGCTGGACAATGGCCTCGCCTTCTGGGTCGTCGGTGACCAGCTCCTCAAGGGCGCGGCGCTGAACGCCGTGCAGATCGCCGAGTGCCTTCTGTAAGGCGTCTTCAAAACTCAATCGCAAAGGGTGGAGCCGAGAGGTTTCGCCCTTTTATTTTGGCGGGTCCAATCAGCAGCGCTCTCAAAGCCCCAGCAGTTCCCGCATCCGTTCCTTCGGAATGTCGCCGACCTCACGTCCGGTCTCTCGGCCGGACTTGTAGGCGATGAAGGCAGGAATGGGACCCACGCCGTGCTCGCGGGCAAGCTTCGGGTCTTCATCGATATTGATGCGAATCACAAGCGCCTTTCCCTTCGTCTCACGCGAGAATTCATCGACCGTGGGGCTGACGGCGCGGCACGGCGGGCACCAGTCGGCATAGAACTCCACAAGCACCGGCACCTTCGCTGCGCGCACGGCGGACAGTGGGGACACACTGCCCACGGTGGAACCCGGGCGGTTCATGTCGAACACGATCCACCCCGCGTACAGAAAGAACGCGCCGGCAATCCAAAGGGGGATGTTGTTCTTGTTCACGCGGTACCATCCGGTCACATGCCTGGATCGCAAGCATCATCACATCGTGAATGCGATCGAGGAACTCCCTTTCGGCATCTTCAGGCAGACCAGAGTCGCACTCTTCTCACGACACCATGTTGCCGGCTTCAGCTTGAGCCGGGTATCGACCTCGGTGAGAGACTCGGGCGTCCCGATGCCCGCTGGAAGTGCGAGGGTGAACTCCTCGCACGCGAACGGTGCATGGAACGTGACGATCCGCTTGTTCGGATCGAACTCGATGCGTGTGAGCTCCTTCGCCGCCCAGTAGCGGGCAATCTCGCTGAGCTTCATCCAGTGCAGATGATCGAAGGTGGTGTGCAGCCGCTTCACGACCTCTTGGAAGATTTCGAAACCGATTTCGAGACCGTTCCAGTAAATGCCAGTCCAGTGGCACACGATGATCGCCGGTTCGCCACGCTGGGTCACTTCTACCAGCCGCCCTGCTTTGCCATCCTCCGTGATGAAGGCGTCCGCGCCCTTCGGTGTCACGCAATCCCAGCCGCCGGTCCAATCTCCCGTGCAGCCAATCACGTGGACGACGCAGCGCGGATCGTCCGAATCAAGTCCGCTCGCGTTCTGCACGATGGGTGCGACGCTTTGATCGCCGCTGGCGAAGAGATCGCGAAAGTAGTGCGGGATTTCGGCATTGAAGACGCTGCGGCAGGATTCGAACGTCGCCTGCGCGAGCTGCGGACGCGCCTTGCTGCCGAATCCACCGGGCGTGGTGAGGCCTTCGCACGACAGACCGATGTTTTTCAAAATCGTGAGCGCATAGCTCATGTAGTCGGCGATCTCATCGGCGCTGCGTCCGTTGCACCAGTCCCAGTTCTCCATGTAGCGCGGGCTGATCTCGGGATACGGATGACCGGTCTTCGTGTCGATGATGCGCGTGTGCGTGATCATCTCCGGATGGATGTCCCAGTTTGGCGTGATGCGTTCGCGCACGAGCTTGATGCTGTTCTCCAGCTCCTTTTGCGTCCAGCCGGGGATCACGCGGTCCAGTCGACCCACACAGGCGGGAAACGGCACGATGCTGTATTTGCCTTTCACGCCGTTTGCATCGGCCCAGTCGGCAAACTTCTGCACAAAGCTGTCGGGAATCTCATCGGGCCAGCTTTTCCACGGATAGTGGTCGTATTTGCCCGGATTCACCACCGCGAACTGCGGGATGGCGAACTTGTTCAGGTTCACGAGGCAGGTCGAATCATCGATGATGATGCTCACCGGCACCCGCCCCCGCGGATTAAGCACCTTCACCGCCGCATCCTGCTTCGGCCGGTCACCAGGCACCTGGCCGAGCAATTGCGAGCCGAGGGCAAGGGCGGACGTTTCGAGGAACCGGCGGCGGGAGGTCAGACTCTGAGCGTTCATGGGCCTGATACGTTGGACGGCGCAGCGGTCTTCGTCATGGCTCGCTGCCGGTCCACAGATTGAGACACTGCAAAGGGATCGCCCCTGTTTTCGTTCCAGTCGCCGGCCTTGGTTTCTTTGATTGCGTGACGGATCTCCTCCCACAGACGGGAGAACTCGGGAGGGAAGACGTTGCTGCAGGAGACCTCATGGTCACGATTCCGGGCTTTCATCCACAGAAATGCCTGACCGCCGTCATTGAGGTTGTTCTGATACCGGCTTGCGAGCTTGCGGCATTTTTGAAGTGCCACGCTTCGCAAGATGGAGGAAGCCAGGGAAGAATTGTGGACACGAAAGAACCGCCAGCGGCCGTTTCTCGGGGGTGTCTCCAAGACTACTTCAACATCTCCACCCGAGTCCACGGACACCGAGTCGTAACCATGCATGCCTGAGCCATAAGCAATGACCATGTGCTCGACAGCCTCTCCGGCCAATGGGTCCCCTGACAAACGCTCGCGCACATTTCCATGAGATGTGTCCGGAAAGCCAAGGAGGGGAGGTGCGCGACCTATGTCAGGGCTGGCCAATGGATGCGAAGAGCAGGAGGCCAGCATGCAAACCAAGGCTGCGCATAGGCCCGAAGAAACTGGGGCAAGCATTCGGCATCTTGTCCTGAGCTGAACTTCTGTCGAACCCAAACGCTCTTGAACCCGAACGTCCGATTCCCCCCAGTTTTCGACCTTGAAACCACCCCCCAGACCGGTAAAGAACTCGCCCGCGCGCCTGGCCGCATCTGGCGCTTTCTTCAACACCCCCTAAGCTCCCCAGCCCAATCTCATGAACAAAGCCCTCCTCGCCCAAGCCGCCAATGAAGCCCGTGGTCTCGCCATGGATGCGGTCCACAAATGCTCCTCCGGCCACCTTGGCCTGCCCCTCGGTGCCGCCGAAATCGGCGCCGTGCTCTTCGGCCAGGCCCTCCAGTGCGATCCCGCCGATCCGAAATGGCTGAACCGCGACCGTTTCATCCTCTCCGCCGGTCACGGCTCCATGTTCATCTACGGCTGGCTGCACCTCAGCGGCTACGCGGTGTCGATCGAAGACGTCGCCAACTTCCGCGTGCTGCATTCCATCACACCGGGACATCCGGAGTTTCATGAAACACCGGGCGTCGAGTCCACCACCGGCCCGCTCGGCCAGGGCGTGGGCAATGCGGTCGGCTATGCGCTTTCCGGCAAGATGGCCGCGGCGAAGTACAACACTGCGGAGCACAAGATCATCGACAATCACATCATCGCCCTCGCCGGCGACGGCTGCCTTCAGGAAGGCGTGGCGCGTGAGGCCGTGGCCTTCGCGGCACACAACAAGCTCGATAACCTGATCCTGGTTTACGACTCCAACGATGTGACGCTCGATGCGATGGCCAAGGTCACGCAGAGCGAGGACGTGGCGGCGCTCTATACCGCCATCGGCTGGGAGGCGGTGACCATCGACGGTCATGATCTGGACGCCGTCCTCGGCGCGATCGAAAACGCGAAGAAGAGCGACAACGGCAAGCCAAAGATCATCATCGCCAAGACCATCATCGGCAAAGGCATCCCTGAAGTCGCCGGCACGGCCAAGGGCCACGGCGAAGGCGGTGCCAAATTCGTCGATGCGGCGAAGAAAGGCCTCGGCATCCCTGAAGGCACCCACTTCTACGTCAGCGACGAGGTGAAGGCCTACTTCGCCGATCTGAAGGCCAAGCGCGCCGCGATCCACGGCGAATGGAACAACGTCTTCCTGGCCTGGAGCGCCGCAAATCCTGGATTGGCAAAGGAACTCGACGCCGCCCGCAACGGCAGCCTCTGTGCCGATGAACTGCTCAAGGCGATTCCGGAATTCCCTGCCGAAGGCAAGGCCGCCACGCGCAACAGCGGTGGTGAAATCCTCAACCACATTGCCAAGGTCGTGCCGAATCTCGTGACCGGCAGCGCGGACCTCTTCGGATCCACGAAGAACTACATCAAGGACGGCGGCGATTTCTCCGCGGAGAACCCGACCGGCCGCAACATCTGGTTCGGCATCCGCGAGCACGCCATGGGAGCGATCTGCAACGGCATCGCCTATGACGGTCTTTTCCTCGCCAGCGGTGCCACGTTCCTCGTGTTTGCCGACTACTGCCGCCCGAGCATCCGCCTCGCCGCGCTCGCCAAACTGCCTGTCACCTACATCTTCACGCACGACTCGGTCGGCGTCGGTGAAGATGGTCCGACCCATCAGCCGGTGGAAACCGTCAGTGGCCTGCGCGTGATCCCGAATCTCGATGTCATCCGTCCCGGCGACGCTGAAGAAGCCGCCGCCGCCTTCGCCGCGGCCTTCAGTCGCGCCGACGGCCCCACGCTGCTTGCTCTGAGCCGCCAGGACCTGCCGCATCAAGGAGTCGCCACCGCTGCCACCCGCCGCGAGGGCACGCTCAAGGGTGGTTACATTCTGGTGAAGGAATCCGCACCGCTGGAAGCCATCGTCATCGCCACCGGGTCTGAAGTGCAATGGGCGGTGCAAGGCGTCCAAGGCAAGCCCGGCGTCCGTGTCGTCAGCATGCCGTGCTTCGAACGATTTGACCGCCAGAGCGCCGAGTACCGAGAATCCGTTCTTCCCGCCGCCTGCACGAAGCGCATCGCCATCGAAGCCGGCGTCTCCGGTCTCTGGTGGAAATACGTCGGCACGCAGGGGCAGATCATCGCCATCGACCGCTTCGGCATGAGCGCTCCCGGCAACACCGTCTTCAAGGAACTCGGCATCACCGCCGAAGCTGTCGCGCAGGCGCTGGCTTGATCCGAGTCCACAGACTCCCTCAGACGGCCTCCCCTGCAAAAGCACGGGAGGCCTTTTGTTTGCCGATCGTCAGCGCAGGGTGGTCCACGATGGCAAATGACACAGCATTTGTGCTATCACGACGACCGTGCCACTCATGCCGGACGTAGGTGTTTCGGAACTTCTGTAGGTGATTCGTTGCAGGCTGCGTCCGGACACATCCCCATTCATGGAATCTGAGACCGAGAACAACCACGAAAGCGACGAGGCCCTCATGCAAAAGGTTGCCGACGGCGACGAACGCGCCTTCGCGGAACTGTACGACCGGTTTTCGGCACCTCTCTTCAGCCTGATGCGGCAGATGCTCGATGATGTGCAGGAGGCCGAGGATCTGCTTCAGGACGGCTTCGTGAACCTCTGGGACAAGGCGGCGAACTACGATCCCGGCAAGGGCAGGGCCTTCTCGTGGGCGATGATGATCTTCCGCCACAAGGCCATCGATCGTATCCGCGCACGTGGCAGGCAGACGCGCCTGATCGAGCAGGCGGCCAATGAGCCGACGCGCTGGTCCGGCAGCGCCGGTCCGCGGTCGGACGACGCCGCTGATGATCAAGACCGCGCGTCTCTCGCCCGCAATGCCCTGACGGCACTGCCATCTGAGCAGCGTCGTCTGATCGAACTGGCCTTCCTCAAAGGACTCACCCATCAAGGCATCGCGGAAGCACTTGGAATGCCGCTGGGCACCGTGAAGACCGGCATCCGCCGCGGACTGCTACGCCTGCGCGAGGCGTTGAAGCGTGGCACGGGCTAGGTCCAAACTTCAACGGCAGGACTAACCACGCGACTTCACGCCGATGGCCTTGCCGATGCGGCTGACGACACGATGAGCCATGTCATAGGCGCGCGCTGCACGCGGCGAGTAGTTTTTGCGCGACGTGATGATCAGCGCCTGACACCCCGAGCGGGAAATCATGTCTTCATGGTGAGATCCCGGCTCTGCATGCATGAAGTCGCCGGCGCGCAGAACACGGCCGTCAATGGTGGCGTCGCCTGAAAGAATGTACACATCTTCTTCCCCGGCATGATCGTGTGGCGGGAAGGTCGCGCCGGCATCACATGATAGCATGATGACCGAATAGTCCGGCGAGGCGGTGGAAAGCTCGCGGATGCGCACGCCGCGATACGGTGTAGCCATCCACGGCATATCGCCGACGGCACGTATCATCGCAGAGGCATGCGCGGGAACCGGTTTTGTCTCTGACTGGATTTTCTGCGAACGGATGGTGGCGAGAACGCGTTCCTTCACTCTCGCCGACGGCACCGCATCGGGCAGGGCGGCGAGGGTGACAGACGCCACCACATCACGATACTCGGCCGCCAGCGCCGCAGCACGGCTGTTCGGGCTGCCCAGGCAAGCCTCAAACTGGGCGCGCTCTTCACTGTCGAGAGTCCCCAGCGCATGACGCAGCGCCAGATCATCGAGGATGTCCTCGGGAGTCGGTGATGGTTCGTCGCTCATGATGGGTGGGGATTGGGGGACGTCTTTTTCCGCTCGGTCAGTCAAGCCTGGCCAGGGTTGCTCTACCGCGCTGTTTGGTTTCAGGATCATCCTTGTCGGTGTCAGGCATGGCTAGGCCTTTTTTCAGAAGCCTTGACGCCTCTGTCTTCCGTCCCATCAGCGCGTAGGTGCGACCAAGTTCGATCACGTGAATCAGGCGGTGGGGATTAAGTGAGGCAGCCTTCTCGAAGCACTCCACCGCCTCGTCATAAGAGGCCGCAGGCAGGCCGCCATAAATGACCAAAGCCACGCCGCGTGTGACGCCGCTGATCTGTGCGAGTTCCTGATGCCAGCGGCCGAGGAGATGCCATGCATAGTCGTTTTTGGGATCAAGCTGCACCGCTCTCTCAGCGGCGGTCTTGATGCGGCGGGATGCCTCCACTCCTTCTCTGTTCCCCACCAGCGGGGTCAGTTTCCCAAGGCAGATGGCCAGAGCCAGATGAGACTCGCATTTATTCGGGGCGAGCTTCACCGCACGTTCCGCGTAGGCGATTGCCTTTCGGCCGGACTGAAGTCGGGCGGATTTCGAAGACTGCTCAGCCATCAGGTAAACATGCTGCCGTGCAATTTTCACCAGCAGGGCTGCATTGTCCGGTTCCAGCTTCTCAGCCGGCGCATAGTATTTCAGCGCCGCCTCCGGCTTGAACTGCGCGTCGTAAACGTCGCCCTGCTTCACCATTTCGGCAAAGCCTCCGAACGCGCATCCGGCGCCCACCTGCAATGCAGCGATGATGCCCCCGGTTCTCATGGCTTCGTGAAGCGATAATGCGAAACGATCCATTCCTCGCCTCCGTGATAGCCCCACAACTCGGCGCAGGCGAGGAAGAACAGGCGCCACCAAACCCACCAGCGCGTGACGTTTTCATGTCCGTAGGTTTCGGCAAAGAGCGGCAGAATCTCCGCCTTGTGCGCGTCCATGTTCGCCAGCCAGGCCTCGCTCGTGCGCGAATAGTGCATGCCGCTCACGCACCAATGATCCTCGATCTTCAAATGATCCTGAAAATAGAGAAGCAGGTCGTCGCTGGGCATCTGCCCGCCGGTGAAGAAGTACTTCGCCATCCAGTCGTCATCGCTGCGCACCTCATAGTGGTAGGCGTATTCCCGGTGCGTGAAGATGTGCACAAACAGCTTTCCTTGCGGCTTGAGCCAGGTGGAGATGCGACGCAGCAGTTCCTGGTAGTTCTTCATGTGCTCGAACATCTCCACCGACACACAACGGTCGAAGACCCCCTCTCCCACGCCTTCGAAATGAATCATGTTCGCAGTTATGACCGTGAGGTTCTTCAACCCGCGCGCCGCCGCCTCGGCGTCGATGAACTGCTTCTGGGTACGTGAATTCGAGACGCTGGTGATCTGCGCGTTCGGATAATGCTCCGCCATCCACAGTGAAAGAGAACCCCAGCCACAACCGAGCTCAAGAATGCGCTGACCATCCTGCAACTCCGCCCTCTCGCAGGTCAGTTCCAGCATCGCGGCCTCGGATTGCTCCAAGGTGGTTGAATCGTCAGCCCAGAAGCCGCTGCTGTACTTCAAATGCTTCCCAAGCACGAGCTGGTAGAAGCGCGTGGGCACCTCGTAGTGCTGCTCGTTTGCCTCGTCCGTGGCGATCGCCACGGGCATCTGCTTCAGCTCCTGCACGTGCCGCATCAAAGCGAAACGCTGCGCGGCGACCGTGGGTCGTTTGTTCTCGCGCAATGTTTCGGTGAGACGCTGGCGAATGCCGAGGCGGATCATCGCATCCGGCAGGATGTTCTTGGCGAGGATGGTGTTTATGGCGCTCATGACTGTGTATGTTCCGATTTTCGATGAGGACTGGATTCAGCTTTTCCGAAACCACGGCACAAAGGCGCTCGTGGTGCGTTGATACTCGCGGTAGGCATCGCCCTTTGACTTCACAGCGCACTCCTCCGTGAGCGGAATGCCAGTGACGCGAAGGAGGAAGTAGAGAATCGAGGTCGGCGCATAGACCGTGACCCACCCCCATGGGGAGCCGCAGGCGAACAGCCAGAATCCCCACCACACCAAGGACTCAAAGAAATAATTGGGATGCCGCGAATAGCGCCAGAGTCCGATCTGACAAACTTTCCCCCTGCTCTGCGGATCGGATTTGAACCGCTGCATCTGCGCGTCGCTGAACGCCTCGCCAACGATGCCGATCAACCAGACACCGAGGCCGGCCCACTCAACGGTTCCAATCGTCGGAGATGAATTCAGGCAGGCCAGAAGCAACGGAACTGACAGGAGCACGATGAGCAGGGCCTGCGCCTGGAAGAAAAAGAAAAAGTTCCGAGCGAGGCTTCCCTTCCAGCTCTGCCTCAGGACCTCGTAACGCACATCCTCTTGCGGATGATGTCTTTTCACGCGGAAGAACAGATAGGTCCCCAGCCTCAGGCTCCAAACCATCGCCATCCCTGCGACGATCACTTTTCGCAGCGGAAAACCGTCACCGAGCAACGCATACATCGGCGCCAGCCACGCCGGCGCGTAAGACCACGTCACATCGACAAAGCTAAAGTTTTCAAGCTTCAAACTGAGCAGCCACGTCAGGGCAAACAGCGTGAACGCGATGACCGCTCCGAGACCGGTCAAAAACCAGAAATCATGCGTCATGAGGTATGAGGTTGAGGCGGTTGGCAAGCTTCTCGACCAAAGGCCGGCTGATGAAATAGACAGTGCCCAGCAGCAGTGGCGCGATCAGCAGCCAGACCACCACGGCGTAAAGTCCGATCATGCCGAAGTCCTGCATAAATCGTCCGGGATCGGCAAAGAAACGCTCCGTGAGCATCGGGATCGAGAGCGTCACATGCTCGGCACCAAACAAATCCTCCCCTGCACGCATGAAGAGCAGGATGGTGCCGAGATGCACCGGATAGCTCAGCTCACGGAACACCTGCAGCACAGGCTGATTGAGCTTCAGCGGAATGCCCACTGCAAGTGAGACGATCGTGGTCATGCCAAGCAGAGGGAACACACCCGTTGTGACGCCAAAAGCCATCGCCTGTGCAATCTTCGACGGCGATGTTCCCTGCGTGAGCTGGGTGATCACCGGGTTCACCACCCAGCGCCGCCAAAGAGATTCACGCTGGACGTTTTCACTCATGGCTGGCGGAGAAGAACGTCCTCCACACGTGCAGTCGGGGGCACGCGGAAGAGCTGGATGAGCATGTAGACCGCCATCACGATGTTCCCAAGCAGCAGGATGCCCAGCAGCCAGCCGAAACGGGCCGGCCACGTGCGCTCCTTGTAAAACACCCAGCAGTAAAAGGTCAAAAACGCCCAGTAGGTGTCGAACAAAGTCGCGATAAACCAAGGATGACCACCCACCGCGGCTGGAATGTCCCACAACGCGCAATTCATCGAGGCCCAGCTTGTCACACTGAGCATGGAAACGAGCACTACGACAAACAGGCAGCGCAGGAACACGATCATGGCAGTCAGAAGTTACGATGAAGCGTGGTATTGTTCGGCCGGGTGTAAACCGCTTGCACCACGCTGATGTTCCGCATGCCGAAGGCTGCCTCGCAGTACTGCAGGTAGTAGTTCCATTTGCGGATGAAGCGCTCATCAAAGCCCTGTGCCTTCACGTCCGCGAGCTTCGCGTTGAAACGCTCGAACCACAGCCGCAGTGTCTTCGCATACGAAGCGCCGAGATCTTCCAGACCGTGCATGAACAGATCGCTCGTGCGGTTTATCGCCTCGTTCACGCGACCGACGCTAAGCAGCAAAGAGCCGGGGAAGATGTGTTTCTGAATCCAGTCTACGCCTTTACGCAGGTCTTTGTGCTGGCAGTCAGCGACCGTGATCATTTGGAATGCGAGCAGGCCGTCCGGCTTCAAAACTTCCGCGCATTTGGCGAAGTAGGTCTCAAGATACTTGTCACCGACAGCCTCCAGCATCTCGATTGAAGCAATCTTATCGAACTGGCCGGTGATGTGGCGGTAATCCTGCAGGCGGATTTCGATTTGATCCGACAAACCTTCGCGTGCGACGCGCTCGGTGGCGTATTTGTGCTGCTCCTGCGAAATGGTGACGGCAGTGACATGCACACCGTGGTGTTTTGCCGCGTGAAAGGAGAATCCGCCCCAACCGCAGCCGATTTCGAGCACGTGGTCTCCCGGCTTGAGTTGCAGTTTCTGGCACAGCGCCTCGTATTTCGACGCCTGCGCCTCCGCCAATGGCTGACCCGGATGTTCAAAGCGAGCCGAGGAGTAGGTCATCGTCTCGTCGAGCCAGAGCGAGTAGAAGTCGTTTCCAAGGTCATAGTGCTCGGAGATGTTCCGCCGGCTGGTGGTGACGCTGTTCGGCCGCAGCAGGTGCTGGATGCGATTCACGAAGTTGAGGAAGTTCACAAACGCCACCTTCCCTGACGAACTGCGTGAGCCGAGCGCCTTCGACAGGTTGAGAATGAACCATGCAATCACATCCGCGATGCTGTCCGTGTCCCAGTCGCCATCGACATAGGACTCGCCAAAGCCGATGTTGCCGTAGAGCGCGCAACGCTTGAAGAACTCGATGTTGCGAACACGGATCTCCGCAGTGACTTCCGCCCCCGGCGCACCGAACACACGCATGCGACCGTCCGGCCACGTCATGCGCATGCCGCCATGCACGAAAGGCTTGAAGCTTTGCAGCACGAGCCATTCGTAGAATCCAGGTTTCGCCGTCGCACTGGCGACTGGCACGGAGACTTCGTCGAGGATGAGTGACGTGTTCATGATTTTGCTGATGCGATGGAATGATGCGGCCGCAGGACATCCTGCTGCAATTCGGGCCCGTCTGCCTTGCGGAACCAGGGAACACGCTTGAGCCACAGCCGCAGCGCGTGCCAGTGGATCAGAAAAATCACACGCAGCGTGAGCAGCGGATACTTCACCGCGCAGGAGAGCAGCGCGCCGTCTGTGAGGGCGCGCCTCGCGCCGGTGAGCGTGGTCACGAGCACTTTTTCGCCAGCCTTCTCATCATCGACCTCGATGTGCAGCCTCTCGTCCGGGAGGCGCAGATGAAATTTGAAATTCAAATCCAGTTCAGAGAACGGCGACACATAGAAGTGCTTCGGCGTCACCAGGAAAAATCCGCCGTCAGCCGCCAATTCCTGCAGCACATAAATTTTCTGCTCCTGAAAAGTGTTCGTCACCTGCGCGACGGCGCATACCGGTGATCCATCTGCTGCAAAGCAGTAGAAGAACGTCACCGGATTGAAGACGTAGCCAAGCACGCGTGGAAACGCGAGCATCTTGATCATGGCGATTCGCGACACATCCACGCCGCTCTTTTCAAGCCGCGAGAGAACGCCTGCCTTCACGTCCGCATGCTCGCCACCGACATGATCGCGGTCATAAAAGGAGAACAGATTGAACCGGTTCCGGCTGAAGAGAAGCAGGCTGCGATCGGAGCAGGTGATGGCATCGAGATCGACCCACAAATAAAACACGCGATACTTAAATCCGTGGCGTCGAGGCTGCAGACGCTGATGCATCACGGTACATTCGAAGATGGCGGAAGAATCAGGCATCACCACGGCTCCCTCCCGAGCAAATCGCGGCACAAGGCCACTGCGGAGCCGAAGGCGTCCTCGTGGAAACCGTAGCGGAAGTAGCTGCCGCAAAAGTAGGTCGTCTGATCGCGCGAAAGTCGGTTCAGCTCCGGCAGGCGCTTCTGCGCGTCGATGGCTGCCATGTCGAAGAGCGGATGCTCGTAGGCGATGCGCTTGATCACCTTGTCCTCGGCGATCTCATCGGCTGCGTTGATCGAAACGAAGTAGTTCGTGGTGTCGGAAACGCCCTGGAGGCTGTTCATCCAGTAATGCGTGCTCGGTTCGACGCCGCCGCCCGTCGTCGGTTTGATGCGGTAGTTCCACGAGGCCCAGCAGCGCTTCGTTTTCGGCATGAAGCGTTCGTCAGTGTGCAACGTTGCCGTGTTCGGCTGGTAGTGGAAGCAGCCGAGCAGTTCCCGCTCCAGCTCGGTCGGATCGGCAATCATGCGCAGCGTCTGGTCGGCGTGGCTGGCGAAGATGACCTTATCGAAGACACCGGCCTCCCCCTCACGCGTGAACACCTTCACGCCCGCATCACTACGCTCGACGCGAATCACCGGTGAACCGAGGCGAATGCGCTCTTTGAAGGGCGCGGTGAGTTTTTTTACATACGACTTCGCGCCGTTGGTCACTGTCCACCATGGATGCTGCGTATGCAGTCCGAGGAAACCGTGATTGTGCCAGAAGCGCAGCAACGTCAGCGCCGGAAAGGAAAGCATGAGCTCCGGCGGCGTTGACCACACTGCCGACGACATCGGGATGACGTAGAGATTGAGAAAATCCTCGCCGTAGTCGCGGGCGATGACGTACTCTCCCAGCGTCATGCGCGCATACCGCGGATCGTCGAGCGCGGCGACGGCCTCGGCGTTGAAGCTGTTGATGCGCGACAGGAACTTCCAAAAGCGAGGACTGAGCAGGTTGCGACGCTGACCGAAGAGATGATTCAGCGACGTGCCGTTGTATTCGATGCCGCTTTGCAGATGCGACACGCTGAACGACATCGACGTCGGCTTCGTCTCCACTTCGAGCTCCTTGAACAAACGCGTGAGCAATGGGTAGGTCACGTGATTGAAGACCATGAACCCCGTGTCCACCGGCAGCTCACGTCCGGCCTCGACGACATTCACGGTGTTGGTGTGGCCGCCGGCGTAATCGTTCTGCTCGAAGATCGTGAGATCGAAATGCGGATGCAGGAAGTGTGCACAGCCGAGCCCTGCCACCCCGGTTCCGATGATCGCGAGCGAGGAACGTTTCATGCACCCGGATGATCTGAATGTTTAAGCTGCCGTGCCTCACGATACACGCTGGCGGGAACCACCTTCAGGTCCCAGATCAGGCCGACCCAGGACAGCATTTTGAGGAGATAGTAGGACACATCGATCTCCCACCAGTAGAAGCCCTGCCGCGCAGCGCCGGCATAGCGATGATGGTTGTTGTGCCAGCCTTCGCCGAGCGTAATCAATGCCAGCAACAGGCTGTTGCGGCTGTCGTCCGATGTTTTGAACCGCTTGGAGCCGAAGACGTGCGCCAGCGAGTTGATGAAGAATGTCGCATGCAGAAGAACCACAGTGCTGATGAAGAAGCCCCACACGAACAACTGAGGCCCGTTCGTCCCAAGACCGGGGACGTATCGCTCCATAAGAGCTCCCGCACCCCAGAGAAACGCCCCATAGACCAGCGGCACGATCTGATCGTGACGATTCAGAAACACCAGCTCGGGGAACTGTTCCAGATCACGCACACGGCTGTAGTCCGTGGGAAAATTCTTCGCGCTCGTCAGCCAGCCGATGTGTGACCAAAGAAAGCCACGCACTCGCGGCGAATGCGCATCCGTCTCCTCATCGGAATGCTGGTGATGGTGCCTGTGCACTGATGCCCACCAGAGCGGTCCCCGCTGGCAGGAGGTGTTTCCCAAAACGGCGAATACAAACTGCATCCAGCGCGAAGTGCGATAGCTGCGATGGGAAAAGTAGCGATGATAAAACGCGGTGACCGCAAACATGCGCACTGCATACAGCACCAACGCAGCCATCAATGCCGCCCAGCTAAACCCCACCCAGAGGACTGCAAAGCAGCCCAGATGCAGAATGATGAAAGGCACGCATCGCTTCCAATCGATTCCGTCCTTCAAGTCGCGAACTGCGTTCCATCCCGGCGGCCGGTAATCGGAATCGAGCCACTGCCGCAACATCACCAGAACGTGTCCCGGCAGGGTGGATTTTCGCGGCATGGCGACTGTGGTCTCGATTCTCACGCTCTCTACTGCGCCTGACCTGATTCAGTGGATTCAAAAAAAACGCCGAATCGCGTCATGCGGCGAAACTTTCGAAACAAACGGAGGCGGCTGCACCTGATGACTGCCGCCGTGCCACGGACTCAGGCGGCCCGTCCCTCCAAAAACCACGTCGTCACACGCCCCTTGCCTTTGATCTCGATCTCACCGCGCTCGCGGAAGTCGAACTTGCCGCACAGACGTCGCCAGGTCGTCTCCGTCACCTGGATGGAGTTGATCTCGCAGCTCGATTCCATGCGACTGGCGGTGTTTACCGTGTCACCCCACAAGTCATAGAGAAATTTTTTCCGGCCGATGACGCCGGCCACCACCGGACCGGTTGCAATGCCAATGCGGATGTTCAACGGCGTGCCGTCCGGACCGTGAATGCCGCGAACCTCGTTTAGCATCGCCAGCGCCATGCCCGCCACATCTTCAGCATGGCTTTCCGTGGGGTTCGGCAGTCCGCCGGCCAGCATGTAGGCGTCTCCGACGGTTTTGATCTTCTCCAGTCCAAAGCGGTCCACCAATGCGTCGAAGCGCGTGAAGACCTCGTCCATCAGTTGGAGGATCTCCGCAGGTGACATCTTCTCTGACATGGGCGTGAAGCCTACGAGGTCAGCGAAGAGCACGGTCACATCATGAAAGCCGTCTGCGATGCTCTGCGGATCATCCTTCAGCCGCCGGGCGATCTGCTCCGGCAGAATGTTGAGCAGCAGCCGGTCGGCGCGTTCGTGCTCGTGGATCGCCTGCAGTTCCGCTCGCCGCGCCGTGGTGCGCAGCACCAGCGTCACGACCAGCGCGAGAATCAGCGCACCGAAGGAGATGAGCACCTCCATGGCGACACGCACGTCATGTCGCATCACCGGCACCAGCGGATCATTGCGTTCGCGCAGCCACATCATGACTCCAAACACCAGCAAAGAGGCGCCGACGACGAGCCACATGCGCCCGCGCTCCTCCTCCGGGAACATCGCCATCGATGCCGCGGCGATGACGATGACAAAAAGGTGCGCCGGCGCGAATCCGCCGAAGATGAATGTGGAACTCAGCACATAGAGCAGGGCGACCAACACCGACGCCAACCGCGCCGCCGCATGGTGACGGTGCAGGTTCAGCCATACCGGTGCCAGGAACAGAATAGCTCCCACGCCGCGTGCGGAAATGATCGCCGCCTCAAGGGCGTTTGTGCGGCCCCAGTCCGTGACGACAGGCATTTCAAGGAACCAGAACACCACCGCGCATGACAACCCAGCCAATGCCGTCAGGTTGCAGAAGCGCACATGCTTGGCCTCCGACGCGCTCATGGTGGCGGGCACGCCTGCATCCGCAATGCGTTCGAGGATCCGAGCCAGGCGGTTCATGGCGGCGAGTGTGAGCGGGGGTTGCCTCAGAAACCAGATAAATTTCCATCTGTGGCATCAAACCGGCGAACCAGACCCGTCTAGAGATCGATGCTGCGCATGCGCTCGGCGCAGCGCTCAGGCCGCGTGCTGTTGATGTAGGTGCCGCTGCCGAGTTCAAAACCGGCGAGCTGTGTGATCCGGGGAACGATGGCCAGGTACCAGTGGAAGCAGCTTGAAGACATCTCGCCCAAGGGTCCGGAGCGGATGGTGATGTTGAAGTCAGGATCGCCTGCAGCGATCTTCAAACGACGCAACAGGCGGCCGAGCATGCCCGACAGTTCCTCGATCTCCTCATCATTGATCGCATCAAAGGAGGACTCATGCTTGCGCGGAAATACCCACATGTGGAAAGGCGACAGAGAGGCATAGGGCATGAAGGCCACAAACGAGGAGCCGGCCTCCAGGATGCGCTCTTCGGCGAGCAGTTCCTCATGCACCACCGCGCAGTACAAACAGCCGCCGTTCAATTCATGAAAGCGGCGCGCCTCCTGCAGGCGTGTGCACACCTGCGCGGACAACACCGGAGCCGCGGTGATCTGCGAGTGCGAGTGCTCCAGCGAACTCCCCGCGCGCTGGCCATGATTTTTGAAAATGACAATGCTCTCCACACCCGGCATGGCACGCAGCGCCTGATAGCGCTCACGATACATGCGCAGGATCAGGCTCAGATGCGACGGTTCTATTTCGCCGAGGTCAAGATCGTGACGCGGATGCTCCACCACCACTTCATGCGCACCGGCGGCAGCCATCGAACGAAACGTGCCGTTCACCTTCCGTCGCAGATCGTCCGTGGCACTGAACACTCCAAACTTGTTGGGAACCACGCGCACCAGCCAGGAACCGTCCACCGCCGCCGAACGCGCGATCTCGGGCGGCGTCAGAGCTTCGTTGCCGGTGCAAAACGGACAGTCGTCACGATGCGGCATGCGCGGCGAATGCTCCGACACTTTGCGATGAAAATCATCCGGTCGCAGCGCCCGGTCCGGAGCCATGATGACCCAGTCGAGGGTGATGGGGTTGAAACGCATTTCAGACATGGCGGCACCATGCTAACGAGTCCGACAGGAATAGCTGGCACAAAAAAGCCGCGCAGGTTGGATTGCGCGGCTTTTCGTGGGGTTTTAAGCGGGCAAGAGATTACTTCGCCGCCTTCTTGAGGGCTTCGGCCTTGTTGGTCAGTTCCCAGGTGATTTCCGGGTCGTTGATCTTGCCGAAGTGGCCGTAGTTGGTGGTCTTCGAGTAGATCGGACGAAGCAGGTTGAGCCGCTTGACGATGTCGGCCGGCTTGAAGGAGAAAACCTTCAGAACGGCGTCGAGGATCTTGGCATCGCTGATGGTGCCGGTGCCGAAGGTGTCGATGTGAACGCTCACGGGAAGCGGATGACCGATGGCGTAGGCTAACTGCACTTCGCACAGCTCAGTGTAGCGGTTCCGCTACATAGAAAAAAACGTTCCCTGCATTGACTCCAGTCCGGCCTCTTTGCTAGGGTCATCCACGATTAACCATAATCTCGAAGAGATCCCATCCATGAACTTCTTCGTTTCGCCACTCTTACGCGTCTTGCTCGCAGCCACGCTGATTCTCGCTACTGTCAGCCCCACGCGTGGTGCCACACTCGTCTTCGGGGACTCCTCCTACAATCTAGATTCCGTTGAGGGATCCTCTGGCGCCAGCGGCGGGGGGCTAATCGGGAGTTTTAACGTCACTGAGCAGCTTCAGATCGTCTCCGCGGACTTGGCGGTGCAGGGGCTGGTCGCCGGGAGTGTCATCACCGGCGTGCGCACGCGGATCAATAGTGGCAATGGCATGGTGGGGGATCGTAGTATCAGCGACTTCGAGATTACACTGGCGCAGGCGGCCAATGCCATCGGCAGCATGTCCACGACCTTCGCCGACAACATGCTAGATCCCGTCTTAGTGCATGACGGGGCGTTTAGTTTCTTCGATGCACAGATGCCTGAGGGGAGTACGCCGAATGCGTTCGGCCAGTTGGTTTCTTTTGACACTCCCTACACCTATCAGGGTGGCGATCTGGTCTTCATGTTCTCGAGGCCGTCAGTCACTGGAGGGAGTGGTATAAGCACTGACCATCATTTCCTTGGTGACGGCACCATTGTCCGCCGCCTTTACGGCGGCACTTTTCATGCCGCCACCGGAAGCTTGGACACCGGCTTCGCGGTGCTCCAGCTCGAATTCTCGTCGGTACCCGAGCCGTCGCGTGCACTGCTGCTCATGGTTGGCTTGCTGGGCACGGGCTTGCTGCGAAAGCGAGTTCGGCCCCTGGTGGAATCCAGAGAAGATTTCACGTAACCACAAAAAAGCCGCGCAGGTTGGGTTGCGCGGCTTTTCGTGGGGTTTTAAGCGGGCAAGAGATTACTTCGCGGCCTTCTTGAGGGCCTCGGCCTTGTTGGTCAGCTCCCAGGTGATTTCCGGGTCGTTGATCTTGCCGAAGTGGCCGTAGTTGGTGGTCTTCGAGTAGATCGGGCGGAGCAGGTTGAGCTGCTTGACGATGTCGGCCGGCTTGAAAGAGAAGACCTTGAGGACGGCGTCGAGGATCTTGTCATCGCTGATGGTGCCGGTGCCGAAGGTGTCGATGTGAACGCTCACCGGAAGCGGATGACCGATGGCGTAGGCGAACTGGACTTCGCACTTCGAAGCGAGACCGGCGGCGACGACGTTCTTGGCGACCCAGCGGCCCATGTAGGCGGCGCTGCGGTCCACTTTGGACGGATCTTTGCCGGAGAAGGCACCACCACCGTGACGGCCCATGCCGCCGTAGGTGTCGACGATGATCTTGCGTCCGGTCAGGCCGCTGTCGCCCTGCGGACCGCCGATGACGAACTTGCCGGTTGGGTTGATGAGATACTCGGTGTCCTTGGTGAGCATGTTCTTCGGCAGGACCTTCTTGATGACCTGCTCGATGCAGAACTTCTCGATCTCGGCGTGGCTCACGTCCGCAGCGTGCTGCGTGGAGATGACGACGTTCACGATGCGGGTGGGCTTGCCATCGACGTATTCGACGGACACCTGGCTCTTTGCGTCGGGACGCAGCCATTTGGCGAGCTTGCCGGCCTTGCGGATGCGAGTCAGCTCACGGCCGAGGCGATGCGCGAACATGATCGGAGCTGGCATGAGCTCCGGCGTTTCGTCGCAGGCATAACCAAACATGATGCCTTGGTCACCAGCGCCTTGTTCAGCGGTCTTTTTGCCTTCAGCGGCAGCGGTGTCCACACCCTGTGCGATGTCGGGGCTCTGGATGGTAAGGTAGTTGTTGATGAAGATCTGGTCGGCGTGGAAGACGTCGTCCACGTTGGTGTAACCGATGCCGCGGACCGCGTCACGAATGACCTGGCCGACGTTGATGACTTCGTCGATGGGCTTGGTGGTGCCGAGCTTCTTGTTCTGGAGCTTCGGGATGGTGATTTCACCACCGACGACAACGATGTTGCTCTTCACGAAGGTCTCGCAGGCGACGCGGCTCTTGGAGTCGATCTTGAGGCAGGCGTCGAGGATGGCGTCGGAAATCGTATCGGAAACTTTGTCAGGATGGCCTTCGCCGACGGATTCGGACGAGAAGATGTAGCTGCGGGACATGGTGGTGGTCGTTTGGGTTATATGGACGAATCATGATTTGATGATGCGTCCGGAGGGCGGGGAGAGTATTCCCCAAATCGGGGGCGTCAATCCGGATTTCTCACCTCTACAGGTGCACTCTGGATAGACTCAGGAGGATTGTGCCCGATAAGGCCCCCTCCAGTCGGCGTTTGAACCCGTGTCATGCGCCTCCAACTGCTTCTCCTCTCGATTTTCGCCTGCACCAGCCTTGCGGCAGACAAGCCAAACGTCCTCATGGTGCTCATCGATGACATGGGCTGGGGTGATTTCTCCTGCTTCGGCAGTCAGGAAGCAAAGACGCCGAACGTCGATCGCATGGCCGCAGAAGGCATTCGCTTCACGCAGTTCTACGTGAACTCGCCCATCTGCTCGCCCTCGCGGTGTGCGCTGACGACCGGGCAGTATCCGCAGCGCTGGAAGATCACGTCGTATCTGAACAACCGCGCCGACAACGAGCGCCGCGGCGTCGCGCAGTGGCTCGACCTGAAGGCGCCCACGTTTGCGCGCATCCTGCATGACCATGGCTATGCCACCGGGCACTTCGGCAAATGGCACCTCGGAGGCCAGCGCGACGTCGATGACGCGCCGCCGATCACCGCCTATGGCTTCGACGAGTCGCTCACCAACTTCGAAGGCATGGGCGCCAAGCTTCTGCCGCTCACCCTGAAACCCGGCGACACCGAACCCAAAAAAATCTGGGCGGACGCCGTGCGGCTCGGCGAACCCGCAACGTGGATGCTGCGCTCGAAGATCACCGGCGGTTTCATCGACGCCGCGATTCCGTTCATCGACAAAGCCGTCGCCGCGAAGAAGTCGTTCTTCGTCAATCTCTGGCCCGATGACGTCCACGGACCGTGGTGGCCGCCGGTGGACAAATGGGCCGAGGGCAAACGCGGGCTCTACCTTGCGGTTTTGGAAGAAATGGACCGTCAGTTTGGCAAGCTTTTCGACCACATCCGCAACACTCCAGAACTGCGCGACAACACACTCGTTCTCATCTGCTCCGACAACGGCCCCGAACCTGGCGCAGGCAGTGCCGGTCCCTTCCGCGGTTCGAAGACCACGCTGTATGAAGGCGGCACGCGTTCTCCGCTCGTCGTGTGGGGCCCCGGTTTGATCGACAAGGGCAAAGCGGGCACACAGAACGAGAAGTCGGTCTTCGCCGCCTTCGATCTCGCGCCTTCGCTGCTGTCGATCCTGAACATCGAAGCGAAGGACGTCGCGTTCGATGGCGAAAACATCGCCCCTGCCCTTCTAGGCAAAGATGAAGTCTCTCGCCAGGCGCCCATCTTCTGGCGTCGTCCGCCGGACCGCAAAACCGTGTCGCCCACGCTGCCCGAGCGCATGCCAGACCTCGCCATGCGGGAAGACACGTGGAAGTTCCTCTGCGAATACGACGGCACCAAGCCCAAGCTCTATGATCTGACCTACGACAGATCGGAAGTCACCAACGTCGCCGATAAGAATCCCGAGATCGTCGCACGCATGACAAAAGCCGTGCTCGCCTGGCACCAGTCCATGCCGCAGGACAACGGCCCCGCCCTTGGCACCCAGACTCTCAAACCAAAGGGCAAGGAAGCAAAAGGAAAGCCGTAACCGGCTGCCAGGGGCAGTCCGGCGAGATCGTGGAAGGTGACAGGACAAAAAAGAGTCGCTCGAACGCAGCAAAATGACTCTTCCGGGCGCAACACGGGCTTCGGGGTGAATTTCCTCTAGCCAGCCGGAAGAATGCCGCTAGGATGCGCGCCCCTTTCCCCCGACCATGACCGAATCGAAAAACATCCTCCGCCTTGGACTGCCCAAAGGCAGCCTGCAGGAGCCGACGCTTGAATTGTTCAAGCGTGCGGGGTTCAATATCGTCGTTTCCTCCCGTTCCTACCGTCCATCAGTGGATGATGAGGAGCTCGAACTCCGCCTGTTGCGGGCCCAGGAAATCGGACGCTACGTCGATCATGGGTTCCTCGACTGCGGCATCACCGGCCGCGACTGGATCGTGGAAAACGGCGCCGACGTCGAGGTCATCACCGACCTGCGTTACAGCAAGGCCACCTCCTGGCCCACGCGCTGGGTGCTGGTGGTGCCGAACGACTCCCCGGTGAAAACGGTGAAGGATCTCGAGGGCAAGCGCATTGCCACGGAAGCGGTGGGTCTCACCCAGCGCTACCTCGAAAAACACGGCGTGAAGGCCGAAGTCGAATTCAGCTGGGGCGCCACGGAAGTGAAGGTGCCGGAGATGGTGGACGCCATTGTGGACATCACCGAGACCGGCTCCTCCCTGCGCGCGAACAAGCTGCGCATCGTGGACACGCTGATGGAAAGCTACCCCCAATTTGTCTCCAGCAAACCTGCCGCCCGTGATGAATGGAAACGGCAGAAGATGGAGACGCTCGTGCTGCTGCTCAAAGGCGCGCTCGAGGCCCGCCACAAGGTCGGCCTCAAGATGAACGTGCCCACCAAGCATCTGCAGGAGGTGGTGGACTGTCTGCCATCGCAGCGCTCACCCACGGTTTCGACGCTCGCCAGCCAGGAATGGGTGGCCGTGGAAACCGTCATTGACGAAGCCACCGTGCGGGTAATCATCCCGCGGCTGAAGTCACTGGGGGCCGAGGGTATTGTGGAATACCCGCTGAACAAAGTCGTCCACTAGATCAACGCCAACACACAGGAGAACACGAACATGGGATCGCTCAAAAAGCGGAGAAAAACGAAGATCAACAAGCACAAGCGCAAGAAGCGCATGCGCGCGAACCGTCACAAGAAGCGTTTGCGCTACAAGTCGTAACCGCTAGCCTTGACGGCATGGCTTCTCTCCGCAGTGCGATTCGATGGTATCGAGACGCAGGACGTTTTGTCATGCACTGGAATCGTTCCGTTGGCAGGGTTCTGCGGCCCTGTCAGCTCATCCTCTCCACCGGGTTCCTCGGTCTCGCCCACTCTGCCCATGCCGGAGCAACGGCGGCTGACCTGTCGTTGGGCATCAACGGTGCCAAGGTAACCGATTTGCAGCTTTCCAATAGCGGCGAAACCCGCGCGGATGTGCTGGCTCATTTCAGCACCGCCCTGCAGTTTGAGTCTTCGGGTAAGCTGCGCCAGGCGCTGGAGCATTACCTAACCGTCTTCAAGGCGGATCCCACCAACGCGGAACTCGCCTCCCACACCGCAGGCCTTGCCATGCAGTTCCAGGGACGCGCGGCGGCCGTGAGGATTCTCGAAGACGCGGTGCGCGCCAATCCGAGCTCACCCGCGCCACTGCTGAACCTCGCGCAGTTCGCCAGCACCTATCCGCCCGAAGATCTGTTTGAGAAAAACGAGGTGCCGGCCAAGGCCGTGAATGAGGCACTGTCAAAATTCCCCCTGCACGCGGAGGTCTATGAGGTGGCGGTCATGCTGCACCTCACCCACAACGAGCGTGACAAGGCCATCGAGGTCATGAACCAGGCCGCAAACCAGAACAGCCGCGATCCGCAGTACTGGCTGGCCACGGGACACACTGCTGAGCGCGTCTGGCCGCTCGGGCAGGCCGAATTCGGCATGGAGTACCGCCAGCGTGTCGAGCCGTTCTTCGAAAACGCGCTCAAGAACGTCTCCAAAGGCAACGCCGAGGAAGTGACGCTCGAGGTCGCACAGCAATACCTGCTGACCAACAATCCCGACCGTGCCCGGCAGCTCTGCGAGAAGCTTGCGACGGAGTACAATAGTCTGAACGCCCGCAAACTGCTCTACCGCCTCTACGGCGCCACGGAGCAAAAGGACAAGGCGCTCGCCACGCTGGAACAAATCGTCAAGCAGGCGCCCAACGACGCCGAGCAGCAGCGTCTGCTCGCCAGCGAATACGACAGGCTCAAAGAACCCGGGAAGGCCATCCCCCACCTCGAAGCGGCGATTCAAAACGGCGGCGGTGAAATCGGCGACTATGTGAAGCTCGGCTGGGAGCTTTACCAAACGCAGAAGTTTGACGACATGGTGCGCGTGGGACAGCGCAGCGTTCGCCTTTTCCCCGATCATCCGCTGGTGCACTATCAGCTCGCCATCGCTCATCGGTCTCTCGAGCAATGGGAACCCTCCGTGAAACACTTCGCCGAGGCCGAACAATACGCCGGTTCGACACAGACCGAGCTGCTCGATCACTTCTTCTACTACCAATACGGCGTCACGCTCGAACGCCTCGCCCGCTATGAAGATGCCTCGCGGATGCTGGAGAAATCCATCACGCTCACACCGCGTGAAGAATCGAAAGCCGCCGCGAACACGATGAACTTCCTCGGCTACATGTGGCTAGATGCGGGCACCAATCTCGACAAGGCGGGTGAACTGATTGCCAAGGCCAACGAGCTGCTGCCCGACCAGCCCGCGTACATCGACAGCCTCGGCTGGTTCCATTACAAGAAGGGCAACTACCCCGCGGCTCTCAAGGAACTGCAGCGCGCCGAATCCCTTCTGCATCCCATCGAACCTGAAGATGCCGAGATTCTCGAACACATCGGTCTAACGCACCAGGCTCTCGGAAACAAAACGAAAGCGCTCGAATATCTCGAACGTGCCAGCTCCCTAAACACACCCGAACCGAGAGCCCGCAAACGCATCGAGGACGAGTTGAAGAAATTCAAAAACGGCAAGACCGACACGGAGAAAAAGTAGTTCGGACATGATGGCCCGAACTACTCATGCAGCCGTTCTTCGGAATTGATGAAGAACCAGCATCCGGCCCCGAGGAAGTAGGCCACGGCAAACAGCGCAATGTTCACACTCCAGTTATTGTTCGTCGCGGCCAGCACCAGCGGCACCACCATCGGTGCGATCGCACCACCGGCATTGCCCATCATGTTCATGCTGCCCGCCAGCGCCCCCGCATGACGTCCGCCCACATCCATGCAGGCACCCCACGCGCCTGGCATGGCCAGATCATTGGACAAGGCGGCAAGACCGATGGCCAGCACGGACGCCAGCGGCGCATTCGTCTGCATCGAGATCAGCAGCATGACTCCGGCAACGGTCATGCCGAGCACACCCAGCCAGCGCCGTGTGCGGGCGATGCTGCCAAACAGACGATCTAGCCGTGCGGAGATCATCCCCGCCGTCACACAACCGATCCCACCGAAGAACAGCGGCACACAGGCCAGCAGTGCACGCTCCATTTCCGTGAGCGAGGTGAACTGTTCCTTCAAGTACGTCGGGAACCACGTGATGTAGAAATACCACGCGTAGGACATGCAGAAATACTGCGCCCACAGCATCCAGACCGTGCGTGAGGCCACCAGCCGTCCCCATGGCATGGCATGATCTCCCGGCGGCTCCGTTTCACCGATATGCGCGAGCTCCGCAGCGTTCACGGCAGGGTGATCCTTCGGATGATCACGGAACCAGCGGAAGAACGACAGTGCCCACACCACCCCGAGCAGACCGAAGATCAAGAACACCCACTTGTAATGAAGTCCAAGACCGACCTTCCCTTCCGTTCCGCTCGCGAGCATCCAACCGACCAGCAACGGCGTGAACGCCCCGCCCCAACGGGCGCTGAGCCACAGGATGCCCTGCGCTTTGACGCGTTCCGCCATCGGAAACCACAGTGTGAAAGCCTTGGTCAGATTCGGAAAGCAGCCCGCCTCGCCCACGCCAAACAGAAAGCGCGACACGACCAGGGATATCAAATTCCAGGCCCAGCCGGTGGCCACGGTGAAGATCGACCACATCGACACCACCCGCATCAGCACCCGCCGCGGCCCGATACGATCCCCCAGCCAGCCGCCGGGGATTTCAAACAACGCATAGGCCCAGCCAAACGCGGCAAACGCATAGCCCATCTGCGTTTTAGTCAGCCCCAGCTCCTCCTGCATCATCGGCGCCGCCTGCGAAATGCACACGCGGTCGATGTAAGTGATCACCGCCAGCGTGACGGCAAAAAACAGCACCACCTGTCGGGCGCGGGAGGGTCGGAGATCGGATTCCATGGGCGAAACCGCATGCTGTCACGTGACGCGCGTCGGCGTCAACCTTTCAAACCGTGCAAGCCAACGGAGAACGCACTCGTTGAACCCCAATCAATCCATTATGCCCAAATCCTGGAGTGAAAAGTTCGCCCATCCGCCGAAGCCGAGTGTCAGCCGACTCGGCAAACCGTATGCCGGACATGGTGAAGGCGAAAAGATGCTGATTCCGACACCCGCCGTCGTCGCTGAGTATGTGAAGACGATTCCCAAGGGCGAATCACGCACAATGCCGCAGTTGCGCGCAGATCTCGCCGAAGCGCATCATGCAGATTTCACGTGTCCGCTCACGGCCGGCATCTTTCTACGCATTGCCTCCGAGCTGGCCTGGGAACAGCATCAGAGTGGTAAAGCACTCGCCAAGATCACGCCTTTCTGGCGGGCGGTGGATGTGAAATCGCCGATGGCGAAGAAACTGGCCTGCGGTGTCGATTTCATCGTTAATCAACGACGCAGCGAGGGACTCATGAGCTGACGAAAGCAGGAGGCCCGGAACTCCCAACCCATCACTCATGCCACGTCCGCGCGATGCGTTCGATGCTGAGCGCCTTGCCGGTGGCAGGATCAATCGTGATGAGCGCGCCGTTCACACGCACGGCTCCACGTCCGACGCCAAAGCGCGCCGGCATCATGGTGTGGAATCGTTCCAGCACCGGTTCGATCTGGCTGCCGATGACACTGTCCATCGGACCGCACATGCCCGCATCACTCTGAAACGCGGTGCCCTTGGGAAGCACGCGCTCATCAGCCGTCGGCACATGCGTATGGGTGCCAACAACACCGCTGACTTTTCCGTCGAGATGCCAGCCCATGGCCACTTTTTCACTCGTGGCCTCGGCGTGGAAATCGACAAAGATCACCGGCGTTTCCTCACGCAGCTTTTCCACGCAGGCGGCAATGGCCGGAAAGGGGTTGTCGAGCTGCTGGTTCATGAAGGTGCGGCCCTGCAGATTCACCACGGCCACTTTGCACTTCTTCGATTCGAGCACGACAAAGCCGCAGCCCGGGGTGCCTGCGGGATAGTTCAATGGCCGCAGCATGCGCGGCTCTTCACCAAGAAACGGTACGATTTCCTTCTGATCCCAGATGTGATCCCCGCTGGTCACCACCGCAGCGCCGGCACGCATGAGACTGATGGCGATCTTGGGCGTGATGCCGCGACCGCCGGCGGAATTTTCACCATTCACAACGATGAAGTCGATCTTCAGTTCTTCCTTCAACAGCGGCAGCAGGACAGCGACCGCCTTGCGCCCCGGCTCACCCACCACATCACCCAAAAAAAGCAGGCGGAAAAGTCCGTCCTCGCGGTCAGCCGTGTTGTCGTTCATCGTGACGCTACTTAGTAGATGATGAAGCCGGGGATCAAGTCTAGGATGCACTTTATGATGATGAAACGAATGCTCCGCGGCTGCGCGCTGCCGATCATGCTGGCATGCTCGATGACGACGCCGGGCATGACGCAGACGATTGCGCCCGAAGCGCCTGCGCCTGCTGCCACACCTTCTCCGACGCCCGCACCCGATCCGGCGGCTTCCACGCTAGTTCCTACTCCGGCGACGCCGGCCCCGCCGCCAGCACCTGCCGCGCGGCTGGACCGCCTGAGCCCGCTCGGCACGAAGCCCGACTGGCTCAAGCTGCAGGCATTTCATCAGACTTTGACACGCAAGGAATTTGAAGAGGCCATGCGGGATTTTTATTCCGACGGGTCTCCCCTGCCGCCGCCGTGGAAACTGGAACCCGACGGCGTCGTGGTAAAAACCGGCGACCCGGTCAAACCGGAAGCACGCATCGCCTTTGCCGCCCGCGCAGAACCACCGCTGCCTGGCACACGCACCTGGCGGCCCGCCGCCGAGATGCCGCCTCTCAAAGGCCGCCCCGTGCTCAGTGATCTCCACGTCGCCATCGATCCCGGTCACATTGGCGGAGGCTATGCCCAGATGGAGGAACGCTATCTCAGCTTTGCTCCCGGTGAGGCCATTCAGGAGGGCGATCTTACACTCATCACCGCACAGGTCCTCGCCGAACGCCTCAAGGCGCTCGGCGCCTACGTCTCCCTCGTGCGTGACCGTCCCGAGCCTGTCACCCCGCAGCGTCCGTCTAACCTCGTCGTGCAAGCGCGGCAAATCCTGGTCGAGGCCGGTTTTCCGCAGCCGCAGGAGACTTACAGTGGCATCACCGGCGATGAAAAAATTCTCACGGTTCAATGGCAGAGCGAAAAACTCTTCTACCGAGTCAGCGAGATCCATGCGCGCGCTGAAAAGGTGAACAACACCATCAAACCGGACATCGTGCTCTGCCTGCACTTCAACGCCGAATCCTGGGGCAGTGCCACTTCACCGCAGTTCTCTCCGATGAATCACCTGCACGTTCTCGTGAACGGCTGCTACGCCCCCGTGGAGCTGGAGCAGCAGGACGTACGCTTCGAAATGCTCCGTCGCCTCTTTTCGCGCATTCATCAGGAGGAACTCCCGATCGCGGAGGCCGTCGCCAACGGCATGCGGCTCTCCACCGGCCTGCCCGCCTACGTTTACACCACGCCGAACGCCCGCCATGTCGGCTCGAACTCCTATGTCTATGCGCGCAACCTGCTCGCCAACCGCCTCTATGACTGCCCGGTCGTGTACCTAGAGCCCTACGTCATGAACAACGAGGAAACCTACCGCCGTCTGCTGCTTGGTCACTACTTGGGCCGCACGCTCTGCGCCGGACGTCTGCAGACCAGCGCCATCGAAGATTACGTGCAGGGAGTCGTCAACGGCCTCGTCGCCTACTATCAGAAACACCGTCCTCTATGAAGGTGCTCATCGCCGGTTGTGGGTTCGTCGGAGAACGGACCGCGGACCAGCTTCATGCCGCCGGGCATGAAGTGATCGGCCTCACGCACTCGCCGGAATCCGCTGCACGTCTCGGAGTCTGCAAACCATGGCGCGTGGAGTCCTGTGATATTTCAAATCGTGACGCGGTTCTCGCGCTCGCCGCAGGACTCGATGCAGCAGGCGTCGATGGCTTCATTCACTGCGCCAGCTCCGGCCGCGGCGGCGCGGAGATGTATCAGTCCGTCTATGTCGATGGCATGCGTCATCTGGTGGAAGCGTTCCCCCGCGCGTTTCCCCTCTACACCAGCAGCACGAGCGTTTATCCGCAGACCGACGGCGAAATCGTCGATGAAACCAGCTTCTCCGATCCTGATCGGGACACTGGACGGCTGCTGCGCGAAGCCGAAAACATCGCGCTCGCTGCAAACGGCGCCGTCGCGCGACTCGCCGGCATCTACGGTCCCGGACGCTCATTCGTGCTAAAGAATCTGCTCGAAGGCAAGGCCGCCATCGAAGGCAATCATGGCCAGGGGCGCATCCTCAATCAAATCCACGCCGACGATGCCGCGGCGGCTCTCGTTCATCTTATGACGCAGCGCCTCGCGGGCATCTACAACATCGTGGACGATGCCCAGATCACGCAGCGTCAGTGCTTGGAACGTCTTTGCATCGTCTTCGGCCTCAAACTTCCCGGCGAACGCGAGCCGGACCCAAATCGCAAACGTGGCTGGAGTCACAAGCGCGTCTCCAACACCAAGCTTCATGCCACCGGTTGGACACCACGCTACGCGAGCTACTTCGACGCCCTGCGCGACGATCCTGACCTCGTTTCCTCCATCCTCGATCTCGTTCATGCAGGAGGAGAAGCGTCCGTGCCGCGCCAGCCGAACATCCTGCTCATCGGCCTCATGGGTTCGGGCAAAACCACCGTCGGTCGCATCGTCGCGCAGATGATCGGATTTCAAATCGTGGACACCGATCATCTCATCGTCGAAACCGCGGGCAAAACGATTCCCGAAATCTTCGCCACCGAAGGCGAAGCCGGATTCCGCAAACGTGAGTCGGCGGCGCTGCGCTCCCTTTTGGGCAAACGTGGTTGCGTCATCGCCACCGGTGGCGGCATCATCACCCAGCCGCGCAACCTCTCCATCCTGCGTCATCTCGGCTACATCGTCTGGCTGGACGCGGATCCCGAGCGCCTCGCGCGACGCACCGCGATGAACAACAATCGTCCTCTTCTCAACGGCGAGGAGGATCCCAAGGCCAAGCTTGAGCGCCTGCTCGCCGAGCGCAAACCGCTCTACAAATCCCTCGCCGATCTGCGCATCAAAACTGCCGAACTCACGCCGCAGGAGACCGCATATGGCGTCATGGAAAGCGCCCGCGTGTTCTTCGCACGGCGGCAGAAGCTCGAATCAGTGGGCTGACAGATTCAGCTCCAGCTGATCCTCAGAGCCCAGCGCACGTGCATCGTATCCTCTGGAGCGAAGTTCCGATGCAAACTCCCGCGTCGAGCCATGCACGAGGTAAATCCGCCGAGGTTTGACCTGTTCGACTGTTTCATGAAGCTCCGGGTGATCTGCATGATCACTCAATGGCAACGCCACATCGACGCCGTAGCGATACTTCGCGCTCGATTGCAACGCCCATCCCGAGAGCATCAAGGTGCGCATGTTGGGAAGCTCGAGTTTGGCGCCCGGTGGAAACACCAGCACATGCCCCGTGGCTTCGCTTGCGTTGAACGGTCGCCAGTTGGGCAACGCCCCCAGATGAGGCGTCAGCACCTCGGTGATCTGCGCCACGCTCGGATGCACCATCACTGGCAGTTCCGCATCGCGCAGCGCACACAGAATCTCCTGTGCTTTGCCCAGAGAATAACCCAGCAGCACCGGAATGCCGCCTGCCTCAAGGGTTTCGCGCACAAACGCCAGCATCTGACCGATCACATTCTCCGCGGGTGGAAAGCGATACTTCGGCAGACCGAACGTGGTCTCCATGATCAGCGTGTCCGCCTGCATCAGTTCGCAGCGCTCCGCGCTCAACCCCTGCCGCAGCTTGTAGTCGCCGGTGTAAAGCAGCGTGGCTCCGTCCGCCTTGCGCGTGAGGTGCAGCATCGCCGAGCCCGTGATGTGGCCGGCGGGAAGCAGCCGCAACTCCCAGCCTTCCCATTCGAACACCTCGCGCAGCTTCGGCGTCACCACGGTTCCGGACTTCTTCACCGATTTTCGCACCACCATGAGCTGATGCGTGATCTCCGAACAAATCGTCAGCCCATGCCGCGCCACATGATCGCTGTGCGCATGCGACACGAATGCCCGTGCCTTCCCATGATGCGGATCGAGCCACAGATCCGCCTCCGGGAGGTAAATCCCGCGCGGGTGGGTGACGTCGATCAGGGAAGGCATGGCGTTTCGCATTCTACGCGTTGCACGGACGCCGCGCTGCGCCAGTCTTCATGAATGGCTTCTCTCGCCGATCAACTCGCCAAACTCCTCGGCCCTGACCGCGTTTCCACGACACAGGCCGACCTCGCCACGCACAGCACGGACAAATGGTTCGCGTCGAACCCGCCTGAAGTCGTCGTGCATGCACAGAGCGCCGAGGACGTGTCCAAAACACTGCGCTTCGCCAATGAGAACAAGATTCCGGTCACACCGCAGGGCGCGCGTGTCGGTTACGTCGGCGGTGCGGTGCCCTTGCAGGGCGGGATCGCACTCTCCGTCGCGCGCATGAACAAGATCAAGGAGATCGCCATCGAGGACGGCGTCGCGGTCGTCGAACCCGGCGTGATCACAGGTGATTTGCAGGCCGAGGTGCGCAAACTTGGCTGGTTTTATCCGCCGGATCCGGCTTCGCTCAAGGAATGCAGTCTCGGCGGCAACATCGCCACGAACGCAGGCGGACCGCGCTGCCTCAAATACGGAGTCACCCGGCATTACGTGCTCGGTTTGGAGGCGGTGCTTGCGGACGGTTCGATCGTGAAGGCAGGCGGGCGCTGCCACAAAAACAAGACCGGCTTCGATCTCGTCGGCCTCATGGTCGGCAGCGAGGGCATGCTCGGCGTCGTCACCGAGGCCACGCTGCGTTTGATTCCGCATCCGCCGATGCGAGCGATGCTGTCGGCAGGATTCAATTCGTTCGCGGAAGTCGCGAATGCCGTGCAGCGGATCCTTGGCAGCGGCTTCCTGCCGTCGGCGCTCGAAATCGCCGACAAGTTCACGCTGCGTGCCGCCCGCGAGTATCTCGGCGAATCCGTCACACCCCAGGGCGATGCGCATCTGCTTGTCGAGATCGATGGCCAGCCGGCATCGGTCAAAGGCGAGCTTCAGCAGCTCGTGAAACTCGTGCGTGACCTCGGTTGCATCTGTTTGAACGAAGCGATGGGCGACGAGGCCTGCGAAGCGTTCTGGAAACTGCGTCGTGAGTTCAGTTACAGCCTGCGCAACACCGGTTTGATCAAGTTGAACGAGGACATCGTCGTGCCGCGTGGAAAACTCGTCGAACTCGTCGATTTCGCGGAGAAACTCCAAGGCGAGTTTGGTTTCCCGGTCGCCAGTTTCGGGCATGCGGGCGATGGCAACATCCACGTAAACATCATGGTGCCGACGATGGACGATCCGGCGATCCGCGAACGCGCCGAAGCCGCGCTCGATCGTTTGTTCCATCAGATCATCGACTGGAATGGCGCGATTACAGGTGAGCACGGTATCGGCGTCGCCAAAAAACGCTGGTGGCGCGATGCGATCCCGCCCGCGGCGCACGAAACACACCTGCGCCTGAAAGCCGCGCTCGATCCGAACGGCATTCTGAACCCCGGAAAGTTTCTCGGCTGAGCCCGCCGCTGCAAGATCACTTCATTTCACCCTGTTCCCTGCCTACAACCATGACCAAACTGCTCATTCCAACCCTCCTGCTCGCGCTGCCTTTGTGCGCCGCGGA
>NZ_JAGRPF010000069.1 GCF_020439865.1 Prosthecobacter sp.
CCGCTGCCGGGACGGTTCACATCGCCGATGTCAGCACGCGCCTTTTCGGCAAGCGCGGTCAGTCGCGCGACCACATCGGGATGCTGCGCGGAAGCTTCGTGCTCCTCGCTCACATCATGCCGCACATCGTAGAGCGCCAGCTTCGTCGGTTCTGCTTTGCGCTGAAGGTTGGAGAAGCTCCCGGTGAGAGGCAGATACAGCTTCCAGTCGCCGGCCCGAACCGCCTGCAATTGTTCCATGCGGTAGTAGAAGAAGCCGTCGTCATCCCACGGCGACTTGGTGTTCTTCGCATCAAACAGAATCGAGGTGATGTCATGCCCGTCGATCTTGTTTGCGGGTGGTTTCGCTCCCGTGATCGCAGCGAACGTCGGCAGCATGTCCATCGTGGAGCAAAGCGCATCGTTCACCACACCCGCCGCTATTTTACCGGGCCAGCGCATGATGCACGGCATGCGCATCGCGCCCTCCGAGGTGTCGTAGCCCCAGCCACGATACGGCGCATTGCTGCCCTGCGGCGGATTGCGCTTCGGAGCTCCGTTGTCAGACGTCCAGACGAACAGCGTGTTCTCCTCAAGTCCCAGCCTTTTCAGCGTGCTCATGATCTCACCCGTGCTCCAGTCGAGTTCCTCCACCGAGTCGCCATACTCACCGTTGGTGCTTTTGCCGCGGAAGTTCTCGCTCGAAAAGGGATGCGTGGTCGAGCCGGGCATCGTGTGCGGCAGATACAGGAAAAACGGCCCTTCTTTGTGTGCTTCAATGAATCGAACCGCCTCCTCCGTGCAGCGCTTCACCAGGTGATCACGATCCGCCGGCGCCTCGATCACCTTCTCGCCACGCATCAATGGCAGTTCCGGCCAGATGTCCGGCTTCTTGTCCTTCGTCATGTCATCGCTGTAGGGAATGCCGAAAAACTCGTCGAAGCCCTGCTTCGTGGGCAGAAATCCCGGCTGATCGCCCAGATGCCATTTGCCGATGCACATCGTCGCATACCCGGCTCCCTTCAAAACTTCCGCGATCGTCACTTCGGATGGGTTCAATCCCTTCTCCGCCACTGGCTGCAGCACCGCACCGCCCGTCGCACTGATGTGCATGTTCACCCTGCGCGGATAACAGCCTGTCATCAAAGCCGCGCGTGACGGCGTGCACACGCCGCTCGCCACATAGAAGCTCGTAAACTTCGTCCCCTCCGCCGCGAGCCTGTCCACGTTCGGCGTGCGATGGAGCTTCGAACCGAAGCAGCCAAGGTCACCGTTTCCGAAGTTATCGACGAAGACGAAAATGATGTTCGGCTTGGCAGCGAACGCGCTGGCTGAGAAGAACAGGAAGAGAATCAGTGTTTTCATGAGAAGTTGGCATCAACAACCGGTGCCACCAGATGAAAACTCTGCTTCAAGGAGCGCCGGGAAAGGGATTGGCACTTAAACGGAGCCGCGCTTCGCTCTCCATCGAAGAATGCGAAGGTAATTCCACCGGCGCGATGCGAACTGCCGCAACCAGCACACCCGCCGTCGTCATCAGCAGCAAGGCGGTGGCCCAACGCGTCGAAGTCAACCAGCCGGAATGACGAGGCGCCTCCAGAAGGCGCGCTATCCGGCCACGCAGACCCGTACGACGCGCAAAGGACATCGCAAAGCCGCGGTGAGGCGTTCCCGTCGCATGCGCGAGCAGCATTTCCCCATACTCCTTGCGGCTCATTCCGGCGGACGACGCCTCGTGATCACAACACACTTCTGACTCGTGTTCGTAGAGGCTGCACAGCGCGTGCACGGCAGGGTTCCACCAGAAGGCAACACGCAGCAAAGCCGAGCAGAAGCGATGCAGACAGTCGTGCTGTCGTGCATGCTGCCTCTCGTGCCGCAGCGCGGCCAGAAGCGTCGATTCAGGCCATGTGACCGATTCGTGAGGCAGCAGCACGCAGGGTCGCCACCAACCCGTCATGCAAGGTCCTTCGACTTCACTGGAAAAGCGCACTTCCAACTCTGCGAACTTCTTCAACGCGCCCATTTCGGCGCTCTTAACCAGCTTTGCGATGGTGGCGGCTTCGCATAACAGGCGTGTCAGTAAAATGACGCTGCCACAGGCCCACAGCGCCGCCGGCACGACAACCCATGAGAAGGACGACACGTACATCGAGGATGAAACCGGAATCGCCTGCATCGCCACGATCTTCGCTGGAAGCCAGGGAACCAGCCAGGCGCCCCAAAGGCCGAACAACGCCACGACGCGGCGCGTCCGCGGTTGTTGTCTAGGAAGAACAAGGACCGCCATGCAAAACGCCGTAGCCCAGAGCGTGACTTTGAGAGCGATGGCGATCCAGAAGGTGATCATGACAGCAGTTGGATGAAATCAGGAAGACGTTTGGTCGTCCAGCAGTTTCCGAATCGCGGCAACTTCCTCCGGCGGCAGCTTGCGCTCGGTTTTGTCGAGCAAGGACGCCACCAGTTTGCCGGGTGAGCCGTCGAAAAACGTCCGCAGCACCCGCTTCAACGCCGTGTCACGCGCCTTTTCCGGCGCGACTGCCGGCTCATACACGTAGCGGCGCGATTCGCGCGTGTATTTGAGCAGTTTCTTCTCTGCGAGAATACTCAGCAGCGCACGAACCGCGGAGTAGGACGGCCGGTCCGGCATCTCGTCCTGAATCTCCTCCGCCGTGGCCTTCCCCAGCCGATAGACGATGTCCATCGCCTGCCGTTCTCGTTTGGAAAGATGCTCGTGCTTCGCCGCCATGTGCTGAAAATGCTGCATTTAATGATGGATGCAAGTTTGTATTTGTCACCTCGGCAAACCAGAACATCGTCCAAAAACTGCAGGTTTTTCCGCATTTATTCTTGTCATTCATCTAAATGCTGATATTTCTGCATTTATGAACTCAACCTTGTCCCGCTGTTTTGCCTGCGCCCTGATCACCGCGTTTCTCGTTCTGCTTTCGTCTTGTGGATCGATGAAAACTTCGCCGTCGCCTGTTCCGCCCATGATATCTGCTGAAGGTGGACCGATGACTGCCGGCCTCCGATCCGGCAACTATTCCCTCAGCGCCAGCTCCATCGACAACCTCCTCGCCACTGGCGCTACGACTCCACGCAAAATCGACGACCGCCCTGGCCTCGGCACCACCGCTGGCCGGGAGCAGTATTCACGGCTCGAACGTGCCCGGCTCATCCGCAAATCCGATGCTCCAGATGTGGTGGATTCTTTCCACTACAACGATGAGACCGGTGCCAAGGCGATGACCGGCATTCTCGGAGGCAGTACTTCAAAGCGCGGCGGCCTGTTTGATGCCGCAGGCGAGCGCCTGAAGGTCGGCCTCGTTCGCTACGGCCACACCTACCCTTATTACCAAGCAGGAGGGCGGCGCATCGTCATCGGAGATGCCGGTTACCACTACGAGGTGCGGCTGGAGAATCGCACGAAGAAGCGGTTGGAGATCGTGCTGAGCGTGGACGGCCTGAATGTGCTCACCGGCAAACCCGCAAGCCCTTCCCAGCACGGTTTTGTGCTCGAACCCAAACAAACCTATGACGTGGATGGTTTCCGCAAGGACAGCACCACGGTGAGAAGCTTTCAGTTTGGCAGCGTGGCCGCCTCCCAGGCTGCCGCAAAAGGCGGAGCGGGCAATGTGGGCGTCATTGGTCTCGCCGTTTTCGAAGAGGACGAGGCACGCGCCAAGGCAGAACTGCAACGCGAGCAGCTTGTTCGCGAGAACGCCAACGCCTTCCCAGTCAGCCGTTGATCACGGTCTTTCCGCCACCATCAGCCGTGTGAACTGGCCGTCGCTGGTGTTGTAGTAGATGCGTTTGCCGTCGGTGCTGAAGACGGGATGCGGATCGCTGCGACGCCAGGATTTCGCGCCGCGGTTCTGCTCGAAGCTGTGCAGCAGCTTCCATTTCCCGCCGTTCATGTCGGCCACCATCACGCACCACTCGTTCGGCCTGCCGCCGACGGGCTCCGTCATGCCATCGGTGACCATCAAACTGCCACCCGGGCTTACGGAGGGATGCGAGCCGCGCAGGTTCGGCACGTCCTTGAGGTTCGTGTAGCTGAAACCCTCCTTCATGATGTCCATCGTGATGTTGCCGACCTCGAAGATGTGCAGGGAGTCCGGCGTCCAACCCGGATGCCCCCACTTGCCGCGCATCCAGATGCACGCGCCTTTTTCGAAGTCGTAGCACACGAGCCCCTGGCGATGACTGGCGTTCTTCGACATGTAATCGTCGCCGCCGTTGCCTGCGGCGATTTTGAAAAACACGCGCTTCAAATCCGGGCTGATCACCGGGAAGAAGATCGAACACGGCTTGCCGCTGAATTCCTTCTTCAGCCAGTCGCCGTATTTAACCTCCACCTCGCTGATCTTTGCCCGCGTCAAGGTTTTGCCGGTGCGTGCATCCCACACTTCGAGATCGCGATACGGTCCCGGATTCCAATGGCAGCCATACATCGGCAGAAGATCACCCTCCGGCCTGCCAAAGCCGACCTGATGATCCTCGGCGACGATTTTCTTCTCCAGAGTCGCCACATCGACCACCACCACGCGCCACTTCTTGTCGATCACCTCATGAAACGCCACTCGTTTGCCGCCGGAAAGCCACTGCTGGCATGCAACGCGATGCGCGTCCTCCGTGTGCACGTTCTCTGCCAGCACCGTTTCTTTTCCCGTCGCACGTTCCATGATGCGCACCTCACCCACATACCCTGCGGGATGCGTGGAGGTGAAAAACAGCACGTGTTTGCCATCCGGGCTCTCAGGGTTTGTGACGTAGTAGGTGTGAATCGTGTGCCGTCCTTCAATTGAAGACACAGGCTTGATGCTGACGTCTTTGGACCAAGGCGCGACTGGATCGTCGGCCAGACAACGAAGAGACAGCAGGCATGCGAAGATGAGAATGCGTTTCATGGCGGCATTAACGCATGTCCGGGACCGGACTATGCAAGCAATGCCTGGACCACGTTTCCATGCACATCCGTGAGTCGCTGGTCACGACCGCCATGGCGGAAAATGAGCTTTTCGTGATCGATGCCCATCTGGTGCAGCAGCGTGGCGTGGATGTCATGAATGTTCAGCGGATCGCTGGCGACGGCGTTGCCGAAGTCGTCCGTCTCACCGAATGCCATGCCGCCCTTGAAACCACCGCCGGCCATGAGGATCGAATAGCCGTTCACATGATGATCGCGACCGCAGGTGCCGGTGACTTTCGGCGTGTGCGGTGTGCGGCCCATCTCGCCGGCCCACAGAACGATCGTTTCATCGAGCAGACCACGTTGTTCGAGGTCGATGATCAGTGCAGCGACCGACTGATCCGTGATGCGTGAGTTCTTCGCGTGGTTTTGCCGGATCTGACCGTGCTGATCCCATGGCGAATTGTTGCCGTCGAAGCTCGGACAGGTGATTTCGACAAAACGCACGCCTGCTTCGATGAGTCGCCGCGCCCTCAGCGCCTGTGTGGCGTAGAAACGCTGGTGCTCGTCGCTTGAATCAACGCCATAGAGCTGCCGGATATGCGCCGGTTCGTTGGCGATGTCCGCAATGGCAGGAACAGCGCTCTGCATGAGAAACGCCGTCTCGCAATTGGCGATGGCGCCTTCGATGGCCTGCGCGTCCGAAGAACGGGAGGCGAATTCGGCATCCTGCTCGGCCAACAACGCGAGTTTTCGCCGCTGAACAGCCGCCGTGTCATGCGGCACGATGTTATCGACCGGCACGCCCTTCGCACGCACCATCGTGGCCTGATGACTAGCGGGCAGGAACGAGCTGCCGAAATTCTCGAGGCCGCCGTTCGGCACCCAGTCGTTGTTGAGCACGACGTAGCCCGGCAGATTGTGATTCTCGGTGCCAAGACCATACGACACCCATGCGCCGAGGCTGGGCGCCTGCCCAAGAATGCGTCCGGTGTGCAGCAGCAGGTTCTGCTGACCATGCAGCGGCAGTTCGCCGACCATCGAGCGCACAACGCAGAGACGGTCGGCCACTTGCGCGATGTGCGGGAACAAATCACTCACCCACAAACCGCTCTGCCCGCGCTGCTTGAACTCCCATGGACTGCCGAACCACACGCGATTCGCGTTCGACTGCGAACGCTTGGTCACCGCACTCTCGCCGATGGGCTTGCCCTCATGCTGCTTGAGCATCGGCTTCGGATCAAAGGTGTCCACATGGCTCGGTCCGCCGTCCATGAAGCAAAAGATGATGTTCTTCGCCTTCGCACGGTTGTGCAGCGGCACGCCTGCCATCGCACGAAGCGCCAGCATGCCAAAGCCTGCTGAAGCGCCGGCCAGAACATGGCGGCGTGAGCACAGGCGATGGTCGTGGCGCGTCATGTTAGCGGTAATAGATGAACTCCTTCGTATTGAAGAACGCATGAGCGAGGCGTTCCCATGCATCAGGCGTGTCACCGCCGAAGTCCTGCGAGGCGGCGAGCCAGCGCCGCATCTCGTCCTCGCGCGGCAGCCGGCTGAACACGCGTTCGAACATCCAGCCGATCTGGTCTTCGGTCGTCGCAGACGTGCGCTTCAGCAACTTGTCCGCCCAATGCTTCGACATTGCGTTCACAAACGGGTCGTTCAGCATGATCAGCGCCTGCGATGGCACGTTGGTCACATCACGGCGTCCCGTGGGCAGTTTGAGGTCGGGCAGATTGAAGCCGACGAGAAACCTCGGCGGATCCATGATCGACATCTGCAGGTAGATCGAGCGACGTCCATCACCGTCGAGCGGCCCGCTGAAGAGCCGCTTTTTGTCATCCTCCGCTGTCCGATACGGAAGAATGGGCCGGCCGAAGAGCTGCGGATCGAAGCGGCCGGAAACCACAAGAAGCGAATCGCGAATCTCTTCCGCTTCAAGGCGGCGAGTCGGATAGTGATGCAGCAGACGATTCCCCGGATCACGTTCGCGTGCGGCATCGGTGACGAGGCCGGACTGGCGGAAGGTTTGACTCAGCACCAGACGACGCACAAGCTTCTTCGTGGACCAGCCTTCGCGGATGAACTCGCGCGCAAGCCAGTCAAGCAGTTCGGAATGCGAAGGCTTGTCGCCGAGGCGTCCGAAATCATCCGGCGTGGCGACGAGGCCGGTGCCGAAGATCCACTGCCAGACACGGTTGACGTACACACGCGCCGTGAGCGGATGCTCGGGATGCAGCAGCGACTCGGCCAGCGCGAGCCGGTCGGCAACACGATCGCCATGGAGCATCTTCAGCGAAGCAGGTTCCACCAGCGTTCCCGGGGCATCGACATTGCCGCGCACATTGAGCGGATACTTCGCATGCAACACCTCGCGCTCATCCATGCTGATCACGGTTCGAGGGAACGCAATTCCGGCCTCCACCCGGCGATATTCAGTCACGAGTTCCGCGAGTTTGGTGCCGGGCTCGGTCTTGTTTGGCAGCAGACCGTTTGCCAACAGCCAGTCGAGCACCTGGCGATCTCCGGCACGCACTTTGTTGGAGCACCAACGATGAACCGCCGCATTGAACCATGACGCGATGTGTTCCCACGGAGCAGACCCAACATTGGCTTCATACAGACCCGCAAACGCATCCAGCTCATTCTCCGGCGTACCGCCAACATCGTGCGAGACAATGCCGGTGATGCTGAGCCAGCTTCGTTTGTCGAAGCCAAAGTCGTCGTTTTTGAGCCCTTTCGCCAGACCCGTGCGCGGCGGGAAGTTGGGATTCAAGGAAGAGGTGCAAAACTCGATGGTCACCTGCTGCACTCCGTTCTTCAGTTGCGCATCGGCAAAGGATTTCCACGCAGGCTCGGTGTTGGTGTAGATCGTGATGGTTTCGTTTTGAAACGCATGGTCATCGACGACGAGCTGTCCGCCAAACTCTCCGCCCGCGAGGTTGAGGCTGACAAACTTGCCTGGAACGACATGCTCCGGCGGCATGCGCAGGCTGCCCGGCAGTTTCGACGACAATGCATTCGAGTGCCATCCCTGCGGCAGCAGCCGATCGATCACCTTTTCTCCGTCGAGAGCAATCAGAGGCGTCCCATTCTCGACGCGACCATGCACGAAGCCATCTCCCTCAAAGACCCAGTGGTCCGGCGCGAGCGACTTGAAGGCTGTGTTGGCCTTCTTGGCCGCCTCACGATTTTTACGCCATTCGGTGGCGAGTTGAGAAAGCTGATCCGGTGTGGCAAGCGGCGCGCCGATTCCTTTCAGTGCCGCGCCATGAGACGCCGCCCATTCCTTCAGCGCGGATGCCTCCAATGGCTTCGCCCACCGACGCGACATCTCATCACGAATGGCTGAGCGCAGTTTCTCGAGCCGAGTGATGGCCGCGTCGTTCTTCGCCGGTGCGTCGATCACGCGCGTGGTCCAGCGCGGCGTGGTGAACATTGCGGCCAGCGCGTAGTAGTCGCGCTGCGAGACGGCTTCGAGTTTGTGGTCGTGGCAGCGAGCGCAGGCGACGGTGGTCGCGAGAAACGCCTTCGAGAAGGCGTCGATCTTGTTGTTCACCATCTCCTGATGGATACCGTTGAACATTAGACTGCTGCCATGGCGATGCTCGCCCATGTGGTAGAACATTGGCCCAATAAGATTTTCATTCGTCTGCGCTACGGTGTTGATGCGCGGCCTGGGCAGGAGGTCTCCGGCGAGTTGCTCGCGCAGCAACTGATCGAAGCCGACATCGTCGTTGAAGGCGCGGATGAGGTAGTCGCGATACTCGTAGGCGCCTTTGGCCGGATTGTCCCATTCGTAGCCGTAGGTGTCCGTGTAACGCACCACGTCCATCCAATGTCGGGCGAATCGTTCGCCGAAATGCGGGCTGCGCAGCAGGGCATCGACGAACTCCTCACACGATGACGGACGCGCATGCGCCACCGGCGGCAAGCCGGTGAGCACGAACGAAAGCCGCCGATACAGCACTTCCATCTCGACGGGCGGTGCAGGCGTGAGCTTCGCGGCATCGAGGGCGGCCTTCACGAAGCGATCCACGGGTTCACCCGACCACGCTGCGTCTTTCACCTTCGGCGGTTCCGCACGACGCATGGGTTTGAGGCTCCACCAGTCGAGCCGCTTCTGAAATTCGACTTCCCACGCATCGTCCACGACGAGTTCAGCCGCCTGCACCTCCATCACGCGCGGATCAGGCGCCCCCTGACGAATCCATTCCGTGAACAACGCGATCTCGGCGGATGGCAGCATCTTTTTCGGCGGCATTTTGAGATCTTTCTCCGCATGACTCAGCGCCTTGATGAGCAGGCTCGCTTCAGGCTTGCCGGGGATGATCGCCGGCCCGCTTTCGCCGCCTTTTTCCCAGCCGGACTTCGAATCCAGCGCCAGCCCGCCTTTGATCTTCTTTTCGTGCGAATGGCATTCAAAGCATCGCTGCTTCAGCAGCGGCTCGATCTTGGACGAAAACAGCTCCTCGCCATGAACCTCTCCGCCCGCGAAGGGGAGGAAGATGGCGCTCGTGATGGCTTTGAAGAGATTCACGCCAGAACCAACGCGGCAGCTGCTGGGACTCTGTGTGGCAGGATCATCAAAAAATGGTAATATCCCGCCATGAACACCCCCAAGTCCGTGCAGCGCCAGTTCTTCACCCGCCTCGCCGACGGACGGCAGTTGCTGGAGGCTCTTGATCACCTCCCCGGAGCGATGTTCATGATCAAAAACCTCGACTCGCGATATGTGTTCATGAGCCGGGCCTTGAAGGAGGCGGTTCATCTGCCACCCGATTTTGACATCGTGGGAAAATCCGACTTTGATCTTTTCCCGCGGATCATCGCCGAAAGCTACCGCCAGAACGACCTGCAGGTCTTTGAGCATGACCGCATGCTGATCAAAGAGATTCATGCCACGAGCTTCTTCGATCATCCATCCTCCTGGGCTTGGTCGAGCAAGTATCCGCTGCATGACAATCGCGGAAAGGTGATAGGGCTCATCACCATCAACGAGAAATACAACGATGTGGCAGGTCATGATATCGAGCTGAACCGGCTTCTGCCCGCCATCGACCATGTGCATCAGCACTACGCGGAGCACATCACGGTGGGCAGGCTGGCTCGCTGCTGCGGCATCTCCGAGAGCCACTTCATGCGCGTCTTCAAGCAGCGCATGAAAATGACGCCGTATGCCTTCGTGGAGCAGGTGCGCATGTTTCACGCCATCGATTCGCTCCGTCGTACGGCAGCCAGCGTCGCGGGGATTGCTCTCGACTGCGGCTTTTACGACCCCAGCTCGTTTGTGAAGCGCTTCAAACGCTTCACCGGCACCACACCGCTGAACTATCGCCGCCAACAACAAGACCGCACCATCCCGGCGATGGCACTTCCGCGAGTGGGTGCATGATTCAATCGCGCCAAAAGGTCGATTCCTTCGGCGCGGTGTAGCGGACTTCCATCTCGGGTGTTTCGAACACTTTGCCGCCTCGATACAAGGACTCGACGGCGCCGATGACCATGCCGGAGGTGAGCAGCGTGCGCTCGACGGGATAAAGAACGCGGTTGTCGAGGACCATGCGCTCGATGTGATGGACAAGCGGGTTGAAGAAATCGGCGGTGGTGGCTACGGAGGTCGGCATCGGCAGGAACATCTGACAGGAGGTGATCTCGCCGGTTTCGCTGTTGAGCCCGGCGTAGTTGAAATCGCGGATGCCGAGCATGAAGAGCGTCGTGCGGAAGCCGTCGCGGTGCTCGATGAAGTAGGCGTAGGCGTCGGGGAAGTTCTTCCGCGCCCACGCGAAGCTCGGTGCCTCGGTGGGATAGCCTTCCTTCACCGGCAGCGTGTGGCTGCGGCTCAAGGCGGCGAGGAGGAGACGCTGCGTTTGATTCAAACTTGATGCGTGCTGCCACATCGCGTCGCCGCGAAGCGCGAGGACGTTCTTGATGCCGACTTCGCCGCCTTTACGACGCTCGGACATGCACTGCGCGGTTTCAAGACCGTGGAAATCGTACTTCTCGACACCACCGTAACCGACGGCGACGCTTTCGCTCAACGGCGTGCCCCATGGCAGATCGATGGCAGGCAGACGACGCGTCACGGGCAAGGATGAGCCGGCGAAAAAGGGAAAGTTCAGACGCTTCGCGTCGGCGACCATCTCAACGCAGTGTTTCCAATCGGTCGAAAGGTGCTTGTCGTTGAAGACAGGGACGCTGCGTCCGCTGGACTCGAACACTTTGACGACTTCTTTGAAGAACTCGTAACGCGGGTAGAGCGTCTGGCCTTTTTCGTTTTCAGGATAGTTGCCGTGTTCGCCGATGATCACGACGCCGTCGACGGCGAGCTTGCCGGTGCCGAGCGTGAGCGCGTCGGCGATGCTCTTGTGAATCGGAATGCCATAGCGCTCCGAGCGGCCTCGGGCGAGATCGTTGTCATTGAATTGATCGACGTAGAGCGAGACGAGATCGACTTCAGGCTTCCGCCAGCCACCCGCCCACGCGTAGCCGAGTGCAAAGCGGTCGATGAAATGCTGCGCGTGTGATTTCTCGAACACGACGGTGGCGATAAGCGCGATCTTTTTGCGACCCGAAGCCGGCGCCGCACTGGCGACGGCTGCGGCTGCGCTGGTGAGCAGGAAGGAGCGGCGGGTAAAGTTTTTGACGTTCATAGTTGGAAGAGATTTACTCACTGACGTAGCAACTAGCCGGACACATTGCTCCAATTTAGGCAGAACCATATTTGCTCACGAAAAAGGCATATGCGTCATTGATCTTTTTTGTCTCGATCTCAGCAATTTCTCGCAGCTTCGATCCCAGTGATGCGACCCGATCGGGGTGATATTCAAGCATGCGTTCACGATAATGACGCTTAATGTCTGCTAAGGTATAATCGCCTTCGAGACCTAGTGTCCTCGCATGAGCACTTTCGTCTGAATCGTGTACAGTCGACGCGTGGTTATCTGCGCGGCCGTCGAAGTCATGTGCACTCCTTTTCTCTGAAGCACGTTCTTTCCTAGGCGGTGGAACATTCTGCCTTTCATCGACAGGTTTGGATGTTCTACTATCCCAAAACAGCCACAACGGCAGCGTGGCGATGAGCGGCAGGAAAGAGGCGAGCAGCAGTCCTTGATCGAAGGAGTGCGTGCGATCGGCGAGCACGCCGAAGAACTTCTGCGCCTGCGCCGGCAGCACCCAGGCGACGACGCCTGCGATGCCGGTGATCTTGCCCTGATGACGGCCCGAGAGGTCCTGCGTGAACGCGTGATACAGCGGAAACACGCCAAGCGCGCCTGCGCCGGAGAGCAGCAGCATCGCGAGGAGCACCCAGCCTTTTTCCAGATAAGGCGTGATCGCGCACGAAGCGCACAACGCGCCGCAACCAGCGAAGACGATCACGCGGGCTGCATGCACGGAGAGCTTTCGTTTGCCGAGCCACACCGCGAGCGCACCCGCACCGAGACAGCCGATGTCCGTGGCCACATACCAGACAGAGGTGAAGTAAAGAGTCTGCGATTCCGTGTAGCCGAGCCCTTCCTGCAGGATTTTCGGCAGCCAGGCGCGCAGGATTTGCCAGGTGGTGTTGATGCTGGCGATGACGAAGAAGATCACCATCATGCGCCGGCTGAAGATGAGGCTCCACAGGCTGGCGTCATCTCCCTTGTCCGACGTTTCAGTCAGTCGAACGGGCGCCGGAAGATCGGACTTCCGCACGAAGGTGAACCACAAAATGAGCCAGGCGAATCCGGTGACGCCAACAATTTGAAACGCATGGCGCCAGCTTCCGAGTTCCGCGGTCATGATGGCGCTCATGATCAGCGGCGTGATAATCGCTCCGAGGGAGGTGCCGCTTTGCAGCACGCCGTTGCCAAGAGAGCGCTCACGCGCATCCAGCAACGCACGCGTAACGCGCACGCCGCAGGGCCAGTGGCCTGCCTCGAAAAAGCCGAGCGCCATGCGGCACCAGAGAAGCTCCTGCTCGTTATGAACAAAGCCCGTCGCAAGTCCTGCGAGCGACCACATTGTCAACACGACGGCGTAAAGCCAGCGCACGGAGAACCGGTCCGCCAGCCAGCCGAACACGATGGATCCTGCCGCGAAAGCGTAAGCGAAGACGGCTTCGATGTTGCCATACTGCGCCTGCGAGAGATGAAACTCCTTCGTAATGCGCACCGCGGCATTCGCCAGCGTCTGGCGGTCCATGTAGTTGATCGCCGAGGCGAGCAGCAGCAGGCCGCACACGGTCCATTTCCACGAGGAGGAGCGAAGGTTTGAGCTTTGTTCGGCTTCTGCACTCATGATAACCCGTGTCGATGCTCGTTACTCTGCGTCCGATTTCTTTGCCGTGTGTTTGCCGAGGTCGATCAGTTTTCCACTGAGCCGAAGACCTTGTGGAAACAGTGAATCAAATCCAAAATGAGTTTCCATGATGACCGGTCCGGTGGGGTCGTCCGTGGCATCAACAAACCTCGACAAGGGAAATTGTACTTTGAGGCCCGTGATCTTGAAGTCTCTATATTGCTCGGAGGGTGCAGTGTTGGGGCCGGACTCAGTCCATTTCAACGGTGACAAAAACACCCCCGTCAAAATGATCTCCTGCTTCCATTTGGCTCCCTCATGATTTTCCCAACCTTTTGTCCCGTAGACCCGCTTGGTTTGAAGTGCTTTGAACAAGACCAGACACCCTGGATCCGAGTCGGGTGAGATTTTTATGGTCGTTTCCTTGCCAGCCGCGTCACGTAGAAAGTCACAAAGGCCCGTTGTCTCGCCCATGCATCGAAACCTGAAATCTTCGCCGTCTACAGGCAATGCAAGACCAAAGAGAACAAGCAAGAGCATGCTCAAATGATGCACCGTCTTGCGCTCGTCTTTCATGCCAGCAGTTCGTCCACGACCTTCGCGCCCTGATTGTCGGTGAGGCTCGCGGCGAGGCCGTTGCGCTTGTAGGTCAGCTTGGTGTGGTCGAGGCCGAAGGTCTTCAGCAGCGTGGCGTGATAGTCGTAGTGCTTCACCTCGTCGATGACGGCCTTGTGGCCGAATTCGTCGGTCTCGCCATGCACGTAGCCTTTTTTGAAACCGCCGCCAGCGAGCCACATGCTGAAGCCGTAGGTGTTGTGATCGCGGCCCCACTTCTCGCGGCCCGCATCGTTTTGCAGCACGGGCAGACGACCCATTTCGCCGCCCCAATGAACGACGGTGCTGTCGAGCAGGCCGCGTTGTTTGAGATCGATGAGCAGCGCGGCGCTGGGTTGATCGGTGGCTTCGCAATTCTTCGGCAGCGACGTGATAAGCGATCCGTGCTGATCCCAGGACTGACCCGCATTCAGCACTTGCACATAGCGCACGCCGCGCTCGACGAGACGACGCGCGATGATGCAGCGCGTGGCGTAGTCCTTCGTGATCGGATTATCGACGCCGTAGAGTTTTTTGACGTATTCAGGTTCGTTCGAAATGTCGAGCGCCTCCTTCGCGGCGGTCTGCATCTTCGCGGCGAGTTCGTAGCTGGAAATGCGCGCCTGCAGATCGAGTTCGCCACGATGCTGCGCGAGGTGGTCTTCATTGAAGGCCTTCAGCAAGTCGAGCTGACGCTGCTGCGGCGTGCCCGCGAGTGACGGCGGCGGATCGAGATTGAGAATGCGCGGCTCGGTGGCGCGCACGAGCGTGCCCTGGAACAACGCAGGCAGCCAGCCATTGGTGAAATGCTCGCCGCTGAAGGTGGGCAGGCCGCTCGGATGCGAGAGCACCATGTAGGCAGGCAGTTCGTCCGTCTCGCTGCCGAGACCGTAGGTGAGCCATGAGCCAAGCGCCGGACGTCCAGCGGTGATGCGGCCGGCATTCATCGCATAGAGGCCCTGCGCGTGATTGTTCACGCCCGAAGTCATCGAGCGGATGAGCGTGATCTCATCGACGACCTTGCTCAGGTTCGGCAGCAGTTCGCTGATCTCCATGCCGCATTCGCCGTGCTTCTGAAACTTCCACGGCGATCCGAAGCACTTCGACGACGCCTGGGCGAGGTTGTCGTATTTGATCTCACCGGGGAATTTCTTGCCGTCGTACTTCGTGAGCATCGGCTTCGGATCAAACAAGTCCATCTGCGACGGCCCGCCCATCATGAAGAGTGAGATCATCGCCTTCGCCCGCGGCTCAAAGTGCGGCTTCTTCGGCGCAAGATCGTAACGGATCTCGCCAAAGCTCTCCGGCTTTACCGGCGCAGCGAGCAGGCCCTCTTTCTCCAGCAACGAAGCGAGCGCCAGCGTGCCGAGGCCGTAGCCATTGGCGTGCAGGAAATGACGGCGTGAGCAGAGCTGGGCGGGTTTCATTCGACGTAAAGGAAGCGGTTCGAGGAACACAGGATCTGGCAAAGGCTGGCCATCGCCTCCTGCGGCGGATTGGGGAC
>NZ_JAGRPF010000070.1 GCF_020439865.1 Prosthecobacter sp.
CCCCAGCGGCAGATGTCGAGCGAGTGGACGTTGTTGTTGCCGATCTCGCCGTTGCCGGTGTTCCAGAACCAATGCCAGTCGTAGTGGAATCTCGGCCGGTTGAGCTTTGGCGCTGCTGCCGGACCCGCCCAAAGGTTGTAATCGCAGCGCGGCGGCATCTCGCATTCCGCCGGTCCGCCGACGCTGCCGCGTCCGCCGTAGATGATGCTCTTCGCCAGCTTCACCTCGCCGAGTTTGCCCTCGCGCATGTATTGCACCGCAGAGGCCAAAGCACCGCGCGAACGGTTCTGCGTGCCGCCCTGGCAGATGCGTCCCAGCTTGCGTGCCGCCTGAACCATGCGCCGTCCTTCCACGACGTTGTGGCTCACCGGCTTTTCCACATACACATCCTTGCCGGCCTGCATCGCCCAGATCGCTGCCAGCGAGTGCCAGTGATTCGGCGCCGCGATGAAGACCACATCCACCGACTTGTCCTCCAAGATCTTTCGCAGGTCCTGCTCCTTCTTCGGCATCGGACGCTTCAGTTCGACGAGCAACGCCCCGACTTCATCGGCTCGATCCAGATCGGGATCGCAAACATAGGTCACATCGCAATCCGCAAGCCGCGCCAGCTCCCGCGCATGCGCCTTCCCGCGAATCCCACAACCGATGATCGCAGCGGTGATCTTTTCATTGGGGCTGGTCGATGTCGGCTCGGCAGCGAAGAGCTGAGACGGAAGAGCGACAGCAGCCGTGGCCATCAGGGAGTCTTCGAAAAAACGGCGGCGTGTGGAGGTGAGCATGGTGGGAGGGAATACGGAGCCAATTCATCTATTCTGCCATGCCTCACATTTGGCGAAATGTGTCCACTTTTACTTACACATCTGCCGAATCAAAAGCGCCTTAAAGTTCTTCATCGCTCGATGATCACTGGGAGTCTTTGCTGCGGCGAATGTGTATCGTTCATCGTCTTGGAATACCAGCTTAATGTGTTTTCCCTCCTCCGTTATGATGAACCCCAGTTTTTCCAATGCTTTTTTGTGATGTCCTTCAAGCTTCCCGGACTCGGGTATTGCTTGATCGAGTGCTGTCTCCAACGCAACAAAGTCAGCAGGAGGCGGATTACCCTCAATGATCGACTGGACAACATCATATGCTCTACCCTTGGGACTGAGATGCGAAAGCGACCTCTGGAGCGCATAAATAATCGAGTATTGAAGCTCGCCCATATAAAGCGGCTGCTCATTCCCAACCTTGAGAACTCCATCGTGTGCCGAGGCAGCTTGTGCCGAAGCTCTTTGAAGCTCACGACGCAACCTTTCAACTTCTCGTTCGGCTGAATCCGCTTTTGCTTGGAGGGCTTTAACCTCATTATCGAACTGCTTCACCAGTTCCTGAGCTTGAAGAGTGTCACCAAGCTGAAGTTTCTCAATGTTGGCCCGGCTTATTTCGCCAATGATGGCCCCCCAAGAAACCTCTGGAGGCTGCCGAACAACGACAAGTGCATCACGCACAATGTGCGTGACGTGAGTGGCCATCTCTACTGGTGAACTGAAATTCTCAGGCAGGCATCGGATCGCTTTACCGGCACCATAAGGCCAGAAGACGCCAACCGCTCCGCTGTGTGGGTTGGTAAACGAAACCTCTCGGGCAAGCGCTCTTGAGAAATGCCTGGATGGTTCTACAACCACATGAGCCATACCACCAAGCCATGCCGAAAGTTTATCAGCATGCACAATCGGGGCGTGATCGTAGCCAGAACTTAGATAAACAATTGGCAGAGAGGTGCTCGCCTCACCTCGAATGATTCGCGCAGCAAGAAGGACGTCGCTTTCCCCAAGGGGATGGGGTGATCTTTGCACGGCAAAACTGCCATCGAGCCCGCCGCTGTGTTCAGCCAATATATTTCTAACCACATACGGCACCTTTGGATCATGGTTCAGCTTCTTGGCCAACACGGACGTGCGTTCTAGCTTAATTGAAACATGCGAACCGATTTTGCTGGAGTAGCAAACGACAACAGTTTCCCATACCTCCCCATCTGCTTCGCTTGGATGTATGTGTCGAGCTCCAGTCCAGAGTTGTCCCTCCCGTTCAAAGTGGGCAAATTCGACCACCTGATTCGCCTTTGCCATCGAAACCGTGCCGTTAATCGGACCAGGCAAGAAATCATTCAGCTCCCAAGGGTGTATCGGGCTTTCAGATAAAGTGCGCGAAAAGATGCTAAAGAGACTTTTAGCGCACTGATGGTTTGGAACTGGGAAACATGTAGCCCATGCAGTCATAAGACAAAGAAAGGCGGTTTAGTTGAGTGTTGCAATTGACAGTCACCTTCTTGGGTTAAGAACTCAAATCGTTTAAGCTACGGTATTTTAATACGTAAGATCAGCCATGTAGATCGCGGTGATCGTTTTGCCTGTGTCGTCCTTCTCGTGGCTCGAATACCACGAGACGAGGCCCTTGGTGGGCGAGAGCTCGACGAAGCCGGGATAGGAATTGTCACCGCCGCTGGGGAGTTCGGCGAACTCGTGCAATTGATCGCCGACGAGCCAGCAGAGCGATGTTTTCGCGCCCTTCTCCTTTGTGGTGTGGCGTCCGCCAACAAGGATGTGATCGCCCCATTTCGCGACGAGCGGACCGCCGATGGCGCGGTCGAACTGCTGGCGCTTCCAGTCGGTGTAAGGCGGCTTCGAGCGAATGAGAAAGGCCTCCTTGCCGCTGCCATTGCGACCGATCGCGAGCACGCTGCCATCCTTCTCAAAGAGGAAAGCCGTTTCATCGCCATTCGTCTCATTGAAGTAGGCGCGCTTCTTCCAGATGAGGCCGTCATCGCTTTCGAGCATGAGAGACTGGATCTTGCCGCCTTCACCGCGTGGACCGATTTCATAGCCTGGCTTGCGCCGGCCGCAGAGAAACGCTTTGCCGCCAAACGCCGCCGCACGCCAGATGTAGAGACCGAACGTGCCCTCCAGCATCGCGGGCTCGCTCCATTTCGTGCCGTCGTCGGAGAACACCGCGAAGCCGAGGTGCTTGTTCATGTCGTATTCCTCGCGCGGGAGCGTCGTCGTGCCGCTCCACCAGGTGCCCGTGTAAACGAAGAGGCGGTCCTTGAAGACGAGGAAGTGCGGATCGCGTGTGTCGCGTTCTTTGACGGAGAAACGATGCACCTGCTCCCATGTCGCGCCGTCATCCGCGCTGCGCATGATGATGACCGATGCGGTGGGGTTTACCATGTGGCCGTCCGGACAACTGCGGAACGTCAGATAAAGCTGCCCTTTGAAGCGAACGAGGTCGGTGAAAGCGTTGTGCTCGCCGTTGTGGAAGACTCGGCGGATGTTCGTAACCGTGACGGCGGGAGGTTCCGCCGCCGAGACGAGTCCACACGAGGAGAGGAAGACAAGGGCAAGCGCACGCATGATTACTTGAGCAGGGATTGAGCTTCGACCTTCGCCTTGGCGAGCACTTCGGCGAGCGACACCGGCTTACCGCCCTGGCGCGTGCTTTCATCCGCGGCTTCCATGAAGGTGAAGATCTCGATCGTCTCCGCTTCACTCACGGGAGGTTCACCGGTGCGGAAGAATGTGCCGATCTGGCGGCAGAGCGCCTCGTAGCTGATGACCTTGGCTCCCATCTGATTGCCTTTACTGCCATACACCATGGCTCCGAACTCGGACTTGCCCTTCACGATGCCGCGATAGGTGCCGATGCGTCCGTCCTTCCACACGCCGGTCACCTGATCGGTGATCGGACCTTTGGCGCGCGCCACGGTCTCGCATCCGGGACCCATGAGCGCGAAGAGCGACTCGATGCCGTGGATCGCATAGAAGAACAGGTCGGGCGTGCCGCTTTGATACGAGCACGGACCCCAGGTCGTGACACCCATGATGTCGCCGATCTCGGCGTTGTTCTTGAGCGTGATCAAATCGGGACCGAAACGCGACGACGAGCTCGACCAGGTCTTCACGCCATGCTGCTTCGCGAGTTCGAAGATCGCGATCGCCTCAGCCAGTGTGCCCGCGATCGGTTTGTCGATAAAGACCGGCTTTCCCGCTTTGAAGATCTCCCGCGCCTCCTGGAGATGGATGCGGCCGTCCACGCTTTCCAGCAGCACGACATCGACCTTTTCGAGCAGTTCGGGAATCGTGGGCACGATCTCCACGCCCATGTCGCGAAGCTGCTGCGTGAACTTCTCTTTGCGATCCCTGCTGGCCGGCATGTCCGTGCCGCCGGTGTAACCCGTGGTCACCTTGATGCCCGCCAGTTCGCCCTCCGTCTCGCCTTTGTTGAAGAGCTTCGTAAACGCCGGCACATGCGAGGTGTCGAGGCCGATGATGCCTGCACGCAGGGGCTTGAGCGCCTCCTGGGCGGAGATCGATGTGACGGAAACGAGAAGGGCGGCAAAAAACGAAAGAGCAGGCTTCATGGTTGCCTACACCTACGCGATGAATGGCCCGTGTTGATCAGGTCAGCAATCCCTGAATGTCGATCAGGTGAAGCTGGCGTCCCTGACCTTCTGGCACCGCATCGATGCAGACCCAGCGTTCGTCGCGGCTGGAGCGTGGATGGCAGTCCACACGCCATTCGCCCGTGTATTCGCGCGGGAGGTGAAATTCGCCGAGGTCGATACGCTTGTTCGTGGCGATGTGATAGAGATGCGGTGTCTGAATGCGCCGGACGCCTTTGGGATAGGTGTCGTTGAGGATCCACTCGTTGTTCTTCAGGTAGGTGAGGTGACCGCCGCCATCGAGCACGCCATGGCCGATCTCCTCGATGATGCCGCTGTCCTTGTCCTCGAATAGGAAGTCGCCCCACTCGGGATTGCCGAGCCAGTTTTTTCCCTGCGAGAGGATGTGCGTGGCATCACGCCAGATGAAGTGGGAGGCGTAGCCGTTCGGAATGACGATGCGCAGGTCGCTGCCATCCATGTTCGCGGTGATGAGGCGCGTGAGATGGCCGCCCTTCGGCTGCGTCCAGCGGTGAAGCATGATGAAGCGCTTTCCATCCGGACCCACGAGCAGGTGATACGCGTGATGCTTTGAATCCGGATGGTTCTCCATCACCTCACCGGTCTTGGCGAGCAGTTCGTGCGAGACGATGAGTTTCTCGGTGCCTGTTTCCAGATTCACATGCGTCACACCGCTGCCTGCGGGCGCCATTTCATCAAAAAAGCGGTCTTTGATGCCCGCGTAGCCATAGCCGGGGCGGCAGTCGGCTACGCGCGAGAAGTCGCAGCTCACGGCCTCCTTGCCGTTCGGTGCGAGCGCGTAGATTGGAGCCGGTAGCGTGTGCTTCTCGCCGGTTTTCACATCTAGAATGTGGCTGACGAACTTGTCCTTCTCGCGGTCGTTCCAGATGACCTTCGATTCGGTGCCGGGGATCCATTGCAGCATGCAGCCCTGCTGCCAGTTCCACGCGTTGGACTTGCCGAGGGGAATCCATTTATCCTTCTCCTGCAGATCGACCATGCCGACCTCGATCACATCATCCCCCGTCGGCGAGCGGCCTTCGAAGCTGGCCTTGTTGCTCAACACGAAGCGGTTGTCGGGCGAGAACTGGAGCTTGTCGTAATAGGCGAACCAGTGGAAGCCGGGGCCCTTCGTGATGATGCGTGTTGGCGGAAAATTCTTCGCCTCCTGACCGCGGACGGTGAACGGAGCGAGGGCGAGCGTGGAGAGAAAATGGCGGCGGGTGGTCGGCGGATTCATGCGAGAAGGAAACGTGGGGGACAGGAAGATGTGTTCAAGCTGCGAGTTCGTCCCGCAATCTTCGTATTCAATCGCCATGAAGCGCCTCTTCGTCATCTCCGCCCTCGGGTTCGCCTTGCACGCCTCCGCCGAGGACTGGCCGCAGTTCATGTTCAACTCGGCGCACTCCGGCAACGCAGCGGAGATCGAGCTCGACGTGGAGAAACTCGGACTGCAGGGCGCGGTGGCGATGACGGATGGCATTTACACGTCGCCGGTGGTGGCGGGTGGCAAGGTGTATGTCGTGGACGGATCCGGCGTGGCGGCGTGCTTTGATGCAGCGACTCTGAAGCAAGTCTGGCGCTTCCAAAGCAAAGGCGGCAAGCAGAACGTGAACAACGTCAGTTCACCCGCCATCGTCGGAAAATACCTGCACTTCGGCACCACGGCGGGCATCTACTACGTGCTGGATCGGGAGACGGGCAAGGTGGTGAAGGAGATCGACTGCCACGAACCCATCTTCAGCACGCCGGTCATCGGCAATGACCGTGTTTATTTCGCCACGCTCGGCGCGCAGGCTTATGCAATCACAAACGAAGGCGAAGTGAAGTGGACATGGGACTTCGTGAAGGAAGTCGTCGGGTTCGATGGCAACCGCTGGAGCGGCGAGTCGTGGGCCGCGTTTTGCGAGAAGCGCATGCTTGCCACGCTGAAACCGGGCACGAAACCGACCTCCAGTGATGGCCGCGTGACATGGCGCGACCACTTCGTCTGCTCGCGGGACATCTGCCTCATCAAAGGCAACGTCGTCGTCATGCCCGCAGGCGGCAGGACGATCTTCCTCGAAGACACCGGCATCGCACCGAAGCTCAAAGCCACCGGCGAGATCCCTGAGTGGTCCGGCAAGGAGTTTCCAGCCACCTTCGGTCAAAGCGCCGATGACGACGGCAACGTCTATGTCCAGTGGCACCGCCGCGACAACGCCGGCCGCGTGGACATCATGCGCCTCGAAGGCGACACGTTGACGACCGGCGACTTTGTGCCCGGCACCGACACGAACATCCGCATGGACGGCCTGCTGAGTTTCTCACCAGTGGCGATTCGAGGGAGTGATGTGTTTCGCGTGAAGCCGGAGACGAATCGCGGTCTTATTCAGCATAACATGAGCACGAAGGAGCAGAAGACTCTCAGTGGTGCAGGTGCCATCGCTCCACCAGTGCTGACGAAGAAACATGTGATTTTTGGTGGGCTCGATGGGCGGGTGTATCTTGTGCCTATTGACGGCGGAAAGGTTGTTCAACCACATCGAATCACCAGTGGTGCTATCACTGCGCCTGTTGCAGTTGCCGACGGCTGCATCTTCGTGGCCAGTGAAGATGGTTCTCTCTCCAAGTTTGCGTCAGTGCAGGTGCCGCCACCACCCTTTAACTACATTTCGTCGGAAATGACCGAAATGCGCAGCCCCCTCACTGGCAAACTCGCAGACGCCAAATACGACTGGTACACAAACTACGGCAACTTCGCAGGGCAGAACTCGAACAACCAGGACCTCAAGCCGCCGCTGCGCATGCGCTGGGCGCGACGTCTCGAAGGCACGGTGAAGCATCTGCCCGTATGCGGCGGTGGTCGGATGTACACGCACACGGCGGAAGGGCAGATCATCGCGTGCGAACAGGACACGGGACGCCTGCTTTGGCGGAAGTGGTGGCCGGATGTGTATCTGAGCTTCACTTCGCCGCTCTACATCGACGGCAAGCTTTTGGTGCCGCAGGCGGGCATCAAAAAATCCTTCGTGCGCTGTCTTGATGCGGCGACGGGCAACATGCTGTGGGAAGCGCCGTTCACCGGTTCGCCAAGCTGGAGTCGTCAGTTTCCGCCGGTGGTCGCGGGCAACGTTGCGATCTACGCGAGCGGCAGCGGCGATTACGCGACGCAGGGCAGCGAGAAGCCGTGGACCTTTGGCGGCACGCCGGTCGTGCCAGCAGACGGCAAGGAGGTGATGAGCTTCATCTACTCGAACGACAATCCGTATTACCCGAAGAATCATCATCCACGCCTCTGGGCCTGGGATCTCGACACGGGCAAGGTCGTTTGGGAGAAGGACTTCGTCGATCAAGGCCGCGGCGGCAACGATTGCGGCATCTGCATTCTCGATGGAAAGCTCTACTACTCCGTCTTCTTCGGCTATGATTCGGAGACAAAGATGCGCCGCGGCCTGCCCGTGGATCACAACGGCCTCACCTGCTGCATCGATCCCAGGACAGGCAAAATCCTCTGGCAGACGAACGATTACTACGTCACCGCCAAGTGCACCCTCAGCGCGCGCGATGGCAAGCTCTACATCGGCGGCTACAACAAAGCCAACGCAGGCACCGAGGACCGCTTCGTCTGGTGCCTCGATGCGAACACGGGCAAGCTCGTGTGGAAATCCGATGCCGTCACTTCCGCTCTCAATGTCGTGAGCGTGGGCGAAAAGTTCATGTTCTGCAACGCCCTGCGCGGCAAAGGCAACATCTTCGACGCCTCGACCGGCAATGTCACCTACAGCATCCTCACGAACTACGCCTGCTGCCGCTTCACCATGAGCGAGCCGTATGTGCTCGGTGCGAACATGGACATGATCGACCTCAGCCAGGAAGGCAAACTCGTCTCCACCGGTCCCGCGATTGATTCCCGCGAGTGTCTCGGCGCCGTCGTCAGCAACGGCCGCATCTTCTACACGTCGCAGGCCAGCGGCTTCATCGTTTCACAGACGTATGGTCCGGAGTCGAAGAATCTGCCGCCGGCCTGGGAAGTGCGGGAGACGAAGTAGCGAATCACTCCACCCAGCGAATGCACGAAGGCATCGGCATTTCGACGGGATCGCCGTGCGGGGTGATCTTCCCGTTCGCAGAGTCGATTTGGAAAGCCACCACGCTGTTGCCGGGCATGTTGGCGCAGAGCAGCCATTTGCCGTCGGGCGTGAAGAGCAGGTTCTGCGGACCTTTGCCGAGACTGGGTTCGATGCCGATGAGGCTGAGCATGCCGTCGTCAGCGATGCGATAAGCGGCGATGCTGTCGTGGCCTCGATTGGTGCCGTAGAGGAGCTTTCCATCCGGCGTGATCTTCAGATCCGCCGTGAAACTCTTGCCGGTGAAATCGACGGGCAGCGTTGAGATGGTCTGTTTCTCGGTGAGCGTTCCGCCCGACGCGTTCCAGTCGAAAAACGTGACCGTGTTCGCCAGTTCGTTGATCACATACACGCGTTTGCCATTCGGATGAAACGTGAGGTGCCGCGGGCCTGAACCGGGCTGCATCCTGGCGAAGGGCTGGGTGTCATTCGGAGTGAGCACGGCCTTGGCGGCGTCCAGCTTGTAAATCAGGATCTTGTCGATGCCGAGGTCGGCGGCGATAGCGAAGCGGTTGTCAGGACTGATGACGATGCTGTGTGCATTCGGCCCTTTTTGACGCTCTGGATTGACGCTGGAACCGCTGTGTTGAATAAAGGAGACGGCTTCACCCAGAGAGCCGTCGTCCTTCACGGGGAGTGACGCCACGCTGCCTCTGGAATAGTTCGCCACGATCACGGACTTGCCCGTCGCATCGACATCGAGATAGCAAGATGCCGTTCCCCGTGCCGACTGCTCGTTCAACTTCTTCAACCGGCCCGTGCGGCCTTCGAGGGCGAAGGCGGCCACATTTTCGTCTTCATCACCGCCGAACTTCTCCGCGTCGATGGCATAGAGAAAGCGTTTGTCCGGCGAGACGGCGAGGAAGAAGGGATTCTGGATCTCCGTCGTTCGATGCAGCGGTTTGAGTGAACCCTTTTCCGAGTCGAATGAGAACGCATGAATGCCCGCCTTGTCACCCGACGCGAACGCCGAGATGAAAACGAGCGGATCGGCGGCAAGGAGCGATGCGTGAGCCACGGTGAGAAGGGTGAAAAGAAGTTGGCGTATCATGGACGACCTCATACGCCATGGAGTGTTCTGATCACACACGCGACGGACGCCGAAGCAGGGGAAAGCCAAGGACCACTATCAGAAAAGGAATCACAAAACCGCTTTTGAGGGCATGGACGGTGTCTGGCGAACCGCGCTCCTCGAAAAAACTGCGAACGAAAATGGAGAGCGGCCAACTCAGCACGAACAACACACACGAAGCCAGCATGGAAGAGATTCTCACACTCGCGCCCGAGGCACGACATATCAGGCCGAATGCGAGCGGCAGCAGCGCCCAGAAAACTGGAATTGACCACACCATCCATTGCATCAGTCCTGGCAGGACAACCCATCGAGACATGTGCAGATTCAATTGGTAGAACACCACATAAGAAAGGCTGAAGAAAACTACCAGAGAAACTGCCAGTGTGGAAGGCCGTTGAACGCGAGTCACACGCACCACCCAGCTCACGAATGCGAGGCCGCACACAGGTATCGCCCAATGGAAATAGGTGATCCACGTGAGGCCAGCCCATCCGCCGCGCCATTCGAGTTCAGCACGCCATGCGATGCCGCTCATTAGCGCCAACAAGACCAGCGACAACCATTGCATAACGCTACGCGAGGATGTCCGTCACCACATCACCATACACATCCGTGAGGCGGAAATCGCGGCCGGCATAACGGTAGGTGAGCTGTTCGTGATCGAGACCGAGCAGATGCAGGATCGTCGCATGCAGGTCATGCACGTGAACCTTGTTCTCGACGGCATTCATGCCGAGTTCGTCGGAGGAGCCATACGCCAGACCGCCCTGGATACCACCGCCGGCGAGGAGGGTGCTGAACGTGGTGTGATGATGATCGCGACCGCGCTTCATCGGATCCGGCTTCTTGTCCTTCCCCTTCTGATCCTGCGAATAGGGCGTGCGGCCGAATTCACCGGTCCAGACGACCAGCGTGTCTTCCAGCAGACCGCGTTGTTTGAGATCGCTGATGAGCGCGGCGGAGGCTCGGTCGCTGTCGGCGCAGAGTTCGGGATGTCGCTTGTAGTGGTCGCTGTGCGTGTCCCAGGGCTGGTTGTTGCTGCTGGTGTAATAGACACTGGTGTAGCGCACGCCTGCCTCGGCCAGGCGACGTGCGAGCAGGCAGGAGCGGCCAAAGGGCGTGTCGCCATACATCTCGCGCGTCTTCGCCGGCTCACGGCTGATGTCGAAGGCATCGCTGGCGGCGGTCTGCATGCGCGCCGCGGTTTCCATGGATTTGATCTGCGCCTCGAGCGCGGTGTCATGACCGCGCAGGGCGGCGTGGCGTTCGTTCAGCCGCTGGATGAAGTCGAGCTGGCGGCGCTGCTGCGTGCTGCTGAGGATAGGATTGCGCACGTTGGCGACGAGTTTGTCCACGGCCATGTCAGAAGTAATGACGCCCGTGGCCTGATACTCGGCGGGCAGGAAGGAATTGCTCCACAACGCTGGTCCGACCACGATGTTCGGCGTGGGTCGCAGCACGACGAAACCGGGCAGGTTTTCATTTTCGCTGCCGAGGCCATACAGCACCCACGAGCCGAGCGATGGACGGATCGGCTGGATGTTGCCCGTGTTCATCATGAGCAGCGCAGGCTCGTGATTCGGAACGTCGGTGTGCATCGAACGGATGACGCAGCAGTCGTCGATGATGCTGCCAAGTCGCGGCAGGCTCTCGCTCACTTCGATGCCGCTCTGACCGCAGCGCTCGAACTTCAGCGGCGATGACATGAAGCCGCTCGTCTGCGGCGCCTTGTAGAGTTTTCCCGAGGGCTGCTGGCCCTCGTATTTCTTCAGCGCGGGCTTGGGATCGAAAGTGTCAATGTGCGACGGCGCCCCGTTCATGAACAGGAAGATCACGCGCTTCGCACGCGGCGTGATCTGCTGCTTCGGCATCGCATTCACCATCCCTGCGAGTCCGATCGCGCCAAAGCCTGCCGAGAGACGCTGCAAAACGTCGCGGCGGGTGAGCAAGGGCCGAGGCGATGTCGGATCAGTCCACATAGAGCATTTCGTTCGTTGCCAGAAGCGCCTGGGAGAGCTGTTCCCAGGCGGTCATGTTGGAATCTGCGGCGGTTTGCTGGAGATAATCACGCGCGAGCGCCAACTCATCGGCCTCAGGTTCGCGAGCAAACAGCAGCGCATATGCCTGGCGGATACGCGCGTCGTCATCGGGGAGTTTTTGGAGCCGTGCAGCGAGCGAGCGCGCTTCGGCGATGATGAAGGGGCTGTTCATCACAAAGAGCTTCTGCGTCGGCGTGGTGCTGCTGGAGCGGCGCGCGGCGTGGACGTTCGCATCCGGATAGTCGAACAGCATGAGCGTCTTGTTGAGCTCACGACGGCTGACTTTGCTGTAGAGCGTGCGCTTGTGATGATCAGCGGCGTCAACATCGAGAGACCGGCCGCCATCGCTCTGCAAGTCACCCGACACGGCGAGCACGGCGTCGCGATACTGCTCGATGCCGAGACGGCGGCGGTTCATTCGCCAGAAATACGTGTTCGCTTCGTCGAGTTGCACGTTCGACTCGCTGCCCTGGCTCTTCTGGCGATAGGTCGCGGAGAGCACGAGTTCACGCACGAGCTGCTTCACCGACCATCCGCTCTGCACGAAGCGCACGGCGAGGTCATCGAGCAGTTCAGGATGCGTGGGCTTGTCGCCCGTCGCGCCGAAGTTGCTCGTGGTGCGCGCCAGTGGCTTGCCGAAAAGCATGTCCCACATGCGGTTCACGAACACGCGTGCCGTGAGCGGATTCCCAGGATCAACGATCTGATTCGCGAGCTCGGCACGGCCGCTGCCTTGGTGAAACTTCACCGGCTCGTTTTTGCTCAGCACCTGCAGATAACCGCGCGGCACCGTCGCGCCGGGTGATTCCACATCGCCGCGATCATACACCGGCAGATCATGCGGCTTGTCGTCGCGCACGATGTGCAACGTGCCGGGATCCATCTTGTCAGCATTGGTCTTCCCATCCTCGTCCTTGCCGTCGGGCCGCAGGCTGACCTTGGTCATCGAGGCAAACACACCGGCCATCGCGTAGTAGTCACGCGTGGTGATGGGATCGAATTTGTGATCGTGGCAGCGTGCGCAGGCGACCGTGAGTCCGAGAAAAGTCTGCGAGACGGTGTCCACCTGCTCGGCCCATTCCTCCGCCTGCACATCGAGCCGGCCGCGCGCATACAGCTTGTGCCCGAGTCCGAGGAATCCCAGCGCCGGCAGGTCCGCCTTGTTCTGCGGCTCGATCAAATCGACCGCGAGCTGTTTCTGGATGAACGCATCATACGGAACATCCGCATTGAAGGCCGCGACGACCCAGTCGCGATAGCGCCAGGCGTTGGGATAATTGAGCGAGGAGTTGTTGCCCACCTGATGCGCCTGATCCTCGGCATAACGCGCGAGATTGAGCCACAGGCTCGCCATCCGCTCGCCAAACGCACGACGGCCCAGCAGCCCGTCCACGAGCCGCGCATACGCGTCCGGTTTGGTGTCGGCCAAAAACGCGCGCACTTCCTCCGGCGTCGGTGGCAGGCCGGTCAGATCAAAAGTCACGCGGCGGATCAAGGTCGGCGCATCCGCTTCCGAAGTCGGCGTGAGATCGTGCTTTTCCATCTGCGCCAGGATGAAATGATCCACGCGCTCCCGCGGCCACGCGGAGTCCTTCACCTTCGGCAAAGCCTGCGCCTTCGGCGGCACAAACGACCAGTGCTGACGCGCCGCCGCCCAATCAATCGCGACAGGCTGCGCCGCACGCGTCACACTGACGGCGAGGAGCAGGCACAGGAGGATTCCGGAAGCGGGGGGCATGAAGTTATTTCGCTGCGGGTCGCAGCAATCTCTCAATCGTTTCCTTCATAGTTTTTTCGGACTCCGGCGCCGCGTAGGCCTGCGAGGGTTCATAACCGCCCTCTTCGAAGGAATGCTCCAGCGGGATGTAGCCGGTCACACCGTCGCCATAGCTCGCCGTGCAGACAAAGCCGCCCGGACGTTGCTGCTGCGCGAAGAGCTGATATTCGACGAAACTTTCGCCCGGCAGATGCAGCAGGCAGACCTCGTCACCGAGAAGCAGGCTGGTGAAGGGAATCGGTTCGCGGTGGCGGATGAAGCCGATGCGCAGCGCGGCCGTGATGCGCTGTGAGGTCGAGGTAGCGCTGTTTTGCATCACCTTCAGGATGCGTTCCTCCGGGAAATCGGGATTCGGCTGCAACACGACCGGCACATGCCGCCACGCGATGGTGGTCAGCGGCACACGCCTGGCGTTCGCCTCCGACTCGACCATCGCGGCGTGCATGCGTTCGGCGAGCAGCGGACGCATTTCAGGCGTGCCATCGTTGTATTTGCCCGCGCCAATGTTTCCGCCGCAGCCGGTGAAGTAGATGTGCGGCACGCCGTCCTCCTGCGTGCGGCGTTCACGCGCGATCCCGGCGAAGTCATGGCTGACGATGCCGTCGCCGTAGTAGCTCATCGGATGCGTGGCGTAGTAGTGCAGAGCAGCGAGCTTGGTGTCGCCATTCCAAAAGCTGATCGTCTTCAGCATCGGATCGATCACGCCCTCCGGCAGCGCCCGCAGCTCCGCATCTTTCGACGCACTGCCGCGCATCTTGCCGACCTTCCCATTGACGACCTGCACCCGCCGGTTCCCGGCCACCTGCAAGACCTTCGCCTCGCCGGTCGAGACGTGCGTAATGGTCTGCGGCTTTTTCAAGGCGGCCTCAATGCTCGCGGCGATGCCGGCCAGCGCCTTTTCTGTCGCTTCGGCGTCGATGATGCCAATCTCCGGCAGCAGCTTCTGCACGGCATTGTCCACCAGCGGCGCATTGTGCTGATGCAGCGAATGCAACGCGACGCGTTCAGCTGAAGTGCCCGCGGCTTTCGCCAATACCTCCCGCCAGTGCCTATGATCCGTTCCGCGAATCTCGCAGAAATCGATCGCGCAAAGCACGACGGGTTTGTCATCGCTCAGCAACACCATGCCGAGCGCCAGCAGCGGCTCGCTCACACCCACCGCCGGTTTGACGAGCCCGCCGCACAACGGCGCACCGACCGGCGGTGTCACATCGGCACGGAACGGCGCGATTTGGATCGCGAGGGCGGAGACGGAGGTGAGGAGTAGAAGCAGGAAGACTCTCATGAGGTGGATACGCGAAGCAAAGCTGCTGTCTCGCGGTGGGACACGGTTAGCGTACAGCCTCGCGAATCGCTGGAACGAGCAGTTCGGCGACGAGTTCGTGGCCGAGGTCGCCAGGATGCATGCCGTCAGGGAGCATGTCGGCGACGGTGGTCTTCTTTTTCGCGGCAAAGCCGGCATACGCGGCGTGGACATCGACAAGCGGCACATTCAGTTCCTTGGCGAGGGCGCGGAGGGCGTCGTTGTATCCGAGGAGCGTGGGCGATTCGAACCCGTCCTCGGCTTCCGGTTTGTAGGGCGGCCTGCCGTAAAGTTCGCGAGTCTTCGAATGCCAGCGCAGCGGGTTGGTGGTCATGAGGATGACTTTGGCGCCTGCTTTTTGCGCGGCGGCAATCATCGAGCGGTAGTTGGCGATGTAATTCTCCAAACTCACACGTGGTTGCGTGGCGGGCGGCTTTTTCCACACGTCGATGGCGCTGTCGTTAATACCGAACTGCATGACGACGATGCGCGGTTTGTAGGCGAGCACATCGGTCTGCAGACGTTTGACGGCCTGCACCGTGGTGTTGCTAGGCACGCCCGCGTTGTAAACGCTGAGGCTGGAGCCGATGCTTTGAAGCATCGTGTTCACGCGGTCGGCATAGACTTTCACACTGCCGCGCGGTGCGGTGGTGCTGTCGCCAAACATGAAGATGCCGCCGGGCTTTGGCACGGCCTTCGGTGGCGGCACGAAGACAGGAATCTCGCCCTCGCCGAGGTCGGCGGCGTTCACCTTCATGCGCAGGCCGCCCTGCATCGTGGTGATCCACAGCTCGCCGGGCCTGCGCTCATACAAATAGGGATAGGACACGCGCCCACCGGGTGCGTAGTTCGCGGCGACGATCACCGGCTTGCTCCACGAGGCTGTTTCATCGCTCGAAAACGCGAGCGAGAGCTCGGCTCGGCTGCTGCCGCTGTTGGGATCATGACGCGGCGGCGCATTCCACAGCAGCGCGATGCGTCCATCGGCGAGGCGAGCCATCTGCGGGCAGCAGGTGACCGACTTGATCTTTGTCTGCTTCAATCCGGTCCATTTCAGGCCGTTTTTGGAAGTCGCCTCCCACAGAAAGCCGGACTCCGTGCGCAGCAGCAGGTAGAGCGAGCCATCCACGCGCTCGATGACGCTGCCCTCGATGCTGCCGGCGTGGTCGTGCTCGCCGATGCCGTAATCGAGCACATCACCGCGCTGCCACGTTTTGCCCAGATCGTCCGATGCCCACATGACCGTGGCATGCCGCCACTGCGGAATGATTTCCTGGCCCACGAGGACGACGCGACCGCTTTTCATCTGAATGAGCGAGTGAATGCAGCCGCACCAGGGATCGCTGAGTTTCACGGGCGGCTCCCATGTCTTGCCGTCGTCGGTGCTGCGGCAGGTGTAAGTCGGCAGCACAAAGTCCGTCCACGCCACGCTGTTCTCGCCCCAGTGCCAGCCTGGCGGCTGCTTGCGCTCCGCGCCGTTCATCCACGCGGAGATGATGACGCCCTCGCGTGTGCGCAGCAGCGCCCGTTCATTGCTCACGGCAAACTTGGTCGGATCGGCGAAGAGGGGTGATTCCGTCCACGTGCGGCCATCGTCGGTGCTGCGAAGAGCGCTCTTTGTGCCGACGCAAAGCACGCCGCCGTCAGCGGTGGTCACAAACGGGCCCTGATGCGTGTGCGGCAGTGGCGATGCCTTTGGATGCAGCGTGGGAGTGTCGGCGGCAATGGCGGAGACGGCGAGGGCAGGAATGAGGAGCCATTTCATGACGCAAACAAACGCCCCCGAGAGTCGTTTTGCGTCATCATGTTTCGTTTTACCCTTTTATCTTTCGTTCTCAGCATGACCGCTTCTGCATTCGCACAAAACTGGCCTGCTCACGTCACGAAGGTCGAGATCCCCGCAAGTGATGGTGTGGCACAGAAGGCCATGTGGTTCGCTCCGGCCTCCACAGAGAAAAAGCCGCTGCTCGTTGGCCTGCACACTTGGAGCAGCAACTACGCCTCCGCCGGTGGTGATGCCGTGTATGCGCAGTGGGCCGTCGCGCAAGGCTGGGCCTTCGTGCATCCGGATTTTCGCGGTCCCAATTGGACTCCGCATGCTCTGGGGAGCGACCGCGCCGTGCAGGACGTCGTGGAGGCCGTCGAATGGGCGAAGAAGCAGACGGCGATCGATGAGTCGCGCATCTATCTCATCGGCGTGAGTGGCGGCGGGCACATGGCGATGCTCATGGCAGGGCGTCATCCTGAGATCTGGGCCGGCGTGAGCGCGTGGTGCGGAATCGGTGATGTGGCCCGCTGGCACGCCGAGCACACCAAGAACGGCAAGAGTGACAAGTACGCGCAGAACATCGTCGATGCGCTTGGCAAGGTGCCGACGAAGGATGATGCTGATGCATGGAAGCGTTCGCCGGAGAGCTGCCTCGCGAAAGCAGCTTCGGTGCCGCTCGACATCGCGCACGGCGTTCATGACGGCCGCAAGGGCAGCGTGCCGTTCGAGCATTCGCTGAGGGCCTACAATGTCGTGGTTAAACCGGAGGCACGGCTCGATCCCGCAGGCATTCAGAGCTACTTTGCGACGCAAACGCTGCCTGCCGGATGGTCACCTGCTGTACCGGACGCGAGTTATGGCCTCAAGAAGCCACTTTTCCGTGCCACGAGCGGGAACACACGCGTCACCATCTTTGAGGGCGGCCACGAGATCGTCCATCAGGCGGCGTTGAACTGGCTGGCCATGCAACGCAAAGGATCACCCGCCGTGTGGGAGATGAAGGATTTCATCCCTGTGAGTTCAGAGCAAAGCGCGAGCGGGAAGTGAGGTGGGGGCTCAGCTGACCAGTCCCTTCACCACCTTCGCGGGGTTCACGCCGGTGAGGCGGAAGTCGAGGCCTTGGAAGCGGTAGCTGAGCTTGTGGTGATCGAGGCCGAAGAGGTGCAGGATCGTGGCGTGGAAGTCGTGGATGGACACGGGATCGCGGGCGACGTGCCAGGCGAAGTCGTCGGTCTCGCCATACACCTGACCGCCTTTGATGCCGCCGCCGGCCATCCACAGGCTGAAGGCATACGGATGATGATCGCGGCCGGTGACCTTGGTGAAACCTTTGCGGTTCTCGCCGAGCGCAGTGCGGCCGAACTCGCTACCCCAGACGACGAGCGTGGTGTCGAGCAGGCCGCGTTGTTTGAGGTCCTTTAGCAGCGCGGCGATGGGTTGATCGACCATCTGGCAATTGTGCGCGAGCTGCGGATCGAGCGCGCTGTGATGATCCCACGAGGCGTGGATGATGTTCACGAAACGCACGCCGCGCTCGACCATGCGCCGTGCCTGCAGGCAGTGACGCGAGAAGACCTGGAAATTGCCGATGCCGCCGAGGTTGCTCTTGATGGGCGGCTCGATGCGGTTCACGCCGTAGGCATCGAGCGTGGCCTGCGACTCGCCGTTGAGATCGACCAGTTCCGGCGCGGTACTTTGCATACGGAACGCCAGCTCGTAGCTGTTGATGCGCGCCGCGATCTCGGGATCGCCAATGTGCTTGTGTTGAAGACGATTCAGATCGTTCAGCGCACGAATGCTCGCCGACTGCATCTCCGGCGTGATGCCGTCCGGGTTGTTCAGGTTCAAAACGGGCGCGGCTCCATTGCGAAACATCACGCCCGCATACGATGAGGGCAAAAAGCCGCTCGACCAAGTGGAGCTGCCGCCGGGCAGTCCGCGGCCCTTGCTGACCATCACGACATACGACGGCAGCTCCTGCGAGGCATTGCCGAGTCCATACGTGACCCACGAGCCGACGCTCGGACGCCCGAGCAAAGCCGCGCCGCAGTTCAGCATGAGCTGGCCGGGCAGATGATTGAACTGGTTCGTGTGCATCGAGCGCACCAGCGCGATGTCATCCGCGCAGGTGGCGATGTGCGGCAGCAGATCGCTGATGTCCATGCCACACTGCCCGTGCTTTTTGAAGACACGCTTCGTGCCCATCACCGTGGCCGTGTCCTTTTGCAGAAAGGCAAACTTCGCATCGCCCACGATCGAGTCGGGCAGCGGCTGGCCGTCGTATTTGTTCAGCAACGGCTTCGGATCAAAGAGGTCCATCTGCGACGGCCCGCCTTCGAGGAAGATGAAGATGCAGCGCTCCGCCTTCGGCGCGAAATGCGAGACACGCGTCGCCAGCGGATTCGCCGGCAAGCTCGCCTCATCGGCCAGCAGACCGTCCTGTTTCAAAAGTGAAGCCAGCGCCAGCGTTCCGAGCCCGCACGAACTCGTCGCGAGGAAATCGCGTCGTGTTTGGGTGATGAACTGCTGGTAAGGGGACACTCTTTTCTAAACGTCGTCTCAGAGCAACTTCTCCCCGCCAGTGTATTTCGCCACGGCGTCGGGATCAAGTTCGAGACCGAGGCCGGGCTTCGCCGGGATCTCCAGCATGCCGTCGGCATCGAGCTTCCATCCTCCAACGGTGATCTCGTCGATGAACGGCGATCCAGTGAGATACTCGACCAGATCGGTGCCCGGAAACGCAGACGCGAGGTGCAGGTCGGCTGCGAGACCGACCGCCGTGTTCCAGCCATGTGGAATGAACTGCACGCCGTGCTCCTGCGCCATCCACGCGATGCGCCGCTCCTCGCTGATGCCACCGACTTTCGTCACGTCCGGCTGGATGATGTCGAACGCACGCGCTTCAAGAAACGGCTGGAAGGCCTGACGCCGCGTGAGCACCTCGCCACCGCTGATCGGCACAGGCGAATGCTCGCGCAGCTTCGCGAAGTCCTCGAGCGCGTCGGGCGTGAGGGCTTCTTCGAACCAATGCACGTCATAGTCAGCGAGCATCTTCGCCGTGTTCAGCGCCCACTTGTAGCCGTTCGTCCAATGCGCGTCACTGCCGCCGGCATCGACCATGAGCTTGTTGTCCGCACCCACGGCCTCACGCGCGGCTTTGACGATGGCTTCATCCGTCTTCGCATTGCGACGCCCAAACGGCCCCCAGCCGATCTTGAAGGCGCGAAAGCCCTGCGCCTTCACCGCGAGCAGATGATCTTTCATCTTTGCCGGTTCATCCATCAGCAGCGACGCATACGGCTGCACACGCTCGCGATAGCGCCCGCCAAGAAGCCGCCCCACCGGCTGCCCCGTCGCCTTGCCAAGCAAATCCCACAATGCGATGTCGATGCCGCTGATCGCATGCGTGATCGAGCCGCCGCGCCCAAGCCAGAACATGTGCTGATGCAGCTTCTCGCTCACCCGTTCCGGCTCCAGCGCGTTCTCGCCGCGATAGAGCGGCTCCAGCACCGCCAGCGCGGCCTTCACCAGCGCATCGTTTGTGAATACGCTGCCGAGTCCGACGAGTCCTTCATCGGTGTGCACGGTGACGAGCGTGTGAACGCAGTCTTCAGGCCGGAGCTCATTGCTCCAGCCGCCTTCAGGAGTGGCGCCGCGCAGACCTGCGCAGTGGATTTCAGTGATCTTCATGAGAGTAGCATAGCCTTTCTAGGCTGTGGGCTTGATGAGATTTAATGCAGAAGAACACAGGCTAGAAAGCCTATGCTACAACGCGTGTGAAAAGTTTGGCTTGAGGTTGAAAAGGCACATCCGCATCGAGCGGGAACATCGGCCGGGCGCAGCGCGTGTGACCGAGATAAGGCAGATTGGCACTGGAGGATCCGGGCGCATCGACATGCACCATCTGCGTGCACCAGTCGGCATACATGTGCGGCTGGCAATGAGGCGATTTGATCACCACGGCATCGAATCGTGCCGGATTCTGCCCGTGGGCGTAAAAGAACGAGCGATCATAAAGGTTCACGGCACGGCTGCTGACCACGAGCGTGAAGTTTCCGGCCTCCAGCACCGCCGTGGGACCTGCGAGCCATTCTTCGCCGAATGATTCGCTGCGGAAACGACCGTCCGCGAGCAAGCGCACCTGCGCGGTGATTTCAATCGGTGTGAAACGCTGCGGATCGAGCGTGCCGCCGATCTGGGTCGTGATCGTCGCGCCGATTCCAGCCGCAAAGGCCCTCTTCACCGCTGGTTCATCGACGATCGGCATCAGCGTGCGCACCGTACAGCCGGTCTCGATGAGTTTGCGCAGGATCGCATTGCTGTCGCCGGACGCGCCGGAGCTGGTTGCATCCGCAGCGTCTACGAGGCCGAGCGTGCCGCTCGTGTGCGTCTTCACGATGGCCGCCATCTCATCGAGGCTCTTCAGCGGCACGCGCATCTTCTCATGATGCTCCCAAAACAGGTTCGCGATGCGCAACGCCTCGCGTTTGGCCAACTCGGGATCGTTGTCCGTCACCACAAAGGCCCACGAGGCGAGTTCGGGCACATCGGTGAACGGATTTCCCCACATTATGGCCGCGGACAGGCCGCGCGAACTTTGCTCGATCTCCTTCGCCGCATTCACCGCATGCCGAATTGAACCGGTGGCAGTGATGAGCTCATCACCTCGCACAAGCGCTGGAACCGTGACCTTGGCCGTCACCGGCTTCACCTCGCCACGCATGATGCGCAGCAGCAGTTTAGCCGCGCGCTGGCCTGTTTCGAAGAAATCGACGTGCGGGTAAGTGTGATAGGCCACAACCGCATCACTCTGCTCGATCATGCGATCCGTCAAAATGCCGTGCAGATCGAGCGAAACGACGATGGGCACCTTGTCGCCGACGATTTTGCGCGTTTCGGCCAGTAGCCAGCCTTCGGGATCGAGTTCCGACTCGCTCGCCATCGCGCCGTGCATGCAGAAATACACGCCATCGACCGGCGGAGCCGTGCGAATCGCATCCAGCAGCTCGTTGGCAATGCGTTCCCAAGCCGTTTTTGCCAACGTCCCGCCCGATGTGATGAAGAAGGCGCTGTAGGCCGGCACCAGTCCAACATTCGGCATCGCATCGAACACACTCAGCGCTCCGCCGACCTCGTTTCGCACGGTTCGATGGTAATCGATCAATTCCTGCCCGCGACGGATGCCAAAGTCGTCATACCCGCTCAGGTGCGGGTTGAAGGTGGAGACCTCCTGTTTGCATTCGGCGATGAGGATGCGGCGGCGTAGCATAGGCTTTCTAGCCTGTGAAAAACGTCTTCTCGAACCGCCACCACACAGACTTTGATTGCTTTCTTCACCAGATCACACAGCCTGGAAAGGCAATGCTACGCCTCAATCCTGCCCCTGCCGAGCATTCGATCCAAGTGCCGGACGGCATCGGTTACTTCGACGAGCAAAAGGCGCTGCGAATCCACACTCGCAATCTGCCTCACTGGCGCCAGGAGGCCGCAACCTACTTCGTCACCTTCCGCCAAATCGACTCCATTCCAGTTGAGGTTTGGGCGCGCATGAAACGTGAAGCCGCGGCGTGGCACGCACGGGTGGATCTTGCCATTCAAAGCCATGGTGCCTTACCTCCCGCACTCGCTTTGAAATGTGAGGCATTTCAGCGAAGCCAATGGCTGCAGGCGGAGCGGACTGCCGACGAATGCCATGGCTCGTGCCTTCTCCGTCAAGAATCTGTGAGGCAGATCGTCAGCGACGCCCTTGTGTTCTTCGAGGGCACGCGCCAGTCCATGCACGCCTTCGTGGTGATGCCAAATCATGTGCATCTTCTGGTGACACCGTCGCCCGGCAGGTCACTCGACAAGCTCACGCAGTCATGGAAAGGCTTTACGGCTCGCGAGATCAACGGCCACCTCGGCAGGGTGGGTGCACTGTGGCAGCAGGAGAGTTTTGATCGCATCGTGCGTCACTCTGCGCATTTCCAGAAAATCGTCCGCTACATTTGGAACAATCCATCGAAGGCGAGGATGGGCGCCGGACAAGCAACGGTAGGTATCGCCGAAGAATGTCTCGGTCCAGCGAGCGATACGCTTCGTGAGGAGCCGCCGCTCATCGAAGGCGATGAGTGGTAGCTGTAGCATAGGCTTTCCAGCCTGTGTTCTGGGAGCTACTGTGCCTTACCATATCGAGATGCGTCCTTCACAGTCTAGAAAGGCTATGCTACTTCCACTCCTCATCAAAATATCCCGCCGCCACCGGTTCCTCGACATCGACCTTCACCACCGCCCAATCGCCAAGTCGCGGGAACAGCAGGTAATTGAAGGCCGCAAACTCATTCTCGTGAAACGTATGGCCGCTGTTGATGACGATATAGCGATTCGACGCAAGCGGGCTGGCGCAGATAAAAACGGGGGCGTAATCGGCAAACGGTTGTTTTCGATCACCCAACTGCACTTCCTCGTGCGTCCATGTCATGGGCAACTTCGGAAGCGCCTTGGCGATCCATGAGTTGCTGCCGGGATCGCCAAAGAGAATGAGATGCTTGTCGCGCACATCCGCCTCGGTCACATCGGTGTCGTTCTTCACTGGCAGATCGGCGCGCATGTAGCGCGCCCATTCGTATTCGAAGCGTTTCAGGTTCTCCTGTGCCCACGCGTTCACCTTGGCATTCCACGGCTTTCCCGTGCCACGCACGCAGAGGAAGGGCGTGGCAAACGCATCATCGATGGGGCCTTCCAGGCCGGGTTGCTTGCCGGTGAGCGCAATTTCATCGCGCAGACCATCGCAGCGCCATGTGTCGCCGCTTTTGGAGAACACTAGAGCTTTGCCACCGGGCTGTTTGGGCAAGGCGATCTCGGTTCCGTCGATTCGCAGCTTCGAAACCGCTCGATGCAGAGCAAAGCGAGTGATGTTGCGCGCCTCGCCCACTTCGATCACATCACCATCGCTCACGCTCGCTCGAAACTCCGCTCGCTCGTAGTGCTTGCCGAGCGCGAGCAGTTCCAGCCAGTGACAGCGGTTGTATTTGAGCGTCCACGTCACGAAGCGCATCTGCTTCGGATCGTGATCGAGTCCTTTGGCCGCGTATTCACCGATGCGGCGCATCTGTTCGGTGTGCGTCTTTGGATCAATTACATGACCGGTGCCGTGAGAGATGAGATTCACGAAGGGAATGCCCTCCTTCGCGAAAACCTCGCCCATGTGGACGTGCGATTGGAAAAAGACGTCCTTGTCACCGATGCAGGCGATCTCCGGCACCATGCTGGCGTTGGCGGCGTAGTCGATGGAGTCGAGCATGTGCAGACCGATCTCCTGATGCGGCGGCAGCGGACCGACCTTGATGAAATTCGGAATCGGCGTCTCGGAGAAGCGATGCGTGTCCACGTAGCCGCAATACGGCCCGATGGCGACAAAGCGGTCCGGATGCTTCAAGCCGAGGTGCCACGTGCCTGATGCACCCATGCTCATGCCACGCAGCACGATGCGGTCGCGGTCGATCTTGTAGTTTCGGCAAACCGCCTCGATGGCCTCGAACACATCCGTCTCGCCCGCCCAGCGGTAGCAGTTCTCAACACGCCCAAGCGGATGCAGTTCGATGTAATCCACATCCGGCGCGTTGCCCTTGTCATCATCGCCCTCGTCGAAGCGATTGATGAATTTCAGCTCGCTCATGCCCACCGGCTTCGAACTGCCATGCAACACAACATCAAGCCGCATGGGTTTTGCGCCATCGTAGTTCTTCGGAATGATGAGGCCGTAAGGCTGAACGGAGCCATCGACCGCGGAGATGAAGCCGCGAACCACCTTTCCCTTCTTTGCAATCCAAGGCATGTGACCCGCCTTTAACGCTTCAGTCCTTTGCGCAACGCGTGCTTGCGCTCTTTTGATGAGATCGACGTCGCTTGCTTGCAGAGCCGTGTCGTAGCGAAGCGCCCAGGTGATGCCTTTGGCAAAGACCTCCGCGTCGGCACGAAGATCGGCATTGGCCGACTGCGCCATCGTCTCGGACGCGCTCGAAAGCATCGCCTGTCTATCAGATGAAGGAATGCTTCCAGCCTGACTCAGGACAAACTCCATCGCCGTCATCGTGTCTTCGAGGTTCGTGGAATGCCCGCCGGTTTCACGATGGATGCCCAGCACTTTGCGTTTTGCCTGCTTCAGCTTCTCCGCGAGTCGCAGCACACTTTGCGGCGGCACGATCGTGTCCTGACCGCCGGTGGTGAAAGCAGTGGGCATGGTAAACCTCTCAGGGAAGAACTCGGCGCTGCGCTTCCTGTACTCCTCCGGCACCTCCGTCTTGCTGCCACCAAACGAAGCCGTTCGGGCCTCCTGAAACTTGTCGTATTCAACGAGGTTGGCGGTGCCGTTGAGACTGCAAACGCCTGCGATCAAATCTGGATGCAGTGCTGTGAAGGTGAGCGCCGCGGTGCCGCCCATCGAACCACCGGCGATGAACACGCGGCTCACATGATGCCGTCGTTTGATCTCGGTGATGATTTGAACCACATCCGCCTCCGCCTTGGGACCCAACCAGGATGTTTTGGCGCGATAGTCGGGTGACACGACTATGAGTCCGTATTTCGCCGCGGCATCGCGAACGCCCTGGCATTCACCGCGCTTGTCCCTGATGAACTGCCAGCGATCCGACCCGTGCCCGTGCAGCGCGATCACGACATCGTGCGACATCCGATCATCGAACTCGGGAGGCAGGAGCTCAACGTAGCGCTCCGAGGAACCGTCGATGTCCGCCGTGAACACCACGTCCGTAGGATCCGCGGCGTGACCGATGGTGATCGCGGCGAGCAGCCCCAGGGATACGATGAGCCCGCGAATGTTCATTGTTTGGCAAACGGCGTGGCAAAGACCGGAGCGGCTCCTGTGCGCTTCAATTCGACCTTCAGTTTGTCGCGATACTCCTCCAGCATGGAGCGAAACGAGGCATCCAGAGCGAGATTCTTCAGTTCCTGCGGATCTGACTCCAGATCGTAAAGCTCCTCCATCTCGTCCGGCACCAGCGTGTTGACGTATTTGTATCGGCCCTGCCGGAGAAACTGCCACCATGGCACATGGTTCCGCGGTGTGACCGCCTTGCTAAGCACATCTTCGGGGAGGGCATCGCCAAAGCGAAATCCAATGTGCTCCATCATCACCGGACGGTCGGAACCCGAGGAAGGATCGCGCAGCAGCGGGCGAAGGTCGTGACCATGCATCTCCCACGGCAGCGGCACCTGCGCGAAACCGAGAAGCGTCGGGATGACATCGACAATCGTCGCAGGTTGCTTGCACACGCCGCCCTTGGCGATCGGTCCGGGAAGGCGAAATAACAGCGGCATGCGCAGGCAGGCATCATATGGACCGACCTTCCATGCGAAGCCGTGCTCGCCCCACGCAAAGCCCTGATCGGAGGTATAAATGATCAGCGTGTTGTCGAGCTGGCCGGATTCCTCCAGCGCACGTCGAAGCTCGCCGACGCCTTCGTCCACCGCACTGACGAGCCGGTTGTAAGCACGCACCACATCTGGCAGCGGCTTGCCTCCATAGCGCGGCGAACCATCCTCGGCCGTTTTGAACATCGTGTATTCATGCATGTAGGCCGGCTTGTGCGGACGCGGGCCGAAGATGTCGGCAGGAATCTCCACCGGCGCATCGGTGTAGAGGTCCTTGTGGCGCGGATGGGTCGTGTTCGGCAGGTGCGGCGCGTTGTAGCACAGCCAGAGCATCCATGGCTTGTCGTGCTTCTGGCGGATGAAGTCGGAGGCGAACCGCGTGAACACATCGGTGGTGTAGCCGGGCACCGTTTTCGGCGGCGCACCGTCGATGGAGAGATCCTGATTGTTGTACCAGTCGCCTTTGATGACGTTTTGATCCCACACAACCGAGTGATCCCACCAAGTACCATGACCGGCGTTCTGTCCGATGTGCCATTTGCCAATGTGCGCCGTGGTGTAGCCGCTCTTGCGGAGCTCCGCAGGCCAGAAGCGCACTGCTTGTGGATCGTAGGCCTCCCCTTTGGCCGTGACGCCTCTCAAATGAACGCCGTGAATGCCATGCGGCAGCAAGCCCGTCATCACGCAGGCCCGGCTGGGCGAGCACCACGATGCGCCGTACGCGGTGGTGAAACGCACGCCTTCAGCGGCAATGCGATCGATATTCGGCGTGTGAACCCACGGCCACGCACCTTCATCGCGATAACAGCCTAGCGTCCGCTGGCTCTGGTCATCGGTGTAGATGAAAAGGATGTTCGGTCGTGACGTCTCCGCCGCCAGCACGCGCATAACCGAGAGAATCCAAACGAAAGCAGCAACCGTCTTCATGGCTTGGATGCAGGTGGTGAACGAGTGACCTTGGCGCCTTTCGCGGCATTGAGCTCCTGCTTCCATCCCTCCACTTCGTTCGAGCCGATGGTCACCTCGGCTCCGTCGTGCGCCCAGATCGCCTGATTGGCGGGCGGCTTGGTGCCGCCCCCTCTGCCAAAGAAATGATTATCGCGAATGTCGGCCTTGCCTTTGACCAGAATGCCCGCGATGCCGCCACCTCGAATGGTGTTGCCGGTGATTGTAGCCGAGCATCCTCCCAGCACCACGATCATCGGAGGCAGCCCACCCTCGCGGGAAAGCTCGTTACCTTGAATGATCGCTTCTGAGCTTCCTACGACGCCGATGGCAACGAGCTTGTTGTTGATGATTTTATTGTTCAGCAAAGTGGGACGCGCGCCTTCCTCGACGCCAATCCCTGCCATCGCATTGTCGCGACATTCGTTGTTCTCCACGACAGGGCGTGTGTCCGCTCCCGTGCGGATGCCGATGCCGGCACGGCGGTTGTGGAAGCAACGATTGCCGGTGACTTTTGGCGATGAACCTTCGCTGACGCCGATGCCGGCGCGGACGTTGTCATTGCAGAGGTTGTTACGAATGACGGGGCTCGCTGCGTCGCAACCGATGCCGGCGTAGAAATTCTCGTAGCAGGTGTTGTCCTCGATCACAGCCGTGGAGCCCTTCATCGATCCGATCCCGCCGCCCATGTTGCGATAACAAACATTTCCAGAGATCCGCGACGTGATCTTCTCGCCCGTGATTGCGATGCCGGTGTAGCCGATGTGGTGGACGATGTTGTTCAACACGCTGCACTCCGTATTGACCGCGATGCCCGGCTTGCCCGCCTCGCCAATGTGCTCGTGCGGCTGCTCATTGCCCTGCGTGTCAAAATGATGCTGCCAGACCTTTTCGTCATACTTCCCGACGCCAGTGACCGTGAATCCGTCCAACACCGCCTTCTCCGCCATTTCGACACCGCCTTCGAGGATGGTCGCCTCGGCCCGTTTGAGACCGGTTTTGCCTTTCTCGTCG
>NZ_JAGRPF010000071.1 GCF_020439865.1 Prosthecobacter sp.
AATGCCACCGCCTTGTTCCAACCGACGGACGAAGACGGCGAACGCATCACCTACGTGCCGGCCATCCTGCGCAGCGCTGTGGTGAACTTCGACGACGCCAAACGCAAGATCACCGGCAAGAGCAGCATCACGCTCGTCAACGTCATCGACATCGAAAAGCAGAAGGTTCTGTGGGACAAGTTCGTGGACATTCCGAAGGACGTCGATCTGTCAAAGTTCGAATCCGAACCCGTCGCCAACGCCGCCTTTGCCGACCTCCCCGGCCCCGCGCTGAAGTCCAGCACCTACACCAGCATCAGCAAGGACTTCGAAGACTGGGTCTATTCGAATCACTCGCTCGAGGTCTTTTACAGCCCGCTGCTCGACGCGTATTCCAATCCTGGCGAGAAGCAGGACGAATTCAAAGCCCGCATCACCCAGACGACCCGTGAGAAGCGCGATGCCGCCATCGAGGAACTGCGCCAGAAAACCGAAAAGGCGCTCAAGTCCCTCGAAGCCAAGGCCGCCAAGGCCGAGCTCAAAGTCGAAACGCAAAAGTCCCAGGCCACGAGCGCCAAGCTCAGCACCGTCGTGCAGATCGGCAGCAGCCTCCTCGGCGCGTTCATGGGCCGCAAGTCAAGCCTGCTGAAGACGCGCACCATCAGCAGCGCCAGCCGCGTAATGCGCGAGTCCTCCGAAGCCAAAGCCGCCGAAGCCGAACTCGACCGCGTCAAAGCCGACATGGCCGAACTCGAACAGCAGACGGCCAACGAAACGCAAAAGATCCGCGATCAATACGACCCCGCCGTCCTCACCCTGGAGACCGTCAAGCTCACGCCCGTGAAGAAGAACATCCAGGTGACCGCGACGGGGATCTTGTGGCTGGCGAAGGCATAGTTGGCGTCAACTGCCAAAAACTTTCAGAGTGTGAAAGCACGTAGCCGACTACTAACCGTCGCTTATTCGGTCGTATTTTCCCCCTTGTTTCAAGATCCTTTTTTGTCACAGTCGCTTCGGATTCAAATCAAACCTTATGCACTCAAGCCATCTGATCCGCCTTTGGACATGTTTAATGAGCAGAATTCTCGTGATCCTCATTGTTGTCTCCGCCACACTTGGAACAGCTGCGGAAAACCAAGGTCTCGGCAGGGTGTTGAGTGGTGTCGATTGGAGAAAGTTGGCAAGCGCCATACCCGATGACCCCGAGTTCCAGTCCTCAGTGCGAGGAGTTTTTGGGGCATTAACCCCGGATGGACAGCGGAAGGTGACTGAATCGATTAATGGACTGCGTGAGGGGAAAGGCCCTTCAGTGACAGGCACACCAGTCGATACGTTAGTCGCCAAAAAACTGGCGCAAACGCTGAGCCCTGTGGTTTTTGATCCAGAATCAAAAAACCTCCTGACCGTTTTCGAAGCAAACGGCAGCCTTACCGAGCTATTGGATTCGATTGGTGGCAAGGCTTCGGCACCAACAACGATGATTCAACCGACTATTCAACCGACTTCTCGGACGCCAACAGCAAAGCAATCAGTCAACCCTGCATGGTTCGTCTCAAAGACCTGGGTGGCTGAGTCAGGAACGAAGTGGACCTTCAGCGAAGGAGGCGTTGGGGCGAAAGTCTTTGGAAATAACAATACTACCTTCACGTGGAAGCTCCAGAAATCTGGATTGGTAGAGGTTTTGGGAAGGGATACTCTCCAGTCTCCACCTCGCACATGGTTTGTGCAATTTCAGAGTGACTCTGAGGCATTGTATGGCACCGCTGAAAAAAACCTGCCCAATAAGATGCGTCCACAGTAGGTGGCACAGACTCAATGGTGCCAGCTACGGGATAACAATCACGCGAGAGCAATAATGACGACGGATGAGTAACGCCGTTACCCAATGTTCTGAAAACGCGGAGTAGCGTTTCTCGTTCCCTACCCTCGACTCAATACACATCCCGCCGATACCGCTTTGCATCCTTCATCGCCTGAACATAGGCGGCGGCTTCCTCGGGAGTTTTGCCGCCTTCTTTTTCAATGATGGTGTGCAGGGCCTTGTCCACGTCGTTGGCCATGCGGGAGGCGTCGCCGCAGACGTAGAAGATGGCGCCCTGCTCCAGCCAGGCCCAGAATTCGGCGCTGGCTTCGAGCATCTTGTGCTGGACGTAGATCTTCTCGGCCTGATCGCGGCTCCAGGCGGTGCTGAACTTCGTCAACGTGCCGTCGGCGAGATAGGCTTCAAATTCCTCCTTGTAGAAGAAGCAGGACTTCGCGCTGACTTCACCGAAGAACAGCCAGGCCTTGCCTTTGGCGTTCGTGGCTTTGCGTTCTTCAAGGAAGGCACGGAACGGCGCGATGCCAGTACCTGGGCCGCACATGATGATGGGCGTTTCTTCCTGCGGCTCGGGCAAGCGGAAACCTTTGCCGTGATTCACGAAGCACGGGATGAGCGTCTCATTGGGCGTCACGCGTTCGGCGAGGAATGAGGAACACACACCGGCGCGAGCACGGCCATGGCTGGTGTAGCGCACGGTGGCGACGGTGAGATGCACTTCATCCGGATGCGCCTTCTGGCTGCTGCTGATCGAGTAGAGCCGGATGTTCAGCTTCTTCTGCGTCAGCATGAATTCTTCCGGCGTGAACTTCGCCGTCGGGTTTTCGAGCAGCAGGTCGATCACGAAACGGCCCCATAGATAGTTCTTGAGCTCTTCCTTCCTCTCCGGCTGCGAAAGCTCGGCGAGCGGCGTGTTGCCGCCGGTTTTCTCGACGATGGCCTTGATGAGCTTGTTATCGATCTCGGTGATCAGCGTGCCTTCGATCAGCGCCTGCCGAATCGGCACCTCCGCCTGCGTTTTCGGATGCTTCACGATTTCCTCGCCGGAAAAACCGAGAGCCTTGAGCGTGTCATCAACGAGCGCCGGATCATTCGTGGGCTGCACAGCCAAAGAGTCACCCGGCGTGTATTCGAGACCGGAACCGGCGAGGTCGATTTCGTAATGCGCCGTGTGCTTGGGCGCGTCCGGGCCGGAGAGATCAAACATGCGCTTCACTCTCGCGATGCAGGGGTTCTTGACGTTGTAAACGGGCTTTCCGGCTTCGGGTGTGCTCATGATGGTTGGTTGTCGAGGTGCGCGAGACTAGGGAAGCCGGTCTGAGTTGTCAAACCTGCCGTCCCTCAGGCGGCGAGAATCAACATCGCTTTCGCCCCCGCCCCGCTTTCAAGATTTGTCAGTTCCACGCTGCCGCCATGCAGTTCGGCGACCTCTTTCACGAAACACAGGCCGAGTCCGGTGCTCTTTTTGCCGGTGTCAGGCCGGGGCAGCGAGTAAAAGCGCTCGAACACGCGTTCGCGCGCATAATCGGGAATACCAGGTCCGCGATCCTCGACTTCGATCACGCCTTTCGAGTCAAACCGGTAGCCGCGCACAGTCACGGCCGTGCCTTTGGGCGCAAAGTCGATGGCATTCTGAATGAGATTGCTCACCGCCAGTTCGATGAGCCAGGGATCACCTTCGACGAAGATGTCGTCGGTCACCTCACGCTTCAAGGTGACCTCGCGTGCCGCGGCGATGAGTGCGTGATGATCCCACGCACGGTCAATGATCTCGCCAAGGTTCACCGGCTCGCGATTCTCGAGAGACTTCTGCTTTTCGAGCGCGGCGAGATGCAGCAGGCGTTCGAGCAAATCGCGAAGCCGTCCGGCCTCGGCGCGGATGTTTTGCAGGAAACGGGCGCGCTTGGGCTCCGGAACGTCACCTTGCAGGATCTCGCTCGCGCCCAGGATCGCAGCCACCGGGCTCTTCAACTCATGCGTGAGGCTCTGGACATAATTCTCGACGTATTCGCGGCCTTCGAGCGCATCGCGCATGTCTTCGAGCGCCTTGGCCAGCGTCTTCATCTGATGGCCCGGCATGTGCGGCGAGGTGGAACGCTCGCCACGACTCACCGCGAGCGCGTGCTGCGTCAGAACCTCCAGCGGCCGCGTGGCCCAGCGTGCAGCGAGGTAAATGCCCAAGAGCATGAGAACAACCGTGGTGCCGATGGACCACTTCAGCCAGCGCTCCGTCTCCCACACAAAAGCCAGCACGCCGCGCTGGGGCTTGGCGACGCTGAGCATGCCGATCGTCTGACCATTCCGGATGATCGGCGCACCTACATACATCACGATCGAAAGGGGATCGTATTCGCTCGTGCGTGAGGACCGGGCACCGTATTCGCCCATCAAGGTCAGGTTCACGTCGCGATGATTCGAGATGGTGCCAGGCTTCTCGATGCCGGCCGAATCAAACAGCACCCGCCCCTGTGCGTCCGTGACATAGACCTGCATGTCCACCTTCGTCTTGTTGAGGTTGTAAATCTGTGCGTTCAGATCGCGACGTTGCGCGGCGCGGATGGCAGCCTCGACGATTTGCGGCTCCAAGATGCCATCTTTGGCCTGTGCACCGACGATTTCGGCCAGGATGTTCGCCACATCGACCATCGGCTCCTCGATGGCCTCAAAGTACTGCCGCTCCACGCGTCGGATGAGCTGCGAAAACAGAACGCTCAAGCCGACGATGGCGACGAGCGCGAATCCGACAAGAAAGCGTGCGGTGAGGCTCATGCGTCAGGCCAGGATTCGAGCAGCGAGTAGCCCATGCCGCGATGCGTGACGATCGGATCAAGCCCCTCACGCACGCCGCGCATGCGGGCGCGCAGGGTTTTGACATGCGTGTCCACCGTGCGCTCCATCGAGGCATCCGGCTCCTCGGACGCGTGATCCATGAGCTGCTCTCGGGAAAAAACGCGTCCTGGATGCGCCGCGAAAGCCTTCAACATGCGAAACTCGTAGCGCGACAGATTCATCGCCGTGCCGAAGTAAATCGCCTGACAGCGCACTTCATCGATGATGATTGGAATGGATGCATCGTGACCGTTTTGAGGCAGCGGCACCGATGACACACGACGCAGAATGGCACGAACGCGGGCGACGAGCTCACGTGGACTGAAGGGCTTCACGACGTAGTCATCGCCACCGATCTCCAGTCCCACCACACGATCCACTTCACTGGATCGTGCGGTGAGGAAGAGAACCGGCAGCGAACGGGTCTGACGGATCGTTTTGCACACCTCAAACCCGGTCATGTCCGGCAGTCCGACATCGAGGATGACGAGGTCGAAGG
>NZ_JAGRPF010000072.1 GCF_020439865.1 Prosthecobacter sp.
AGAACAAGGTGCAGGAGATCATCGCCAAAGCGCCGCAGCTTCCAGGCAGTCTGCACTGGCATCTCATCGGTCACTTGCAGTCGAACAAGGTGCGCAAAGTGTTGCCGCTGGTGAAGTGCATCCACAGTGTCGGCTCGCTCGATCTCGCGCGCGACATCGACCGCATCGCTGGTGAGCTTGGCTTGTATCCGAAGGTTTATCTGGAAGTGAATCTGGCTGCTGAAATCAGCAAGCACGGGTTTAGCGCCGAGCAACTGCGCTCAACTCTGGAAGCGCTCTACGCGCTGAAGCGCCTCGAGATCCACGGTCTCATGTGCATACCGCCGTATGATCCCGATGCGGCGAAGAGCCGGCCGTATTTCGTCAAGCTGCGCGAACTGCGCGAGGAACTCGAAACCCTCGGCGCTGCGCCGCTTCCACTGCTCAGCATGGGCATGAGCCACGATTTCGAGATCGCCATCGAGGAAGGCGCCACCATCGTGCGCGTAGGGAGCGCGATCTTTGGCGAGCGGACTTACAGCAAAGCCGCATGAATCAACGTGCCGACAAATGGCTGCATCATGTACGCGTGTTCAAGACGCGAACCCTGGCCACGCAGGCGTGTGCCAAGGGCAATGTGATGATCGGCGGACAGACAGTGAAGGCTTCACGCGAATTGAAACCGGGGGATGTGCTGGATGTCGTTCGGGGAGATCTGCGTCTGACCCTGAGGGTGATCGCGTTTTCTCCGCAGCGTCTCGGTGCACCGCGCGTGCCGGAGTTTAGCGAAGATCTAACACCCGTGGAATGTTACCAAAAAGCAGCAGAACTTCGACGCGAGCGCGCGCTGATAACGCCCAAGGAGCACGAAATAGTGGCCAAGCCGGACAAGAAACAGCTGCGCGAGTTGCGGAAGTTTTGGGAGGAACAGCAGGACTGATCATTCGGCCTTTGCCTTGCCTTTGCCTTTCTTTGCTTTGGCGGCGGGCTTGGTCTTCGTATCGGAGATAAAGGGAGGGTTTTCAAAGGGGACAGGATCCTGGGAGACACGCGGATCGCCGACAGCTTTGAGTTTGGCGAGAAGTTCGGCGGCCATCTGATTCTTCACGTCGGCGTAGCTGGGTTCGGCGGCGACGTTGATGGTCTGGCCGGGATCTTTGCTGAGGTCGTAGAGTTCTTCCTCGGGCCGTTGGGCGAAGGCGTAGTCGAAGTACCATTTGTACTGCGAGTCGCTGCGATGCTGGATGAGCCAGGCTTTCGCCGGGGAGGCGTCCATGTCCGGGAAGGCGACATAGGTTTCGTTTTCCAAGTCGTCCTGCGAGGGCGTGAAGGAGTCGGTGAGCTGTTTGTAGTCGCCCATGGGCATGCGGTCGGGTTTGAAGTTGTGAATGTAGAGGAAGCCGTCCTTGCGCAGCGCACGCTGCGGGTAGGGGAGGTTGCCTTCGCGGGCGATGCTCACATGGCGCTCGCGGCCGGTGATGACGTAATCGCGTTCCTCTTCGATCTGGCCCGATTTGCCCGACTTCATGAGGCTGACGATGCTTTTGCCGTTCACACCTTCGGGAATCTTCGCACCGCCGATTTCCATGAAGGTAGGTGCGAGGTCCATCAGGTTCACGAAGTCCTCGATGAAACGCCCACCGGGCTGGCCGGGCCAGCGGATCGCAAGCGTGACGCCGACGCCGAAGTCGTAGAGATTGCATTTGCCTCCGGGGAAGCCGGGCGCGCCGTGGTCGCCGCTGATGACGATGACGGTATTGTCGAGTTCGCCCGCTTCCTCGACCTGTTTGACGATGGTGCCGACCTGCGCGTCAAAGGCCTGAATCTCGCCCATGTAGTCGGCGAAGTCCTCTCGAATTTCGTGCACGTCGGGAAGATGCTTCGGGAGCTTGCCTTTCAATTCATCTGGATTGATGCCCCATTGGGCGAGACCGCTGCCTTTAACCCACTTGCGATGCACGTTGGTGGGGCCATGCCAGAAGAGGAAGGGCGCGTCTTTCGGACGGGCGGCGAGGAAGGAGGCGAAGTTGCCATGAACTTCGTCGTAGATCTGCTGCTTGGCTGCTTCGACGGCGACGCCTGCCTTCATGAGCTTGTCCACGTTCTGGGAGAACTGGTTGCAGCGTCCGCCTGATTTCTGATACGCGTGCGCTTGCATGCCGAAAGGAGCGTCCGCCGGATCGCCGGGGCTCCAGACCTTGAAGGCCTTGCCGATGTGGTAGCCTTCATCTTTGAGCAGCAGCGGGAAGCTCGGAATCGCCATGTCCCACACGGCGCCGTTGAGGATGGCGGCGCGGCCGGTGTTGAAGAAGTAGCGGCCAGAGAGCAGGGCGCTGCGGCAGGGCGTGCAGCTGGGTGCATTCACGTAGGCCCGGCGAAACAGCGCGCCTTCACGGGCGATGCGGTCGATGTTCGGTGTCTTGATGACCTGGTTCGGCGAAGGGAACTTCTCATGCTCGGCGTAGATGCTCGCGTAGCGGCCCCAGTCGTCAGCGAATAGAAATAGGATGTTCAATGGCTTGTCCGCCGCGGCGGCAAAAGTGGTCAGGGCGAGGAAGCAGAGCAGAGTTCGCATGGTCGCGTCATAACGGGATGCGGGCTCACAAACCTTCGCCAAAATTGAGGGCAAACATCGTATCGACATCACCCCAGCGTTTTCGATTCTCACCCTCATGATCCACGCCCTGCTCGACACCACCCAGGTCATCAGAACGCTCCAGTTTGAAGGGGCACCCCATGAAGTTTGTGCTGAAGCGCTTGCCAGCCATGACCGCCACAGCAATCAGCTCACGGTCAAGCTGCGTGCTTTTCTTCGCGCTCAGAACCAGGACCACATCGGCGAAGTGGCTGTCCCCTCATGGCTGCCGGAGCCCGAGACCGTGATTGACCATGTCGAATCTGACGAGGCGCATGAGGTGGCGAACGATGTCTTCGGCAGTTGGAAGCAGAAGGTGGCAGGGCGTTTGCCAGGATAGAGGGGCGGAACGCCCTGTCTTGGTGGTTGCACAGCGATCGTTTCGCCGCATGAATGCGCGCGCATGAACAACCTGAGAATCATTTGCCTCGCGACTTCTGTCGCGCTCGCCTCCTGCAACGTCGGGCCGAATTTCAAGCTGCCGGAGGTGTTGATGCCCTCCCATTGGAAGAATGGCGGACGCTCAAGCACGGCTGACATTCCGGTTCCTGGCGAGTGGTGGAAGCTGTTTGGCTCGTCCGAACTGGATCGCCTGGTGGCCAAGGCGCTCGATGGAAATCAGGAACTGCGCAGTGCTCTGGCACGGGTCGAGACCGCACGTGCCCTCGTCGGAGTTCAGCAGGCCGACTGGTTTCCCCAGCTCACCATGAAGGATGCCATGCAGTATGAGCGTCTCTCAAACACTTCGTTTGGCGCGAACCTGCCGGCAGGGGTTGCATTGCCCAAGACCCAGCGTCGTCGCTTCCAGAACTTGATTGAGCTGGGCTGGGAATTCGATCTTTGGGGACGTGTGCGCCGCGGAGTGGAGGCTTCCAAAGCCTCTCAGTTTGCAGCCTTGGAGACTCTTTCCGCCCAGCGTCTGACTGTCGCGGCAGAGGTGGCGCGATTGTATTTCCTCACGCACTCTCTGGACCGGCAGATGGAGGTGGTGCGTGGCACGCAGACATGGCGTGACGAGGCCCTGAAACTGCAGGAGTCCCGCTTTAAGGGAGGTCTGGCAAATGAGATGGATGTGGCACGGGCGAGAACAGAGCTGGAACTGGCCCACAACGATCTGGCCGCGCTGGAGCGTCAGCGGGGCAACGCGGAGAACGCACTGGCGGTCATTTGTGGTGAGATTCCCTCGATGTTTCACATTGCCAAAAGCAGCAGCCAGCCTTCACCACCGAAGGTGCCGGGCGGACTGCCCTCCAACCTGCTTCAACGCCGCCCCGACATCCGTGCAGCAGAGCAGAAGATGCGTGAGGCGAATGCCAAGGTGGGCGTGTCCAAGGCGGACTTCTTCCCAGCCTTCAGCATCGTCGGAAGCGGCGGTCTGGAGAGCATTGGTGCCGCACACTTCTACGATTCACGCAGCCGGGTGCTGACGATCGGACCGAGCATGACACTACCGATGTTCCAGGGCGGCCGCCTGCGCGCCAACTACAAGGCCAGCAAGGCGGCCTACGAGGAAACGCTGGCGAATTACCGGCAGAGCATCCTCGTAGCTCTTCAAGAAGTCGAGGACAGCATGCTGGACGCCCGTGCGTATGCGAAGCAGGCCTCGGCGCTGAATGCCGCCATCGAGGCGGCGAAGGAGACCCAGCGTCTCGCCGAACTGCGCTACCAGAAAGGTCTGGCCAGCTACTTTGAAGTCGTGGATGCGAACCGCACGGTGCTGAACACCCAGTTGCTCGCCGCACAGGTCGAGGGCCAGCGCCTGTTCGCGAGTGTAGCGATGCTCAAGGCGCTCGGCGGCGGGTGGAAGTGAGCGGGGCGTTAAGTGTTGTTAGTCTGGGTTATGAGTGAGGGAGGACTCACTCATAACGACCAATGCATTACTTGATCTTCACCCACACCGGAGAGGACCAGGCCATGTTGCCGTCGTTTTGCTCGACGCGGAGGTAGTAGCGGTTTTCGCCGGAGTCGGGTGATTCGTCAGTGAAGGTCTGCTCAAAGGTCTTCGAGTTGGGTTCCCACTGCTGATGGTTCTTCTCGTTGCGGACGAGCGTGACGCGTTTGATGGGCGCAGTGCCATCGACGCTGAACTTAAGAACGGGTTTGCCGGTCAGTTCGATCTCGGTGCCAAGGAGTTTGTCGTTGCAGGTGAACTCGACGAAAATCTTGTCCGTCGCAGCGATGGTGCGGCGCGCGTTGAGTCCTTCAACGATGCCCTCGCGGGTGAAGTCCTTCACATAAACACCGCCGTAGCTTGTGTGGGTGCTGATGTGGTCGCTGTTGGCCCACACGCCGAGCTTGTGGCCGATTTCAAGCGCATGCTGATACACGCCGTTGTTCTTTTCGGTGAAACTGCGGATCGGTTCGCCGACGACCGGTTTGCCGATGACGGTGGATGCATGGTTGTACTCCTCACCTTTGCGCAAGCCGACCGTGGGCTGCGGTGCGTTGAGACCTTCGTAGCTGACGCGGGCGCCTTGGTAGATTTCAATGACGTTTTCGACGCGATGGTCGATGGGCGGGATCTGATTCCAATCCGTGCCCATGCCTGTAGCACCCGTGTGAGAGATGGCCGTGACGGGCTTGCCGTAGCGCGTGAGAACGTCCCAGAGCTCAGAAGGATGAAGCTCAGGTTCGCCCTCCTCCTTCAGTGGAAATATTTTTTGCCAAGGGCTGGCGAGGTAGTTTTTACGCTGGATGTAAACGATCGGTCCGCCGCGCTGGGCGAAGACCATGTTGCGATGACCGTAGGGCCACTTCTGTTCGCGCTCGTAGGCATACATGCTCATGAAGAAGCCGGGCGTGTAGAAGACATCGACGAGCTTCTGGTTCAGCCACCACTCGTAAGGAGTGTAGATCTTGGCGATGTCTGTGTGGTCGCTCGTGCCGAGGGTGTCCAGCTTGCCCATGTCCCAGGCGTAACGGAATTGCTCGACGATGCAGCCGTCGTTGGCGGTGATGCAGTTCGAGACGTCCGTGTGACGGTGGTAATCGCCCCAGTAGAGCTTGTAGATCACGCCGTCGTGCGTCCACGTATGGCGGTCGTCACGATCCCGCTCCGGTGTGACAGGATTGATGTATTCGGGGAAAGGTTCGCGCGGTTTGAGGGCGGGGGCGGCGACAAGCGGCAGGTCCAAGCCTGTGTCCACCTTCGCAAGATGCAGGCCGGTGTTGAGCTGAAGCTTCGAGGTGCGTCCATCGCTCGGCCAGGCGATCCACAAGCTGCCGTCCTTTCCAAGCGCATGCGAGGTCTGGCGGTCCTGTGAGTAAACGCTTTCAGGGATGGCAAAAGGCTTCGTCCACTGCTTCGTCGCGACATCATAACGTGTGAGCGCGAGACGCCAGGCGTAGGCCTTGAAATAACGAACGGTGAGCCAGGGCCTGCCTGCAGCATCAAGCATGATGTGAGGCAAATTAACAGCGGCGACTTCGTTGGCGGCGGGCTTGCCTTTGGCCTTGGCCTGTGCGGCCTGCTTCTTGGCGTTGGCTTCGGTCTTTGCTTTTGCCTTCGGATTGTTGGCACGCGGGGCGGCGGGTGCTGCGGCCTTTGGACCGGGAAGATCGGTAAAGAGACCATCGGGCGACGGGATCTCCTCGATCTTGTCGCTGCCGAAGTCCCAATACGCGATGACGGTGTCCTTGCGTCCGTTCAAGCCTTGAGGATGGCCGTGCGCACGCATGTCGAGCCCCCACTGCTGGTTTCCCCGTTCGCAGGCGAGCCAGAGTCCCTTGCCATCCGGTGTGCCGACGGCGTTCACGCGTCCCTCGTAGCGCTCAGTCGAGATCAACGTGCGCGGTTTGGCCGCCTTGAGACCTGCGTCGATGTGAGTGGCATAAATGTTGAATTCGTTGCCAAGAGATGAGTCGTAGAGCACCCAGGCGCCGCCTTTGCCATCAAAGGCCACGCAGGGTTCCCAGTCGCCGCCCGCATCATCGGCCACGACGATTTCGGCGGACCATTCCTTTTTCTTCGCGTCAAAGACGCGGCAGAAAACATCCCCAAGCTTGCCGCGATTGCCCTGCCACACGACCCAGACATTGCCGAACGCGTCTGTTCCTGATTTGGCAAAGGCATTCGCACCGTTGGGTGAACTGGCGAGCGTTGTGATTTCTCCATCGAGCTTGCCATCACGAACTCGAGCCGCCTTGAGGTCCATGAGGTTCTTGTCGTTCACCTGCGACCACACCACATGCAGCGTGCCATTCCCATCTGCGGCAAGAGCGGGCTGATGAATGATGCCCGGCTGACCAATCGTAAGCGTGTCGCTCAATGCGCCATCGGTGAGCTTGGCGAGATGCAGAGTGTCCTTTTCAGCATCCCACTGCACGTAGGCGACCCACGGCGTGCCATCTGCGGCGGTGCACAGGGACGGGAAGTCGGCCCACTTGTCTGCGGAATGAAGGACGGCGGGCTTGGGCAGCAGTTCCTGCGCAAAGCTGGACGCGACGACGACGATCGAGAGGAGGGCTGGTCGGAGCATTGCCTTTTAACATTCCATTTGCCGATTCCTTTCATGCAGCGATGGAAACAAGCACCCCCAACCTGTCATGAAATTCCGAATTCTCCTCGCATCCCTCCTCGTTGGTTCGTTCACGCATGCGGCCGAGCATGACATCGTCATCTATGGTGGCACGTGTTCGGCGATCATCGCAGCGGTGCAGGCAAAGAAGATGGGGAAGTCGGTCATAGTGGTGTCGCCTGACAAGCATCTCGGCGGTCTGAGCAGCGGCGGACTCGGATTTACCGACACAGGCAACAAGGCGGTGATCGGCGGACTTTCGCGCGACTTTTATCACCGCATCTACATGCACTACGACAAGGATGCGTCCTGGGTGCAGCAGAAGAAGTCAGAATACGGTGGCAAAGGACAAGGCACACCCGCCGTCGATGGTGAAAACCGCACAATGTGGATCTTTGAGCCCCATGCGGCCGAGCAGGTGTTTGAAGACTACGTGAAGGAGTTCGGTCTCGAGGTGGTGCGTAATGAGTGGCTGGATCGCGCCAAGGGCGTGGCGAAAGACGGCGATAAAATCACCGCCATCACCACGCTGAGCGGGAAGACTTATGCCGGGAAGATGTTCATCGATGCGACCTATGAGGGCGATCTGATGGCGGCGGCAGGCGTGGACTATCACGTGGGTCGCGAGGCGCAGAGCGTCTATGACGAGAAGTGGAACGGCGTGCAAACCGGCGTGCTGCATCACGGCCATCACTTTGGCAGCATGGACATCAGCCCCTACATCGTGCCGGGAGATCCAAAAAGCGGTGTGCTCCCGCATGTGAGCTCAGCGCCGCCGGGGGAATACGGCAGCGGTGACAAGAAAGTGCAGGCCTACTGCTTCCGCATGTGTCTGACGAACGTTCCGAGCAACCGCGTCCCCTTCGCGAAACCGGAAGGATATGATCCAAAAGAGTTCGAACTGCTTCTGCGCGTGTTTGAAAAGGGCTGGAACGATGTGTTTCACAAGTTCGACCCGATTCCGAATCACAAGACGGACACGAACAACCACGGGCCCTTCAGCACGGACAACATCGGCGAGAACTGGGACTATCCCGAGGCGAGCTACGAGCGTCGGCGCGAGATCATCGCGGAGCACGAGCGCTATCAGAAGAGCTGGCTGTACTGCATCGCCAACGACCCGCGAGTACCGAAGAAGATTCAGGAGGAGATGCAGACCTGGGGCCTGCCGAAGGATGAGTTCAAGGACAACGGCAATTGGAGCCACCAGCTCTACATCCGCGAGGCACGGCGCATGGTTGGCAGCTACGTGATGACGGAGAACGAACTGCTCAAAAAGCGCCCCACGCCTGACAGCGTCGGCATGGGCAGTTACGGCATCGATTCACACAACATCCAGCGCTACATCACACCGGAAGGCTTTGTGCAAAACGAGGGCGACATTGGCGTGAGCACCAAAGGTCCCTATGAGATCGCCTACGGCTCGCTGGTGCCGAAGAGAGGGCAGGGGAGCAATCTGCTCGTTCCCGTGGCGATGTCCGCCAGCCACATCGCCTATGGCAGCATCCGCATGGAGCCGGTGTTCATGATTCTCGGCCAGAGCGCCGCCACCGCTGCGGTGATGGCCATCGACGCGAGCATCGCGGTGCAGGACGTGCCGTATGAAAAACTGCGAGAACAGATTCTCAAAGATGGCCAGATCCTGCACTACGACGGACCTGCGTCCTCGAACGGCGGCATCGACCCGAAGACGCTGAAAGGCATCGTGGTGGACGATGAGCAGGCCAAACTGACCGGCAGTTGGAAGCACAGCCACGCCGCGAAGAGCTTTGTCGGTGACGGCTACAACCACGACGACAACGCGAAGGACGGCAAGGCCAGTGCGCTGTTTGAAACGAAGCTGCCGAAGGGCGGGAAGTATCACGTGTATCTGCTGTCCCCGCCGAACAACAACCGCGCGTCCAATGCGCCGGTGGAAGTGCGCTACGCGGGCGGGGTGAAGCAGGTGAAGCTCAACCTCAAGGAGCCGAAGAGCATGGACGGCGTGTTCGGGTTTGATCTCGGCGTGTTCGAGTTTTCCGCGGATCAGCCTGCGTCCGTGAGCGTGACCAACCAAGGCACGGATGGCTATGTCGTGGTCGATGCTGTGCACTGGGTTCCGGTGAAGGAGTAGTGGTGAAGGAGTAGTCCATGACTCAGGAAGCCCTGCTGTGCCGCTACCGGCTTGTGCTGGGGCTATTCATCACGGGACTTGTGCTCAGTGGTGTTACGGCGTTCCCTTTGCTGCATGAGCTTCGGTTCATGGCCGCTTGGCTGGGGATTGCTGATCATGCCCAATACGCGTCTCATGAAGGGCTGGCGTTCTGGATAGGCCGGGTATGGCATGGGTTGGAGGTAACGCATGCCCAGTTTCCCTTTTTGGCCTATGGGACGGACTGGCTGGCCTTCGGGCATCTCATGATTGCGGTGTTTTTCATCGAACCCTGGCGGCATCCGCTGGGAAACGCATGGGTGCTGAAAGTGGGACTGGTCTGCTGCGCAGGCGTGATTCCTCTGGCTTTCATCTGTGGCGCTCTGCGAGGCATCCCGCTCTACTGGCGGCTGGTGGACTGTTCTTTTGGTGTGTTCGGCTCTATGCCGTTGTTGTACTGCCTGAGGTTGGAACGGCGAATGCGGATGTCGTAGATCGGAAGGAATAGAAGGGGGCGTCGTCGGCGTTTCTTTTTACGACGTCCTTCCGTTTAGGCTGCCGGTGCCGATGGTGGCTCCTTTTAAGCTGAGAGTCCCAGCAAAGACTTTGCAGCAAGGGGGGGATTGCAGGCGCCAAAATCTCTTCGCGAGGTCCGAAATTTCCTCCTTGCCTGTGGCGTATGCTAGCCGACCCCATCTAACCCTCATCATGTCCACCCTACGTCATTTGACTCTCACCGCAGTCGCGATCGTCTTCGCCACGTCCGCGTTTGCCGCCTATCCCACCTTTACCTCGACGAAGCCCAACGGCGGGCAGCGAGGCACCGAGGTGAAGCTGACTGTGACGGGCACTCAGCTCGCTGACTTTGAGAGCATGGTGTTTTTCTCACCAGGATTCACTCAGAAGAGCGTGGAGAAAGTGGAGAACGGCAAAGTGGAACTGACCATCGGCATTGCCGCGGACGTGCCGCCTGGGAATCACCTGATGCGCATCCGCACGAAGAGCGGGATCTCTCATGCCCGCCAGTTTTTCGTGGGCATCTTCCCGAACGTGGACGAAAAAGAACCCAATAGTGATTTCGACACCCCGCAGGTCATCCAACTCAATCAAACGATCGAGGGAATCGTTCAAAACGAGGACGTGGACTACTACCGCGTCAGCCTCAAAAAGGGGCAGCGTCTGTCCGTTGAGGTGGACGGCCTCCGTCTCGGCTACACAGTTTTTGACCCATTCCTGGCCATTATCGACAAGGACCGCTTCGAGAAGGTGATTTCTGATGATACGATCCTTCATCGCCAGGACGGCTACTGCTCCTATGTGGCGGAAGAGGATGGGGACTACACGGTGATGATCCGCGAATCTTCTTACCGTGGCGGCGGCACGTCCTATTATCGCCTCCATGTCGGGAGTTTTCGCCGCCCTGATGTGGTCTATCCGGCCGGAGGAAAAATCGGAACGAAAGAGAAAGTGCGTTTCATCGAACGTGACAGCTCCTTTGATGAAGATGTGACTCTTCCTGCTGAGATTGATCCAGATTTCATGCTGTATTCCAAATCCCAGGAGCCCGCGCCTTCAGGCAATCCGTTTCGCTTGGTCAGCTACGACAATGTTCTTGAAGCTGAGCCGAATGACGAACAGACCAAGGCTACCGTTGCGCCCGGTGCTCCGATTGCGCTCAACGGCATTATCGAGAAGCCCGGCGATGTGGATTTCTTCAAAGTGTCGCTCAAAAAGGGCATGACGCTGGAAGTGCAGGGCTTTGCCCAGAGTGTCGGGTCGCCGCTCGATAGCGTGGTGAATGTTTACAATGAGAAAGGCGGCAGCCTCAGTGGCAACGATGACGGGGGCGGTCGTCGTCGTCTGGACAGCAAGTTCAAGGTGAACATTCCGGCTGACGGAGATTACTTTGTTCGTGTGGCTGATCATCTCGAACGCGGCGGGCCCAACTTCGTTTATCGTCTCGAGCTCATCGCCGCTGAGCCCGAAGTGTTTTTCGCCTCTCCGCAGTACACGGTGAACGACAACAACTACCGGCAGTTCATCGCCGTCCCCAAGGGGGGGCGTTATGCCACGCTGGTCAATGTCACCCGCAGCAATGTCAGCGGCGACTTCAAGTTCGAGACACAGAACCTGCCTCAAGGAGTGAAACTTCTGACCGAACTGGCTCCAAAGGACTTGGGCAGCGTCCCATTGTTGTTCGAGGCCACGGCCGATGCCCCACTGGGGCATCAGGTGGTGCCCATCTTCCTCAATGCGGTTGATCCGAACACCAAGTCACGTGGGAAGCTTCGCCAGGAGTTCGATATCGTTCGCAACGGAAACGTCGTCTATTACACCCAGATCGAAGACCGTCTCCCTGTCGCCGTTGTCGAAGAGGCTCCTTATTCGCTCGAAATCGTCAAGCCGGCCGTGCCGCTGGTGAACAACGGCATCCTTGAACTCAAGGTGGTAGCCAGGCGCAAAGAAGGATTCAACGCCAAGATCAGGGTCTTGATGATCTGGAAACCGAACGGCGTCAGTTCGCTTGGTGAACAGACCATCGCGGAGGGTCAGAACGAGTGCACTTTTCAGCTCGACGCGAATGCAGGGACGCCTGCGGGCACGTGGAACTTCACCGTGATGGGAGAGGCGGATGCGGGGGGCGGACGAATTTACAATGCCTCGCCATTTGCCGCCGTAGAGACCGCTCCTGCTTATCTCACGGCTCCCGCCATCCCGCTGGTTGCAGTGGAGCAGGGCAAGGAGGCGGTCATGGTGGCCAAGCTGGAGCAGTTGCTGCCATTCGAAGGGGAAGCCAACGCTCAGGTGCTCGGCGTTCCGGATACGATTCCGATCGAGCCTGCGAAGATCACCAAGGACACCAAGGAAGTCGCCTTCAAGGTGAAGACGGATGCCAAGTCGCCAATCGGCAAGCAGGGCAACCTGTTTGTGCGCGTCGATGTCCCTGTGAAAGGCACCAACGCCACCACGATTCATCGGATCGCGCTGGGTTCCATTCTGCGCATCGATGCGCCTCGCAAGGTCGTCACGCCGCCTGCCACCCCGGTTGTCGCGGCAAACAAGCCGAAGGAAGCGCCGAAGCCTGCGGCTCCTGCTGCGCCGAAAGTATTGTCCCGCCTGGAACAGCTTCGTCAGGAGGCCGCTGCTGCGAAGAAGTAGTCGGTGCTGCCAGATTGAGTTCTAAAAGTGATGAGGGAGGCTTGGCGGCCTCCCTCATTTTTCGTGGGGAAGATCCCATGCCTTCAGCCACTCCACCTTGGTACGGTTGAAGCCCTTTTTCAGAAGGCGCGCCTCCATGTCGGCAAGATGCGCAGCGCCATAAAAGATGGCGATGTGCTTTTTACCGGCGGCGAGCTGTTGATCCATGATTTCCAGCGCAAACTTATTCCGTTCACCAATCAGCACGGTGCCATCACCGGATTCGATGCCGGCCATGATGTCTTCCACACTGTCGAACTCGCTGGCGAGCATGCGTTTCAGTTCGGTGCTGCTGTCTTTCATGGTCAGGATCTTCAACAACAGAACCATGCCTGCGGCGTCGGAATTCACCCCACGTTCCGCGTTGATGGATTTCTGGGCTTGTACGGCTTTGAGGTAAAGCGTGAGGAAACTTTCCTGTTTCTGGCCCTGAGTTTGGGTGAACTGGGACATGTCCATGTCGGCATGCACGAAGTTCCTGGCCGTGTAGTCGATACCCTCCAACTGGCCATGAAGCTTCAGCGTGTCACGCATTATGGTTTGAAGCTGGCCGACCCACTGCAGCTTTTGCTGCGACTCAGGTTTTGGTTCCTCCTTGCTCCGCTCTTTGATCGAGGGGCCGACGAGCTCATACAACACCGCATCGTAGCTTTTGAAACGCACATTCAGAGCGTCAAAATACGCTTTGTCAGCGATATGAATGGCGCCGACCAAATCGACTTTGGCCTTCTGCGGTGATTCATAGCTCACGACAGCAGTCTGGAGGCTGTCCCCTTCATCTCCCTCGACAAAACGAATAAAATCCGTGGACTCCTCGCCTGCATGCAGCATTGCAAAGGCGAGCGTGGCAGGAAGCAGGAGAAAATGCTTCATCAGGAGGTCTGTTGAAGGGGTCACTGATCGGATTTGAAGATGCGTGAAAAGAACGCCTTCATTTCCTCCCAGGAGGCCTTGTCGGCGGCCTCGTTGTAGGCCGCGCCTTTGCTGTTGTCATTTCCCGCGGCTTTTTGGGTGAAGGCATGCACGGCACCTGGGTACTTCACGAGCTTGTAGTCCACCTTGGCGTCCTTCATCTCTTGTTCAAACGCAGCGACATCCGAGGAGGGTACGAATGGGTCGTCCGCACCGTGAAGGGCCAGGACGTTGCCCTTGATGTTCTTCCCATCGGCCGGGTTCGGTGAATCAAGTCCTCCGTGGAAACTGACCACCCCCTTGAGCAGCGCGCCGCTGCGTGCGAGTTCAATAACTCCGGTGCCGCCGAAGCAGTAGCCGATGGCAGCGACCTTCGAGGGATCGGTGTGCTCATTCTTGTTCAGCACCTCCAGTGCAGAGAGCATGCGTTCACGATAGAGCTTGCGATCAGACTTGTACTTTCCGGCCTCCTTCCCCGCCGCCGGGGGCTGCGGCCGGACGCCTTTGCCATACACATCGGCGGCAAAGACGTTGTAGCCGAGTTCGGCGAGCATGTGGGCACGCATCTTTTCGTTTTCGCTCAACCCAGTCCACTGATGGATGATCAACACTGCGGGCAGTTTGCCCGTCTTAGCGGTGTCCACGACATGCAGCCCTTCACACGTCACTCCACCGGACTGGTAATCGACAGTTGTTTCTTTGATCTCGGCTTGTACAAAACTGGAGGAGCAGAGCAGGGAGGAGATGAAAATCAGAGCGCGGTTGGTTTTCATGGGTGGTGAATGATATACGTCGGGAATGCCGCTGCCAGCCTGTTTTATCCAACGGACATGACTTCTTCCTACTTGAGTTCCTGAATGCGGATGTTCCTCCACATCACTTCCTTGCCCACCGCCTCGGTCTTTTTGCCGATGCCGTGCACCTGCAGCGCGATGACGCCTTCCTTGGTGAGATCGTCGGTGAAGTCGGTGGCGGGAACGCCGTTGATCCAGGTCTTGATGCTGCTGCCGCGGCACTCGATGCGCGCCTTGTTCCAGTCGCCATGTTTGAAGGCCTTGCGCGCGGCCTCGTTGTTCTTCAGGTCAAAGAGCCATCCGCGGCGGCCTTCATCGTACACGCCGCCGGTATAGGCGCGGTCGCTTGGGTCGATTTCATACTGATAGCCGTGCACGCGGTCGGCGGGGAACTTCTTTTTCTTGCCGTTGATCTCCACTTCGGTCTCCTTCTCGTAGTAGTTGCTGCGGAACTGGATGCCGGAGTTCATCCCTTCGGCCACCTTGAATTCGATTTCCAATATGAAGTCGCCGTATTTTTTCGAGGTGCAGAGGAATGAGTTGCCAGTGTTGGGCACGGTCTTGCCCACGACGGCCCCTTCTTCGACCCGGTACTCCGCGGTGCCGCTGTGCTGCTCCCATCCCGTGAGCGTTTTGCCGTCGAACAGCGGGACAAAGGCATCCTCGGCATGAACGGAGGCGACAAAAGAGAAGGCGGCGGCAAGAGAGAGAAGACGGTTGGTCATAGGACGCTCGTAAACGGGGTGTCGGGGTGGCTCTTTCTACACCTGATGTGGCATATTCAACTTTTGTTCACCGGCCGTTGGCAGGATGAAGAGCTCTGGCCGCTTGCACTCGCATGGACTGCTGGCACGGTGGGTGATGCCGAAGCGCATCGCTATTTTTGGAGGCAGTTTCAATCCGCCGGGAAGTCATCATGCCGCCATCGCGACAAGGCTGGGGCAGGTTTTTGACGAGGTGCGCGTGATCCCATGCGGGCCGCGTCCTGACAAGCCAGTGACGGACAGCGTGCCGCCGGTGTATCGGGCGGCGCTGGCGGACATCGTGTTTGGCGGACTACCGAACGTGGTGGTGGATCTGTCGGACTTTGAGCAGGAGACGTTCACGAGGAATCATGAGCTCCAGACCCGGTTTGAGACACAGGGCGAGGTCTGGCATGTCGTAGGGGGAGACCTGGTCGCCGGAGGCGCACGTGGCGAATCACAGATACAGAAAACGTGGCAGCGAGGCGAGGAACTGTGGCAGCGGGCTTGTTTTGCAGTGCTGCAACGTCCGGGATTCACGGTCGAAGCAGCGGATCTGCCGCCGCACGCGGAGGTGATCGAACTGGTGGTCGAGGGATCCAGCACCTTGATTCGGGAGCATTTGAGCCGCGGAAAATGTGTGGGCGGTCTGGTGCCGCCACGGGCGGAGGCCTATCTGGCGCGCTACGGCCTGTACAGGGCACCCGTGCCTGGAAACTGGGCACGTGGGACGCTCGAAGATGCGAAGTTTTTTCTTCAGGCCGATGCTTCGAACCCGAAGGTGAGCGAACTGAGCTGCTCTCTGGATGGCAGGCACGTGGCCGCCGAGCATGCGGACTTTATTAGTGTGGTGGGCGGAGACGGGGCGATGCTGCGCAGCATCCGCGAGCACTGGAGAGCACGGCGGCCGTTCTTTGGCATCAATGCCGGCCATCTGGGCTTTCTGCTCAACGCGCCGGAGCAGGTGAACGCCAACGCCTTTCCGCCGAGTGATGTGATTTTTCGCCAGATGCCGATGCTGTTCCTTGAGTTTGAGGATGAGCAGGGGCAACGGCTCACGGCACACGGTTTCAACGACGCCTGGCTGGAACGGGCGACCAGTCAGTCCGCCTGGCTGGAGGTCACTGTGAATGATGTGCTGCGAATTCCCAAACTGGTGAGCGACGGGGCGCTGGTGGCCACTGCTGCGGGATCCACCGCGTATGCACGGAGCATGGGAGCGGCGCCCCTGCTGGCGGATACACCGGCCTGGCTGCTTGTGGGTTCCAATGTGCTGGAACCGGCGCACTGGCGCAGCGCGCTGCTTTCCCCGGACACGACAGTGACGATCCGCAGCCTCGACCCCAAACGCCGGCCGCTTCAGGCTTATGTGGACGGTCTGAGCATGGGACGGGTGGTGGCTCTGCATGCGCGTCTCTCGCGGGCTGCGGCGGCAGAGCTGGTCTTTTGTGCCAGCCATGACATGGCGGAAAAGATTGCCGCAATTCAGTTTGGAGCCTGACCGATGATTGCTGCTTTTCAAAAGGATGATGAGCTGCTGGCCAACATCTCATCCGCATCGGTCGATGAAGACACGCTGCACGTCTGGTGGCTGGGACAGAGCGGTTTTTTGATTCAGTGGGCAGGGGAGCGGCTGCTGTTTGATCCCTATCTGTCCGAATCACTGACGCAAAAATACGCCGCGACGGACAAGCCCCATGTGAGGATGACCGAGCGCTGCATTGATCCTGCGCGGCTGACAGGTATCACCCGGGTGACGGCGAGCCATGTGCATACCGACCACTTGGACGGCGAAACACTGAGGCTGGTGGCTGAAGCCAGTCCGGGCTTTCGCCTCTATCTCCCACATCCCATCATTCCGGAGGCCCTGAAGCGATTGGGCGATGCCGAGGTGATCTTGTGCGGCATTGGGGATCGCGACCGTTATGCAGAGGGAAGGTGGGAATTGCGAGGTGTCGTTGCCAAGCACAATGAAGTGCTGCGGGATGAAGAGGGACGCTGCCACTACACGGGTTTCATCGTGAATTGCGGGCCATTCACGATTTACCACAGCGGAGACACGCTGTGGCACGATGACATCCTTACAGCCACGCGGGAGGTGAACTGTGATCTGATGCTGCTGCCGATCAATGGCAACAAACCGGAACGTCGTGTGGCTGGAAATCTGAACGGCACAGAAGCCGCGGCGATGGCAAAGGCGGGCGGTGCGGCGCTCGTCGTGCCGTGCCACTATGACATGTTTGAGTTCAACACGGAGACGCCGGACGAATTTGTCGCTGCCTGCGGACGTTTGCAGCAGTCATTCCGAGTGATGCGCTGTGGAGAGCGGCTGGAGTTAAGAGCCCGGACCTCAGGTCATCGGGCGATGGCCTGACCGTCTGCGGTCCAGGCATTGAAACCACCTCTGATCAGCAGGATGTTCTTGAAACCAAGTTTGTGCATTTCTATGGCAATGAATTTTGCCCGACCACCGATGGCACCGTAGACGATGCAGGGTTTGGTTTTATCGAGTTTCACAAGCGCATCGACAGTCTTTTGCCCGTGGAAGTAGTCCAAGGGCAGAGAATTGAGGATATAGCCCCGAGAACGGCGCTCTTCTTCTGTGCGCACATCGATGATGAGGGTGTCGACATGGTCCACAAGATACCTTTCAACCTGTCCAGGCGCGATTTCGTGGACTTCAGGAGGAAGAATGGCCTTGGGAGGAGTGGTCTCAGCCCAGGCGCTGGACTGGAGCTGGACCAAAGCATAGAGCAAAAGGCATATGTTCGAAAGAAGCTTCATGAGGGGGAAGAAGACAGAGCTTAGAAGAGAGTCATGGTAAAACACGCATTTCGCGTGGCGTGGTCCCTTCAAGGAGGAGGGGCGAAATAGGTTATGAAAACAACGGCAGCTCTTGCTGGAAATAGAATATTTGTCAGAAAATTGTGAAAAATATAAAAAAGATGTTGAATAGAATTTCGAGATCGAATATAAATATCATAATTCGAAGCTGAGCTGACTCAAAACCGGCGCACTTTGAACTAACGCCAACAGCCAAACATACAAACACACTATGAAAAACATCAAGCTCAACACCTCCCGCAAAGCTGGCTTCAGCCTCGTGGAAATGCTCGTCGTCATCGCCATCATCGGCATCATCGCCGCGATCGCGATCCCTAACATCGGCAACCTGAACGACAGCGCTCGTGACGCTGCCGCCAAGCGCAATGCCCAAACCGTCGCTTCCGTGCTCAACGCCGCTGTCGCAGCTGGCGCTGACCTCGGCACTCTGACCGACGGTGCTTCGATCGTGGCTCTCGCCCAGACCGGCGTGTCTCCGACCGACGGCGCCTTCCAGGGCAAGACGTTCACCTCCGGCCCGATCGACGACGATGAAGAAACCAAGGTTGCTTCCTACCTTAGCTGGGATTCGACCAACAAGCAGGTCAAGTACGATCCAGGTAACTAATACCGGTAATCCTGACTCGTCGCCCGGCTCTTTGATCTAAACAACAGATTCGGACGATCTACGTCCGCCGGGGAGGTGACTCCCCGGCGGATTTTGTGCAACAAGCAACAAGCGCGGCTGCGATGAAAGTGAGAAATACAGTTCAAGTCTGCAGAAGAGGGTTCAGCTTTGTTGAAGCCATTTTCACCATCGCCATCATCGGCATCATGTCATCACTCGTGGTGGCGGCGATATCGAACGCCTCTCGGGATGCTCATCGGGTCATGGCGCGGCAGCAGCAGGCGTCGGTCCAGAGCGCTCTGACGGCCTGGGTACTGGCTCAGACTCGTATGGGCAACACGGCCCAGTTTCGCAGCCTCGAAAACGTTCGCACCACCTACAACTCGTTGGGGACGACGAGCGCTCGCTTTAATCTTCTGGTTCCCAATTCAGCCTCTCCTGATCCCAATCTGCGTGCAGGATTCCTGGATCAGACGACAGCCGATCACTTTTTGGACTACACGACTGGCTCAGACAAACTGAAAACCGCCGCTTTGGACAATGCAAAGCAGTACCTCTCTCTCCCTGACTGGCAGAGCGGAGATTTTCCGCGGGTGGATTTGGTCAACGAGTAACTTTCCTTTATTTAATTCATGAACGTCACGTTCCAACAAAATCGACTGTCCTGGCGAGGCTTCTCGCTGGTGGAGATGATGGCATGCGTGTCGATCATCGGCATCATTGCGTTCATGGCGATCCCTTCGGTGACGCGCATGCGGAATGACAGTGAACGCAACCTCGCGATCGCCCGGGCCGAGGCGCTGAATCTTGCACAGGCAAGCTTTATCCAAGTCCGCGGCCGCACACAGGCCGCCTTGGACTGGTCTGCCGCTTCTTCGACCGAAGCGAAGTACACCCTTTTGCGCCCCTACCTGAGCTTTTCCGAGGCCACTTTGGCAACATTCATGCCATCCGGTTACTCGGTGACCTTTGCCCCATCCATCACATCCATGACCAAGGCCGCTCTGATAAGTCCGAGCGGAGTCATCTACTACTGACACACCATTCCCGAGCATGACCACCTCCACTCATAGAGGAACCTGTTTGACGAAGCCCACCTTCCTGTCTTCCGACAAGAGGGGAGGGTTTTCTGTCACTGAGCTGGTCATTGTGATCTCGATCATGGGCGCCCTCGCAGGCATCGCGGTGGGAGCCTACAACAGCTTTCTTGGCGGAGCTAAAAATACGTGGCGGAAGCGCGTCAGGAGATGCTCAACCAGGCACTGCACGGATTCGCACAGCAGAACTATGAAATGTTGTTCACGCCGATGGACGGCTCCACGGCGGATGAAATGGTCATCCTGCGCACCTTGCAGTATCGCGATTCGGATGATGATCGCGCGAAAGTTGGCTCACCCTACGTGGACCCGCGTTACAACCCGGTTTCATCCAGTAACACAGCGCATTATCGACTGCGTTGGACGGGCCGCATGTACGAGCTGCTCACGCCGGGTCAAGCAGGGGCCGGCTTGCTCATGAATTTCGAAGGCACTGACTTCACCACGGCATTCGTCTTTCCGCCGAACTTTCAAATGGCAGGACGCTGAACCTGCCACACTTCACCCGATGTCTTCTCTTCTTAAAGTTCCCTCGCCACAGCTCGCCCCAAAATCGTTTGGGGCTGCGAGTAATCCGCCAAACGCGACAATTGAGGCTCGGCAGTCGGCGATCCTGGCCATTCAATCGATCGAAGGACTGGCGTTGCAGTATGGAATGCTGCCGGTGACGCTATTGCGCGAGAGTTGTTCCCCCGACGCTGAAAGACTGATCCGCAAACTTGGGCGCGTGCCCTATGTGGCAGATCCGTGGCTTCCGGTGAGCACTATCGGCCCCATGCTGGTCATGGCGCATCACAATCCTAGGGCGGGGGATCTGTGGGGGGTGCCACACTTCTTGACCATCCGTGTGCTTATCACGCAGGAGCAGTATCAAAACACGCGCAAAGACCTGGTGCAGCGATTTGGTCAGATGCCCATTTCGCAGTCAAATGCGATGGAGCAGCTACAGCCGCCGGTTTTCGGCGATCTGGGTTTGGAAGGATCGTTCAGCTGGCTCTTGGAACACTATCCGTATGAGCCTGCGGAAATCACCAAGCTCAAGGGTTTTTACGAGGCGCAGAAAGGCAAGTCGGAGACGCTTGCCATCAATGATTTCAATGTGGTGCAGCGCAACATGGGGATCGCGCTGCAGCACCTTGTTAGTGGCTGCAAGACTTTGGTCTACAGCGCCACTGAAGCGCAGCGCCAGACGTTTTTCCCGATTCCGCTGCTGGAACGGCACAACGTTTACCCGCTCTACATTGGCAAGCAGGTCGTCTTCCTTCTCAGTGAGAACAGCGACTGTTATGCTTTCGAGGACGAATGGCTCTCCATGGGCAATCCCTCGGTTAAAATCGTGCCGGTGCTTGCAGACCTCGCAAGTATCCGCGACGCCATTAACCGCGCGGGAGCCACATTTGATCCCAGTGCTGTCGCTTCCATCGAAGGAGCGTCACTGTCAGTTGCTGATGATGCGAGTGTTGTCGAGATTTCTCCTGAAGACATGGCGCGGATCAATCCGCAGAATCCGAACCATGAGCCCGAGCAGCTTGTGCAATGGGCTCTTTTCACGGCGATTCGCTGTCGCGCCTCCGACTTGCACTTGGAGAAATTCTACAGCTTCACGCGCTTCCGCGCCCGCATGGACGGGACGATGAAGACCATCATGACGGCTCCCGAGAGTCAGTTGAACCGCTATGTGGCCCTGCTAAAAAACTACGCCGGCATGAGCCAGAACCGGCAGGAGTGCCAGGATGGACGTATGGCGCTCTCCATTGGTCGGCGTCGTGTGGACGTTCGTGTTGCCGCCGTGCCGACACGCCGTGAGTTCCAAAAGGTGATCATGCGCTTTCTCGACAAGCAGGACGGGGTAAAGCGGCTCTCCGATTTCAATCTTTCACAGCGTCAGATCGACATTCTCACGCGCACCATGCAGCGGGACCAGGGGCTGGTGCTGGTCACCGGACCCACTGGTTCGGGCAAAACCACCACGCTTTACGCACTGCTCAACAGTGTGAACGACGAAGGGGTCAATATTCAGACCATCGAAGACCCGATCGAATACGAAATCGAAGGCATCAATCAAACCCAGACCAACAACGCGCGGGGCCTCGACTTTGCCAATGGTCTGCGTGCTCTTCTGCGAGCCGACCCCGACATCATTCTGATTGGTGAGTCACGTGATGCTGAAACCGCCGGCGCTGCGGTGAATGCCTCTCTCACCGGGCATCTCGTGCTCACCACGCTGCATGCAAACGACTCCCTGCGTGCCGTCTCAAGGCTTCTCAGCATGGGGGTTGAGAAATACCTCCTGGCAGACTCTCTGGCCCTGAGTCAGGCACAACGCCTTGCGCGGCGGCTCTGCGCATATTGCAAGCAGCCCATGCAGGCGCCGCAGGATGTGCAGGATCTCATGGCCAAACAGGCCATCATCACCCAGCCTCTTACCACGCCGATTTACAGTGCTCGTGGTTGCGACGAATGTCATGGCACCGGTTACGCCGGCCGCGTGGCTTTGATGGAACTGTGCGAGGTCAACAACGAGCTTCGTGATCTTGTTGAGGAAGGGGCTCCGCTGAGTGCAATGCGTGCGGCCGCCTTCAAGAACGGATTTCGTTCACTCTATCAGGAAGGATTACAGCAGGTCATTGGCGGGCACACCTCGCTCGATGAAATCAAATGCCTCAGCTACACCGCCATGTAGTCGCTCAATGTCAGTCCCCACTTTAATCGTCCTCCGCCATGTCCCAGACCACCCAACTCCTGCCTCGTGAATTCGCCGCGCGTGCTGTTGCGCGTGTGCTGCTTGTCGATGATGAACCCCACGTGCTGGCTGTCGGCAAGGCCGTGCTTGAAGCACATGGTTTTGAGGCCGTGGCCGTTCCCAACGGAGAAGAAGCACTCGAACTGGTGCGCCTTGGAATGGAAGCCGGTCAGCGTTTTACTACCGCCATTCTGGATCTTACGATGCCCGGAGGAGCCTCTGGTTTTGAAGTGCTCGAATGGCTGCGTTCCTGTGATCCACGCCTGCCTGTGATCGCATGCAGTGGCTACTTCCAGGAGGATGTGAAGGAGCTTTGTCAGGCCATTGGTTTCGTCGACGTGTTGCACAAGCCCTTTAATCTTGAGAGTCTCTGTCTCGCTGTTCGCAGGGCCATGGTGCAGGAGCCTGAGTCTTTCGCCGATACCGCCATTCAGCCCGTGGAATGTGAGTCATGAAGTTGCATTTCCAAATCGCCAACAGATTCACGCTTCTGGGCATGTTCGCTGTCCTGGTAGGTGCTGGGGCGACTGCGGCCGGATTTGTCTGGCAGGAGTTTATTACCCTGAGGTTTGTGCAGAGTTCCTATCTCGGGGCTGTCGCTCTTGCCGGCCAGATGGAACTGAACCGGCAGGCGCTAAGTGAAGGGGAGATTTCGGGCGTGGCACCGTTGAACTGGGAAAATGAAACACGTATGCGGATGCGTTTGCAGACTGTGGACATCCCTCCTGCTTTGCAAAACCTTGGTCTGGAGGTTGAGGTTGTCGCACCGCGTCAGTCTGCCGCTGGGGGCGGGGGACAGCCCGTGACAAAATCTCCCCCCATCGTCATTCTGCCCATCTGCCAGAAGTGTGTCATCAGTGATCCTTCGCCCGCGCATGTGGACGGTCTGATCTACCGGGTCATGGCAGGCAGCACGTTGGTGATGGATGACACCAGCGACACGCGGGACCTCGAAATCAATGGCAGCGATCACTGGCTCATCAGCGCCGCCCCACTTTACTCGCGCAATGGACGTGTCGCAGGCGCATTTATCGCACGTCAGCCATTGGTGCAGTTGCGTCATTTGTTCAATACACAGCGCCTCACGGTGCCCATTCTAGGTGCGTGCGCCGGGCTCGCTCTGGCCGTGTTCAGCTTCTACATCATCGGCAGAGGAATCACGAAAAAGACTCACGCACTCATTGAGGCCTTCCGGGCAATGCGCTCAGGCAACCTGAATGTTCGGGTTCCCGCGAATGGTTTCGATGATCTGGATCTCGTTCAGGATGAATTTAACACCATGATCTCCCACGTTCAGGAGGAAGATCACCGCAAGCATACGCTTCTGGTTGAGTACGAGGCCGCCAAACGCCAGGCCGAGTCCGCCACTGCGGCCAAGGGAAGCTTCCTTGCCAACATGAGCCATGAGATTCGCACGCCGATGAATGGCATCATTGGCACCACGAGTCTGCTCATCGAGATGGGCCTCGATCCGGAACAGGAGGAACTGGTGCGAATGATCCGCTCCAGTGGAGAATCTCTTCTTCACGTCATCAATGACATTCTTGATTTCTCCAAGCTCGAGTCGGCCAAGATGGACATGGAGAAACTGCCTGTGGACATTGAAAAACTTCTTGGCGAGACCACCGACGTGTTCTCCCACAAGGCGGCGGAGAAAAACATCGAACTGAACGTTCATGTGGACGCCGCTCTGCCGCGCAAGATTCTTGGAGACTTTCAACGCATTAAGCAGATCCTCGTCAACCTCGTTGGCAATGCCATCAAGTTCACTGAAAAAGGGGAGGTTCTTATTCTCGCCCGCCAGGTTTCTCGACAAACCCCGCAGGGGGACAAAACGCTGCTTCATTTTTCGGTGCGCGATACGGGCATCGGCATTCCGCCCGAAAAAATCGGGCACCTCTTCCAAGCTTTTAATCAGGCCGACTCCTCCACGACCCGGAAGTATGGCGGCACCGGCCTTGGTCTCGCGATCTCCAAAAAGCTCATCAAACTCATGCAAGGTGAGATCAGCGTGGTCAGCGAAGAAGGGAAGGGTTCTGACTTCTTTTTCGAACTGCCACTTGTCGTCGCTCCAGACGATGAGTCACGGGATGAAGAAGTCGCGTGGCTTGATGTGGTTAAGAACCGCCCGGTGGCTCTTTACAGCGCCCACCCCACCACGCTGCAAGTTCTCAACCAGTCGCTGATGCAGTGGGGGATGACTGTGACAACCCTGCGGGATCGCTCCCTCACCGAACTCGACCATGTGATCGAGGAGGCCGGTCTGTTTATTCTTGATGTCTCGCGCCTTCGTCATGAAGAAGCGGTGCTGATGCTCAACGCGGCAGCCGTCAGGGGAACGGCCATCATCACCATCATGCCCATCACGAGCGCCAAGCTCGATCGGGAGCGTTTCAGCCCGCCGCCCGGCAGTCGGCACACACGTCTGTCAAAACCGATCAAGCGCCGGGAACTCCTGCGCTCCATGGCTGAACTTTACCGGATGCCTCGTCGTGTGGTTTTGGCTCCCATGTCCACCACCTCGGCATCACCCTCGACGCCGTCCACAGAACCTCTCGCGGTCCACGGCATGCCAGTTCTGCGACCGATGAGCACACCGGTGCAGTCTCAAATTCAGCAGCCTGTCATTCAGCCACAGGTCCAGCCGATCGCGATGGTTACATTGCCTGCTCCCCAGCCGTCTTTCCAGCCTCAGGTGGAACTGCCGATGGTAAAGCCTCTTTCGGCCTCATTCGATTCGCCCCAGGTTCTGGAAACGCAGCCACCGCCGGCTCTTTCCGGATACGGTTCTGCTCGTGCCGCGGCAGGCAGTCACGACGTTCAGGTCTCGAACTCCACCAATCGGGCCATTGCGAAGGCAGCCAAGGCAGAAACTGATAATTTTGCCAGCCAGAACCCTGCTCGCATCCTCTTGGTGGAAGATCAGCCGTTGAATCAGAAGATCGCAACCATGCTTCTGCAAAGGCTCGGCTACTCCAGAATAGACATCGCGAACAATGGTCAGGAGGCGGTTGAAATGGCCGCTCAGGGGAACTTCGACATCGTCTTTATGGATCTTCAAATGCCGGTGATGGGCGGTGTTGAGGCCACGCGAAGCATTCGTGGCAACTTCCAGCTTAAACGTCAGCCGGCCATCATCGCCATGACCGGGCATGCTCTCACCGGAGTGAAGGAGGAGTGCCGTGAATGTGGCATGAACGCTTTCCTCACCAAGCCTGTCTCCCTTGATGACTTCCGACGCGTGATCCCTCCGGCCCTGGCGGTGGAGGCTTCGCAGATTCCCATGAATCTCTAGAATGTCGCAGAGATGACCGGAGGCGTGTTGTCAGGTTTTCCCGTCTTGCGGCGGCCTGTGAAATGTCTGATAGACGCACTGTGAAATCTCATCTTCCCAATCATCCCACCCAGCTTTATTTCATCCGCCACGGCGAGGTGGAGGAGCGCTATCACAAGGTGTTCGGAGGTTCACGCATCGACATGGCGCTGTCGCCTTTAGGGCTCAAACAGGGGCAGGCGGTGGCGGACTGGCTCAAGGATACGCCGATGGACGCCCTGTATGCCAGCCCTATGCTGCGTGTACAGCAGACGTTAAGTCCCATGGCCAGGCAGCAGAACCTGCAGCCGGAGTTGATGTCAGGACTGCGCGAAATCGATTTTGGCGACTGGACTGGGAGCCGCTGGGACGAAGTGCAGGCAAACTTTGGCGTGAGTGCATTCGACTGGCTGGAGATCATCGAGAGCAACGGCATTCCCCATGGAGAAGGCGTGCAATCCATCAAGATGCGCGTACAGGACTGCCTGCTGCAGATCCTTCACGCTCATCCGCACCAGAGGGTGGCGGTCTTCTGCCACGGCGGCATCATTCGCGTGATGATCTCGCTCTTGTTGGAAGTTCCGCTGGCACACATGGCCCACTTCAACATCGAGTATGGCAGCATCAGCATGGTGGAACTGCTGCCGGAGCGGAAGCACGCCGTAGAGATTGAGCTGCTCAACTTCCAACCACCGGTTTAGAGGCGGCGGCAGCTGGTCAGTAGTTTAGCGGCTTGAGCTCAGGCAGCACAAACCTGCCATCCTTGCGGATGACTTTGCCGTCGAAACGGATTTCACCACCGCCGTAATCGGGACGCTGAATGTTGACCAAGTCCCAATGGACCTGGCTGCGATTTCCGTTGTCGGCGATGCCTTCGTAGGCCTGGCCCGGTGTGAAGTGGAAACTGCCGGCGATCTTTTCGTCGAACAGAATGTCACGCATGGGCTCTTTGATCTCGCGATTGAATCCGATGGCGAATTCGCCGATGTAGCGGGCGCCCTCGTCGCTGTCCAAGATCTTGTTGATGGCTTCGGTGTTGTTTGCCGTGGCCTTGATGATCTTTCCCTTGCTGAACTCGAGCTTTACGCTGTCAAAGGCGATGCCCTGATAGATGGTGGGGGCGTTGTAGCTGATCACACCCTCGACGCTGTCTTTCACTGGTGCGCTAAAGACTTCGCCGTCAGGGATGTTGTGATTGCCGCCGCAGGCGATGGCTTTGAGACCTTTCAAGCTGAAGCGCAGGTCGGTGCCCGGTCCGGTGATGTGGACCTGCTGAGTTTTGTCCATGAGCTTCTTGAGCGCATTCATGGCGGGGAGCAGGGCGGCATAGTCGAGCAGGCAGACACGGAAAAAGAAATCCTCGAAGGCCTGGGTACTCATACCTGCCTGTTGGGCCATGGAGGCGGTGGGCCAGCGCAGGACGACCCAGCGGCTGTTGTTCACACGTTCGTTTTGTACAGGACGAAGCTTGGCCATCACGAGCTTCATCTTGTCTGGCGGCACATCGGCGGCCTCAGTGATGTTGTGGCTGCCTCGCACGGCGATGTAGCAGTCGGTTTGCTTCATCAACGCCAGATTGTTTTTTGCAATGATGTCGTACTGCTTGGCATCGGCGTGAATCATCTGTTCGCGAGTGAGCACTGCATCGTTGATGCGTACCATGGGCATGCCTCCGACAGCGACAACTTCACGAATGAGGCTCTGGCCTACTGTGTTGGGCACGTCGAAGAGGTCGATCCAGACAAGTTCGCCCTTTTTGACCTTGGTGGAGTAGCGGACAAGCTGGCGGGATAGGGCGTCAATTCGGGGGTCGTGCATGGTCGTGGATTGTGGCGATAAAGACGCGTGCTGGCAAAAGGGAAAATTCAGGGAATGCTGCGGCATGCGCTTTTTGTTTTCTGTGCTCCTTTGTCTGCTGATTTGGCAGCGGGCTGCGGCCGAGACTCCTGCCTGGGTAAAAGATCTCACGCCGGGCACTGCCGGTGCCCATGTGCAGGTGCCCCCGTGCAGACTGACGTTTGAGCTTGGCTGGAACAATCTAATCACCGCCGGCAAGGCGACTCTGTCGGTGCGTGAAGCTGGCGCCTACTGGCGTGCCGATGCCACCGCAGCGAGCACTGGTTTTGCGCGGACTCTTTGGAAATACGACTGTGAGATGACGTCGATCATGCATCGCTCCGATCTACGGGCGCACTACCTTCAGCACAGCGAAACAGACAGCGACGAAACCTGCCGCTACCGGGTGTCTTTTGAAAAGAGCCGGGTCACCACCGAAACCTTGGTCCATCCGGTGAAGGGGAAGTCGTCCACATCAACGGCTCTCTGCCCGTATGGCCCGATGGATGACATCCTTTCGGTCATTCTCTATGTGCGCAGTTTGGAGTTGAAGGACGGGCAGAAGATCACGCGGATCGTGCAGCCTTGGGACAAGCCGTATCTGACAACCTTCGATGTACTAGGGCGTCAAACGCTGAACTTTGGCGGCAAGAAACGCCCCTGCATTAAAATCGGGCTGCAGATCCGCAAGATCGACCGGACCACGCTGGCTCTCAGCGCCTATAAAAAAATGAAGACCGCGACGATCTGGGTTTCTGACGACAAGCTGCGTGTTCCCATCGAAATGCATGCCAGTGTCTTCGTGGGCTACATGTCCGCCCGACTGACCAAACTTGAGTTGCTCAGCGGAAAAGATGCTCAGGGCTCCGTTCCACCCAACACCACAGTCAAACCTCCTTCGAAGTAACGCTGTTCTCAGGGTGCGGGAGCAGCCTCTACGCTCAAATGAATGTCGTCGAAATAAACTGGAGTTCCTGAGAACGGAGTGGCCCAGATGGCGCACTTTCCTTGGCCTTTAAGCGCTTTGTCCTCGTATTTGATGAGGGGATCGGCGGGTTCGGCCGCATCAGCCGCCCAAGCTTTGCCGGAAATGTTCCACGCGTCTCCCGCGCTCTTTTGAACGGCGAGCTTGACCTTGAGCCAGGCATCGCTGGTCCAATCGAACGGAACGCTCGTTAGCGTCTCATTGTTTTTGACGAGGTCGAGTGACTTCTTGGCCGGATTGACGATCAGACGATGTCCGCTCATGCCATGGACGCTGACACCGAAGCGCGGCGTGCTGCGTCCGCGTTTGGTGGCTAGAATCCGGGCCTCAATGCTGGCATTGCCATTGGCCGACACGGCCAGTTGAGCGCTGGCATCCGTGATGGGATTGGGGTCTATGACGATGGCCTTGTTACCATCATGAGCGCCAATTCTGATGGTGCCATCGACCACGAAGACTTCCTTGGGTGGTTCGCCTTCGGCCCAATTGTCGGCGCTGATCTCGAAGGATTGCGACTGTTGAGCCTGAAGGGAAAACGCAGCGAGCAGGTTGGCGGCAAGGATCAGTCGTTTCATGATTGGCTAGCGAAACAGAATCAACGCACTGGTTCTTTCAGCAGGGCCAGGGCTTCGAGCGCGGAGACGTCCTCATGTACCACCGCAGCAAGGCTGCGTGCGATGGCTGCAGGATTTTTATGCTGCCAGACATTGCGGCCGATGGCGATGCCTGCGGCCCCGGCATCCATGGCATCTTCAACCATCTTGAGCAGGCCGGCATCATCCCCCATGGCCGCTCCACCGAGGATGATCACTGGAACGAAACTCTGGGCGACGATGCGGCGAAAGTCGTCGACGGTGCCGTTGGTGGGGAAGGGGGTCTTCACGACATCAGCACCCAGTTCGGCAGCGAGACGGACGGCGAAGCTGACATTCTCCACGGTGTATTTCTCCGGAGCCCCAAGGGCGAAGGGAAGAGACTCGAGGATGACGGGAATGTCCGTGTCGAGACTGAGACGAATGAGGTCGGCGCATTCCTGGAAATTGGCCTTCTCATAAGCTGAGCCGGGATAGAGCATGTTCATAACGGCATTAGCACCGACCATTTCAGCTTCCTCAACCCCAAAGACACCGATGCTGCCTGCGCCTTCCCCTGTGGTGCGGGTATTATAAACATCCGTTCGAAGGATGATGCCTTTGCCCGCGAGGCTGTCCGCCGCACGCAAGGCCACGCCGAGGTTCATGACATAACCATCCACGAATTCATTGACCTGGTCGATGAGTTGGAAGGGATTCTCCAGACCGGGCACGGGAATGGCGCAGCCGTGGTCAATAGGAAGGATGACGGTTTTGCCGTTGCGAAAGAGTGCTTCAAGGTTGTCCTGGCGGTTCATGGATTTGGAGGGGGGCCGTTTCTTCGCAGCGTTGCACGCAGCGTGCAAACCAAAATCCCTCTTCTCCTCGACTCTGATCTCAGCGACCGATCCTCTGGGGCTGGTTTTTTACCTTTTCGATCTCACGAATGGAGCTTTCGATCTCCCGCTCGTAAGGGGTCTTGTCGCGCTTGTACTCCCGCACGAGGTCCAACGTCCAGAATGCACCGCTCAAACTGGTGGCGAGGAGCAACACGAACAGCACATAACAGATGAGGGACATCTGGGTCTCATGAGAACGCCTTTTCTCGCGATCCGCATCCACATCAAGCACCCCGAGCAGGTCCATCCACCAAAGACGCCAGACGCGGGGATCGCGGGCTATGTTCAGCGCCCAGAAGCTGATGAACAGGGCGATAATGGAAGCAATGGCGAGGCCGATGGGCATGCTGTGCCTAGTCTTAGCTGGCTGGGTGGAGTAAACCCCGAGTTTTATAGCGAACGGCTACTCAGCCTACCAGTTTTTGATCCATTTGATCGAAATGTTGGTGGACTGCAGGGTGTCGATCGACTTTTTTGTAGTGTTCAACTCGTCTTCCGAATATGACCAGAGGTCATACGTGGAGTTGATGGTGGTGGGCTCGGGGGTGGCCCCGGCTCCACCGCCTGCGGCCGGAGTAGTGGTCACCCCGGCCTTGATATACTGAAACGGGTGTCCAAAACCGTCGATGATGATGTAGGTGCCATTCTTTTTGGTCCAAATAGTTTGAGGAATTTCCACAAGCATCTTGTTTTTAATCTCGGCGGTTCCCTCAGTCTTTCCATCGGACGCTCCAGGTGCGCTGGAAGACCCGGCTCCGGCAGAGGCTGAACCAGTTACACCCTTGATCTGATCATAACCATCGCCTGTGAGAGCTTGATAAAGACAAGCTGCGCCGGAAGTGTCGAAATTAAGTCCTGGAGGAAACTGAGCCATTGTTCCAGTTCCGTTCGCTTCAGGATACTCTCCAAACTCGGTGTTGTAACGTTCGAGGGCCAGTTTGATCGCCTCAAAGGTTCCGGTAGTTACACGTCGTTTGGATGAGCGCATGGCATAGGTATAACCTCCCATGGTCAGCGCAGCGAGGATGGCGATCAGGGTGATTACAATCAGCATCTCCACGAGCGTGAAGGCCCGTGAGTTGAATCTGAAGTGTGTTAATCTCATGATTCTGGAAGGTTCGGGTGTTTGCACTTAGCCCCCCGCGCCGCCGCTGAGGTTCTTGATGACATCGATGAGCGGAAGGAAGAGAGCCATGACGATGACCCCGACGACAAGGGCCAGCACCACGATCATGAGTGGTTCAAGCATGGAGGTGAGTGCGGAAACTGAATTATCCACTTCGTCCTCATAGACATCCGCGATCTTCAGTAGCATTTCGGGCAGCTGGCCCGTCTCCTCACCCACGTCAACCATGGAGATCACCATCGGCGGAAAGACACCGCTGGATTCCAGTGGCGCGACCATGGATTCACCTTCTTTCACAGCGTCATGGACTTTATTGATGGCGTCTGAGACGATGGTGTTCCCAGCTGTGTCACGGGTAATGTTCAGCGCTTGTAGAATCGGTACGCCGGAGGTGACCAGTGTTCCCAAGGTGCGGGTAAAGCGTGAGATGGCGGTCTTGCGCTGAACATCACCGAATAGCGGCAATTTCAGTTTCATCCGGTCGATCCACCTGCGACCTCCTTTGGTGGCGGCGAGCATGCGCCAGCCCGCGATGCTCCCCACCAAGCCGCCCAGGAGGTACCACTTGTACTCAAACATGTTACGGCTGAAACCGATGACCCACTTGGTCAGTTCAGGCAGCTTGTCTTTGCTGCCGAGCATGTCTTCGAAGATTACTTCGAAGCGCGGCACGATGACCATCATGAGGAACACCATGATCGCTGCGGCGATGAACATGACGATGATGGGATACACCATCGCGGCTACGATCTTGTTTTTGAGCTTCTGGGCCTTTTCTTGATACTCGGCCAGTCGGTTGAGCACGAGTTCCAGCACACCGCCGAGCTCCCCGGCTTTCACCATGTTGATGTACAGTTTGTTAAAGATCCGCGGGTATTGCTGGAGGCTTTCGGAGAAGGTGCTGCCGGTCTGCACATTGTCCGCAAGCGTGTTGATCGTTCCCTTCATCACCAGATTGGGCTCCTGTCGGCCCAGTACGGTGAGGCCGCGGAGCAATGGGAGCCCGGAATCGATCAGTGTGGCAAGCTGACGTGTGAAGATCATCAAGCTCTTGCTCTTGACCTTGGCGTTGGCCCCGACCTTGACGACCTTGGCTCGTCCTTTCGTGCTTGATTTTGCACGTTTTTTGATGGCGGCAGCCTGGCCCTGGCCTTCGGCCGCGACACTGGTCGGGTAGAGACCGGCCTGACGCAGCTGATTGATAGCATCGGCCTCGGAGGCGGCATCTAGGTCTCCGGCGGTTTCCTGTCCGTTTTGATCCAGGGCGATGTAGTGAAACTTGGGCATAGGGCGTGTCTAGGAGGCGTTGGTTCAGGGGATTTTCAGCATACCGGGGCGGCGGGCATTCTGTCCATTAAAAATGTGCGGGAGAGCACTCAATGGATGTCTGTCGGCCGACGCAGACTCGATCAGGTGTATTTCAAGACTTCTTCGATGGTGGTCTCCCCATCATAGATACTGCGTAGTCCGTCCTCGCGCAGGGTCACCATGCCCAGTTCGATGGCCTTCTGACGCAACACGATGGAGGGAGCGCGACCTGTAATGAGTTCGCGGATGGGATCGGTCACATCCAGCAGCTCATAGATGCCTTTTCGGCCTTTATAACCGCTGTTGCCGCAGGTGGAGCATCCGGCACCGGTGTAGAAGTGCTTCCCGCCGAGATCCTCGGGGGACAGGTTGAGTTGGTTGAGGATGTGCAGACTGGGCTCATACGGAGCACGGCAACTTTTGCAGATCGTGCGCAGCAGGCGTTGGGCAAGGACTCCCTCGAGCGTCGCAGAAACAAGGAATGGCTCGACTCCCATATCCACAAGACGGGTCACCGCCCCGGCGGAATCGTTGGTATGCAGCGTGCTAAGCACCAAGTGTCCCGTTAGCGAGGCTTGAATCGCAATCTGGGCAGTCTCCAAATCACGCATCTCTCCCACCATGATGCGGTCGGGGTCCTGTCGGAGGAAGGAGCGGAGGGCCTTGGCAAAGGTCAGTCCTACGGCGTCATTGATCGGCACCTGCATGACACCGTCGAGTTCGTATTCCACCGGATCTTCGGCTGTCAGCAGCTTGGCGTCGATCGTGTTGATCCGGCGCAGGCAGGCGTAGAGTGTGGTGGTCTTTCCGGCCCCGGTTGGTCCGGTGACGATGAAAATGCCGTTGGGCTTGTGAATCGTCTCGACGATGTAATCAAACAGGAAAGGCTGCATGCCGAGCACTTCGAGGTCGAGATTGACCGACGAACGGTCCAGAACACGAAGCACCACCGACTCTCCATGCTGGGTGGGGAGGGAATTCACACGCATGTCGACCGGTTTGCCCCCCACCGTAGTCATGATACGACCGTCCTGCGGAATACGCTTCTCGGCGATGTTCATGTTGGCCATGACTTTGATGCGGGAAATGATCGACGTGGCCAGGTGAATCGGAGGCGGTGCCATCTCATACAAGGCACCATCCACTCGGTAACGGATTTTGAATTCACGTTCGAAGGGTTCGAAGTGAATGTCGCTCGCACGTTCCTTGATGGCCTGATGCATCACCAGATCGACGAACTTTACGATCGGGGCGGAGTTTGCCTCTGCCTCTGGCGAACCGCCTTCTTTTCCCCCTTTGCCGAGCTGCCCAAAGATCTCATCAATGCTTGGTGCACCACTGCCGTAGTGCTTTTCGATCAGGTTCAGCACCTGGCTGCGGCGTGCGACGACCGGTACGATCGTTTTTTCCAGCCCGAAACGCAGGTCTTCAGCAAGTTGAGGATTGAGGGGATCGGTGAAGGCAACGTGCAACCCCTGTCCATCCAAGGTGATTGGGAAGGCACCATAAAGTCGTGCCATTCCAGCAGGGATCAGCGCGATAACTGACGGAGGTGGTTCGAAGTCGGTGAGATCAAAATGATCCGCGCCCAGTTCATCCGCCACTTGGGCCCAAAACTCGTCTTCGCTCGTGTAGATACCGTAATCGAGGAGCACTTGAACAATGTCCTTGCCGTTTTGAACCGCATCCTGCTCGAGATCGTAAGCGAGGCCTTTGTCGATCACGCCTCGGTTTTCGAGCATTTCTACCACATTCTGAGGTGTCATAGTCGTCTGTAAAAATGAAATTCGTTGAGATGCCAGGTGGAGAAACTTAATCGGCGTCCGCCATGGTGGCTTCGATGACCTCTTCTGCGGTGGTCATACCGGCAAGAACCTTGCGAATGCCGTCTTCACGAAGAGTGCGCATGCCCAGTTCGCGTGCTCGCTTACGGAGCTGAGGCGTGGTGAGTTGCTGATTGATCATGCTGCGGACCTCGTCGTCCACTTTGAAAATCTCGACGAGGGACATGCGGCCCCGGTATCCTCCCTGACGGCATTTGGAGCAGCCGTTGGGACCATTGATCGTTGCGCCGAGCACCTGGGATGCTTCCAACCCCAAAGCACGCAGTTCACGGTCGCTGAGGCTGGTCGGAGACTTGCAATCGGCGCATAGTTTGCGCACAAGGCGTTGGGCTTCAATCGCCCGAACCGCGGATGCGGTGAGGAAGGGTTTGACGCCGATGTCGCTGAGACGTGCAACTGCGCTCGGAGCATCATTTGTGTGAAGTGTACTAAAGACCAAGTGGCCTGTAAGCGATGCCTGAATGGCGATTGAAGCGGTCTCAAGGTCACGAATTTCTCCCAGCATGATAATGTTGGGCGCCTGACGAAGCATGGCGCGAAGGGCGGCGGCGAACGTCATCCCGACATCTTCCTTCACCATGACCTGATTGATGCCGGCCAGTTCATATTCGACCGGATCCTCTACTGTGATGATCTTGCGGTCGGGACGGTTGATGAAATTGAGACAGGCGTACAGAGTGGTGGTTTTGCCTGAACCTGTGGGGCCTGTAACCAGAATGATGCCGTCAGGAAGAGTGATAAGCTGTTCGAATGCAGCCTGGTCATCACTCAGGAAGCCCAGATCGACCAGGCCAAGTTTGAGGCTGCTCTTGTCGAGCACGCGCATGACGACGCTTTCGCCGTTGTTTGTCGGAATAATCGACACACGCATGTCGATCTCCTTCTCGTTGTAGGACATCTGGATGCGTCCGTCCTGCGGGATTCGCTTTTCATCCAACTGCATCGTCCCGGTCATGATCTTGAGGCGGCCGATGATAGCTGAATGAAGGCGTTTAGGGTGATGCTCCACATCGACAAGCACACCGTCCATGCGGTACCGGATGCGGATGTCTTTTTCCAAGGGTTCGACGTGAATATCGGAGGCCTTGTTTTTGAAAGCCTCCATCAGCATGTTTGTCACCAATTTGATAATGGGCGCATCTTCGTCGGTGACCGTGCCGTCCATGTTTTTGGCCTTCGGCACGCCCATCACTGCTTCATTGCCATAAATATTGGCCTGGAGCGTCTTGATCAGCGAAGGAGTGGAGCAGTAGTATTCAATGTCCGGCTGCAGGACGTGGGGAAGCGCATCCAGGGTTTCGAAATCGTACGGGTCCGCCACCACGATCTGCAGGGAGTTCTGATTCGTTCCCAATGGCGCGATCTTGTATTTCAACGCCACTTCCAGAGAGATCAGGGCTTTCAGACCGGCATGCGGTTCGAAGCCATGCAAATCGACGTACTCCATGCCGGAACTCACCGCCACCATCTGTGCGATTTGCTCATCCGAGACGGTTCCTGTTTTGATCAGCAACTCGATGATGCTCTCTCCTGGTTTCAGGCCGGCTTTGGCCTGCTGGATATCGCGTTCGGTCAGCAGTCCGGATTCCTGGAGCTGTTCGAGGAGGTATGTTTCATTCGAGTACATGAAATCGTATCTGCTTGGCGGGTGGGAAGTGCGGTCGGAATTTTGCGATAATAACGAGACTACAACCTCGCGCAGGAAAGTGTCAACGTCTCGGCGTGAGCAATGCAAAAAATGATCACAATGAATGACAAACTGTTGTTTCGGGTGGCGTTCGACTTGCCCCGCCATCTAAAAACGACGATTCACCACCATGTCTCCCGCTCAACGCCTCGCCGCTCCTTTCTTCAGCCTCTGCCTTGCTCTCTCGAGCGTCACCCCCTGCGAGGCTCATGACGCAGGCACGCAGATGTCCGCCATTGCCAACGTGTTCCTTTCGGCGCTTTCTGCTGAACAGAAGTCCAAGGCCAGTTTTGAATTCGGAAGTGAAGAGCGTGAAAACTGGCACTTCATTCCGCGCGAACGCAAAGGGCTGCCAATGAAGGAGATGTCGCCACAGCAGCGTCTCCTCGCTCATGCTCTATTAAACACCGGACTCAGCTTCCGCGGTTCCGCCAAGGCGGTGACGATCATGAGCTTGGAAGAAGTGCTCTATCAAATAGAGGGTGCTGAAGAGTTAAAGCGCGCGGCTACCCGGGAAAAGCGTGATCCGGAAAAGTACTTCTTCTCCATCTTCGGTGAACCTGCCGACAAAGGAACCTGGGGATGGCGGGTCGAAGGGCATCACCTCTCGCTCAATTTCACCATCAAGGACGGCCAGATGCTGCGCGCCACTCCTTCTTTCATGGGATCCAATCCAGGCGAGATTCGTCAGGGGCCGCTTACTGGCCTAAGGGTTCTGGCCGTGGAGGAAGAGCTGGGACGTGAACTGGTCAAGTCGCTCACGCCGGAGCAGTTCAAGGCGGCGTTTGTCGCCACTGAAGCCCCGAAAGAAATGATCACCGCCGCTGAGCACAAAGTAAATCCGCTTTCTCCTGCGGGACTCGCAGATTCCGAGCTCAATGAGAAGCAGAAGGGCATGCTTGCACGGCTCATCGCTGAATACATTGATCGTCTTCGTCCTGAGATCGCCGAAGCGGCCCGTGAGGAGATAAAGAACAGCGGCACGGTGTACTTTGCGTGGGCTGGTGGACGCGAGCGTGGCGAGCCTCATTACTATCGCGTTCAGGGAAAGACCTTCCTCCTTGAGTATGACAACACTCAGAATGATGCCAACCACGTTCACAGCGTTTGGCGGAGCTTTGACGGAGACTTCGGACGCGATCTGCTCGGTGAACATTTGAAGCAGGCGCATTGATCTGAACGCCTGCATCAACGGATGCGAGATGGCTTGTCTGTAGCAGCAAGCATTTCACGTGCCTGAATTTAGTTGCGCACAGCTATTCGCATGCTGTTCACAGCTTGTTCGCTTCACTTTGCGCAGATCTTCACAACTGATCGCAAATAAATTTTGAATGTTTCATCCGTCTGCATGGAAAATTCAAAAAATATATCGAAGAAGAGCTTGTTACATGTGCCAATTTCGACATACAAAGCGCCATCATTTTAAAAGATATTCATTGGTCTCTCTGATGTGACCATTTGAATCTCTTGTGATCCAACTTCCCAACCAATCCCGACCTCACTCCCCGGAGAAAACTCATCATGGCGCGTAACGATGAAATCACGAATCAAACTTCCCTCAATGGATCAGCCTCTCATGCGCCCGCGGAATTGTTCACGCCCGTTTCCACTGTTTGGGATCAGGTGTGCGAAGTGTTGGTAAAGCGCCTTGGTGGTGACAATTTTCAGCGCTGCTTCAGCGGCACATCGGGGCGTCTGGCTGATGACGGCCGGTTCATCATCACCGTTCCCAATCCCATTCATCAACTTTGGATCGAGAGTAATCACACCGGGGCTGTTGCTGATGCTGTGGCAGAGGTGACGGGCGAGCCATCCGTCATTGAGTTTCATGTCGCCACGGAGTCTGCGCCGGTGTCGTTTGCGCCGCTGCCGGAATTGAAGGCAGCGCGTGTCAACGCTGCCGACCAAGCGCCGATCCGCTTTTTCAGTGAGGCGGGGTTGAACGCCAAGTTCAATTTCGACAGCTACGTCATTGGTACCAACAGCAGCTATTCCGTCGCCGTTGCTCGCGCAGTGGCCGAAAAGCCGGGCCGCATCTACAACCCGCTCTTCTTCTATGGTCCTACGGGACTCGGCAAGACGCATCTCATGCAGGCCATCGGCCAGGAAGTGCTGGCACGCAAACCACGCGCGAATGTGCGTTACGTTACCTCAGAGCAGTTCACGAATGAGTTTGTGGATGCCATCAAACGGCAAACCTTCAGCCAATTCAGGCAGAAGTATCGCAAGGTGGACGTCCTGCTCATCGATGACGTGCATTTCTTCGAAGGCAAGGACAGCACGCAGGAGGAGTTCTTTCACACCTTCAACGAGCTCTTCAACAACGCTAAGCAGATCGTTCTCGCCAGCGATCGCCCGCCGAGTGAGATCAAGAATCTCGAAAGCCGCCTCGTCTCACGCTTCGAGTGGGGGCTGGCGACACAGATTCAAGTGCCTGATTTTGAAACGCGTATCGCCATTCTGCGCCGCAAGCAGAGTGACTTTAATGTTTCGCTCGATCCGTGGATCCTCGATTACATGGCGCAGCGCATTCGCGCCAACGTGCGTAAGTTGGAAGGCGCTCTCATGCGCGTCGCCGCGCACGTCTCTCTCGAAGGTGCTGTCACTACTGAGTCTGCACTTGCCGCGCTGCTGCATGATGTGATCGACGAAGATCACTCAAAGACGGTCACCGTTGATCGCATTCAGCGCATCATCGCCACGCATTACGATCTGCGTGTGAGCGATCTCACCGGTCCACGTCGTCCAAAAAACATCGCTGAAGCACGCCAGGTGGCCATGTATCTCACTCGCACGCTCACCAAGTTGCCGCTCGTGCAGATCGGCGATGAATTCGGCGGACGGGATCATGGCACCGTTATTCACGCCTGCAAAGTTGTGACCAACCTCGTCAACGGTTCCAACGACTTCAAGCGCACGCTGGACTCCCTGACCGGCAAGATCCGGGAAAGCTGAACCCCAAGCCCGCCGTCTCGAAGGGGGGGAGGTTATTTAACGGACCGCCGCGCTTCACTCAGCCACCCTGAGTGAAGCGGGGAAAGAAACCTTCACTTCCCCACACTCAGCACGCCCCACATCAGCACCGCGTGGCCGGGGAAGGTGCAGACGAACTCGTAGTCGCCGGGTTTGCCGGGGGCTTTGAGTTTGATGGTCTCGCGCTGGCCGGGTTCGAGGAGCTTGGTGGCGGCGAGGATTTCTTTTTCGAAAGCGGGCGGCATGAAGGCGCGGCCTTGCTTGTCGAGCTTGTCGGGCGTCATGGTCATGGCGGCCATGCCGATTTCCATGTGCTTGCCGGGCGGGACGATGGCGAAGTTGTGCGGCATCACGTCGTCGTTTTCGAAGATGATTTCAAACTGCTTGCCAGCGGTGACCTCGATCCTCGTGGTGTCGAAGCGGAGTTGCTCGTGGACGGTGTGCACAACGAAGACGTCCACGCTGATCGATTTGAGCTCGGTGAGCACGGGCTTGCCGGCATCGCCCTGCTGCGCGGCCATTTCCTTGGCGGCAGAGATGATCTCGACATACTCGGGCTTGCTGCGGTCCTGCGGCTTGACGGTTTTGCCGTAGGCGAGAACGGAATCGGTGATGGGTTTGGCGAGCGTGCTGTCCCAATTGGCTTTCGGGAATTTCATCAGCGCTTTGGCGGCGGCGTTGCGTTCTTTGCCGTCGATGACGTGCTGGGCAACGATTTTGAAATTCGCCGCGGCGTTGTCGGCACCCATGAGGGGCAGGGCGGTGAGGACGGCGCGGAGACGCGCGCCGGTCGTTTTGCCATCGTTGAGCAGAGCGGTGAGGTGAGGCTGGAACTTGGCGCGCAACGCGGCTTCGTTCGCGGGGATGAGGGCGATGGACTCGATGATGTCGTTGCGCTCGCCGTCGTCGGTGGTGGCCTTCCAGAGATTGTCGGGTGTCTTGTCGCCGACAATGTAAGCGGCGTAGCAGGCGCGTTTGACGGGGGCTTGTTTCGCGTCTTTGGCCAACGTCTTGATGAGCGTGCCATGGCGGGCGAGCATGCCGGGTGATTGTACGAGCAGGAGTTTGCCTAGGTCGTCGGCTGTTGAGTTCAGGCTGCCGCCGGCAGCTTCGATGCGCTTGAGCATGTTGACGAGAACGACGGGAACATCGTCGCCGGTGATCTTGGCGAGTTCTTCGAGAGCTTTGGCGCGGACATCGGCGGGAAGTTTTGGGCGTGTGAGCTTTTCTACGAGCACGGGTTCGAGATCGGGCAGGTCTTTGAGATCGGCGTCGGTGGTCTTCGCGATGAACTCCGCGAGCGCAGCGGGGTCTTTGGGCAGCACCTTGGTCTTGAGAACGGACTGCAGACCTTTGCGGCATTCGCCAAAGACGTGGTCGATGTAGTAATCCGTGGGTTGCTTGAGTGCGTCGTAGGCGATTTCGAGGGCCTTCGCCGCGTCTTCTGTTGGTTGGTAGAAACTAAGAGCACGAACAGCGTGCATGCGGACGGGCATGGCCTCGTCATTCACGGCCGCTTTGAGCAGATCGAGCGCACCGGGAACGCGATCCTTCCAGTAGCAAAGCACGCGCGTGGCGGCGGCACGGGCACGAGGCTCAGGAGAGGCCAGCACCTGCTTCAACAGATCTACATCGACGATGTCGATCCATTGATGAACCCAAAGGGCCTCGAGGCGGTGGTGTTCGTACTCCTTGTCGTTCTTGTCGAGCTTCGCGACCCAGGCTTCGACGGCGGCTTCCACCTTGGCGGGATCGTGCTTCGCCAGTTCGATCTTCGAACGCATGCGGACGTTGTCTTCCCACACCTTGAGGTTTTCGAGGAGGTTCTCGATGCTTTCGCCGTGGATTTTGACCGGCTTGAGCAGTTCGCGGCCTTCGTAAGTGAGCTTGTAGATGCGACCGTGACCGTGGTCGCGGTTGGGATCACGCAGGTGGTGCTGCATGTGACCGATGATCGCATTCGCCCAGTCGCAGAAATAGAGCGCGCCATCCGGGCCGACGCTCACAGCGCTGGGGCGGAAGGTTGGATAAACGGCCGGGTCCGCTTTGACGAGTTCGAATTCCGTGTCGCCTTTCATGCCGGCGCCGTCAGGGGTGAGCGGCACGCGCCAGATGCCCTGGAAGCTGATGACGTTGGTGTTGAGAAAGTTGTTCTGCCAGTCGTCGGGGAAATGGCGGCTGGAGATCATGTTGTTGCCCGGGCTGGGGCGTGCGGGGCGCTTCCAGAACTCCTTGAGTTTCGCGCTGCCGCCGCCTTCGCTCGGCAGGTAGCATGATGAGGCTTCGGCGAAGGTGTTCACGTTGCCTGTGGCGTCGGTGAAATAGGCATTACCCCAGCGATCCCAGATTTTCCCGTGCGGGTTCACGGTCGCGTCGGTGGTGAAACGCTCCAGTTTGCGGCTGTTGAGATCAAAGCGGTAGATGCAGCCGTTGGTGTTGCGCACGGGGCCATAAAGCGTCTCGACCTGCGTGCGGTGGAAGACACCATCGCTCGGATACAAGGCGCCGCCGCAGTCGTAGCTCAGCGCATTGGTTTCGTGATGCGAATCCGCAGCGCAGAGGCCCATGAGCAGGATGGTGCGCTTGTCGGCTTTGCCGTCGCCATCGGTGTCCTCGAGATAGACCAGATTCGGCGACTGCATGACGATGACGCCGTCTTTGTAGAAGTTGAAGCCGGTGGGGCAGTTCAGGTTGTCGACGAATTCGGTCATCTTGTCCGCCGTGCCATCACCGTTGGTGTCTTCAAAGATGAGCAGGCTGTCGCCTTTCCTGCTCGTCGGCGTGCGCTCAGGGTAGTTCAGCCACGCGGCGACCCACAGCCGGCCCTTCGTGTCCCAGGCCATCTGCACGGGGTTCACGAGTTCGGGAAACATTTTCTCATCCGCAAAGAGGGTGATTTTGAGGCCCTTTTCCGGTTGGATGTTCTTGAGGTATTCCTTGGCATCCGGGAAGGCCACGAGTCCTTCGGGCGTGAACGTCATCCCGGTCATGGGCACCTTGTTGAACTCCTTGCCCTCCTTGGGATTGGGCATGTTGGTCGGCACCTTTTCGACTGGTGGCAGGTTGTCGTCTTTGACTTCGAGATCGCCGCCTTTGGCGATGGCCCACACGCGCTTGTCGCGATTGGCGGTCTTCACGTCGCGCTGGGCCATTTCCTCCTGCATGACTTCGTAATTCGAAATGTAGGGCTTCTCAGGATGACGCTCGTTCTGTTTGAAGCCGCCCACACCCGCCGCGTAGGCGAGTCCGGACCGACCGCCATAGACGTTGTAGCCGTCCACGGTGCGGTAGCGCTGATGCCACTCCCAGTTCTTGTCGCGAATGGCCTGGCGCAGCTTTTCGTTCACCTGTGGCGCGTTTTGGCCGGTCAGCGATTTGAAAGCACTCTCGGCGATGGCCTTTTCGCCGCTGTCGGTGACGTAGAGACCGTCGAGCGTTGAGCCTTCCGGCAGACCCTTGGCGCTGGGCTGGAACAGATCGACAAAAGTCACGCCCTTGGCTGCGGCGACTTCGTTCATCGCGGCGGCGTAGTTCTGGATGTTCGTGTTCTTCTCATCCACCGGCGGCAGGCTTGGGTTTGCGAGTTTTTGCAACGCAATGGGCGAGAACAGCACGATGCGCGGCGCCCCTTTGCCGCTGTAGTTTTGCGCCTTGGCGTCGTCGATGAACTTGGCGAGGTTCTTTTTGAACTCGTCGATGCCTTCGTAGCCCTTGAACGACTCGTTGTAGCCGTAAAAGGCGAAAATGACGTCCGCCTTGACCTTGGTGAGCCATTCGTCACGGGTGCCGAAGTTGTCGATTCGGTGCCAGGTCTGCACCTCGTCGCCGGAAAACGCCAGATTGCGGAAGGTGAGGTCCTTGTCCGCATTGGCGTGGGTGAGCATCGTCTCCAGCCAGCCTGAATACTGCGAGCGGTCCGGCAGCGCGTTGCCGAGGATCGCAATCGAGTCGCCTTTTTTCAGCTCGATTTGCGCCTGGAGCGAGACGGTAAGGGCGGCGAGGAGGAAAAAGAGGTTCTTCATGGATTTGGGTCGGAAGGGCTGTGCAATACGGAGTGGCAGGGTCAATGTTTGCCACGGAAAGCGCAAGCCAGGCATTGGGGGAGGCTCCATCAAAAATGTTTACTCTTTTGTGTGGGCGTGATAAACACGATAAATGCTCTCGAAATCCCGCCTGTTTCTCGCCGTTGCCGCCTGCGTGTTGCTCAGCAACTGCGGGCTGATCAACACGGCGTTGAGACTGGCGCCTTACGCCTTGTTCTTCGCAGATGAACAGGGTGCAGGGAGCGACAGAGACAAGCCCCTCGAACTCAGAGGGCAGCAGGTGAACGACAAAGGTGTCCATGGCACGCAGCCGATGGAGACCGCTTCGGGGGCCAAACTGGCTCTCAAACGCTGAACATCTTGTTGTTTACAGGTTTTTCCCCGCATGATAAAAACACCCTCAATGAAATTCTTCCGACTTGCCACCCTTGTATCGCTTTCCGTCTGCCTGACCAGTTGCGGGACTCTTGGAGGACTCATGAACAGCTATCCGGTGAGGATGATGGATCAGACCGCGTCGGCGCTGCTTGGCTATCTGGCCGAGAACGAACTTCCGACAGATGGCAAGCCCGCATCCATTCAGGATCGTGCCCGCCAGGTGGAAGGTCGTGGCATTTACGCCGGTCAAATGCCTGCTGCTGTCGCGCCTCGTCAGAGCATGGCGGCACGCTAGTTGCCGGGGTCCTAGATCATGGACTGGCATCGCATCCGTTCCGATTTCCCAATTCTCGACCAGCAGGTTCAGGGGCATCCTCTGGTCTATCTGGACAGCGCTGCCACGAGCCAGAAGCCGCGCACGGTCATTCAGGCCCTGTCCCACTATTACGAGAGGGACAATTCCAATGTGCATCGGGCTCTGCACGAGTTGAGCGCCCGGGCGACAGATGCCTTTGAAGTGGCCCGGAAGAAGGCAGCTCACTTCATCGGTGCCGCCTCCGAAAATGAAATTATCTTCACGCGGGGGACGACCGAAGGGATCAACCTCGTTGCGAACACCTGGGGGACACAGAACCTCCGCCAAGGCGATGTCATTCTCGTCACTGGAATGGAGCATCACAGCAACCTCGTCCCGTGGCAGTTGCTTGCGCAGCGAACAGGCGCGGTTTTGAAGCACATTCCGGTGCTCGACGACGGCACGCTGGACAATGAAGCCATCGACACCCTGCTTACCGAGCAGGTGAAGCTCTTTGCTTTCGTCCACATCTCGAACTCCCTCGGCACGATCAATCCCGCTCGCGAGCTTTGCGCCAGAGCAAAGGCGGTGGGGGTTGTGACGCTGGTGGACGGTGCCCAAAGTGCCGGCCATATGCCCATCGATGTGCAGGATCTCGGCTGCGATTTCTTCGTGCTTTCGGGCCACAAAATGTGCGGTCCCACCGGGATTGGTGTGTTGTATGGCCGCATGGCGCTCCTGGAGACCATGCCGCCCTGGCACGGAGGCGGAGAGATGATTCTCTCTGTTTCGTTCGAGACCAGCAGCTACAAGCCGCCGCCGCATCGATTTGAAGCGGGCACCCCCAACATTGCCGGCGTCATCGGTCTCGCTGCTGCGATCGATTACCTTGAGGGAATCGGGCTCGAGAACATCCAGCGTCACGACCACAACCTCGCCAACTACGCCGTGCAGCGCATGAGCGAGGTTCCTGGTATTCGGATTCTGGGGCCGCAATCAGGTCATCGGGGTTCTCTCGTCGCCTTCCATCTCGATTTTGCCCATCCGCATGATCTCGTCGAGTTCGCCAACAGCCATGGCATCGCCATGCGTGGTGGTCATCACTGCACGCAGCCGCTGATGAAGCGATTCAAGGTGCCCGGGACCACACGCGCGAGCTTTTACTTCTACAACACGCTTGAGGAGATCAATCGACTCGTCGAAGTACTGTTTGCCGCACGTGCCTTCTTCACCTAATGCCCCTTTCCGACGAACTTCGTGATCTTTACCAGCAAGTGATCCTCGATCACTCCCGGAATCCGCGTAATCACGGCGAAATTCCGCCTCCGTGCCTGCACGCCCATGGAGACAACCCTTCCTGCGGTGACGAGATCGACGTTTATCTGCGTCTGACCGAGGACGGACAGATTGAGGATTTGAAGTTCACCGGCCAGGGTTGTGCCATCAGCCAGGCGAGCGCCTCGATGATGACGCAAAAGATCAAAGGCAAGTCAAAGGCCGAGGCGGAGGCCATTCGTGAAGATTTTCGCCGCGTGGTCATGGGCGATGGCGCCCCGGCCGACGAAGATGCCCTCGGAGAACTGATCCTCCTCGAAGGGGTGCAAAAATTCCCGCAACGTGTGAAGTGTGCCATGCTGGCGTGGCGCGCCGTGGAACAGGCACTCGAAGGCAAGTAGGCCATGCCCGAGTTGCCGGAGGTCGAAACCACGCTGCGCGGCGTCTCGCCGTATGTGATCGGCAAGCGCGTGCGGGAAGTGATCGTGCGGGACAAACGACTGCGTTGGCCGGTGCCGGATGCGATTCATGAGTTGGAGGGCTGCCGTATCGACTCGGGCAGTCGGAGGGCGAAATACATGCTCTTTGGCACGGAGAAGGGCACGCTCCTGATTCACCTGGGAATGTCAGGGAACCTGCGGGTGCTGTCTCCTGATGTGCCGTTCAAGAAGCACGATCATCTGGCGATCACGCTCGAAACTGGCAGGCAGCTTCGTCTGCATGATCCACGTCGTTTCGGAGCTGCTTTGTGGATTGAGGGTAATCCCTTGCTGCATCCGCTGCTCAAAGACCTTGGACCGGAACCCTTGGGGAGCGAATTCTCCGCATCTCACCTGCATGCGGCCTGCAAAGGCAAAACGGCGGCGATCAAGCTGGTCATCATGGACGCGCATGTTGTGGTCGGCGTCGGGAACATCTATGCCAGCGAGGCGCTCTTCATGGCCGGCATCGATCCGCGCAAACCTGCCGGGAAGGTGACGAAACCGAAGCTCGAGAAACTGGTGAAGGCCATCCGTGAGGTGCTGGCTGCTTCCATCAATATGGGGGGCACCACCTTGCGTGACTTTGTGAATGAAAGCGGCGAGCCCGGCTACTTTGCACAGACCCTGCGCGTTTACGACCGCGAAGGCGAACCGTGCCGCGTCTGCGGCGCGAAGATCAAACGAATCGTCCTCGGTCAACGTTCGACATTCTTCTGTCCGAAGTGTCAGCGTTGATTTCGGATAGGAAAGGCTGCGATTCTTTTGGTCGTCAGCCGGGCATTTGTCATTCATCATGGTTCAGTCATGTCGTCCAGCCTTCCTCCCCTTCGCAGTGCCTACGATCTTGAGCGTGTGCTTGAGTTTGAATTCGTACGGGCCACGGAAAACGCAGCTCTTCAGGCGATCCATTGGCTGGGGCGTGGGGAGAAGGAACTCGCTGACGGTGCGGCATGCAGCGCCATCTACGGAGTCTTCGATATTCTGGATGTTCGCGGTGAGGTGGTGATTGGCGAAGGAATCAAGGACAACGCCCCGGGGATTTTCGTTGGTGAACACCTGGGGACGTGGCGCGACGGGTCACCACGGTTCAACATTGCGCTCGACCCCATCGACGGCACCAGCAACATCGCCAAGGGGTTGCCCAACAGCATTTCCGTCATCGCCGCCGCGCAGATTCCCGATGGAGCTCCGTGTGCGATGAAGAGCATCCCGAGCTTTTACAGCCACAAGATCGCCTACGGTCCTGCGGTGAAGAAGGCGCTGGAGGGCAGGGGGGACCGCTGCTTTCTGGACATGCCGCTTCAGGAGGTGATCACCTTTGTAGCCGAGGCTTTGGGCAAACGAGAACGGGATTTGGTTGTTTCCACCATGGACCGCCCTCGTCATCAGGACATCGTGGAGCAGATCCGCCGCTCAGGAGCGGCTCTGCGAATGGTGACGGATGGCGACATCGCCGCCGCCGTGGCTCCTTCGATGCCAGAGTCCACATGTGACCTCTATGTGGGCATAGGAGGATCTCCGGAGGGCATTCTCGCCGCCGCAGCGTTGAAGTGCCTCGGCGGTGACATGCAGTTGCGCATGTGGTTTCACGATGAAGCACACCGCGCCGAAGTGGCCGCTCAAACATCCGTTGCCGAGATGAATCAGGTCTTCCGCGTTCATGAACTCATCGTGGGAGAAAGCGCGCTGTTCTGCGCCACCGGCATCAGCGACAGCCCGCTGCTGCCCGGTTGCCGGCTTGTCGGTCATCGCGTTGAAACCCATTCGATCCTGATGCGGTCCCGCAGTGGAACCGTCCGCCGTATCCACGCGGTGCATGATCTGGACCGCAAGGTGGTGCCGCTCAGGGCTTAGCCCGCGCAGACACAGATCTCCCGGCGATTTGCCGCGAGTTGCGTGGCAAACACGGGGGCTGGAGCCCATTCGCGAATGGCTTCAATGAACTCGTGCGCGCGATCCTCGAGGGCGGGGGTGTTCAGTTTGACCGTGAGAATCAAGCGTCGCGCCTGAACCGCATCCTGGATGCGCCTGACCTGAGGAAGCACTTCGGGAGGAGCGAGATTGATGTCGCAGAGCAGCAGGTCGATGTCCCTCGGTAAGGCGGTGAGATTGAGACGGCCCGCCGCAGTGCGCCAATGCTCGAACCTGACTGCTTTCGATTTGGCCAGTTCAAGAATCCGAGGATCCATGTCGCCTGTATCAACGCCGAGGACGTTCATGCCGCGCTGGAGCAGCGCATAGGTGGCGCCACCGGGAGCGCAGCCGAGATCGAGGGCGGTTTGCCCACGCAGATCCATCTGGTCCCATCCGCGCCATGCGAGTGCCTGTTCGAGTTTGAGCCAGGCACGCGACGGAACGTCCTCGGGCAAAGTGATGCGCGGCAGACCGCCGGGATGGGTGTGCATGCCTGCATGATGCTCGTGACAGCCGAGAAAGAGCGGTTCGCCGTCGGTTTCGCCGACGATGACATCAAGAATCCAATCGCCGTGAGCATAAGGTAGCCGGGTTTCGAGTTGGACGCCAGCCTGCTGGAGTTCGCGGGTGATTTCAGTCTCCAGAGGATCGATGCGCTGCCAGGTGTCGGCGTGGACCCCGTCTTCGGGCGTGTCTCGCGGGAACACATGAAGACGAACCGGGCCTGAAGGAAGTTTGCGGGCGTGATCAGTGAGTTCGGCGATTGTTTTGCACAAGCCCAAGGAGATGCCGCTTACTCGGGCGAAGTGACTGAGGGTGCGCGGCGGGACAAAGTCGGAACGCCGGACCTTCCAGGTAATGAACTGCGGCTTCATGAACGCCGGCACCAGTTCGCCGGCAAAGTGGCTGGCGATGTCGCGCTTGAGCGCGGCTTCAGATCCGGCCCGGCAGGTGGTGAAGCGGAAGGGGGAGTTCATGTGGGTGAGAAAAAGAAAGGCGGAGCCAAAGCTCCGCCCTCCGTGGTGAGATGTTGTTTCGAGAAATTACTCGACGCCTTTCCATGCTCCGAAGCTGGCGCCTTCGGTGATCCACTTCTTGATCAGCGCGATGTTTTCAGGGCTGATGCGGTCGCCTTTGCCTTCAGGAGGCATGGCCATGTCGTCGGAATCGGGCAGGGTCATCGTCTTCACCAACCAGCTTGCGTCCGGCTTGCCAGCCACGACGTTTTCCTCGGGGTATTCCTTGCCACCCTTCATGATGACAGCGGCGCCATCGAGACGAAGACCTCCCTTGGGCTTCTTAATTTTGCCGTTGTCTTCGTGCTCCTTCTCATGGCACTTGAAGCAGCTTTCCTTCAAGATGGGAAGAACCTGCTTTTCAAAGTCCACTTTGCCAGCGTCCTGAGCGCGGGTCGTGGAAGTGACGGAGACACCGAGGGCGAGCGCGGCGGCGATGGTGAGTGCGAGTGTGTTTTTCATGGGTTTGGTGGGACGGGGGTGCAGGTGAAGATGTTCGCGGGAGTTTCCCGGTCAAGTTGCATCCCGAGGAGGATCGAAGCCGAGACAGAAAAGTGAGGCAAGTTAAATATTTTGGTGGCCTTAAATAATTTCGTCTGCCAGAATCCCATCTTATTGCCATGAGCCGAGCTGCTGCTGTCGCCCGTCCTCCTCGCGCCCGATCCACGGACGAGAAGGAAAGTCCGTGGAATGATGTCTTCGGCATCTTCTTCCTGATGGTTGCGGCCATGCTGCTGCTCGCGCTGGTTTCCTACGATCCGCGTGACATGCCGTCTTGGTCCTTCCTGGCGCTTTCGGAGTCATCCGGCGAAGTGACCCACAACTTTGTCGGTCGCATGGGCGCGCTGGTGGCGGGGCACATGCTCTGGCTCATGGGCTTTGCGGCCTACCTGCTGCCGTTCAGCATGACCTGGTTCGGCGTGTGCAAGCTTCATTCCAAGATCAAAATCACCAGGGCGGCGTGGCTGGGGGTGGCGATCATGATCATAAGCGGTGCAGCGTTGCTGGAGGTGCAGAACTTGCTGAGCGAACGAGATCACTTCACGCCGTTGGGCGGTTCCGGCGGGCTCGGCTTTGTGATCGGCGGCGGCTTGTTGAAAAACTTGCTCGGCAAAGTCGGAGCAACCTTGGTGCTGTCCGTTGTGTATCTGGTGGGGCTGTTTCTTGTGACGGGGCAGCACCCGCTGATGGTGATCCGCAACATTCGTGCGGAACTGACGCGCTGGAAGGCCGAGCGTGAGGCCCAGCGTCTGATCGAGGAGAAGCTCGCCGAGGAGGTCGCGAACACGGTGCCGGGAACACTGACACCTGTGCCGACCGAACTACGCCGCAAGAAGAAGGGCGGAGCTGAACTGCGCGGCGACACGCCCGCTGTATCCACCAATTTGGAACTGCCGCTGAAATTTGACCCGCCTCCGCCCAAGATCATCGATTCGTCGGTGTCACGGGCGCATGACGACCGTTCGGACAAACCGAAACTGGCCGAGGTCTGGGAAAAGAAACGTGCGCAGAAGATCGAGCAGGCTCCGCATGGGTCGCTGGGAAATCTGACCGTCCGTTTCAAAGACTACAAGCTTCCCTCCATGGATCTGCTGAAGTGGCCGGAAGAAACCAATCGTGCGCCGACAGACAAAGGGGAGCTTCTCGGCATTCAGGCCACGATTGTCAGGGCGCTCGCCAGTTTTGGCATCAGCGTGGAGCCCGGCGACATCACACGTGGCCCGGCCATCACGCGTTACGAAGTGCGCCCCGTGGACGGTTTGCGCGTGAGCCGCATTGCGAATCTGGACGCCGACATCGCTCGTGCGACGCGTGCGGAGCGGATCAACATTCTCGCGCCGATTCCCGGCAAGGACACCGTAGGCATCGAACTCGCGAACAAGGAGAAAATCATCGTTCCGCTGCGTGAGCTGCTGGAGGACGAAGTCTTCGTCAATGGCAAGTCCAAGCTTCCCGTGGCTCTTGGCAAGGATGTGTATGGCAAGACGATCATTGGTGACCTCGCGGCGATGCCGCATCTTCTGGTGGCCGGCGCTACTGGGTCCGGCAAGTCGGTCTGCATCAACAGCATCATCACGAGCCTGCTGTGTCGTTTTGCACCCGATGAACTGCGCTTCATCATGATCGATCCGAAGGTGGTGGAGATGCAGAACTACGAAGAGCTGCCTCATCTCGCGCTGCCCGTCGTGACCGATCCGAAGAAGGCGCTGCTGGCCCTGCGTTGGGTGGTGAAGGAGATGGAGAATCGCTATCAGATCTTTGCTCAGGAAGGCTGTCGTAACTTTGAGGCCTTCAACAACCGCAATCGCAAGCGTAAGGCTGAGGCGGATGCCGCCCGTGCGGCGCGTAATGGCGCGGCTCCTGGCACCAAGGCAGGCGTGGATGATGCCCGTGTCTCAGCCGCCTTCGCCAAAGAAGCGGCATCTGACGCGGACGCTGCACCGAAAACGGCAGAGGTCGGAACGGTGGACGGAGACGAAAACGAGCTTCGCGATGCCAGCGGCACCTGGCTCGGAGATTCGCAGCCGCCACCTCCGCGCAAGCAGGAAGTGGTGATTCCGGACACGATGCCTTACATCGTCGTCATCGTGGATGAGCTCGCGGACTTGATGCAGACCGCGCCTGCGGACATCGAAGTGGCCATCGCTCGCATTACGCAGATGGCGCGCGCAGCTGGGATTCATCTCATCGTCGCCACACAGACGCCCCGAGCGGACGTCATTACGGGCGTGATCAAAGCCAATATCCCCACGCGAATCGCTTTCCAGGTTTCTTCTGCGCTCGACAGTCGCGTCATATTGGACCGCAAGGGCGCCGAGAACCTCGTGGGCAAAGGGGACATGCTCTATGTGCCGCCCGGTGGAGCGCAGCCTGTGCGCAGCCAGGGGGCGCTGGTCACAGACGATGAAATTCACGCACTCGTGGAGCACTGTGTCGCGCAGGGCAAACCGGTCTTTGACGTCAAGGTGGACGAGGACAGCGGCGACTTTGGTGATGAGGACGGAGAGGGCTCCGGCATCAGCGCCGAGGAGGAGGAAGTTTTGGAGAAGTGTCTCGAAGTCATTCGTCAGGAGAAAAAGGCCAGCACCAGCCTGCTCCAACGCCGTCTGCGTCTTGGATATGGTCGTGCGGCACGCATGATCGATCTCCTTGAGGATCGCGGTATCATTGGACCGGGCGAAGGTGCGAAGCCGCGTGAGATTCTCGTCCAGATGGATTGAGTGCGGTCATGATTCCCGATTTGTTTGCGCGTGATTTGCCGGAGGCATGTCGGCAGGTGTTGCTCGTGATCGCGCCTCACGAGAAATCCATCATGGCCGAACTGCGAATGATCGAGCGCACTTCATTCGAAGAGTGGCAGCAAGTAGGGGAGACGATTCCGGTTTCTCTCGGGCGGAACGGCCTCGCTTGGGGAATTGGCGAACACGCGACGGCACCGCCTGCTGGATTGCCGATCAAGCACGAGGGCGATGGATGCAGTCCCGCGGGCGTGTTTCGTCTGCCATTTGCGTTTGGAGATGCGTCTGTGTCTGAATTCAGGCTGCCTTACATTTCTATCACGGAGTCGCTTGTGGCTGTAGATGATCCTCAGTCACAGTTTTACAATCAGGTCGTCGATTCGGCTCAGGTGACGAAGGACTGGATCAGCACCGAATTCATGCGCCGTGAAGACGGTTTGTATCGCTGGGGAGCTCTTGTAGCGCACAATCCGGCGAATCTTCCCGGGGCAGGCTCCTGCATTTTCCTCCATCTCTGGCGGGGGAAGGGCATGCCGACGGCAGGCTGCACGGCGATGGAGGAGGTCGATCTCCAACACGTGCTCGCCTGGCTTGATCCCTCGTTGGAACCGCGATTGGTGCAGGGGATTGCCTGAAAGGCGACAACCACCTTGCGCAACAACAACGGCTGGCGACAATCGCCGCATGCCCGACCACGCCGCCTTCCGCACCCTGTTTGCCGACCTCAAAGCCGAGATGCAAAAAGCCATCGTCGGCTACGATGAACTCCTGAGTGACGTGCTGGTGGCCATCTTCTCCGGCGGACACGTGCTGCTCGAAGGCGTTCCCGGGCTCGGCAAGACCTATCTCGTGCGCACGCTGTCTCAGGTCGTCGGTCTCGAGCCGGGACGTGTGCAATGCACGCCGGATTTGATGCCGGCGGACATTCTGGGCACGCATATCGTCGGGGAGGACGAAAAGGGCCACCGCACGCTTCGCTACGAAAAAGGACCGGTGTTCAAGAACCTGTTGCTGGTCGATGAAATCAATCGTGCCACTCCGAAGACCCAGGCTGCTCTCCTCGAAGTCATGCAGGAACGCTGTGTCACCACAGGAGGGGAACGACATCCCGTCCCGGAGCCATTTTTGGTGCTCGCGACGCAGAACCCGATGGAAATGGAGGGCACCTACCCGCTGCCCGAGGCGCAGCTCGACCGCTTCATGTTCAAGATCAAGGTGCCGTTTCCCGATCTCGATTCACTCGTCGAAATCTCCCGGCGCACGACAGGTTTTAAAGAACCGCAGCTGGCGACCATGACCGACGGAGCAAAGCTGATCGAATGGCAGCAGACGCTGGCGCAGATGCCCGTGGCTGATCCCGTGGCCCACTACGCTTCGCGTCTGGTCCTGAGCAGCCATCCGGAGCAGCCCGATGCGCTTCCTGAGGTGAAGCGCTATGTGTCTTACGGGGCGAGTCCTCGTGGATTGCAGGCGTTGATTCGTGGCGCTCGTGTTTGGGCCGCGATTCAGGGAGCTACGGCCGTCTCCACCGACGACATCCGAGCCATCGCCCACGTCTCACTTCGCCACCGCATCATTCTCAACTTCGAAGGCGAGGCCGGGCAGATCAAGGTGGACGACATCATCACCAAACTGCTCGACCAGGTGAAAACTCCGGCGCAGCAGGCGGCATAACCTTGGCGGGTCCGCTCCAATGCCTCACTCACTCGAACGCGAAGATTTATTCGACGCCTCCTTTTTGGACCGGCTTCGTGTTCTGGCTCTGCGGTTGAGAAAACGTCGGCAATTGATGCGGCGCGGGGCACAGTCAACCCCGGCGACCGGATTCACGCGTGAGTTCAAGGACTACCGTCACTACACGCCGCGTGAGGATTACCGCGCGATCGACTGGCGGCTCTATGCCCGCCTCGACAAGCTCTTCGTGCGTCTCTACGAGGAGACGCAGGAACTCAATCTGCACATCCTCATCGACACCAGCGCGTCCATGGCACAGCCTTTTCCGGAGAAGCGGCGGCAGGCGTTGCGCTTCGCCGTGGCGCTGGCGTATCTGGCACTCAGTGCGCAGCAGCGTGTGAGCATCTATTCCATGAGCGAAACCGTGCATCAGGAGCTGCCTCCGTTGCGCGGACAGGGGAACATCGAAAAGGTCATTCAGGCCGTCACGAAGCTGAAGTTTGATGGCATCACCAACATGAAGCGCTGCTTTGAGGAGTTCCGTCCCAGCAAGCAGCGCTTCGGGGTCATCTTCCTCATCAGTGACTTTTTCGGTCACGAGATCGGCAGTGCCACCGAGGCGGTCTCCCGTGTCTCTGCATGGCCAGGCGAGAATCATTTCCTCCAGATCGTGCATCCCGAGGAGCGTGAGCCTGAAATCGAAGGCGAGCTCGAACTGACCGAGGTCGAGACCGGTGAGCGCCGCCGTTTCTGGCTCACCAAACGCGACGTGCAGCGCTACATCGAGACCTTCGACGCCTTTGCCGAAAACCTCGCTCGCGAGTGTGCCGGTCATCGCATCGACTTTATGCAGGTGAGCAGCGAAGAGGCGTTCGAGGAGCGCTTTCTTGATCTGCTTGTGCGAGGGTCCGCTCTTGCGGGCGGAGTGTGATCTGTCTTGCTTTTACTGTGATGAACTGGCCTGTGATCAAAGCTGTCGGACTCCTGGTGGGATCGAATGTCTTCATGACCTTCGCGTGGTATGCGCATTTGCGCGATTTGAAGGCGAAGCCGTGGTTCATCGCCGCGCTGGTGAGCTGGGGCATCGCGTTTTTTGAATACCTGCTGCAGGTGCCGGCCAACCGCATCGGCAGCGCGGCACTGAGCCTGCCGCAGCTCAAGATCATCCAGGAAGTCATCACGCTGTCGGTGTTCGTGCCGTTTGCGCTGTTTTACATGAAGCAGCCGCTCAAGTGGGACTATCTCTGGGCCGGCTTGTGCATGGGCGGGGCGGTGTATTTCATTTTCCGCAAATGAACCGCTTCACGGAGAGCTTTTTGGGTGAACGGCTCGGCGATCTCGGATCATGGACCGTTCGCTTGCTGAGCTTTGGCCTCTGCAGGCCCAATCCCGAGTCGTGGGAGGCGATCGGTATCGGTTTTGGAGTGCTGACGAGCCTGGCAGTTTGCTGGGGATTGTGGGGGAAATGAGGACGCAACTTGTTCACATATTCACATTTTGAATTGTGAAGATGTTTAACAAAGGTTAAATAACCCATTATTCCCATGTCCACCGCGAACCTGCGCAGACATCTTCATGAGACCCGAAACCGCCCCGCCGGGATCAACAACCGGCGGGACGTCCACAGGGACCGCTTCCTTCTCCTCGCCAAGCGCTGGATTGGGGGCGCTGTGCTCGCTCCGGCCTGTCTGGTGACGGCGGTCACCCTGATCATGATGCTCTGGCGGGCTGTTACACGCATGGACTTCCTGCGCTCCGAGGAGTTCGTCTTTTTCAGCTTCGGCGGGGTGTTGTGGGCGGCGGCGTATTTGTCCGGCCTGCGGCCGGTGACGGCCTATGTGTTTGGCCACGAATTCAGTCATCTGGTCACAGCACGCCTGTTCGGCGGACACATCTTCGATTGGAAGGTCAGCGCGCAGGGGGGCTATGTGGAGACCGATAAATCGAATACATGGATCACCCTGGCCCCCTACTTGATCCCGTTTTACACGCTGATCATCATGGTTGTTTTCGGCATTGTCGGTCTGGCGCTGGACATGCAGCAGCCTCACGCGGTGTCGATTGGGAGCTGGACGGTGCATCTCAAGCCCATGCGCATTCTATACGCGCTCGTTGGGTTGACCTGGTGCTTCCATGCCACCTACACGGTGAAAACCGTTCTGGCCGAGCAGGGGGACCTCAAGCGCAACGGCGAGTTCTTCTCCATGATGCTGATCTTCCTGATCAATGCCTTCTTGCTGATCGCCTTGTTCTTGGCGGCGTCACCTTCGCCAGGGCTCGGATTTGCCGAGGTGGCCCGCTGCTGGTGGTCGGTTGCCTCTGGCATCGTGAGGTGGCTTTGGAACCTGGTGTTCTAGAGCTGTGGCTGGACTTTGTCCGCTTTTGAGTCAAAGGACCACGGCATGTCCGACGATCCCGACGTCCTGTCCGTCACCCAACTGACCCGCGAGATCCGCGAGGTGCTGGAAGGGCATATCGGCAGCGTGTGGGTCGAGGGCGAGATCAGCAATCATCGCCTGCAATCCTCAGGGCATCAGTATTTCACGCTCAAGGATGCCGGGGCGCAGCTTTCCTGTGTGATGTTCCGCGGAGCCGCCGCCCGCAACTCGGCGCGTGTTCAGGACGGTGCTCTCATGCAGGTGCATGGCGAGATCAGCGTGTATGAGCCGCGCGGTCAGTATCAGATGGTCGTCAAGCAAGTGCAGGCAAAGGGCAAAGGCTCGCTGCAGGAGCGGTTCGAGGCGCTGAAAAGAAAGCTGTATGACGAAGGGCTCTTTGATGAGGCCAACAAACGTCCCATTCCGCGTTTTCCATGCGTCGTTGCATTGGTGACGTCACCCACCGGCGCGGCGATCCAGGACATGCTGAACATCCTCACAAGGCGTGCTCCCTGGGTGCGTGTGCTCGTGTTTCCCGTGCGCGTGCAAGGGCAGGGGGCGGAACGGGAAATCGTGCATGCGCTGGAGGTGCTCGGTGATGCCGAGGCACACGGTCTTCCGGCGCCGGACACGATTGTCGTAGGACGCGGCGGCGGCAGTTTGGAGGATCTGTGGTGCTTCAATGAAGAAGTTCTCGCCCGTGCCATTGCCGCCTGCCCGATTCCGGTCATCTCCGCCGTCGGTCATGAAATCGATTTCACCATCGCGGATTTTGTCGCCGATCTTCGCGCACCCACGCCCAGTGCTGCCGCGGAACTCCTCGCACCCGACAGTGCCGAGCTGCAGCGGCACTTCGACAGCATTGCCCGAACGCTGAAGGCGCGCGTCGGCACGCTGCTGGAGCATCATCAGCATGTCATCGAACTCACCTCCAAGGGGCCGCTGCGACATGCGCCAGAGCGTCTGCTGCAACAGGCGGAGCAGAACATCGATGAACACGAAGCTCATTTGCGCGAATCTTTGCGCGAGCAGTTGCAGTCGTGGACGGACGACCTCATGCGGAAGCAGCAGGTGCTTGCCGCTCATCATCCACGGGTTCAGCTCAGTGAGGCCGTGCATCGGACCGAAACGTGCGCTCATCGGCTCCAGCAGGGACTGATTCACCGGCTTGACCGACTCTCCGATCGATTGAACTCACGCGGCGAATTGCTCAAGCACATCGGTCCCGGGGCCGTGCTCGCCCGTGGCTTTTCGTTCACTACGAACGCGGACGGACGTGTGCTCAAAGATGCAGACGAAGTGAAGGAAGGGGACGAATTGATCACCCGCCTGGCGCAGGGCTCCGTGCGAAGCGTTGCGAAGGCTTAACGGGAAGAATCGGGGTGCTGGGACCGTAGTTGAGGACATGCTTTCACGCCGCTCCATACTCCATCGCTCCGCCTACGGCATTGGTGGCATCGCTTTGGCCACGTTGCTGAAGGAGCAGAATCTTCTCGCCAATCCGGAGCAGTCAGGACCCCGGCACTTTGATCTCAAACCGAAGGCTCCCCACGGCTTTGGTCAGGCCAAGGCGATGATCTCCATGTTCATGCAGGGCGGGCCAAGCCACATGGACCTGTTCGATCCGAAGCCCGAACTCACCCGCTACGATGGCAAGGATTTCCCAGGAGAGGTGAAGTACGATGACGCCGCCGGTGCCAGCCGTGAGTGTCTGGGCAGTCCTTGGCAGTTTAAGAAACACGGGCAATGCGGAACGGAAGTCAGCGAACTGCTGCCGCACTTCGCCGGAATCGTCGATGACGTTACGCTTATCCGTTCCATGCACACGGGCGTGAACAACCACGGCCAGTCGATCTACGCTTTGCTCAATGGTCAGGTCACAGGTGGACGTCCTACGTTGGGAAGCTGGCTCACTTATGGTCTTGGCTCGGAGAATCAGGATCTGCCCGCCTACGTCGCGCTCACGGACCCACGCGGACTGCCGGTGCTCGGTGTGGACAACTGGAGCAACGGCTGGCTGCCCTCGCTGTATCAAGGCACGGTTATCCGCCCCAAGGAACCCCGTATTCCGAACCTGGATGCGCCGCTCAGCCTCAAAGGCGACGCACAGGCCCGCTATCTCAATTTCGTTCAGCGTTTGAACAAGGAGCATCTTGAAGCCCGTCCAGGCGAAGCCGATCTCGAGGCACGCATTCAAAGTTTTGAACTCGCCGCCCGCATGCAGACCGCCGCGAAGGAGGCGCTCGACATCGATCAGGAGAGCGCTGCCACCAAGAAGCTCTACGGCTTGGACAATCCGGCCGCCGCCGAATTTGGCACGCGCTGTCTCATTGCCCGCCGACTCGTTGAGCGTGGGGTGCGCTGCGTGTCGCTTTTCACAGGCAATCAGACCTGGGACAATCATCAAAACATCCGCACCGCGCTTCCTGCCGCATGCACCTATGTCGATCAAGGAGCCGCCGCTCTTGTCATTGACTTGAAGCAACGCGGTCTGCTTGACACCACGATTGTGCATTGGGGCGGTGAGATGGGCCGTCTGCCCGTCATTCAGAATCGCTCAGGTTCCAAGGACCGCAGCACTGTCGGTCGCGATCACAACACCTACGGCTTCAGCATGTGGGTGGCCGGTGGCGGCTTCAAAGCCGGTCACGTGCACGGAGCGACCGACGACTTCGGTCACCATGCCGTGAAGGATGTGGTCAATCACTTCGACTACCACGCCACGCTGCTGCATCTCTTTGGCCTCGATGCCAAGAAGCTCAGCTACAAACGCAACGGCACCGAACAAGTGCTTGTGGACAATCCGCAGGCCCGGGTGGTGAGCGAAGTTCTGGCCTGAGGCGGTTCGGGACTCACTGGCAAGTCGATTTGCCCCCCCCAGTTCCGGTTGGGTTGAGGCGGTGGGAGGGGGGGGCATCTCACGAACACTCGTTCCAACCTTACAGGCTTGTAATGCGCCAGCAAGACTGCGGCCATGCTCGGATGGTCTGTGTTCCGTGGAAATCATTCCACGCAGGCTTCAACTGAACCCAAAACAACAAGACCATGAAAACTTCATCATCCAAAAAAACCTTCTGGAGGCGCACGGCCATCTTTGGTGGCGTCTGCCTCATGGCCGTCTCGCTGGCGGCCTACACCTCCGCCAAGGATTCCAAGGCGGATCCGCTGCACATTCAGGTCAGTGACACTCCGGTCTCTGCTGCGGCCGCGGGTTTCCCCAGTTTCTCTCCCATCATCAAGTCCGTCTCTCCCAGCGTCGTGAAAGTCGCTGTTTCGAGTGAAGCCAAAATCAGCCGCATGGAGATGCCCAACATGCCAAATCTCCGGCGGTTCTTTGGCCCAGGCTTCCAGATGCCCAATGAGTGGCAACAGCGCCGCATGCCGCGTCAGGAAGGCGTGGGCTCCGGCGTTATTGTGACAAAGGACGGCTACATCCTGACCAACAATCACGTGGTGGACAACGCCAGTGAGATCAAAGTCAGCATGATCGACGGCCGCGAATTCGACGGCAAGGTCATCGGTCGTGACCCGAAAACCGATGTCGCGGTGATCAAAATCGACGCGAAGGATCTGCCCGCGATTACCTTTGCCGACAGCGACAAAATCGAGGTTGGCGACATGGTTCTCGCCGTGGGGCATCCGTTTGGCATCGGCCAGACCGTGACCACTGGCATCGTCAGCGCCAAGGGCCGCGCCACACTGGGACTCGACTATGAGGACTTCATCCAGACCGACGCAGCCATCAATCCGGGCAACTCCGGTGGTGCGCTGGTCGATGTTCAGGGCCGTCTGATCGGCATGAACACGGCCATCTTGAGCCACAGCGGTGGCAACCAGGGCATCGGTTTCGCGGTGCCGACAAACCTTGCCCGCTGGGTGATGGAAAGCCTCGTAAATAATGGACGCGTGGAGCGTGGCTTCCTCGGTGTAAACATCCAGGACCTCACCCCGCAACTGGCCAAGCAGTTCAAAGCAAACGACGCCCATGGTGCCCTTGTGGCCGGTGTGACTCCTGACAGCCCGGCGGAAAAGGCCGGGGTAAAGAGCGGTGATGTGATCACCGAGTTCAATGGCAAGCCTGTCACAGACAGCCGTCATTTGAAGCTGCAGGTTGGCATCACGGTGCCCGGCGCTGCCGTCCCGATGACGGTGCTACGCGATGGCAAGAGCATGAACCTGAGCGTCACTGTCAAAGAACTGCCCGGCGAAAAACTGGCCGAAAACATGCCAGCTGCGAACAAGGCGGACGACGCCCTTCACGGCGTGGGCGTGTCAGATCTCGACCAGGCCACTCGCGAGCAGCTCAAAGTACCCTCGCAGATCAAGGGCGCGGTGGTGACCCAGGTGGAGGAAGATTCAGCCGCCTATGAAGCCGGTCTTCGCGAAGGCGATGTTATCACCGAGATCAACCATCAGCCGATCAAAAACGCCGAACAGGCCACGGCCGTGTGCGAAAAACCCGCGAACAAGGTCTCGCTGGTGAAGATTTGGAGCCACGGTGGCAGCCGCTTCGTCGTGGTCGATGAAAGCAAGGCGGGCTGATCCCGCTCGTTTCCACGCCCGCCCTGTCGTTGCCAAAACGGCAGGGCGGGCCTTTGTTTGGACAAGGCTGCGTTCCGCGGCCATTCGTGTTTCCCACCTCCATGCGCATTTTAGTGATCGAAGATGACAGCAAGATCGCCTCGTTCATTGTGAACGGGCTGAAGCAGAACGGCTTCGGTGTCGACTCAGCTTCCGATGGCGAGCACGGCCTCGATCTAGCCTGCACCGTGACCTACGACTGCATCGTCCTCGATTTGATGCTGCCGAAACTCGACGGGATTTCACTGCTGAAGCAGTTGCGCCGTGAGAAGATTCACACGCCAGTCCTCATTCTCAGCGCCAAGGCGACCGTGGATGATCGCGTGAAGGGGCTGCAAGCTGGTGGAGATGACTACCTGACCAAGCCCTTTGCGTTCTCCGAACTGCTCGCCCGCGTGCATGCGCTGATCCGCCGCGCCACCCATGTGGTCGAACCAACGACGCTCACGGCGACTGGCATCACACTCGATCTGCTCTCGCGTGAAATGACGCGGGAAGGGCGCAAGATCGAGCTGCAAACTCGCGAATTCGCCCTGTTGGAGCTGCTCATGCGCCATCCGGGCCGTGTCGTTACCAAGACGATGATCTTGGAGCATGTGTGGGATTACAGCTTCGATCCTCAGACCAATGTCGTGGACGTCCTCGTGCATCGCCTCCGGGCGAAGGTGGACAAGGACTTCGACGTGAAACTCATTCACACCATCCGCGGCGTCGGCTATGTCCTCAAACCCGTTTAAGACTTGGGGGCGCAGCTTCGCTCTGAAGCTCACGTTGGGATACGCGTCGATCTTCACGCTGAGCGCGGTTGTACTCTTTGGCCTTCTTTATGTCCTGCTTGCTTCCGCTTTGGAGCGAAAAGATCGCGAAGTGATCGAAGCACGTTTGAAGGAATGTGCCGCTGTGTATGCCAATGGCGGCCTGCCCGCGCTGCGAAATCTGGTGGAGCGCAACAGCACCGACGCGGACAAATCGAAATCCTTTTTCGTTCGTGTGACCGGCAATCTCGGCAGCGTGCTGTTTGTCAATGTGCCCAACGAGTGGCTGAAGGTGGACACCAGCACTCTTCAGTTGCAAAACGATTCGAACCGCCCCAACTGGCTGCGCATTCCCAAAGATGACGAACGCGATCTCACCGTCGCCACAGCGCGCTTGTCCGACGGATCCATCCTGCAGGTAGGACGCAGCACGAACAGCCGGGAAACTGTGCTTCAGCCCTTTCGCTTGAACTTCCTGCTGGTGATGACACCGACGCTGCTGCTGGCCGTTTTGGGCGGCGCCTACTTTGCCCATCGTGCCACCAAACCCGTTCGTGAAGTCGTGGCCACTGCCCGAACCATCTCGGACACCGGCGACTTTTCCGCACGTGTCACCGCCCGCGCCAGCCAGGCCGAGTTGGAGGAGCTCGCCACCGAGTTCAACCGCCTGCTCGACAAGAACCAGTCGCTCATTCAGGGCATGCGTCATGCGCTCGACAACGTCGCCCATGATCTGCGCACGCCGCTTACCCGCCTTCGCGGCACCGCAGAGAGCGCCGTGCAGACAACCCCTGATCCCGTCGCTCGGGAGGCGCTTGCCGACTGCGTCGAAGAATCCGATCGGGTGCTCACCATGCTCAAGGCGCTCATGGACATCAGCGAGGCTGAAGCTGGCATGATGAAACTCAATCGCGAGCTGACCTCCATCCCTGCCTTGCTCAACGAAGTGACCGAACTCTACGAACTCATCAGCGAGGAGAAGCACATCACCATCACGACTTCCTTCACGGGAGAATGCAAAGCCTCAGTGGATCCCACCCGTCTGAGGCAGGCCTTCGCCAACCTGCTCGACAACGCACTCAAGTACACTCCCAATGGCGGACGGGTTCTGCTTTCTTGCAGTTCGGAATCGAACACCGTCATTGTTTGTGTCCGCGACACCGGCATGGGAATTCCCGCCGCCGACCAGCCGCGTATTTGGGAGCGTCTCTATCGTGGCGACAAAAGCCGCACCCAGCGGGGCCTGGGCCTGGGCCTGAGTCTGGTCAAAGCGATCGTCGAAGCCCACCAAGGCAGTGTGACGGTGACGAGTAAAGCAGGTCAGGGCGCGGAATTCACCATCACGATTCCACAGATTCCGATGGGGACTTAAATCTTCGAGTCGAAGATGGTGCGCGGTACAGGGTTCGAACCAAAAAGGAAATCTGGTTCTTCAAGGAACTGAGGATGTCAGGACACAACAGCGGACACGCGACGCTTTTTATACATCGGATAATGCAGATTTAGCTCTGATTGTCCAGTCCTGGCCGCAATTGTCCGCGCCTGTCCGTGCTGGGGTGATGGCCTTGGTGAGGTCGCAAACAAACGGCGCATGAAAACCGACCGCTAAAAATTTGCGGCGGTGTCTCCGGCTCTGCGCCGTCGCATTTCACACAGGGGCCGGATTCACAAAACACAAAACAAAAATAGTATGCGTGCAAACGTACAAGTCATCAGCGAACGGCTCGATTCGTTCACCGGCAAACGCGGCAAAGTCACCAACAAGGTGCTGTCACTGCTGGACCTCGATCCTGAGAAACCGTTCCTAAACACCTTCGATTACACGATGAGCGAAGAGGAGGCCGAGAAGCATTCCGGCAAGGTCCAGGGCAAAAAGATCGAGCTGGCGATCACCAATATGGAACCGGCCTTTGGCGGCCGTCTCCGTGCGCGTGGTGCGATCATGAAAGTCATCGCCGCCTAATGCGCCATGGAAAGCCCGGACATTCATAAGCTGCGCCTGATCGACTGGCAGTTCTTTGGAACGCTCACGTTTAAGAGTGAACGTCTTCCCGAACGAGTTCGATTGTCCGTCTACTTCGCCATGATGCGAAAAGTAGCGAAGCAGTTCCGGGTTTTCTTCCCTCATCTCCTCTGGTGCCTGCGTCTCGAAAGCGGCGAGGCCACCGGACGGAGACATTTTCACTACCTTCTGGCAGGACTTCCCCGGCAGGCGGTCACGATTTCGACATGCTTCCAACAAATGGCGACCTGGGAACAGGTTGGAGGAGGCATGGCGCGTGTCCACCGGTTCGACCCGCGACTAAACGGTGCGGGTTATCTCCTCAAATGCCTCGGCGATGGTGCCGACGCTGGCGACCTCTACGAGAGCGCCAAGTTTGGGGGAGGTCACTGCCAACTCATGCTCTCGAACGCTGCTGAGAAAGTGATCCAGCGGCGTTCCATGCGGGAGAGAGACGTTTAGCACACGGAACCCAAAATCCTGGGCGTGTGAAAGTCAAAGCGGGTTCCTGCGGAGGGGACGGCGATGGCGCGCGGAGCGCGCCGCGCCGCACCCCTCCGCAGGTCGCTTGAAGACTCACTATGCCCGGATGTCTGGATCTCCGGGGGAACAAACACCAGACAACGCTCTTTTGACCCGAAAGAGAGCCATCAGCAACGCCCCCTAATTACAGCGAAGCGTTAGGGGGTGATGATGAGGGCGTCGCTTTCACCAGCGCCTACGAGTTGCGCCCTCCGGGCGATCATCGTGGATGCCAGCACGGAAGGCTGATTGCATGGAGCGCACGGAACGGGAGAGCCATGCAGGCTGCCTTTGGTGCTGCACTATTGAGTGGTGGCAGGGGAGCAAGCTGGCCTGAATGGCAAGAGCGGGGCGAATGATGCAGGAGGCAAGGAGGGCGCAATCATCGCCGGGAGCGACAGCCATCAGGTGGGCTTGCTCGCGGGGGGAGAGCGGAGCACGGGGCGTTACGGGGTGTCCCCGTTGGAAGGGGTAGCAGCGCACGAAGTAGCTGCGAGGGGAAGGCTTTCCCCCACCCGAGCATTGAAGGGGCATCACTTTTAAAGTAAAACAAGCCAACACCTTAAACTTACCATTCAATGAATGCCGTTCAAAAAAGTAGTGCCATCCCGCACGATGAGGTTTGGTTGGAACGTCTGCGTGATCCTCAAAGAGCTGAATTCGCGCTTAACCTTGCGCTCAAGGAATTCAAAAAGGATCGCGACATGGACAGTCTGCTCGATGTGCTGCGCCTTGTGATCAAGGCTCAGGAGGGGTGATGCGTGAGGTTCGCGGAGGACGCGAGACGAACGGCTGGCAAAGTTCATTGAGTGCAATTCCTTGCCTCGGCGTCCATCCCTCGCTTTGATCGGTCGCATTCATGACGAAAGAACAGTTCAAACAGCTCGAAAAAGACCTGTGGCTCACGGCGGAAAGGTTATGGGCGTTGTCTGGCCTCAAACCCAGCGAGTACTCCTCTCCCGTGCTGGGCATCATCTTCCTGCGCTTTGCGGACAACAACTACCGCCGCCATGAGGCGGAGGTTCTGGCCGAGTTTGAGAAGAAGAAAGGCACACGCGTCGAACGTTCCATTGAGGACATCGCAGTGGAAAAATGCGGTTTTTACCTGCCGGAGAAAGCCCGCTACGACTACCTGCTCAACCTGCCGGGATCGGCGGACGTGGCGAAGGCGATCAAGGAGGCGATGAAGCTCATCGAAAAGCACAAGCCGGAGCTGGAAGGCGTGCTGCCAGCCAATGACTACGCCGTGTTCAACCGTACGGAGGAAGCGAAACAGATTCCCAACCAGCTCCTCCGCAGCTTTGCCAACATTGATGTCACCGCCGGGCGGGATCTGTTCGGCCAGATTTATGAGTACTTTCTTGGCAAATTCGCCAGCAGCGAGGGGCAGAAGGGCGGCGAGTTCTTCACGCCGCGCACGGTGGTGCGGCTCATGGTAGAGATGATCGAGCCGCATGGCGGACGCGTGTTTGATCCGGCCTGCGGTTCCGGCGGCATGTTTGTGCAGTCGGCTCACTTCATCGAGGAGCATAGGCAGAGCCTCAAAGGCGGACAGGCGGATGTGTTCGTTTGCGGGCAGGAGAAGACACGGCAGACGGTGAACCTTGCCAAGATGAATCTGGCTGTGAACGGTCTGCGTGGTGAGATCAAGGAGGCCAATGCTTACTCTGACGATCCCTTCAATAGCTTCGGCCAGTTTGACTACATCCTCGCCAATCCGCCCTTCAACGTGGACGAGGTGCCCATCAAAACCGTCGAGAAAGACCCGCGCTTCAACACCTACGGCCTGCCGCGCAACAAGAGCAAGGTCAAGAAGGAGAATGCGGGCAAGGAGACCGTGCCGAATGCGAACTACCTGTGGATCAGCCTCTTCGCCACCAGCCTGAAGGACGAAGGCCGCGCCGCGCTGGTCATGGCAAATTCCGCCTCCGACGCCCGCCACTCGGAGGCCGACATCCGGCGCAAGCTCATCGAGAAGAATCTCATCTACGGCATGCTCACGCTGCCCTCGAACATGTTCTACACTGTCACCCTGCCGGCCACGCTGTGGTTCTTCGACAAGGGCAAGACAGATGACAAAATCCTCTTCATCGACGCCCGGAACATCTTCACGCCCATCGACCGCGTGCATCGGGAGTTCTCGGAAGAGCAGGTGCAAAACATCGCCATCATCAACCGCTTGCATAAAGGCCAGCGGGCGGAGTTCACCCAGCTCATCGACCGCTACTTCACCCAGGGCATGGAGCGTCTCATCGAAAACGCTGCCCAGGTGCAGCCCGTCTCCGCGCAGTTGCTCGAAGTGCTCGACGATGCCGATGGCAAGGCCGCGGTGAAGGACTTGGTCAAGCAATGGGCCGGGCTGGAGAAGCTGCGGAAACGCTACGACGAGCATCAGGAACGCCACGCCGCCTCCGCGAATGTGGACCTGGAGAACAAGGCCCAGCACCGGCTCCGTGAAGCCTTCGATCCCTTCTTCACCGCCCTGCATGACGGCCTGCGGCATCTGGACAAGATCGTCCGTCAGCATGAAAAGGCCCAGGCGGATGCCGCCAAGGCCGAGGGCAAGCGTGGCAGCACGGACAAGAAGACCAAGGCGCTCAAAACCGCCCTCGAAGCCCTGCACGTTGAGGTGAAGGAAGCCGAGAGCTTCTTCCAGCACATCGCTTGGCTCCAGGAGCGGTTCCCGAAGGCGGAATACGAAGATGTCACCGGCCTGTGCAAGCTCGCCACGCCCGCCGAGGTGGCGGAGCAGGACTGGTCGCTCAACCCCGGCCGCTACGTCGGCGTCGTCATCGAGGAGGATGGGAAAACGGAGGAGGAGTTCACAGAAGGTCTCGTTGCACTCGATTCCGAACTCTCGTCGCTAGCCTCCAAAGCGGCGGACCTACAGCGTGTGATCGAAGCGAACGTCAAAGCACTCACCGCATGAGCAAGTATGACTGGGATCAAGTTCCATTCGAAGACATTCTCGCGGACAGCAAGGATGGCGAGTGGGGCATTGGCGAAGAGGCAGGATCGCACACCGCCTGCTGGATGATTCGTGGTACTGACTTTGCAGGTATCAATGATCCATCGACGGAACTACCGCTTCGGTGGATTCCAGATCACCTGATGGAACGAAAGCGGCTTCAGCCTGGCGATGTTGTTTTTGAGATGGCTGGTGGCACAGCCAAGCAATCGACTGGCAGGAGCGCTTTGGTTAGCCACGCCTTCTTTGAATCGCGCAAGGAGCATCCCGTTTTGTGCGCGAGCTTCTGTCGCCATCTCCGACTGAAGCCGGAATATCATTCGTCGTTCATCTACTACCTGCTCCAGACGCTCTATCGGGCTGGTTACATGGGTGTGTTTAACATCCAGCACACAGGCGTTTCGAGGTTCCAATACACGGCGTTCAAGAAGAAGACGGTTCTAACGATCCCCAAGGAGCCCGTCCAAAAGAAGATCGCCGCGATCCTGACGGCTTACGATGACCTGATCGAGGTTAACCAGCGGCGGATCGCGGCGCTGGAGACAATGGCGGAGGAACTCTACCGCGAATGGTTCGTGCGCCTCCGCTTCCCCGGCCATGCGAAGGTGAAGCTCGTGAAGGGCGTGCCGGAGGGGTGGGAGCGAGGTTCGGTATCGTGTTACACGAGTTATCTTCGCCGCGGAGTGGCTCCCGTTTATGACGACAATGGTGATGGATTAGCGATCAATCAGAAGTGCATTCGCGGTGGCAAATTGAACTTGAAGGAGGCGCGAAAACAGTCACGGGATGCTTCAGAAGACAGATATGTTCGAGTCGGTGACGTGCTCGTGAACTCCACCGGTGAAGGCACGCTGGGACGCGTTGCTCAAGTCCTGTCTCCCATCAACCGAGCCATCGTTGATTCACATGTCACGATCGTTCGTCCGAAGGATGAGGTGCCCGTGCACTACTTTGGAATGACGCTACGAGGATGGGAACCGCATCTCAGTATCATGGGGCAAGGTTCAACCAATCAGACTGAATTATCACCATCCATCATCGGCAGACTTTCCATGTTGATGCCGCCGCAAAAACTCAGCGAGCGCTTTGAAGAGATTGTTTCCCCCATTTTCAAGCAATCAGAGCTTCTTCGTCTTGAGAACGACTCCCTCCGCCAAACCCGCGACCTGCTGCTGCCGCGCCTGATCTCCGGGAAGCTGCGGGTGGAGGCGATGGACATCCAGTTCCCGCCGGGGATGGCAGAGCCGTAGTTGGGGTGGCGTAGATAGAATTTGCCAATGTTCACGAAATAGGTGATGTTCACGACAACGTGAACATGGACAAAATCGTGAACAAAGGTTTGCGCTCTGCGAGTGCCTTGGAAAAAGCGCTGGGGGAGCAAATTCAGCGGCTGCTGCGGGGCATCTCCTGGCTGGAGGGAGTGAAAGCGCATCACAACCCGGCACCGTTCCATCGGGCATTCGACTGGCTGGTGGAGTTCAAGGTGCCCGGAGGGCCGACGGTCGAGCTATGGATTGACTGCCGGGCCGAGCCGCGTCCGGCCCAGTTCCCCTACGTGTCCATGGAGCGTGAATTTGAACAGCAGAAGACCAAGCTCATACGCAGGCGGGTCTTTGCTGCACCGAACCTGTCTCCCCGCATGAGGGAAATCTGCGAAACGCATGGCTGGGCCTGGTATGATCTGGCGGGGAACTGCCGCATTACCGTGCCCGGTGTGATCCATCTGGAACGGATAGGAAATGCCCCCGTCCGCCGGCCCCAGAAACCGGGAGCCAACCTGAGCACCCGCGAAGCCGGGCGTGTGATCCGCGCACTGCTGACGCCGTTTTATGCAGGGCATCGGTGGACACAGCACTTAATCAGACAGCAAATTGAGCTGCATGGCAGTCCAAAGGTTAGCGTGGGATTGGTGAACAAGGTAGTGCGCCATCTTCTTGATGAAGCTTTCATCGAGCCGCTGGAGGATCGTGGCTTCCGGTTGGCCGACCCGCTGAAACTCCTTTTCGCGTGGCGCGATGCCTATCGCTTCGATCAGCATCAACGGCGCGGATACTTCACCCTGCTGCAAGGACGACAGCTCCGTGATGCACTGGCATCGCTGGACGCCTTTACAGGAGGCTTTGCGGCGTATGCGTCTTTCTCCGCGGCAGATTTCCAAGCACCGCATGTGCGGCAACCGAAGACTTGGCTTTACGTGGCGAGTCATGAGCTGGAGCGGTTCGCCGAGACAGTGAAGGCAAAGCCGGTGGACTCCGGCGAGAACTTGGTCGTGCTCGTGCCGGCGGACGATGGTGTCTTCTTTCATCCTGACGGCGGAAACTCCAATGAGCATCACCTGCGCTGTACGAATCTGGTGCAAACCTATGTGGACCTTTGGCACAGTAGCGGTCGGGGGCAGGAAGCCGCGGAAGCTTTGCTCAACCAACGTCTTATTCCCATCTGGAAAGCCGCAGGCCTGAAAATATGAAACCCGAACCACGACAACGAGAAGACTACAGTGAGCGGCAGATTCAAGCCGCGCACCGCGTCCTGGTGGACCTGGGGCAGGTCCTGGCGTCGTTCAAAGACAGCCTCGTGATCGTGGGCGGCTGGACGCCAGACCTGCTGCTCCCGGATGCTGCTGAGCCGCACATTGGCAGCATCGACGTGGATCTCGCACTGGACGCGGCGAAGCTCGGCGAGGGGCAGTACGCTCAATTGATCAAGCTGCTACTGGACACGAAACGCTACCAAAAGGGAGAGAAAGACTTCCAACTCGTGGTGGAGGTGGATTTGAAGGACGGCGAAAAGCCTGTGATTGTCGAGGTGGATTTCCTCGCTGCTCAAGATGTGAAAATGAAAAAGAACAAGCCGAAACTGCTGGAAGGCTTCCGGGTGTTGAAAGCTGAGGGGTGCAACGTGGCCTTCAATGCGCCGGAGGACATCACGATTCCCGGACAGAATGTGCAGGGTGCCAAGAATACGGTACATATGCGAGTAGTCTCGCTAGCTGACTTCGTTCTGATGAAGGCGCACGCTATCGGTGGACGGGACAAACCGAAGGATGTCTATGATCTGTGCTACGCTCTGACAGAATATCCCGGAGGGATCGAAACACTCGCGGCGGACTGGAACAAACGCCTCGCCAACAAGGACGTGGCAAAAGCCATCGCGATACTTGATGAGAAATTCCCAGCCGTGGATGCTTTTGGACCGCAGCAGTTGGTGGAGTTTCACGACTCGGACAACCAAGAGGAGCGAGACATGCAAGCCCGCAGGGCCTTTGAACTGGTTCAAAGCCTTCTTGGCTTGCTCGCCAAGAAATAAGTCGCCACAGTGACCTCAACTTCGTCTCAATGCCGAATTTCCTCTCCGAAGACCAGATCGAACAGGCGCTTCTTCAGAAGCTGCAGTTTGAGCATGGGTTCGAGGTGCTGAACTGCCACACCGAGGATGCTGCGGCGCTGAACGACGGATCCAACCGCACGGACAAGCGGGACGTCATCCTGCTTGACCGTGTGCGTGAAGCGGCGGCGAGATTGAATCCGGACACCCCTGTCGAAGTAATCGAACGTGCGCTGGAGACGCTAACGGACCGACGGCTGGCTATGTCACTGATCGCTGCGAATCGCGATCTGGACGGCCTGATCCGCGATGGAATCCCGGCGACATGGGAAGATGCAAACGGCGAGCGGCACGATGATCCAGTGAGGCTGATCGACTTCAAAAGCCGTGAGAATAACGACTGGCTGGCAGTGTCCCAGCTCTGGATCAGCGGTAAGAAGGGCTATCGGCGTCCAGATGTGTTGGTCTATGTGAACGGTCTGCCGCTGGTGTTCATCGAGCTGAAGAACAGCAACGTGAAACTCAAGACGGCTTACGACGACAACCTGACCAATTACCGCGAGGAAATTCCGCAGCTCTTCCTGACAAACGCTTTTTGCGTGCTTTCCAACGCCATCGAGACACGAGTGGGCAGTCTGAGCGCGGAATGGGAGCACTTCTTCCAATGGCTGCGCGTGGATGATGAAAAAGAGAAGATCGACCGGGACGAGATTCGCGAGAAGGGCACCAGCCTTGAGCGTGTCATTAATGGCCTGCTGAAACCTGAACGGCTGCTGGATTACTGCGAAAACTTCATCCTCTACTATCGCGAGAAGCAGAAGATCATTGCACAGAACCATCAGTTCATCGGGGTGAGCCGGGCCTATGAGAATTTCCTGAAGCGTGAGGAGCTGGAAGGCAGGCTGGGTGTCTTCTGGCATACACAGGGCAGCGGCAAGAGCTTCTCGATGATCTTTTATGCGCGGAAGGTCTTCCGTCAGGCGGTAGGTAACTTCACCTTTGTCATTGTGACGGATCGCGAGGACTTGGACGGCCAGATTTACGGCAACTTTCTGGACACGGGAACGGTCTCCAAAGCAGATGCGGCCCGCCCCAAAGACAGCGAAGAGATGCGGAAGTTCCTGGGACAGCAGAAACGCATGGTCTTCACGCTGATTCAAAAGTTCCGTTATGAGCAGGGTCAGGAGTATCCGCTGTTGACGGATCGCCATGATGTGATCGTCATTGTGGACGAGGCGCACCGGACCCAATACAAGAACTTGGCGGAGAACATGCGGGCGGGATTGAAGCACGCGAGCTTTCTAGCCTTCACCGGAACACCGCTGCTGGGCCGTGACCGCAAGACAAGCAAGTGGTTCGGTGAATACGTTTCGGAATACAACTTCCAGCAGAGCATGGACGATGGCGCCACGGTGCCGCTTTTTTACCAGAAGCGCGTGCCTGAGATGCAGATCCAGAATGAGGATTTGAGCGACGATTTTTACGATCTGCTGGAAGACACGACGCTGGATGAAGCACAGAAAGCCAAGCTGGAGGACCGTTTCTCAAGTGAACTGGAGGTGATCAAACGTGACGACCGCCTCGACAAGATCGCGGAGGACATCGTGCTGCATTTTCCGCAACGTGGCTACTTGGGGAAAGGTGTGGTCATCAGCGTGGACAAGTTTACAGCCGTGAAGATGTTCGAGAAGGTGGAGGATCTCTGGAAGAAGGAGATCAAGAAGCTGACCGGAGATGCCTCCGATAAACTGCGCTCTGTATCCGAACGAGCCGTGCTGAAACGGAGGCTGGACTGGATGAAGCGGGTGGACATGGCCGTGGTGGTGAGTCAGGAGAACGGCGAGGAGGAGAAATTCGCCAAGGAGAAGCTGGACATCACCCGTCACCGCAAACGCATGGAGCGGGTGGACGAGCACGGCCACGACATCGAGTTCAACTTCAAAGACCCGGAGCATCCGCTTCAGCTCGTGTTTGTCTGCGCCATGTGGCTGACGGGTTTCGACGCTCCAACGGTGTCCACACTCTACCTCGACAAACCGCAGAAGGATCACACGCTGATGCAGACCATCGCCCGTGCCAATCGGGTAACCTCATGGAAGATCGACGGCGTGGAGAAAAAGAACGGGGAGATCATCGACTACTATGGGGTCTTCCGAAACATGAAGAAGGCGCTCAAGGACTACGCGCAGGGCGAACAGGGGGAGAAACCGCCGGTGCAGAAGAAAGACCAGCTCTTCAAACTGCTGGAGGATGCGATTCAACAAGGGCTGCTGTTCTGTCGCACCAAAGGCGTGCTGCTCGATGGGTTGTTGGAGAGCAAGGATGTTTTCAAGCAAGTGGGCGAGTTTGAGCGTTTCGCCGATTTGCTGATGAGCAAGGATGAGTGGCGCAAAGGCTTTGCGGTGCACGAGAACACAATCACCGGCCTCTATGAAGCCTGCAAACCGGAGATTCTCGGGAAACCTGTGGTTCGCAAGGTGGCTGTCTTCCAATACCTGCGCGGCGTGATTGATGCACTGATCCAGCAAGCCGATGTGGAAGAGGTCAGTCGCAAAATTGGCGAGCTACTGGACGCCAGCGTTGTGGTGGACCCTGATCACCAAGCGATTGCCGAGGAGCAAAAAGCCAAGGAGACTTTCAAGATCATCCAGCGCGGAAAGGTCTGGGATTTGAGCAAGGTGGACTTTGAGAAGCTGCAAAAGGACTTCAAAGAGGCGACCTATAAAAACATCGAGATAGCAGACCTGCGTTCCTTCCTGGACAAGAAGATGGAGCAGATGCTGAAACAGAACGCCACGCGCAAAGACTTCGCTCAGCGTCTTCAGGAGATCATTAACAACTACAACGCGGGCGGCTCGTCGAACGAGAAATACTTCGAGGAGCTGGTGAAGTATGCCAAGGACCTCCGCGACGAGGAACAACGTCATGTCCGCGAGGGGCTGAGCGACGAAGAACTCGAAATCTTCGACCTGCTGAAGAAGGACAAGATGACCAAGGAGGAAGAAACCAAGGTCAAACTGGCTGCCAAGGCTCTCTTGGAACGTCTCAAAGACGGCGAGCCGAAGGTGCTGGTCCATGGAGCTTTCCAAAACGCGCAATCGACCCTCAAGGTGGAGTCAGCTGTGGAGGAGGTACTCAACACCCATCTGCCAGACAGCTATGACCGGGTACTTTTCAAAGCGAAGTGTCGCGATGTGCTGGGTCTTGTGCAGGAATATGTGACCCAAGGCGTGAAGTGGGCAGCGTGAACGAAAGATGGACGTCGGGAAGCCGATGGGGGACAGGTCCATTGTAAACAATGTAAACTTTAAGAATATAGGTTGCTAAGTGCGGCCCGAGTGTTAATATTGTAAATAATGGAAGAATCGCTAACAAATATCGGCCTACAGCTGTCAACCTTCTCCAAGGAGGAGGCGGAATACTCTGCTCGTGGGGTCTTAACGGAACTGTTCCCGTTTATCGTCGAAGCCTCGAGGCGGATGAGCACCCGTGCGATTAGCCGGTGGTTGTCTGAATTTCATGGCGTGAAATTGAGCGCCGTATCAATCGCCAAAGCGTTGAGGAATCCAGAGCGCTATTGGGATGACTACCTCGAAATGTTGGAGCCGTTTGCACGTCGGGTCGAGGAGGCGACGGATGTGACGGTGGAGGATTTGCTCTCCAACACCGATCTGTTTCACGCCATCGACTCAGATCCGGAGAATTTCTTTAAGGGGCTGACAACACCCGAGCAGTATCACGAAGATCTCGGCGAGATGACGCATGCATTGTCTGAGGTGAGCAAACGCTGGTATTGCCTGGAGGAAAGCACACGCACGAAAGCAAGTGCTGCACTCCACCGCCTTGTCTCGGATGGCGGCGAAGAGTCACAACCAGAAGAGTCTTAGATCAGCAAATTCTCAAAAGGGGAGATCAAAGTACATGAACGAAGAACGACTCATCAATTTCAAGGAGGTAGCGCAGATGCTCGGCGAAATCTCCATCCGATCCATACGGCGGGTAATCGCGAAAGGCGAACTGCCTCAACCCATCAGAGTGTTGAGCGTTCCAACTCTGCCGCTCTCGGAAGTCCAAGCCTACATCGAAAGAAAGAAGAACGAACGAGGAGGAAACAAGCAATGATTGCGATGATCTACAAAAGGAAGCGTCGTATTAATGGCGTCGTCAAAGAAGCAAAGACATATACCGCGAGGATTCGTCTCCATAAGGATGATCCAATGCATGAGGTGCCGTTGAACACCAGTGACAAGCAAATCGCTCAGCAACGTCTCGCCGAAATGGTGCGCGAGATGGAAATGGAGAAGGCAGGAATGCTGCCACCCAAGTCCATTCGAGAGGCATCCAAGAAGCCGCTGAAAGAGCATCTGAACTACCATCTCGATCTCCAGGAGTCTCGCAATGTGTGCGCTGGTCATATCTTCCAAATTCGGAGTCAGATGCTCAGGCTGTTCGAGGCCTGTGGATGGAAGACTTTGAAAGACATCACCGCCAGCGGTTTCGAAAGCTGGCGTGCCAAAACACATCTTTCCGCGAAGACGAAGAACAACTATCTGCACTGCCTTTCGTGTTTCATGAAGGACATGGAGCAGGATGGCCGGATCATGGTCAATGAGGTGCGGCGGATTCGTCCGGTGAAGACAGCAGGCAAGGAAACTTTTGAGCGAGGTGCGCTTTCACCGATGCAGTTCGACAAGCTTGTCAGCGTGTCAGGGGAACGAGCGATTGTTTACTTGACGGCCGGTTTGACGGGGCTTCGCAAGAACGAACTGCGACTGGTCGAAGTGCGTGATTTGAATCTCGATGCAATCGAGCCCTATATACGAGCCAGGGCCAGCACGACAAAGAACAGCAAAGAGGCATTCATTCCACTCACGCGAAAACTTGCGGGACGGATCAAAGAGATTGTTCCAGCCAATGCACGGCCGCAAGACCGCGTCTTTGAAAGCAGGATCTCCGACATGCCTACCTATTACAAGGATTTGGAGGCTGCAGGGATTCCGAGCATCACCCGTGAGGGCAAGCGCATCGACTTTCATTCACTGCGGAAGACCTTCGGGACCTTGCTGGCGCTGGCCGGTGTTCCGCCGCAAATCGCACAGCGTCTCATGCGCCACAGCGATCCCAAGCTTACCTGCAATATCTACACCGATGCAGGACTGCTGCCGATCAATGAGACGATTCACAAGCTGGGAAGCCTGATGGAAGAGTGGACTCACAAGTGGACACAAATGGACACACAAAAACTAGTCCCGGATGGTCACTCGCTGTCCGCCTCTGTCCACGCCGGATCAGCAGATGGATCGAAGCAAGTCCCTGGAAGTGAGGCAGTTGAGGCAGCCTTCGTCCTCATGAGTCCATCCCTGTCCAATGTTGTCGGATGGTGCGCGGTACAGGGTTCGAACCTGTGACCCCTACCATGTCAAGGTAATGCTCTACCACTGAGCTAACCGCGCGAGTCCGGGGGCGCAGTGTATAAACGGCTTGAGCCGTTTCGGCAAACGGTTTTTGCCGTCCGATTTAGCCGTTGTTGACCTGTTTGCGCACGGTTTGACCTTGGTTCATCAAATCGTCGCGTTCGAGGCCCGTCAGCCGGGTGATCGAGCGCAGGAGCCAGAGCAGCAGGGCCAGCGTGACACCCATGAGCGGAAGGCCGATAACGAGAAATCCGCTCCAGTTCAGGCGGCCAATGGCCTTCGTGTATTCCTGGCTTCCAGGAGCCTTGTCGCTCAGCAGGTAAAGAGCGAGGGCGAAGTTGGCCGCAGCGGAGAACATGAATGTGCCCGCCATGCCCCATGAGGCGCGTTTGAGCAGCCCGGCAAATTCGTGATGCTTCTCCGGCGTGTCGAGCGCCTGATGCAGTGCTGGGAGATTGATGACCTGGGGATTGAGCAGCATTTCATTCACCAGCGGTTTGCCCCAGCGGTGGCTGAGTGGGAAGGCGATGCCGAGGAAGATTGGAAAGGACGCTTCTTTGACCGCAAACCAAGTGGCGTTCAGGTTCAGCAGCCCCAGCCCACCTGTGACAATGACGGCGATCAATCCAAGCACGGAGAAGAAGTTTAGCCCGCGCTTGTTGATGAAGCACCAGATGCCAAACCCCAGCGGCAGCAGCAGAGCCACAACAAGCGCCCAGGCCGGTCCCAGCCGTTCGGGCGTGCTCAGCTTTTCGAGCGCGATGGAGGGCAGAATGACGGTGAGTCCGAGGTCGAGCAGGGGATGGGGCTGTTTTTGGGTCACGCGGGGAATGTGGAATGACGAATGATGAATGTCGAATGACGAATCCGACCTCGACTCTTGCTTCCGCCTTCCGCTGCGATATTTCTACCCATGGTCGCCACCGCCGCCCCCAGCCTTACCGAAGAAATCCTCCGCCTCAAAAAGGAACGCAACGCCGTCATCCTCGCGCACAACTACCAGGATCGTGCCATTCAGGAGATTGCGGATTTCGTTGGAGACTCCCTCGGCCTGGCTTACAAAGCAAAAGAGACTGAGGCCGATGTGATCGTCTTCTGCGGTGTGCATTTCATGGCTGAGACGGCCAAAATCGTGAATCCTGGGAAGATCGTGGTGCTGCCCGATGCGAATGCCGGCTGCTCGCTCGAACAGAGCTGCCCCGGACCGCAGCTTGAGGCCTTTCTCAAGGCGAACGCGGCCAAGAACTACTACGTGATCGCCTACATCAATTGCAGCGGTCACGTGAAGGCTCTCAGTGACTGCATCTGCACCAGTGGAAACGCTGACAAGATCGTTGAAGCCGCGCCCAAGGATCGTCCGATTCTCTTTGTGCCGGATCAAAACCTCGGCTCTTGGGTGATGGAGCGCACGGGCCGCAAGATGGACTTGTGGAAAGGGGCCTGCTACGTCCACGTCGAGTTCACACGGGACAGCATTCAGAAGATCAAAGACGAACATCCTGATGCCAAGGTTGTCGCGCATCCCGAATGCACCTACGCCGTGCGCATTCTCGCTGATGAGGTCTGCAGCACCGAGAAGATGGTGGGTTACTGCCGCAACAGTCCTGCGAGCACCTTCATCATCGTGACGGAAAGCGGCATGTTGCATCGCCTGGAGCGTGAAGTGCCCGGCAAGAAGTTCATTCCGGGCCCGACAGGCCACTGCGCTTGCGCCGACTGCCGCTACATGAAGCTTAACACCCTCCAAAAGCTGCACGACTGCCTGCGTGATCTCACGCCGCAGGTCGAGATGCCGGAAGAGTTGCGCAAGCAGGCGGAGAAACCGATTCTGCGCATGCTCGAGCTAAGCCGGTAGCCCCGAATTCTCCTGCAAGGCTTGTTTTCCTTCGCCTACACCCGTGCGAGATCGAGCAGTTGCCTGACTCGGCTGATGTCGGAGGCGGAGGTCTTGGCGACGAAGCCGCGGGCATGGGCGAAGTGTACGTCGGGCTCTTGATCGATGCGGGTAAAGTCGTAACGAGGATCGTCGTTGTGACGTGAGAGGCCATAGCCGCTGCCGCGGCGGTCGGGGTAGATGAGCGCGGCGACACTGCCGCTGCGCCCGGTGTTTTCGAGATAGCGGCCGATGCTGGCGGAGGCGTCGTCCTGGATGGGTTCGGTGCGCGGCAGGAAGAGGACGTCATGGCCGTCAAGGTTCCAGAGCTCCGAATTCTTGGCGACGAAGTCGATGCGGGTGCGAAGCTCGCGCAGGTACTCGAGAAGATCGGCGCCGATGTAGCTGAGGATTTCCCAAAGGGGCTCGCCGGGCTCGAGGCGCGTGGCCTTCGCAAAGCGGCGCAGGATCGTGACATCGACGGGAGAGGTGAGCTTGTTCATTGCAGCGCGGTCCACGCCGAGCCATTGGGCGGTGACGTTCGGGCCGCGGGTGTCGAACCACTCGGCGGGTTCGAGCCAGTCGCAGAACTGGCGGGCGTCCTCATAGACGCCCAGATGCTGAAGCACGAGGCTGAGAGCGCAGACGGGCGGATGATCGGCGGGTAACTGGTGGTGGTCGAAATTGTGCCGCTCGGGGGCATGCTCACCACCGACATCCACGACAGCGATAGTGGGATCGGCAAGGTCTTCGTCGGCAGGTTCGCGGCGAATGATGGGAACACGGTGTGCGGCGGCGAGGAGGGCGCAGGCGAGGAGTTCGTCCTTATGCGCGCCGCCAGGATGGGTCAGAATGAGAGAGAGCATGAAAAATTGCGGTGCGTGACATGCGCGCGAGGCGCGAGGGAGTCAATCAATGAGACGCCAGTCCCATCCACTAAGCCTTGAATGATTTCCCCGAATCTCTTGCGAGAAACTCCCGAACAATCCGCAGACACTCCTCCGCCGGAGCTGGCATGGGAAGGGTGAGAGGACGTCCGTGAATGCGCAGATGACGAAGCTCACCTTCGCGTCTGACGTGGGTGACTTCGATGCCGTGTGCGGCGAAGAAGCGAACGACGTCCTGATTGCTGGCATAGCGACTCATGATCCTGATGCGTCGATGGTGGTTCTGGGCATCAGCGACCATCAGGGCCAGGCAGGCGTTCGAGGTCGACCTCGGCCGGGGGATCTTCCATGAGGGCACGGGCCATGGTGGCGTCCGACGCCCAGGTGGCGATGACCGTGTCCTTGCCGTGAAGAACGCGAATGACTGCACCACGGTAGTCTGGCTCCGTTTTGGCACGGCGTTTGTCCTTGGCCGGAAGCTCGTCGAGATCGTCGGCAAAGTTGTCGTAGGTTGACTTGGGTTTGGTTTTGAATTCGAGCGCCTGTACGCCTGCGCCGCGGAGCTGAACTTTTTCGCTTCCTTTCGCCATGAGGTAGTTAATGCGTTTGATGTCGGTCTTTCCCAGGATCCACCATTCGACTGTGAGCTCCGCCGGGTGGGCGGAGATGTTGCGAAGGTCGATGCCGTAGGACCAGCAGTAGTTGTTGCGCTTGCTGGGCTGCTGGATCAGGCGCCCTTGGAGCTTGAGGCTGGGGGGCTTGCCGGCAGCGTCTCCGGCGCGCGCCATTTCGGCCTGAAAGCGGGCGGACTGCTCGGCAGCGGTCTCACCCATGCTGTTGCGGACAGGTTCGGGTTTGGGCTTGTTGTCTTTGGCGATCTTGGCCTGGTTGGCGCCATGCTGCATTTCGCTTTCGACGGCCTCGAGTTGCTTAGCGAAGGCGGCGTCACGCGCGGAGTCGGCACCACCCTTTTCGCGGCTGCGCGAGGGGGCGACGAGACGGACGTTGGAAATCTCGCGTGAAAGGCGCGGCGCCTGCTCGACGGGGACAATAAACTCAAAGACGGCCTGCGAACCACTGTCGGGTCCCTGAGTGATGAGTCCGGTGAACTTGTGGTCGGCGCCGAAGCAGCCGAGAGCTCGGGCTTCGGTCCACATCTGGGTGAGATTGCCGATGAGCATCATGCGCTGCGCGTCGCCGACGGAGGGGACGAGTTCGAGGGAGCTGCTGATGAGCGTGCGACCGTCGGGGCCGCCGCCTTTGTAGGAGGCCTGCATGGCGCTGAGGATCTCGACGAGGCGTGGGCGGAGCTGATTGAGTCCCTGGGGATCAGCCCGTGGGGTGAGGCCGAGGGGGCGAAGCTGCGGAGCAAGCGCCTTGGCCAGGCGATTGTTTTCCGCACGCGCGTGACTCGCGCCGCTGATCAGGAACAGAGCGATGGTCACGCAGGCAAGTCGAAGCGGCCTGAATTTATGCATTTAATCAGCATGCCACGACGAGGATTTAGGAGCAATGCCTGATGTCGCCGCAGTGCAGTGGATAGGGGCATGCGTGTCTCCCGCCGTGGTGGCCGAAAAATGAAGAATTGCAGCAATTGCGGGATCGGATAGCCTTTACCCGTCGAGCATGCGCGACACGTCATGCTGCCATGCAACCCTGCGTTCACTCCCTATGATGACCGATCGTTCTCATGAATCAGGATGGCGAAGCCTGCTGCTGGTGATGCTGCTGGCCTTAGTTGTAACCGAGCTTCCAGCGCAGGTGCCGGACGTGGGGCCGGGGCGCTGTTATCCCTCCTGTTCCGGACCGGGATGCGCCTGCGGGGGATGTCCGGGATGCAGCGGAACTTCCCGAGGGACCCGCGAATGGTCAGACGGCGTGTCCGGCGGAATTAGATCTGCGCCTGCCCGGGACACACGGTATGATGCCGCACTGGAGCAGGCGCAAAAGGCCAGAGAGGCTGTGAGTGAAGGGTATCTGAAAAACGCGATCACCTATTATGAGTGGGCGATCGTCCGGCTGCCGTGGGGCTTTTGGGATGGACAACGCAGCAGCGCGCTCAAGAAGGAGTGGAAGGAAGAGATCCGGAAGATCAAGGCGAGTCTCGAGACCTGGGAGAACGAAGCAAAGAGGAAGGCTGAGGCTGATCGCGCAGCGGCGAAACAGCAGGAGTCCGCGCATCGGATGGCGGCGAAGTATGCAGCCTCAGATCGCGCGTTTCAGGACGCGGCGGCGGCATGGCGTCTGCATGAATTTCAACGGGCGCTCCAATGTTACAACGATGCGGAACGAGCGCTGCCTCCGCGGTTGTTTGACTGGAGCGACGAGCGGAGGTCGCGGGTCAAGCTGATCGAGGACAACCGCAAACTGCTGCTGCAGGCGATGGCTGCGGCGAAGCAGGCGACGGACTCGATCGGCGAAGATGAACTGGATGACCTTCCCCTCAAACCGTCGCCGGGCGGTTCGTCTTTTGTGAAGGGATTCTTCGATGAGTTCGACGATATCGAATATGATCCCGGTTACCGGCCCTATGCCGCAGCTGCAGGGAAGCGCGATGCGGGCGACCGTGAGGTACCCCGTCTGGCGAAGGCGTTTGCAGGTGAACTGGAGAAGCGCCCCGCCTTGGCGCTGAGCATCGGCCAGATGAGTCCGAAGGAGATTCAAAACGCAGAGAAGGAGATGGCCGTGCAGCGCAGGCAGGATCTACGGTTGATCGAGGACGGAGCCCGAAGTCTGGATGAGCAGCAGGTGAAGTTGGAAGGAATCGAGAAGGCACTGAGCAACGCGCGTTCGCTGCGGGATGAATCTGCCCGTAAACATGCAAGCCTGGCGGCGGCGCTGGAGAGTGATCCCCGGAACAGGACGCTGCAACGCGATCTCGCGGCTGAGCAGAAGAAGTTCGATGCTGCCCAGCGTCAACTGGACCAGTTGGACCGGAAGAAGAACGAGGCCCATGCGCAGACCGTCCGGCTGCGGGATGATCTCGACAATGTGATCCGTGGTGCCACCGCACGATCGCTGGCGCACTGAGGATTTCACATGCGCTGCTGTTTCTTGAAGCGTGATATGAAGCATCACCGTCTTTGATGAAATCGGTGGATTGGATTGCCGAGACGCGATGACTCGGGCACTGTCGAGGCGATGCCTGAAATCGTCCTGGCCACGCTGAACGCGAAGTACATTCACAGCTCCTTCGGGCTGCGCTACCTGCTGGCGAATCTCGGAGAGCTGAAGGAACGCGCCTGCCTGATGGAGTTTCAGATAAACCAGTCGCCGGTCGAGATTCTGGAAGCGGTGCTGGCGCAGGAGCCACGGATCGTGGGCTTCGGGGTGTACATCTGGAACGTGGCTGAGACGACGGAGGTGCTGGGAATGCTGCGGCGGCTGCGGCCGAAGATTCGCATCATTTTGGGCGGGCCGGAGGTATCCTACGAGCAGGAGGGACAGTCGATCGTGGCGCTGGCGGATCATGTGATCACGGGCGAGGCGGATTTGAAGTTTGCGGAGGTGTGCGGCGTGCTGCTTGGCGGCGACGAGCCTGCGATCGCCGCACTGCCGAAGGTGATCCCGGCGGGCCTGCCAACGCTGGAGCGTCTGGCGCTGCCGTATGATTTGTATTCCGATGCGGATCTGGCGCACCGCATCCTCTACGTGGAGGCATCACGCGGATGTCCCTTCACTTGCGAGTTTTGTCTGTCGTCACTGGATGTGCCGGTGCGTGCGTTTGCGCTGGAGGCGTTTCTCAACGCGATGCAGGAGCTGCTGGACCGCGGGGCGCTGACCTTCAAGTTTGTGGACCGCACGTTCAACCTGCACCTGCCGACGAGCCTGGCGATCCTGCGCTTCTTTCTGGACCGCTGGCGCGAGGGGATGTTCCTGCACTTTGAGATGGTGCCGGACCGGCTGCCGGAACAACTGCGCGAGGTAATCCGCGAATTCCCCGCGGGCGCGGTGCAGTTTGAAGTCGGCATTCAGACCTTCGATGAAGCAACGTCGAAGAACATCAGCCGCCGGCAGAATCTGGTGCGGCTGGAGGACAACCTGCGCTTCCTGCGGGAGCAGACGGGCATTCATGTGCATGCGGATCTCATCGTCGGACTTCCGGGCGAAGATGTGGCGAGCTTCGGGCGCGGCTTTGACCGGCTGATGGCGATGGGACCGCAGGAGATCCAGGTGGGCATCCTCAAGCGTCTGCGTGGAACGCCGATCGTGCGGCATGACGAGGAGTATCACATGAAGTACTCGCCGGTGCCGCCCTATGAGATTCTGGAGAACCGCGAGATTACGTTCACGGAGATGCAGCGCATGCGGCGCTTCGCGCGCTACTGGGATCTGGTGGCAAACAGCGGCAACTTCACGTGCACGCTGGCGCTGCTGTGGAATGAGAGCGGATCGCCGTTCGATTCGTTTCTCGCCATTGCCGATCATTTGCATGCAAAGCTGCGCCGAACCCATCAGATCGCGTTGCCGGTGCTGGCGCAGGCGCTGTTTGATTATCTCACGAGCGAACGTGGCGTTTCGACTGACGAGGCTGCGAAGACGTTGATGGAAGACTGGAACCGAGTGCCGGGGCGCGAGTCCCTGCGCTTGAACGGCACCACCAGGATGGATCGCGAAGGCCCTAAACGCAGCACCGCCGGCAGCCGGCAGGCGAGGCATCTGACGAATGAGTGAAGTGAACACAATGGATCCGTTTCGGGTGGTGGACAGTTTCGAAGAATTGGTAACAACGCCATTGGGCAACGGCATCAACGCCCTTTGCTGGCGACGGACGCTGCCGGGCGATTTTGAAGAGATCGTGCAGAAGCTGAAGGTGGGACGGGGGATCACGAGCATCGATGACGAACAACTGCGAGCGCTGGAATTGAGCACAGCAGGCCATGTGGCGCGGGAGATCCTGCTGCAGGACCTCAAACTGCTGCGTGATCACGACCTGCAGCCGAGCCTGGACTGCGTGAACGGCTATCTCCATGATGTGCAGGCGGGGCCGATGCGAACAGACGTGCAGTCCTTCCACGTGGACAGCGCGACGGTGGAGGCGGACACCTATTTGTGCACCTACTTCGGTGCTTCGTCCGAAGGGCTGCCCAATGGCGAAGCGGTGAGACGTGCGGACATTCCAGAGACGCGCGCGGCGTTGCTGAAGCTCTACGGCGGCGAAGATGACGATGGCTTCCGCGAGTTCTTGAACGAGCACTTTTACGATCTGCACTACGCACCTTTGCCGTACGCGTGGCCGTTTTCCTTCGGCGTGGGGCATCTGTGGCGCATCGCCACCGAGTGGCCGGGAAGCCCGGTGCCGCCGTGCATCCATCGCGCACCCGATACCGTGGCGGGCGCGCTGCCGCGTCTGCTGCTGATCAGTTGATGAGGGCCTGAGAGCGGACAAGGGAGATTGACTGCCCGTATCGTCTGAATGAGGGATGAGGCAAAGCAGGCTTCGCCTCTTTGCCCACGCTCATGACGAACTCTCCATTGCCCGAAGCTTCACCACCGCTCCGGGTGATGCGCCGTCTGTCCCAGTTTCTGATTCTGTGCACCTGCGCAGCTGCCTGCGCCCTGAACGGTTGCTCGGCTGAGACGAACGACCGAATCTGGCAAAGAATGGATCCGCTCGGGCACGCCCGAGCGACCGATTCACCCTTCCTTTATCGAGGGAAGAACGGCGGAGGGGATTTCAGGGAGAACTATCTTTCGGATCCTTGATGCCGAGAGCGCTTAGCCCAGTTCGCTGATCTTCACGGGCTTGCCGCCCAGTTCGGCGCTCTTGTCCGAGGCAAAGATCACTTCGAAACTGCGGAGAGCCTCAGGGAAGCTGGTGAGAGGCATGTCCTTGTCCTCGTCGAGTGCATCGAAGAAGGCCTGGAACTGCGACTCGTAGGGGTGGTCGCTCACATCGCCGGAGTCGAGCATCTTCATGGAGAGTTTGCTCCACGCGCCTTTGTCGGTGTGCAGCTTCATGGAGTGGAACTTGTCGTCCAGCAGGCTGCCCTGGCTGCCGCAAAGGTGGGTGTGGAAGTAGTAGGGCTGCAGGCAGTCCACCACGGCGGCGGACTTGCCGACGGAGCCGTTCTTGAAGTGGATGAGGGTGACGCTGGTGGTGTCGTACTCGTAGGGCTTGAAGATGTCGCTCTTCGACTTGGTGGAAAAGCTTGTGACGCTTTCGACTTCATTGCCCATCATCATGAGCAGGGCGTCGAGCGCATGGCAGCCGGCGGTAAGCAGGGCGCTGCCACCGTCCTTCTTACCGGTGTTCCAGCGGAACTGGCCGTACCATGGGCCGATGCCGTGGTAGTAGTCGATTTCGCCGTAATGCAGGCTGCCGAGCAGGCCTTCATCGATCAGCGCCTTCGTGACCTGGAACTGGTTCGACCAGCGGCACTCGAAGCAGACGCAGCCCTTCACGCCGTTGGACTTCGCGGCGGCGACGATCTCGCGCACTTCCTGCAGCGAATTTGCCATGGGCTTCTCGAGAATGATGTGCTTCTTCGCGTTCGCGGCGGCGACGGCCTGATCGCGGTGCTGGCTCGGATAGCTGGAGATGTCCACGACGTGGACGTCGGGATTGGCGAGCATCTCGTCGAGATTCTGATAGCTCTTGATCGGCGTGCCGTGCTTGGCGCTGAGCTCGGCGTCGTCGAGCTTGCGGGAGGAGTAGATCGCGGTGACCTGGCCCTGCTTGGTTTTGTTGATGGCGTCAATGTGAGCGCTGGCGGCCCAGCCGTATCCGATGATTCCGACGTTGTATTTCTTCATGGTGAGGAGGTGCATGCTCCAAACGGAGACAAGGTTGTCAATTCAATACCCCGTCTGGCAGCGGCTCTTTCGAGTCTTTTCGACCCGAGTGAAATGAAGAACGCGAAAGAGAGATTCGCGCCGTCATTCGGACAACTGGCCGATGTCTTGGCGGCATCGCCGTTTTCACTCAAAAACAACAAAGCCGCGTTCATCACGCGGCTTTGTGGGATTGGGAATGACTGCGGTCCGGCGTTTATTCAGCGGCGGCCTCTTCGGCAGGAGCCTCTTCACCCGCGGCGGCGACGGCCAGCTTGATGGTGGCAGTAACTTCGTGACCGAGTTTGACGACGATTTCGAAATTGCCGGTGTTCTTGATCGGCTTCTCGAGCACGATCTGGTGGCGATCGATCTCCACATTCGCTTCTTCGGCAAGCGCCTTGGCGATGTCGATGGTGGTGATGGAACCAAAGGCCTTGCCACCCTGACCGGTGGAGAGAGTGAGCTTGAGCTTCACCTTCTTGAGCTTGGATGCGAGCTTTTCAGCTTCGGCGAGCTCCTTGGCTTCACGTTCGGCACGGACGGCCTTGAGACGTTCGGTGTAGCGGAGATTTCCTTTGGTGGCTTCGTAGGCCTTGCCTTGGGGAAGCAGGAAATTGCGGGCGAAACCGCGTTTCACGCTGACGACATCGGCCTCGGCTCCGAGACCTTTGATTTTTTCTTTGAGAATGACTTGGGTGTTTGGCATGGCGACGTTCCCCGGGGGAAAAGGGGCGCGAAACTACACGCCTCCTAAGTTCTGTCAAAGGGGAATGAGGGTTCTTTCAAAGACGGGCCCGGAGCGCTCAAATGCCCATGTTGGCCAGGGTGGTCGCCAGGCGGTTCATGAATCCCGTGGCCTCCGGGTGCGCTGCCTCAAGTTCCCCTATGGAAGACATCCACTGGCCCTGGGCGTCCTGTGGCGCCTCGGAGGCGACATCTGAGTCTGTCGGCGTCTGATCCAGCAGTTCCAACAGCTTCGTTTTCGCCGCCTCAGGCAGGTCGCCTGCGTTTTCCACCATGGTCTTAAGCTGCTCGAGTTGTTCGGTCGTCATAGGTGGCTCATTCTGTCACCGCCCGTTCTCGCCGACAAGAGTTTTGCATGCTGCTCTGGTTATGGGCGGATGAAAACACAACGGAGTGTCACCCGAGCCATCCATCGACCGCCAGCAAGGCGAGAACGCTGACGCTGTCGCGGATGCGGCCGTCGCGAGCCATTTGAATTGCCTCACTCAATGGCAGGCGCAGGACGGAGAGCTGTTCGGTGTCCTCCGGCTGTGCTTCGGTGTGGGAGAGACCGGTGGCGACAAAGATGTCGCAGACTTCGTTGCTGGTAGAATTGGAAAGCTGGATGCCGGAGAGCAGGGGCTCGATCATTTCTGCGACGATGCCGGTTTCTTCCAGCAGTTCACGTCTCGCCGCCTCCGCAGGAGATTCTCCTGCCGGGCAGCCTCCTTCGGGGATCTCCCATTCGTAGCGTCCGTGGCAGTAGCGCCACTGGCCGACGAGCCAGGTGAATCCATCGCGATCAACGGGGATCACGCCGACGGCGATGTTCTTGTACTCCACCACGCCGTAGATGCCCGGCCCGCCCGTGGGCTTGATCACCTGATCTTCCCGCACGCGGAGCCACGGATTCGCGTAGGTCTCGCGGGTGGAGACCGTCTGCCAGGGATTGGGATGCGAGGGCAGGTGCGTCATTTCTTTTCCTCCGTGGACAGCCAGACGCCGTCGGCCTCGACCTTGAACTGTTTGATGGCTTTCAGCACGGGCCCCAGCGTCGGATGCGTCTGGTAGGGGCCGAGGTAGCCGTACATTTGCATGCCCTTCACCATTTCCTCCTGCACGGTTTTGCCCGGCACGCGCACGGCGCTGACCTTTGCGTCCGGTCCCACGGCGGTCATCTCCATCTTGAAGTCGATCTCGCCGACGAGGTAGCGTTTGGTGTCCTCCCAGAACTTGGCGGTGTTCATGGGCAGGCTGACATCGGTGACAATTGCGCCGGTTGTCGCATCGAGCGACTTTACCCGCAGCATGTCCTTGTAGCTGCCGTTCCCGCCATCGGGTGCGAGGAGAAGCAGTGTGTTGAGATCCGCCACCGAGAGCTTCAGCGTCGCCACTTTGCCCTCGTTCGCGGCTGTGGCGAATTCGGTGAGCCGGGTTTCCAGCTCGGGGACGGCGACGATGTCGGGCAGTTTTGCCGGAGCCGACTGGGTGATCTTGGCAATGGAGGCATCCATGGTCACCAGTGTGTAATATCCCCACCAGAGGATGAATCCGAACACCCCGATCACGGCGGACATGATGATGCAGCCGTAGCCGGAGTGGAATTCGCCTGTGGGGACCTTCTGAATGCGTGCCATGCCGCATCTGAATGCGGCCGGACCAAAGATCAAGCCGGTGTTGGTGCGGGAGTTTTTAAGTGCCGTTGCGATTGAGGCTTGCCAGATGGCGGGCTTTTTGCTGACATAGCATGAAATCAGTCCTGAAAAGGTTTTTCAGGATGATCCATTCAAGTTCAACCCATCTACCCTCTATGATCACTCATCTGTTACCGATGCTTCAGGAATCTGCCAATGGTGTTAACTTCGAGTACTCCTCCCAAGGGAGCCTCGGTCCGGTAGGAACGATCGTGCTCCTCGGGGTCGTCGTCGTCATGATTGCCGCGATGTGGAAAGTGTTCACCAAGGCCGGTGAACCGGGCTGGGCCTGCCTCGTGCCGATTTACAATGTCATTGTGTATCTCAAGATCTCCGGCAAGCCGGTGTGGTGGATCATCCTGTTCATCATTCCCTTCGTGAATTTCATCATCGCGCTGCTCGTGTCTCTCGGGCTCGCCAAGAACTTCGGCAAGGGCGGCGGTTTCGGTGTCGGTCTCTGGCTGCTTGGCCCGATCTTCCTCATGATTCTTGCCTTCGGTGATGCGAAGTTCGTCGGTCAGAAGAGCTAATATTTGGTCGATTGGTTGGTTGGCAATTGCCTCGGGGCGCGCGTGCGGGAAACCGCCGCGCGCCTCTCCGTTGACGCGCGGCGCCAGCCGCCGATTCTCGCGGCATGAAGATTCTCGCAGCCATGTCCGGAGGCGTGGACAGCAGCGTGGCCGCCGCGCAGCTCGTCCGCGATGGGCATGACGTGTCCGGCGTGTACATGAAGAACTGGATCAACGAGGAGAACATCATCGGGCATTGCCCATGGGAGGAGGACATCGTGGATGCGGAGGCCGTGGCAAAGCAGCTCGGCATCCCGTTTCGTGTCGTCAATCTCATGACCGAATACCGCGAGAAGGTGGTCAAGTATCTGCTCGAAGGCTACCAGACCGGCATCACGCCGAATCCGGACGTGATGTGCAACCGTGAGATGAAATTTGGCGTGCTGTGGGACTGGGCGAGCGAGCACGGCTTCGAGGCGATCGCGACGGGTCATTACGCACGCAAGGAAGGCGGCCATGTGCTGCGCGGCGCCGACCCGAACAAGGACCAGACCTACTTTCTCGCCATGATGCAGCCGCATCAGGTGCGCATTGCGCAGTTTCCCATCGGCCATCTGCTCAAGCCGGAACTACGAGATCGTGCGCGCGAGTTCGGCCTTAAGACGGCGGAGAAGAAGGACAGCCAGGGCATCTGCTTCATCGGACAGGTGAAGATGGAGGACTTTCTGCGGACCTTTGTGCCCGACAAACCCGGTCCGATCGTGAACTTCGAAGGCAAGGTGCTCGGAGAGCATCGCGGACTGCATCTTTACACCCTCGGCCAGCGCAAAGGCCACGGCGTCGCGAGCCCTGTCCACAAGCAGGCCTATGTCGTCGTGGCGAAGCGTCCGGCCACCAACGAACTCGTCGTCGCGATCGAAAACTCGGACACTCCGCTGCTGTGGGCGCGCAAAGCAACGCTGCATTCCATCTCGAGCACGGGCGAGCCATTGACGGAGGAACGCATCCTTCAGGCACAGCCGCGTTATCGCTGCCCGGCGGGCGATGCCGTCTTTCGTCCGCTCGGTAGTGGGCGTGCGGAGCTCGAATATCGCGAGCCGCAGCGCGCGCTGACGCCGGGGCAGATCTGCGGTTTGTATGAAGGCGATCGTCTGCTCGGCGGTGCGGTGTTTGAAACGATCCATCACGAATGAACGTCTCCATTCTCATCCTCGGCGGCGGGTGTTTCGGACTGACTAGCGCGCTGGAACTCCGCGCACGCGGATGGTCGGTGACTCTGATTGATCAAGGCCGGCTTCCGCATCCTGATGCGGCATCGACGGACATCAGCAAGGTGGTGCGCATGGACTATGCGGCCGATGAGCAGCACACCGCCATGGGCGAGCACAGTCTGATCCGCTGGCGCGAATGGAACGCGAAATGGGGCGAAGAGCTGTATCACGAGGACGGCTTCCTCGTGATGTCGCGTGATGAACTGCATCCCGGCGGCTTCGAGCACGACAGCCATGCGTTTCTCCAATCACGTGGTCACACGCTGCGTCGCACATCATCCGCCATGCTGCCCAATCTGCATCCAGCATGGAATCAGGACGTCTATCGCGACGGCTATCTCAACCCCACCGGCGGCTGGGTCGAAAGCGGACGTGTCATCGCGCGTCTAGCAGCTGAAGCGCGCATGGCGGGCGTTGAAATCATCGAGGAGGCGGCCGCGCCTCGTCCGTTGTTCGACGGTGATCGTTGCACCGGCATTGTTTGCAGCGACGGCACTCGTTGGAACGCGGATCACGTTCTCGTCACTGCGGGCGCATGGACGCCCACGCTGCTACCGCATCTGCAAAACGTGATGTGGCCCACGGCGCAGACGGTGTTTCACTTCAAGCCGGACCATCCCGAGGCGTTCACGGCGCCGAAGTTTCCGGTCTGGGGCGCTGACATCGGCAGAACCGGCTGGTATGGCTTTCCCGCGAATGCCGACGGTCTCGTCAAGGTGGCCAACCACGGTCCGGGCCGCCGCGTGAATGCCAATGACCAGCGTACGTTGCCGGTCGGCGAAGAAGAGCGATACCGTGCCTTCCTGCGCGAGACGTTTCCATCGTTGGCTGATGCGGCCGTTGCCGCCACACGCGTGTGCCTTTACTGCGACACGTTTGATGGCTCCTTTTGGATCGACCATGATCCTGATCATTCCGGGCTGATCGTTGCCGCCGGGGATTCGGGCCACGCGTTCAAGTTCACCCCTGTGATGGGTAGGATCATTGCGGATGTCGTCGAACGAAAACCGAACCCATGGGCTGAGCGTTATTGCTGGCGCGAAAAAATCGCCGCCAATTCCGACGGCGCACGGGCATCGAACTAGAACAGCATCGGCTGGTCCGGATCCTCACCGGAGGACTTGGAGCGGCGCTTCTTCGGCTCCGGCGCTTCTTCCTCAGGTGGCCGCGCTTCAGTCACCGGAGCTGACTCCGGAGAGTTCTCTGGAGAAGCGTCTGTGGAGGCTTCCGGCTCCTCCACTTGTGGCGGCTCCGATGGAACGGGTTCCTCGACCGGCGTTTCCAACGGGGAGGCGGCAATCGCCTCAGGCTGGATCTCTTCCATCGGTTGCGGTTCTTCCGCTGTCGGGGCTTCTACGGATGCGGCTTCCATGGCGGCAGCAGCCTTGAGTTTGCGCAGACGATGACGGGCCACCCGTTTCGCGGTCAATGCCCTGCTGTGTGCCACCGGGTGGTTGTGCCGCTGGAAGTTACGGAAGGAGAGCTTTCCATCCGTTTCCACCAACCAGCCCGCCTGCTCAAGAGCCTTGGCGAAGCCTTTGCGACCAACAAGCTTGTCGAGGAATTCGTGGGTGACGCCCAGGTCGCTCGGAGTGATTCGATTCAACTCGGCCCAAGACCAGAGACGCACCAGTTTGCCCACCACGGTATCCGGGTCCATGCGCAATTGCGTGGCAATGCTGCAGATCTCCGGTTTGTCTGGCGTACAGGTTTCAATCTTGATCCAAGGGCGTCTCATGGAGCCATCTCACTCCTGAACTTGGGCAACGTCAAGAAAACCTTGTTAGCGTTACATTGTGACTGATTTTAACCGCGGAACAGGGCTCCGAGCTTCTTCCCGAGGATCACGCCCGCCCCCAGAATCGTGACAGCCAGAAAGATCATGGCCCAGACGCCGAGGGCGGAGGCGAGATTTGGGCCGCTGCCAAGGGCGAGGACGAGCGAGTAGATGGCCTTGGTGATGGGGAAGTACGCCGACTGTTGAGCAAGAATCATCGAGTCGCTGACCTCAAGCATCGCGAAAGAGAAAGCGAGCAGACCACCGGCGACAAGGTTGGGCGTCACCAGCGGCAGTGTGATGCGCCACAGGGCTTTTTCCGGACGCGCGCCGAGGTTTTGCGCAGCTTCTTCGAGCGTGGGACTGACCTGCTGGAAGCCGGCGGCGGCAGAGCGCACCACATAAGGCAGGCGACGAACCGCATACGCAATCACGAGCAGAAGCAGCGGATCCTCTCCGAGCATGAGCCAGTGGAACGGCTGACCTTCGCGCGTCATGGCGAGATAGCCGAAGGCCATGACGATTCCCGGCACGGCAAGCGGCAGCATGGCCATCGCATCGAGAATTTGCCGGCCCCAGATGCGTGTGCGGACTGACACGTAGGCCACGCCGATGCCGAGGAAGAGCGCCAGCAGCATCGCCAGCGCGGAGTATTTCAAGCTGTTGGCGATGGAGGACAGCGTGAGTTCATGGCCGAGCGCATCACGGTAGTGCTCCAGCGTAAGCGAGTGAGGAATGACCGTGCCATACCAGTCCTTGGAGAATGAGAGCAGCACGACTCCGAGATGCGGCAGCACCGCGAGGAAGGTCACGAAGGCAAAAAACGCTGTGCAGGCCCAGCCAAGCCAGGAGGGCAGGTTGATCGTCTCACGGCCGGTGGTCGCACGCCCACCACCACCGGCGCTGGAACTGCCAAAGAGGAGTTTGCTGGTGAGATAAAACAAGGTGCTGAACACCAGCATCACGGCCACGAGTGCATACGGGAAGGGGTTTCCGCTGAGATCATTGATGCTGCGGAAGACCTGCACGGCAGTCACGCGGTCGTAGTCAAACAACAGCGGCACGCCCATCTCGGTGAAGGACCACACAAACACGATCGTGCCGCCCGCAAACACGCCGGGCATGATGAGCGGCAGCGTGACGCGCCAGAAACGATTCCAGGCATTGCTGCCGAGATTGGCGGCTGCTTCTTCTAGAGCGGGATCGAGGTTCGAAAGCGCTGCAGCGGCATTGAGATAGATGATGGGATACAGGTGCAGCACCTCCATGATGATGATGCCGAGCATGCGATGCTGGCCGAGCCAGTCCGTCGGATGCATCGCATCCATGAGGCCGAGATTGATCAGCAGGCTGTTCAGCGCGCCCGCCTGTCCGAGCATTGTCTTGATGCCGATGGCGCCGACGAACGGCGGCAGAATCATCGGCATAAGCACGAGCGAATTCAGAAGCGCACGTCCTGGAAACGCAAAGCGTACATAACATACGGCCAGAGGCAGCGCGACGCAGAGAGCCCCCAGTGTCGTCCAAACGGCGATGATGAATGAATTCCACAGCCCTTCGCGATACAGCGCGTTCAGGAACACCTCGGACACGTAGTCGAGGGTGAACTTGTGGTCCGGTCCGCGAAACGCCGTCTCCAGTGCCGCCCAGATCGGATAGGCGAAGAAGCACGCGAAGAACGCGGTCATCACCAGGAAGATCAGGAGCGAGAGAGTTTTTGACATCGGGAAGGGAGTTACAAACCACGTGGCGCCATCGTGCCGGCGCGGATGAATTGATTGCGGAAGGCGTCTCCCAGTTCGCGGGCGAGGCGCGTCTCCTGGGTTTTGTCGCGGGAGGAGAGGATCTTGGAGATGTTGCCGGTGGCGGCCTCATACTTCACGCGCGTGAGATCTTCGAGCACCTGGACCGCACGCTCCGGCATGCCGTTGTCGATGATCTCTTTCCACGCGGCATGCAGTTCATCGTGGGAGTCCACACAGATGACGCGAACAAGGAAGCGAATGGCGCTGAAGGCGGCTCCGGTGCGTTCGGGGTGGTAGGTGAAGGCTTTGGCCTTTTCAAACGGCGCCTCGTCGCCATCGCTCATGCGGGCGATGTTTTCCGGCGTGTAGAGATCATGGCGGACAGAAAGGCGGCGCAGCGCGTGATGACGCGGGCCTCCGGGCTCGCCTGCGCGGAAGCTCCACAGCTTCTGCCCGGGATCGCCAAGCACGAATTCGATGAACGCGGTCGCGAGTTCGGGATCGGGTGCGCCGCGCAGCATGCCGATGGGATCCACGCTGACCGAAGTGCCGCCCAACGGGGCGATGAAGCCGACGCGCGACGTTCCGTCGGCCTTGCGCACATCCTCTTCCGCCGAGCGGCCGTAGAAGTCGATGCACATGCCCGCAGCGGCGTCCCCTTTGGCGACTTCGAGCGGGATCTTGGTGGAGAAGTCTGTGAAATAGCGCGCATTGGCGCTGATGCGCAGGATCAGACGCATGCCTTCGTTCCAGCCTTCGGCAACGCCACGTGCTTCGAGTTCATCGGGAGTCAGTTTAAGGTTGGGTGCGGCCTTGAGGCGGTCGATGGCGATTTGCATCTGCTGCTGGATCAGCATCTCGAGCGCTTTAGTAACCGAACCGCTTTTGCCGGGATCGCTCAACGCAATCTGACCGTAGTAACGCGGATCCGCGAGGTCGTCCCATGAGTCCGGATCTTCGGCGATGCCGATGCGACGAAGCACGTCGCGATTGAAGACGATGCCGCTGCTCGAAAGGCACGCACCGCACCATCGGCCTTGCGGGTCACGAAACGGCTCGCCGCTCAATCGTTCAGGAATGCCGCTGTCGCTGAACCACGCGGGATGACGTTTCATGAGACTGCTGATGCCGGTCTTTTCACCGTCACCGGCCACCAGTGTGCCCGCTTTGGCCTGCTGCTCGAAGTCATAGGCGCCGCCGCCGAAGAACACATCCATGCCGGTGCCGACGTTGGAGGCGAGGTAGGCCTTGCGCGCCTCGTCATCAGGTGCGGCTTTCGCGTTCAGGCAGCTCTGAGCGACGGCGGGCGTCCACGTCTTTTTCAAATCACGCAGCCAGTGTTGTTGAAACGCCGCCGTGGTCTCGGACTTGATCAGCATGGCGATCTCCGACGTTCCGCCAGGCACACGCCAGTCGATGAACAGGGTTTGATGATGCGTCTTCTTCCAGTAGGCGGCGAAGGCCTGGCCAAACTCCTCACGAATGCGATCGTGGTGCGGTGAAATGATGACGAGACGACGGTCGTAACGGGCCGGAGCTGTGCTCTGTGCCGGTTTCAGAAGAAACGGACCGGCAAGAGTGATCAGCATCGCCACGGAAACGGCCACTTCCTTGCGCCAGTGCTGCAACCAAGCGAGTACAGCGCGCGTGCGCGGATGCTCCAGCAGGGCTGTGAGGCGCTCGTTCATTTGCGCAGGATCACGACATCGTTCATGGCGGCCATCGCACGTGTTGCCTCGTCTGATGGCAGGCGGATTTCTTGCGGGTTGGTCTCACAGACTTTCATCAGCGGTCCGCCGTGGATTTGAACGAGGTATTGGACCGTGGCGCCGAGGTAGGTGGTGTCCACGATGTGACCGGGAAAGCGGTTGGGGGAGTCGAGCACATTGCCGAACGTGAGCGATTCGGGACGAATGCTCAGCAGGACCGGTTGGCCGGCTGCGGGCTGCCAGGTGCCGTCGGTGCGACCGCGCAGTACACCGAAGGGAGTTTCAACGTCGTAGAAGCCCTCGCGACTGCTCTCGCGCAGCGCACGTCCTTCGATGAAGTTGGTTTCGCCGATGAACTCGGCCACCATGCGCGTGGCGGGATTGCGGTAGATCTCAGCGGGTGCACCGACTTGCGCGAGTTTGCCGCTTTCCATGATCGCCATGCGGTCGGCCATGCTGAGCGCTTCATCGCGATCATGCGTGACATAGATGGCGGTGAGACCGTGCTGCTTGCAGATCTGTCGAATCTCGGTGCGCATTTCGAGGCGCAGCTTCGCGTCGAGATTCGAAAGAGGCTCGTCGAGCAGCAGACACTTCGGACGAATCACCAGCGCGCGAGCCAGCGCGACACGCTGCTGCTGGCCGCCGGAGAGCTGTTGGATCTTGCGCGAGCCGAGACCGCTGAGCTTCACCTGCTCCAGCGCTTGGGCGACACGGTGCTCGATCTCTTTGCGCGGTCTTTTGCGTTCTTCGAGCCCGAAGGCAACGTTTTGCGCCACGTTCAGATGCGGCCAGAGGGCGTAACTTTGAAACATCATGCCTGTGCCGCGTTTGTGCGCGGGCAGGCGGGTCACTTCCTCATCATCAAACCAGATTTTCCCCTCGTCGGGCGTGTAGAAGCCGGCGATGTGGCGCAGCAGGGTGGTTTTGCCGCAGCCGCTGGGGCCGAGAAGGAAGAACAGTTCACCGGCATCGATCTGCAGGTTCACACTGCTGAGGACGACGCTGCCGCCGAAGCGCTTGGTGAGTTCCTGGATTGTGATCGTGACCATGCGGCGAACCGGTGCGGATTTCCTGCTGCTTTTACGTGACCCGGGAGATGATGGCAAGCCCGGTGAATCGGGCCGGGATTCTTCGAGGAAAGCAACATCGCGGTTGCAAAGACGGCCGCTCTGTCCAGAATGCGCCCCTCTCCGAAGGAGGCCACCCCAACATGGCACCGGCGGAGGGAAGTCAAACAAGGTCGGGCTGTAGTTCAGCCTGGTAGAACGCTTGCATGGGGTGCAAGAGGTCGTGAGTTCGAATCTCGCCAGCCCGACCAGTTTGTTGATTCAAAATCAACGAGTTACGGGGATTTGGATTATAAGCAATTTATGCAATGTGTGCTAGGTTTAGCACAGGATTTTAGCACATTTTGGCATGTTTTAGCACAGCACTTTAGCACAGGAGGGCATCAATCAGTGTCCACTGGCCGCACCCCACGGCACCCGCCATTTTCGCCGACGAGGCCTCAAATTGACGCAGGGTTCTGGGTCTATGAAAGGTCTCTTCAAAAGGCACACGATGTGGTGGCTGCGTTTCACTCCGCTGCCGGGGTTGCCTCAGCAGCGTTTCGCTCTTGGCACCGATGACATGGCTGAAGCCATCATCCGGGCACGTGAAATTCAGGAGCAGGTGACAAACAATGCGCGAGAGGTGGCGGGCTCGTGCCCGCAGGAGATCGAAATCTATCTTCATGAGCAGAAGAAGGCGGGGCTTGCCGTGTCCACACTCACGTCACGCCGCTATGTGCTGACCAAGATGGTCGAGAAGGTCGGAGTGAAGAGTCCACGCCTCATCACGAAGGCTGGGCTCCAGCGCTGGTTTGACCGGCATCGGGAGCAGAATCCGCACACGGCTGTCGCCTACCTCAATATCGTCCACTATTGGATGAAGTGGCTGGTCAAGAAGGGCAAGATTCCGCGTGATGTGACTCGGGACGTGGATATCCCCAAGCTGCCCATGCGCCAGCGACGCAACTTCCTGCTGCCTCACCAGGCCGTGAAGCTGCTGGAGGCCGCCAGTTCGAACCAGGATCTCAAGTTTGCCATCTACTGCGGTTTGCACGCCGGATTGCGCAAGCTGGAGGTGGTGGAGGCCCGCGCAAACTGGTTCGACCTCCACTCGGGGCTTCTGCATGTGCAGGCCACGGACACCTTCCAACCAAAGGACAGGGACAACCGCACCATTCCATTGACCAACGAATTCGCAGACTGGCTGCGCGCGCACTACACGATGAGTTCCGGCTACGTGCTTGCCCCAAAAGTTCAGCATGGATCCTATCGCTACCGTTTCGATTTTCGGGCTGCTTTTGTGAATCTGGTGAAACGCTGTGGATTCAAAGACGTCACTTTCCATGACCTCAGGCGGACCTTTGCCAGCCTGCATGTTTCGAGCGGAACCTCGATCTACAAGGTTGCCCGCTGGCTGGGTGACCGGGTTGATGTGGTGGAAGACCACTACGGTCATTTGATTCCCAACGATTCTGAAATCAACCGGGCGTGGATCAAGCCTGAGCGAGGCCGAGATTCCCAGTGGCAAGGTTCCGCTCCGACCGAAGCGGAGCGCCGGGTGATCAAATGCGCGTGAAGTTCGTTGCGCAACGAGGATCAGAGGGTTCGATGTTCACATCTCACCCCACCGTGCAGGAAGAGGTCGCTGCCGGCCAAGGTGAGCTCGCGTGAGGCTGTCCCATCCCAGCCAAGCTTGGGCTGTTCGGTGGTGTGGAACGGCAGCGCTTTTTGCAGTGCCCATCCCGCCCAGGCGGTGAACCCGCCGGGCACCATGCCGATGGGTTGAACTTGGTCGGAAAGTGAGTCCATCGTCGGCATCCTGCCCCAACGGTCGGAGGTCGTTGAGGCGGCCACACGGTCGGGTTGTCCGCGCGTCGGATATGCTCCTGCCACCGCGGCAACCTTGGTGAAGGGCAGGAAGGGCTCGCATAGCTTCTGCAGGCCATCGAGGGGCGGGAGCACATCATCCTCGAGAGTGATGATAATGTCCTCGGTGCGTCCGGTCATCGTCAGGTTGTAGAGCCGCGCGACCTGCGTGTGAATCGCCTCATAGGTTTGATCTTTCGCGCGGCCGTGCACGCTGCGGATTTCAATCGACTGGACTTGCCACCGCTTGCGCAGCTTCGCTGCGAGCCTCCAAAGCCAGGTCGCGAATTTTGCATCCCCGCTGTTGTCGATCCAGACGATGCTCGTTTGCGGTGGGAGTTCCGCCTTCAAGAACCACGTGGCAAGTTCCTCGCAGCAGTGCCAGCGGGCGGACCATGGTGTGATGATCGCGTGCCGGCGAGCCTGCCAGAGTGTGTCGGCGGTTCGGGGTCGCTTGGTGAGGGATCGACGCAGCGGGTGGTCACGGAGTGCGACGGTTGAGGGAACCGGCTCGCCATTCCACCCGAGTTCGGTCAGACGCTGCACGAGGCAGTAGTCATCGAGGGGCGAGCATCCTGCTCGAAACACCTCGGGAAGCTGGTGAAGTGCCAGCAGCTTCCATGCAGAACAGGTGTCCGCCATGCTGCGCTCTTTGGCTTTCCAGTAGTTCCAGGGTTGTGCATTGGCTCGGAACCCGACTTTTTGATCATCGGTGACCCGGACAACCGAAGGGTAGAGAATGGCGGTCTTGCGCTTCGCATGCTCGGCTGCCACGGCCACGGTTTGAAGGTAGTCACCAGGCATCACGTTGTCGGCGTCCCAGAACACCACCCAGTCGCTTGTGATGTGCTCAAGCGCCGCGTTGCGTGCGGCGTTGGGATCATGCCAGACGCCATGGAGCACCTCCCACTCCTGATCGATCTGCTTGGGTTGGCAGTCGTCACAAACCAGCATCTTGCGGAACGCGAGGTTCTGCTGACGGACACTGGTCAGCAGTGAAGGCAGCCATTGCAGGTACGCCTCGTGCACGGTGACCACGAGTGTGAGTCTCGCGCTCTTGAGGTGGGTCCTTGCGATGTGATTGGCAACGGGCCGTGCAATGATCATGGCTCGGTGCTGGTGAAGATGGAGGCGAAGGCATAGAGGCCGTAGGCTGGACCACCGTAGTAGCCCGAGCCGTCGTTCTGGACTTCCAGCCGGATCATGTCGCCCGGGTTGAGTGATGCCGACACGACGCTGGATTCGAACTGGCCGCTGTCGATGTAGGCCATGCCGATGCTGTTCCAGCCGCCCCAGCCATTGGAGGGGCCCTGGGCGAAAATTTGGAAGGCCATGTTGTCATTGGCTGGAGAGCCCAGCCGCAGCTTGAAGTCCACCTGTCCGGAAGACAGGTCTGGCAGCATGAACAGGTCGTAGGTTCCCAAGGACACCTGTGACTCGGGCGCAAACACCAGCGCTTCGAGGAAGGTGCGGTGAGCGTGGTTGCGGGCCGCCGCGCCAATGTTGCTGCGGGCGGTCGTCTGCTGAGTGCCGTTGAGCCCCTGACTGGCATCGTAACGCACGGCATTGCCGGCGGAGGGGGCACGCAGCCTCCAGACTCGCGCGTTGGTCGTTGCGTTGTAATCGTCCGGACGGATCACGTCCGGAGAGCTCTCCGCAGCGGTGCTGGCATCGAGTTCATAGGTGCGGAGCACGGCGGGGTTGGTGCCGTTGTCCACCAGAGCCACCAGTTTGCCGAGGGGCAGGGAGGGGGAGGCAACGCCATCGAGCTTGGTTGAACCGCCGCCGGTGAGACCCACGACCAACGGGAGGTATTCGATGACACGATCCTTGGTGAGGTAGTTGTCGGGCTGCTGCGCGCTGGTGGGCGTGCCCTCCTCGCCGCGGACCACATCGTTGTGCACCGTGACCTTGAGCGTCTGCGTGGAGAGCCATTCGTCGGAGTCGGATCCGATGCGGTAGCTGACCTCGCCCGCGAGTTCCACACTGGCCAGGTCGTTGGAGTTCGTGTTGTCCACCTGCAGCAGCGCGTTGAGCTCGGTCGTATTGAGCGACGGTCGCGCCGTGTAGATTTTGTTGTTCGCGTCCTCGGTGAAGCTGGCGGTGTAGACGACCGGGTTGGTGTCGTAACGGTTCTTTTCCTTGAGCGCGAAGCGGATGTCGAAGTCAGCGCCGAGCAGGACGCTCACGCCCGAGCGGTAAAAAAGCAGGTCGAGTGTGGTGGCGTCGCCGCGTTTGAATTCCAGTGACACAAGCCGGATGTCGGTGCCCGGAGTGCGCACGAGGTAGCCAAGGTCGAGATCCCAATGAAGTCGCATGTTGCGACAGCGCGGCGTGTCAAAGGCCGATGGTCTCAACAAGCAGGCTTGATGGTCGCAACAAGCTGCAAACGCATCACGCACGAGCGGGTCATACCCACACACCTTGCGAAGCGCTGTGTGTTTCTCAGGCCTCTTTCGCGGCTTTATCGGAGTCCGCGTTCTGGTTCCACCGTTCGCGGCGCTCAGCACAGCTACCACAATGGGCGAGATCGGTGCCAAGGGCATGGTCGAGAACGGTGGCAATGGGTTGGGCGATCTCATGCACCGCGTCGCCATAGCGCTGCTGCTGTGCGGCGTGAACGGCACGCGTGATGATGGCGGGGATCACCCATTTGGGGCGCGGGAGATTGTTCATGGTGGCGCGGTGATGTTTTCGATCTCCACGCCATACGGAGTGTCGAGTGTGAAAGTGAACGGCGGGCCGTAAGCGATGCATTCTCCGGCAGGCACCGTGACGTCGAAGGAATCCGTGCCGCAGGTGCAGCGGTAGGTTTCGCCGGAGCCCTGCGCGGGATGATTGAGTTCGACCTTCACCCGTGCCTGCGCGTGACCCTTGTCGATCCAGTAGGGCATCTGATCAGACACCCCCTCGAAAGAGTAGATGCCGCCCGCCTCTGGCATGGGTTGCCAGCGTTGATTGACGTTGGCAATGGCGTCCTGTTTGAGGGTGACAAAATGGTACGCCACCGATTGCACAGCCTCCGCGTCGGCCAGTGCTGCCTTCAATCCACAGACGGTGGCGTTGAGCTGCCCGATTTGACAGGCTCGGGCAAAGACGCGTCCTTCGAGTTCGGTGAAGGCGGAGCCATCCATGGTTCCTTCGCCCAGGCATCGGGCGACTTTCTCAGCCTGCCATGCCTGATGATCGGCCTGCCACTCGCCAGCATAGTCACCCAGCGCGTTTTGCGCGTCACTGAGCTGCTGCTGGTAGTCTGCCACGTAGTTGCTGGCGTCACTGGCGGCCTGCTGCAAGGCGGCGAGCTCGTTTTGCAAATCGGTGAGCGTGTCGCCAAGCGTGCCCTCGCAGTTGGTGGTGTAACCGATGCGGCGGATCACACCGAGCACGTCGCCGCCCCATGGAACGCTTGCGATGGCAGGCAACGCGGCATCAATCGTGGCGATGATGTCACTGGCGGTGACCTCCTCGGACAATGTGCGCGAGTGCGTGTAGCTGCCCGGACGGGCGTTGGGGCTGTTCGAGCAGGTCCAGTTTTCCGTCCATTGCGTGGCCGTGATGTTGATGGTCGGGAAACCGCAGCCGATGCCGGCTGGACAGTCATAGGCGTCACAGCGTGAGGCGACGGTCTGCTTTCCCTCGATGGAACCGCCGTCATTGTAGGGAATGCCATTTTGCCGGATGCCGTTGAACTGCCAGGTGCCTTGCAGGCAGCCGTGCTCATCGATGGTGGCCGATTCGGAATACTGGCCGCTCACCATCAACACGCCCTTCCAGAGAAAGTGAACGGACTGCTCGCTCCAACTGCGTGTGCGCTGGCCGCTGTAGGTGATGTTGCCCCACTGGTCATAGACTGCGGTGACCTGTTCGGAACCAAACCAGTTGCCCGCGCCGTTGAGCGGTGAACGGCTGCTGTTGAACTGGGTGGAGCTGACCAGCCTGCGATAGGCTTTGTCGTTGAGGAAGTTGAATGCACGATGTCCGAGCGGCCCAAGTCGCATGCTGGCGCTGCGGGTTTGCAGGCGTGCGCTGGCGCTGCAGTTGCAGCCGCAGTGCATGGGGGCGGAGAAGAAGGATTGAGCTGCGCTCAGGCAGGGATTCCAGTCGGGAGCTGCCATGGCGTCAGTTTTCCTCCCAGCGGATCATGAACTGGCTCATCGCACAGTCGATCTGCACGACGTTGCGCGTGAGCGAGAGATTCCTGGAGCACATCTGGTAGGTGACGCCGTCATCATCCACGTAGGCGACGGGGTAGTAGGCGTCGGTGGGCGGAGCATCCGCGCTGAACCAGGACGGCGGGATGTTGGGTGGCGAGGCCGCGCTCTGCATCTCCACGGCGGTCACCCAGCCATAGGCATTGAGAGTGGCATGGACCCACACGTAGCGGTTCTTGGTGAAGGACGTGGAGACGTTGCCGGGCACCAAGCCGTTCACACTGCCGGGTGTGAGCTTGTAGCTGTTGCCCGAGGAGCGAATGCGCCACGGATGATCGACGGTGCTGCCACCACCTCCCTTGGAGCGAAGATGCACGCCCTGCGCGATCTCCTGGACCTCGATGCCCTCCACGCTGATCTTGCCGCTTTGGATGAGCGGCGCCAGCACGCGCATGAGCGTGCCCCAGCGCACGAAGGCGCGGGACGGGACGCTGCCTACGCCTGGACGTGATTTGTGTGTTTGGACCAGGGACATGGCGATTATCCGGGCAGCACCGGCCAGACGAACTCATAGGTGTAGGTGGTGGCCCACACCGTGCCCACGTTGTCGGCGTCGATGCTGGCGAGCTTCCAGTTCCACGGCCACTGAAACACCACGGAGCTGCCCTCATAGTAGAGGTTCTGGACGGGCGGCGGGTTGGGCGGTGCCATCATGCCGGGAATGGCGGCCGTGTTGGGATGCTGGGTCGTGATGTAGGTGTCCATCACCACCACCTTGGGAAAGCTGAACTGCGACTTGCGCGGGTCCTCCCAGCCACCGGGAAGATTGAGATAGACCGGGTCGCTCGGGGAGAGGATCTGTTCGTTGACCGCGATGCGGCGCTTGTAGGGCTTCTCACCGAGCAGTCCGCGATAGGAGGCGCTGATGCGGAAGTAGCCCGATTCGAGTTCATCCTCGGTCACGTCCACGCAGTGCATGGAGGCGTGGCCCTCCGGGGAGGAGCCCAGCGCGATCAAGCCGGTGCCCAGGGCGATCCATTCCTCGCTGCCCTCGTCAAAAGTGTCGAGGGTGCGGCGGAAGCTGCTCTTGAGTTTCCGGTTGGGCTTGCTGCCCAGCACGCCGAGGCATTGCAGGCGGTGGACGTAGCGCCCGGGATAATCCTCCTCGATCTCGACCTCCTGGATGATGAGTCCGCTGTAGCCGGGAGCTGCCGCGCCAGGATTGAAGGCCACGATGTTGGGGCTGAACCACTCCAGCGTGCCGCTGTCGAGGCCGTCGAGGCGGCGGTTGAACCGTGCACCGGGCATGGCGAAGCTCGTCTCGCCAAATTCATGGACGGGCGCGACGGTCATACGGCCATGAAGTCTCCGATGCCCTCGCGGATTTCCGTGAGGAGTTGAACGATTTGATTGCCCTCGGTGAGCTTCACCGAATCGGAACC
>NZ_JAGRPF010000073.1 GCF_020439865.1 Prosthecobacter sp.
CCTTTGATCACATCTTTACCAACGTCACCGTCAACCTGGTGGGCGGCGGCATCGGCCAAGATGCAAACGGCACCGGCAATTTGTTTGCCATCGATGGCGGTTCCGGCAGTTACAACAGCACCGCAGGCACCTTTGATCATCCAGGTGTGACGGAGTTTAACGGATCGTTCGACAACACGACCGGAGGAAACGCGGGCACAGGCTTTGCCGTGCGCGGGTCGCGCGAACTGCGCATCACAGGGGCCAGCCCCAACTTCAACGGCGAAATTCTCGTCAAACTGCCGACCTACCGCTGGATCACGAACACCTTTGACCGCAGCAACGGCGGCCAGGCGGCCTCGCAGTACTACAACATGTCGCTCGCCGGAGCCAATGGCAGCTTCAATCAGGCGAGCTCAATCACCCTGACGCGTTGGGGATCCCTGGCCTTGTTCAACAATTCAGCCAATCCAATCTATGCGAGTGCGAACAACAACGACCGCATCAACGACACCGGCTTTACCAACTTCCGCAACGGCTTCCTGATGTTGGAAACGGACGTGAGCACTCCGAACACCGAAAACTTGGGCAACGTGGTGGCGGACTTCGGCACGAACTACATGTTCCTGGATACGCGTGCGGGGGGGCAGTTTGACGGATCTTTCCAGACCTTCACGCGCAACAACGGTGCGGTTCTCAAGATCTACGACGCAAATCCTTCGCACATCTGGGGCACCGGAGTGACGGATGACCGTCTGGCGCTCAATGATGCCACCGGCCTCGTCAAAGTGGGAGCGGATGCGCCAGGAACGACCAGTCAAAACATCGTGGTCGGCCTTTTCGGCGGAGTGGTTCCCACGCTGCAGACGCCCACCATTTCCACACACACGCGCCCGCTTGAAACAGTTCAGGGAACCTACATGTACAGCGGTGCCGGCACCGGCCTGATGACTTTGGATGGCGGCTTCCTCCGACCATTGACTGCAGCCGAGTACGACACGGGGTTGAATCCAACAGCAGGCACCAACTGGCTGATCAACCGCTACATTGCGCCCGTCACCGGATTGGAAAACTACGGAGACGCAAACAACTACTCGGGCCGGAACGTCACGGCTGACACGGCGATCAACTCCCTCACGGTGAGCTTTGATGCCACTGCTTCGGGGCAGGTGCAGGGAACTTCCACCAAGGACTTTCTCATCATCGAGCATGGCAAGGAGCTGACGATCAACTCTGGTGTCATTAACCTGGTCAATTTCGCCGAGGTCACGACTGCAAACATGGAAACAGTGATCCGCGGCGGCTTCCTGAACATGAACGGCGGTGCCGCCATCATCAATTCCAACGCCATCTGGCACGACATCGACCGTGACTCGCCGAACTGGTATGAAATCATGGTGGGCAACAGCTCCTTTATCCGCTCCCACATCGTCAATGCGACGGACTTCACCCGCACCGGACGCGACAGTCTGTATTTGGAAACATGGAACGACTTCACAGGCAATATCTACACGGGTGACCAGGGGGCGCTGGTTGTGCGCAATCCCGGAGCTCTGGGCGCCGGCGGAGCAGGGCGCGAAGTTGTGATTGGCGGCGGATCGGCATTCCTCATGGAATACGGGACGAACATCAGCGGCATCAACCTGCGTGTATCCAACACGGCTCAGTCTTCCATCACCGTGCTGCGCAACGAAGGCACCTCACACAGCACCTGGGGCGGGGATGTGATATTGGACGTGGCGGATGCGACGGGCACCTCTGACTTCCAGTCCTACACCGTCACCGCACGCAACAACGGCACGCTTTCAGTGCTGGGCAACATCTACACGGACCACAATGAGAATTTCGCGAACAACAGTGACGCTTATGCCGATCCTCCCATCGTTACCACGAGCATTGGGGAAACCTACACGTTGAACCTTCGCGGCCAGTTCCGCGACACGGCCACCGGCAATGTGGGTACACAATACCCCGGCATCACCTCGATTTCGTTCCGCGGTGACAACGCGACCCAGTTGGATCGAAATCATTCTCTGCGCTTCCAGATGAGCGGTCATGATGAAGGCAATGTGAACGTCTTTCAGCAGTGGGATGCGACCGGTCGGATCGATCTGCGTCAGGGCTACTTCCGCGTCATGTATGATCCCACGACCGCCGCTGGTGCAGGCGGGTTTTATACGGACGGGGCGCGTGCGCTGCTCGGGGCCAATGACTACTTCACGCGGGCGGTCATTGGCCAGGATGGAGGGAGCACCACCAACGCTTATCACAGTCATCTCATGCTGACGCAGGCGAACCAGGTCTTCAACGCACCGTACCTCTATGCTTACAATGACAATCGGAACGGCACCCTGACCATCGGCGGGGAAAATGAATCGGGATCGGTCTTTTACGGAACCAGCGACAACTCCGTCAATTTCAGCCTCCAGTTCGTCAATCAGACCTCCGAGCGTGATGTCCGATTCCTTCAGGTGCGCGGTGGTTCGCTGGTGTGGAATGGACGCCTGGATGACGAAAACGGTACGGTGCAGAATTTCAATTCCTCGGTTTCCATCGTTGGACCTGGAACCGTCGTGTTCAACCGCAACAGCGTTGGCAACTCCGACATCGACCGCTGGAACTTCATGGGAGGCGAGGCTCACTGGGGCACGATGACGGGCAACGATCAGTTTGCCAGCAACTCGACACAGGCGCTCGCAGGCCAGTCCACCTGGGGTGGTGGTGGTCTGGTGCTGGATGCCCAAGGAACTGCACGCAGCCAGCAGCTCAACAGCCATATCTGGCTGCTCAATGGTTCCAGCTACATCAACACCCAGGACAACACCACGCTCATTCTGGGTAACGCTGCGGCCAATCTCACCCGCCGCTCCGGTTCGTCCCTGGCCTTCATGGAAGATGGCACGGGCGCGATTCGGATCAGTGCGAGCGGCTTGAGCACTACCGCCGGGGATTTTCTGGGAGCCTGGGGCGTCTACGGCAGCTCCACCGGCATCACCGACTGGGCGGCGCGTGAAGGCACGGCGGATGTCCAGGCCTTTGCGGGCTATACGGACGACACCATCGGGGCCGGTGTGCATACAAACCTCACGAGCAGCACGGCGCTGGGCGCCGACTCAAACACTGCGACCGTGCGCTTCGCGACTGGCGCAGATCTCGATCTGGGCACTCATACGCTGACGGTTGACGAAGGCGGCATCCTCATCCCTTCGGCAGTCTCCGGTGCCGTGAGCATCTCAAACGGCACGCTCACCAGCGGCTGGAGCAGCGGCAGCGGTGACTTGATGCTCTACAACTATGGCACTGGCATCACGACCATCTCCGCCGTGATCAGCGACAACGCCGGCAAGGTGAATCTGGTCAACGCAGGCAGCGGCACCACGGTGCTCGCAGGAAGCAACACCTACACCGGAGAAACTTTCCTTAACGGTGGCGTGCTGCAGATCTCCAGTGAGAGCCAGCTCAGCAACATTGATGCCGGCATTGCCCGGCTGGCGCGGGTGAACGTTGGAGGCAGCAATGGGGCAAATCTCTCGGGATCGCCGCTGATCTTCACCACTTCCGGTGTCGATGGGGGAGCCACAGGGACCTTCAACACCAACGGCAGCCAGCAGGTTACTTCGACGAATCTCACCAGTGGTGGTGCCGGCTACACCAGCGGCGTGTTTGTCACCAATGCAGCGGGGGGAACGGCCGGCATCTGGGCCATCATGGACAGCGGCAACCTGCACTTCGACGGCGGCACGCTTGCCGTGACCAATGACATCACCTTGAATGGCGCCCGCACGTTGTTCCTCGGAAGCAACGGTGGCACGCTCGACGTGGCGGCAGGCAAGAATCTCACCATCAACGGTTACATCAGCAGCGAGTTCAGCCACGTCACCACAACGAACGGCTTCAACGTTTCCAATCAGATCGGCGCCAGCTATCAGCCGGCGAGCGACCGCAATCCTGACATTGGCGATCTGATCATTCAGGGTGGGGGCACCGTGCTGCTCACCGGCGCTCCAGACGGCAACATCCGCTCGAACATGTACAACAGCTACGGCGGCATCACCTGGATCAACGAAGGAACGGTGAAGATCGCGGGTGCGGGGTCTTCCGCTGCTGGTGCTCTTGGCACGAACCGCTCATGGGTGGATGGCACGATCATCGGTGCCAACGGAACACTTGAGTTCGCCACCACCTCGGATCCCTCCGTTTATGAGTGGCTTACTTTCCGCGGCACCGGTTATGAAGGCCGCGGCACGGTGATGACCTCCGGCACGGCGCGCGTAGTGCGGCTCAATGGCCAGATGTTTGTGGAAAGCGATGTGCTGTTCAATCTCGCCAGCAATTCCTACGGCTACATCAGGCTGGGAGAGCAGGGGGGCACGCTCTACGGCAGTGGAGACATCCTCCGCACCGGGGCTGGCAATGAATTCGGTTTTTACCTCAATGCGCCTGACTGGACGGGCCGTTTCCTCTCGGGCAGCGGCACGTCGCGTGTCAGCGGGGTGGCGAACCTCCAGGGCATGACGGAGATGGCTCTCGATCGCAACTCCTTCCTCCTCTACAGCGCAGGCAGCACCAGCATTGATGAATGGCGTGACCGTTTTAACGACAACCTCGCACTTTCTATCAACGGTTACTCCAGGCTCCGCGTCGAAAACTACAGCGGGGTCTTCTCGGGCATCGAAAAGCTGGGTGTTGCCACCGTGAACGGCGGGGTGTTCGGCATTGAATACGCGGTGGGCGGAGATGTCACCGGTGGTGCCATTCGTTTGCAGGGTGAATACGATGGCTGGCATTTCACCGAGATCGTTCGCACTCCGGGAACAGTGGTGCAGGCTCGCCTCTTCGATCCCGGCATGGACTTCTCCTCTGGAGTGACCGATCTGACGAACCGGGCTCTCCTGCTCGTGGACGTCGCGCCAACCATGGTGGGAACCGGCGACGGTTTGAATGGCAACACCGCGATCATTCCCGGCTTCTTCGGTGGCACGCGGCCGACGGAGTACCTCAATACGACGACAGGTGTCATCTGGGATGAGGACCGCACCTCGCGCTTCCTCATGACCTCCGTGCTGAGCACGAATCCCATTACTGGTGCCGCGGTGAACTACCTGCGTCCGCTTTCGGATGCCCCTGGCTCCACCGATTACAAGATTATCAGTGATCCCGGCACCATTGCGGGATCTGTGGCTGTTGATCTGAACACGGCCGGCATCAATGCGGACCAGAACGTGCGCTTTGTCGGGTTGACGGATGATGCCATCGGCAACGGCCTGACTTCCCGCGTCAACTCCATCCTCACGCTGGACACGACCTTGGAAACCAATTCCGTGACCTTCGCCACGGACACGACCGCCACCAACGTCAACGGTGCGGGCAACCGGATAGAACTCGATATGACGCTCGGCGGCGTCCTCAAGGTCAATTCAGGCGTTGTGATGTCGGCGAACCGGGGGGCGATGGATCGACTGGGCGCTGCGCAGAACACCGGCATCAATCTCGACATCAACAACCTCATCATTGGTGGCTCGGTCGACCTGGGTGGCAGGGAAGGGATCATCTACGCCGGCAGCGAATGGACGCAGTATAACACCTCCGACCAGTTGAACGCTTATCGGAACACGGACGGTGACAATGCCTCCATCTATTTCCGCACCAACATCACCAACACCGGCGGCAACGGCCTGACCAAGACCGGTTCATCCAGCGTCCTCTTCGAGGGCAGGAACAGCTACACCGGGGACACAAGCATCACCCAAGGTTACCTCTACGCACGTCATGATTACGCGTTTGGCCAGGGCACTCGTGTGAATCTCACGGGCGCGGGTGGCCTTATCCTCGGTTACAACAGCCGCATCATGGGGGTGGATCTCTACATTGGAGCCATCAACGGCAACAGCCTCTCTCTCTATGCCGAAGGTGACGGTGTTGAGTGGGGTGGCAATGTGATCTTCGACAACGTGGATGCGAGCGGTTCAGCCGGCGGCATCACCCGTACCTTTGTGCCTCGCATCGAGGCCGCCAGTTCCAACACCGTGATGCGCATCAACGGCAATCTCTACGGCAGCAGTGCCGTGGTGCTGTCTGGAGCACAGGCCACCTCCCGCGTCTTCACCACCTACACGGGCGCAACCCTCTCGACGCTGGATTTTCATGGTCAGATCCGTGACAAGGTGGACGGAGCCATCACCGCCGGCAGCAGCATGAACGAGGTGCTGCGCATGGAAGTCACCGGCAGCGACACGGCCAACGTTCATCTGTATCAGCAGTATGACTCCGCCGGACGGATCAACATCGTGCGCGGTGTGCTGCGCTACATGGGCGAAGGAAACTTCTACACGGACGCCGCTGCTCTGGCACAAAACCCGGACCACGAACTCTCCGGCCTCCAGATGGGAGGACGTTCCCTGATCGACAGCAACTACGGCATCGGTTCGGCGGACGTCGTCTTCATGCTGCACAATGCGGGCAGCGCCTTCAACCTCTCCAGTTGGAACGTCGGTGTGGACATCGCCGATCCGGACAACAGCCTCGGCAACAGCAACTACGGATTCGGCAACACCACGGGCAACACCACGCTTGGCGGTGAGAACATGAGCGGCACGATCACGTTCGGCACCGGCGCCGGCAGCATCCGCTTCACTCAGGCCACCTCGCTCTACAACCGCAACCTGAACCTCTACGCGGCACGCGGCGGCACGGTGGACATGAAGGTGAACTTCCTCGACGGCGGAGACTTCGTGAACTCCTCCATCACCAAGGTGGGCGCGGGCACCATGAATCTCCTGGGCTCCAGCGCCGGTGACAGCACTGTGGAGGAACTGCGGATGCTCGGCGGCACTTTGGTGATGACCGGTTATGATGTGAATGCCGGCCGTCGCGTCGGCAACGGTGCCAACCTCGTGTTCAGCGGCGGCTACCTCATCGTGGACGCCACGGCGGGCAGTGCTCAGGAAGACTTCAGTGACTTTACTTTGAACTCCGGCGGTTCACGCCTCGCCGTTCGCGGCAGTGCGGTGGTGAACATCAACTCAAGCACCGCCTTGATTCCCGAGTCGGGCGTCACCATGGCCTTCGTGGAAAACGGCGGCGGGGTGATCAACATCAGCGCCTCTGGCATGACCACCACGGATGGCGAGCGTTTTGGCTATTGGGCGGTTTACGGCAATGTGCTCGGTGGGATCACAGACTGGGCCGCACGTGAGGGCACCACGGGAGTGAAAGCGTTCACTGGATATGATGTGGACACTTTCGGCACCGGCTTGAACACGAGCGTGACCACGAGCCCCGCGGTGTTCGGCGCTGACACGGCCACCAACTCCATTCAGTTCGCCTCGGCTGCCACTCTGGACCTTGGCGGCAACACGCTGACCGTGGAAAACGGCGGCATGTTGATCAGCTCCACCGCCGGCGGCCCGGTGAACATCACCAACGGCATCCTCACCCGCAGCGGAGCGGGGGATATCCTCCTGCACAACTACGGCACGGCCAACATTTCGGCCAACATCACCAATGACGGGGCCAATGCCGTCAACCTCGTGACCGGCGGAGTCGGAACCACGATCCTTAGCGGCAACAACACCTACACCGGGGACACGTTCATCAATGGCGGCACACTTCAGATCTCCAGTGAGTCGCAGCTTGGTCTCATCAACGGTTCCATCGTCCGTCTGGTGCGCGAGAACAACGGCAGCAACGGCAGCGGCACCACGCTGAACTTCGCGACCAATGTGGCCCCAACGACGGCTGCAACGGGAACCTTTGCCGGCGGCACGGCGGCCACCAGCACCGTGCTGACCAGCGGCGGCTCCGGTTACACCACCGGGATTCACGTCAACGCGCGTCCGGACAACTCCAGCAATGCGGGCATCTGGGCCATTCTCGACAGCGGCAACCTGCACCTCGACGGCGGCACGCTGGCCGTGACGGACAACATCACCTTGGACGGTGCGCGCACGATCTTCCTCGGCGCCAGCGCAGGAACCTTCGATGTGGCCGCAGGCAAGACGCTGACCATCAACGGCTACATCACCAGTGACATCACGGACATCCCGCCCGGGGACAATCCCATCGACCTGACCCGTCCGTATGTGGGCGGTCTGGCGGTCGAAGGCGGCGGCACCTTGGTGCTCACGGGGGCGCCGGACAACACGTCCCGCGAGAACATGTACAACGGCTACAACGCGCTGACCTCGATCAACAACGGCACCATTAAGATCGCCGGGCTTGCGTCATCAGGCACGAACGCGCTCGGCACCTTCAGCGGCTGGATTGATGGCACCTACATCGGACCCAACGGCAGCCTGTTGATGAACATCACCAATTCAGATGGTGTTCTCTACGAATGGCTCACGCTGGACGGCCAGGGCTACCAGGGCGGCGGCACCTTCCAGACCATCACCGGAAACTCCGGCACCACGCGTGCCTACTATCTCCGCGGCCAGATCAATGTGATGAGTGATGCGGTCTTCAATCTCCGCAACGGCAGCAACATCTACCTCAACAACGGCGGTGGTGAAACCTATGGCTCGGGTGACATCGTCAAAATCGGCCAGGGAGATTTTCGCTTCTACTCCAACATTGCAAACTACACCGGCAACTACACTTCCGCTTCCGGATCCACCCGCATCTACGACGCCGGTCGTGTCATGGGCATGGCCAGCATGACCTTGGAGCGCAACAGCTTCTTTGGCTTCAACGCAGACAGCACCGGTGCAGATGAAACACGCACCCGTCTGGGTGACGACATGCCGGTGTACACGAACGGCTACATCCGCATGCGCATGGAGGCCACAGGCGGTGTGTTCTCAGGCATCGAGAAGCTGGGAACGGTCAATTTGTTGGACGGCCAGTTGGGCATTGAGTTTGACCTTGGGGCAACCCTCGCAGGCAGTGCTCCTGTCTTGAAGGGCGAGTATGTGGGCTGGCACTTCACTGAAATCGTGCGCAATCCGGGCACGATCGTCCAGTTGCGAAACTTCGATTACGGCACTGCTTTTGCCGGCAAGGACTTCAACGCCAACGTGGCATCCAACGCCAACGCCAATCTGGCCGTGGTGCAGGTGGACATTCTTCCAACTCTCTCCGGCACCGGGGATGGCACCAACGGCGACGCGCCGATCGCCATCGGTTTCTTCGGGGGTGTGCGTCCGGGCTGGATCAATGTGACCGGCACCGGCACCGTCTTCAACGAAGACTACGTGGCCAACCGACTGGTGACGGTCGACACGAACATCGCCGGCGAGCATTTCCTGCGTCCGCTGCTGGATACGGAATACAAGGAGGTGGGAAATCCCGACACTGCCCAGACGACCTCGGTTGCGTTGGAGGATCAGGGCATCACTGCGGAGCAGAACCTTAAGATCGTCGGTGTCACCAGCGATATCGGCATCGGAGTGGGTGAGTTCACCACCAACCGCTACAATTCGCTTCTGACTCTGGGCTCGGTGCCTGCTGATTGCACACTTCCAGCGGGAACCAATCTGGTCATCAACTCACTGACGTTTGCTTCGGAATCGTTTGTGTTTGATGATCGCGCCACCAATACGACCTCGAGTGGCGGTGGACGCGGGAACTGGACATCGCTGATGATCGCGGATGGAGCCACGCTCAAAATCAACTCCGGGATGATCCAGGTGGTCAACACAGGCATCGAGAACGTGGGGGGCAAGGCGCTCAATACAAACTGGAACCTCGACATCCGCAGTTCCCTTAACGGCGGCTCGGTGGATTTCAACGGCAACGAGGCGCAGTTCTACATCGGCAGCATCTGGGCTCATTACAACACCAGTGACGCCGCCAACGCCTACCGCGCCACCGATGGTGACAACAACTACTTCTACATGAACTCCAGCATCACGAACGCCACCGGTCTCATCAAAACCGGCTCGGCCTCTTTGTTCCTGGGGACGCGGAACTACTACACCGGCCTGACGAGCGTGAACCAGGGGGCGCTCTATGCCCGTCATGACAACGCGCTTGGCTTCAGCCCGCAGGTGAACGTCTCCGGCATTGGGACACTGGTGGTGGGCCTTGGATCACGAGTCGTCGGCGTAGATCTCTACGTTGGCGAAATCGCCGACATTCGCACCGCGCTCCAGCTTGAGAACGGCTCGGTATGGGGGGGCAATGTGATCATCGACAACGTAGACTCCGGCGGTGCCACCAGCTATGCGCGCAGCTTCGTTCCGCGTATATTCAACAACTACTACGGTCTCGGGGCCATCGATGGCAACATCTACGGCGGAAACACGGTCATCGGCTCCGGAGCCCGGACGGACTCGCGCATGTTCAGCACCTACACCGGGGGCTTTGGCCTGCTGTATCTGGCCGGCGTGGTGCAGGACAACTCGACGGGTGCGCTCACCGGCCCCATTGACATCTACAACCAGTCGCAGGTGCTGCGCATGGAGGTGACCGCCAACAACAACGAGTCTGCGGTTCAGATCGGGCAGCAGTACAACGCCGCCGGTCGCATCAACATCAACCGCGGCACTCTTTACTACTCCGGCACCGGCAACTTCTACACCGACGCTGCCGCGGCCACGGTCAACTCCGATCCTTTCAACACCATGCTCGGTCTGCAGATGGGCGGCCGGTCAGTCACCTCCGACAACGGCCGTGGCGCGGCCAACATCGGCTTTTTCATGCTCAACAACGGGCAGAATTTTAACCTGAAGTCCTGGGAGGTGGGGGTGGATCTCCATGATCCCGACAACGCCGCCGCCAACTACGTTTACAGCGAAGGCAACACCACCGGCAATACGACGATCGGCGGTGTGAACACCAGTGGAACCGTGACCTTTGGCACGGGCGAAGGCAGCATCGCCTTCACGCAGGGCACCAACACCTACACCCGTGATCTCGGACTCTTCGCCGCAACCGGTGGTGAGGTGGATCTCATGGTCAACTTCGTCGATGGCGGCGGCCTGGTCACCACCTCCATCACCAAGATGGGAGGCGGTGTGGTCAATCTTCTGGGATCCAGCGCCGGAGACAGTACGGTGGAAGGGGTCAATGTCATGGGTGGCTTCCTTGTCATGACCAATTACAACACGAACCTCAACCGTCGTGTGGGCAATGGCGCCGGTCTTACCCTGGCGGGCGGCACGCTCGTCATGGACGGCAGCGGCGCCTCCTTCACGGAAAACTTTGGCAGCCTCAAGCTCAACCAGGGTGGCAACGCCATCGCCGCTGCGGGCAATGGAGTCACCAGTTTTGGTGCGGTCAGCATCGCCGGTTCGTCCATCACCCGCGCGGCGGCCGGGACCATCCACTTCCAGTCCATCGGCGGCGGCGTGATCAACTTCTCGAATGCGGCGCTTCAGAACGTGGCGCGCATCGGATCCTACGCCACCTATGGTGCCAATGCGTCTTTCACGGCTTTTGCCTCTGACTGGGCCGCCACCGACGGTTCCGGCAATGTGATCGCCTACACCGGCTACGGGGTCGATTCCTTTGGAGTCGGCGTGCAAACCGACGTCCAGGGCGCTGGTCTCACGGCTGCCACGACGAACTCCGTCCGTTTCAATGACGCTGCCGGAACGATCACGGGTGGCGCGCTCACGCTGAACGACGGCGGCATTCTCATCACCAGCAACTACACCACGGGAACCGTGATCGGAGCCGGGGTGGACGTCACGACGGCAGCCGCTGGCACAGATCTCATCATCCACAACTTTGCATCGGGGGTGGTCAACTTCGACGGCAACATCACCGGGGCACAGAACGTCGTGTTCTCCGGCGTCGGCGAACTCGCGTTTGACTCGCCTAGCAGTGTGAGCAGTTCCTTGGTCAGCAGTACGACTTCCGGAGGTTCGTTCAACGTGACCGTGGACACCACAGGTCTTGTGGCAGGAATGGATGTGACCGGCCTGAATATCGCGGCCGGGACGAAGATCCTCAGCATCACCGACGCCACAACGTTGGTGCTGACAAGAATGGTGACGGGCTCCGGCACCAACGACCTGACTTACGCTTCGACCACTTACACGCCGACGAACACCTACACGGGTGCCACGCACGTCACCGGCAGCGCGACCGTGTCATTCAACAATACCGGGGTGTTTGCCGCGAGTTCCAGCATCTTCCTCAACGGTGGCACGCTGAACTACTCCGAGGTCGGGGCGTTCAGCGGTTACATCACCCAGAACATCACGCTGGGCGGCGGCAACGGCATCATCAATGTGACGGATGCAGGCAGCACGCTGATCTTCCGTGGGAGCACCACCAATCAGTTCTCCTCTGAAGCCAACAACATCATCTCCGCCTACGGCACCAACAACCCCAATGCCGGCGGTCTGCAGATCATCGGTTCGGGCACCGTGCAGTTTGGCGATCGCAGCTCCGCCTCCAACACGCAGGACCTGCTTGGTGTGTCCAACAGTTACACCGGCCTCACCATCATCGGTGACGGTGTGAATGCAGTGCGCGTGGACATCCAGGGCCTGGGCAACGACAACGCCCAATATTCGGTCTTCGGCACCACCCAGTCCTGGGCGGACGCCACCATCGTGAAGAACAACGCGACGATCGAGTTCTCCATGAGACGCGGTGACGGCAGCCGGGACAATCAGATTCGCTTCCGTGAATGGTTCCAGATCGGTGAGCAGGCCGGGGACCAGATCCTGTTTGATGGGAGCACCCAGCGCCAGCCTACATTGGATGGCATCCTGAACGTCATTGGAGATCTCACCTTCCAGACCCAGGGCAATCGCTACGGCGATGCAGGCGGCACGGGCAATTCCGAATTCCTCATCAATCCGAATGAAGGCGGCATCATGGGTTCCGGCAACATCATCAAGATGGGAGACGGCAACCTGCGTTTCTACAAGCCTCTCCATGAATGGACGGGGGACTTGATCCATCAGGATGGCTTCCTTGGCATCCAGATCCTTTCCGGTGCGCTCTTCAATCCGGTCGGCAAGGTCTATTTCGGCGATCCGACCGGCGCACAGACCTCGCTGGTGCGTCTGCGCATCGAGAGTCAGTACGTGGGGAACAACACTGTGGGCATTGATTCCGGGAATGTGGATCTCACGTTCAACCGTGACATCATCGTCAATGACAACATCCATCAGCAGGTTCAGATCTCCGCCGGTTACCTGCCGAACAGTGCGACGATTCACTTTACCAACAGCATCAACGTGGGCAACGGCTCCAGCAGCTCGGTGGACTTCTACTACGAGGACAACAACAACCTGGATCCCCTGCTCACCGGCCATGTGCAGCAGACCCTGTTCGACATCAGTGGAGACATCTCAGGTTCGAACAGCATCTATCTGGATGCGAACAACAACGGTGGGAACGCAAAGAACGCTCAGTTGACCGTGTTGTTCAGCGGTGACAACTCCGGCTACAGCGGCCTGCTCACCATCGGCAAGGATGCCGGAACGACCGACAACCCGCTGCGCGGAGTGACTCTTCGCCTCGGCAATGGAACCAGCAGCGCCGCTGCGCTGGGAACGAACATAGCCGTGCGTTTCCGCAACTACGGCGTGCTGCAGCTTGCCGGCAACAGCATGACCTTCACGCGGAATTTCCTCTGGGTCGGCGGAATCGGGTCTGTGAGCAGTGGTGCGGGCCTCTACACCTCAGCAGGCATCGAGAATGGCTCGGCCACGGCCGCCATGATCACCTTTGATTCCGGCACACAGACAGGAGTGAACTTCCAGGACGTGGGTGTGGGTCTGCGTGATGGAGTGGCCGGTCCGCTTTTCGGCGGCGGCTCTTCGGCGCTGACCGTCGTCAAGATCGGCACCGGGGACACGGTGTTCGGTGCTGGGACAGGTGGTGACGCTGTCGTGGATGCGTTCAGCAACTACACCGGCAACACGCTGGTGCAGGAAGGCACGCTCTATGCCGGTTCGAACAACTCCTTCTCGCCCTACTCGCGCTTCATCGTGAGCGACGGGGCGAAGCTCAGCCCGTATTGGGACGAGGCGCTCACCGGTTGGGAGGTCACCATCGGTTCTCTTTCGGGAACTTCGGGGGCGGCGCTCAACATTGAAAACTCGAGCTTCAACGTCGGAGGTGACAACACCAGCGGCGCTGATTTCGCCGGTGTGATCAGCGGCACGGGTGATTTTTACAAGGTCGGCGGTGGGACTCAGACCCTGTCGGGAACCAATACGTTCTCGGGTCAGCTTGCCGTGGTTCAGGGTGCGCTCGTTGGGGGTAACAACGATGCGTTTGGAGATGTGACGAACACCATTTATCTCGGCGGCGCCCCCTTTGTGGGCCTCAACCCTTTGGATGCCAAGGTGGAGTTGCTGCTCTCCGGCACCGCCACGGCGGTGGCGAACCCTGTTGTCATGAATGCCTTCGACGGCAATGACGAGGGCGTCACGGTGATCGGCACCCGGCAGACGAGCGGCACCTACGGTTTCACCACAGGCGCCACGGTGGATCTCTATCAGGACATTGCCACCAACGTGTTCTTCGAAGCCGACGGCACTTCGGTGGTTCAGTTCGGTGACGCGGTGAGAGAAGGTGGCAGTGCAGCTGCCACCTCGCTGATCAAGATCGGCAGCGGCACCGTCGAACTGCAGGTCGCCAACGACTATTTCAGCAGTGGCTCCTCCATCGCAGGAGCGGGCATCGACGGTGGCACGGTTATTCGTCACGGCACCTTGAGCGTGTTTAACGACAGCTCGCTTTCTTCGACTGTAGTGGAACTGGGTGACACCCGCTACGAACTGGCGGACGCCTATGTGGCGACGACCGCTTCTCTTCTCTTCCAGAGCAGCACCGGCAGCTTTGATGCCGCCAGCGACGGCGCCGGTGGCGCAGGCAATGGCGCCTTCCTGAATGTCGCCGCGCTGGTGGACGGCGTGACGCTCACCGCGGCGGATGTCGGCAAGCGCATCCTGGTGAAGAACGAAAGCACCAATCCAGAGTACAACGGCGTCTATGAGGTGGTGAGCGTGGATGACAGCTGCGCCCAGATGAATCTGGTGCGTGTGTCCGACTATGACGAAACGACCGAAATGCTCTATGGCAGCAGCATTGCCGTCACCAACGGCACGTCCCAGGCCGGCATGCAGTTCTTCCAGGCGTCGGCGAACGTGGACATCGTCAACAACGCCGTTTATGACCCGGTGCACTGGCTGGTGGATGTGCCGAATGCTGACGTGGCCCTGCTGGCCGCCAACAGCGGCATGACCATCTTCAATGACATCGACGTCAATGATACCAATGGCACCGGCAGCACCATCCTTGGCGGCACCTTCACCACGGGGTCGTCGGAGTTCTCAGGAAACATCACCCTGCAGCACATCGATGGCGTGGACAACGTCCGTGAGTTGATCTTCTCCTCGGCTTCGAATGACACGGGCGGTGTCAACGTCACCGGCGTCGTCTCCGAAGCCCAGGGCGGTGACACGCTCAGTGTGAACAAGCAGGGTGCAGGCACGGTGACGTTTGCCAGCGACAACACTTACACTGGCAAGACCACGGTCACCGAAGGAACACTGGCTCTTACGGGGCTGGGAAATGTTTCGGCCACTTCATGGATTGAGGTCAACACCGGAGCCACGTTTGATTTCTCCGGAACCGGCAGTGACTTCACCTACGATGGAACGATGAGCGGCTCTGGGACCGTGGTGACGGATGTGACGACCAGGCTGGTCGTGGGCACGGACGGCGGTGCAGGTGTCCTGCGTGTCGGCATGTCTTCCGATCCGACCAATGTTGGCACTGCTGGCGACGGCATTGGTGTCCTGACGGTGAACGGCAACCTGGTGCTCGCAGGTGACACCACGGGTGCGGACCGTCTTACCCTTCAGATGGGAGCCACCAACGGCGCGGACTTCAATGATGCCGCCAACATCGCTGCGCATCTCGGTGCCGGAAACTTCAACACCTGGATCCTCACCCAGGGAACCACCTATGATGCCTACAATTCCGGCAATCATGATCGCCTCGTGGTCACCGGTGAAGCGACTTTGAACCCTGGTGGCTACGTCCGTTTCACGAGCTCTGTCAGTGATTATCAGCCGGTGGTGGGAGATGTGTTCAATCTGATCGACTGGGCCACGGTCACCGACAACGGTTTTGATGTCGGCAACGGCGGTTCCTTCCGCTCCGGCGGCCTTCTGGGAGATCTCGAACTGCCCGATCTGAGTCTCTCAGGCCTCTTCTTTGACACGAGCTTGTTCACCTCATACGGCATTGTCGTGGTGGTGCCAGAGCCCGGCCGCATGTCGCTGCTTCTGAGCGGACTGATGCTGCTGTTCTTCCGCCGCCGCCGTCCGCGTAACTGATCGGACTGGTGCCTGACATGAATCCCATGTCACGGCACCTGGATCAGTTTTTTCTCACCACATCGGAGTTTCTGCGAACGCATTGAATCGTGCGTTCGCAGTCGTGATGATCCACGAACTTGTTCGAGGACGGGAGTGAAGCGATCGTCTGTTGTTACTTCGTAAAAGCAGGAATGGTCCCTCTTGGAAGAACGATCGTGTGTCATGGATGTCAGACGCACTCCACTGGTTGTATGGAAATGCTTTGCCGCAGATTTGCTTCATGTGGCTGGCAAATGGCTGGTGTTAGTTGTGTTCCTCCAGCGGTTTCGAATTTGCGTGGGAGAATAAGCAAAAGCTGCACAGTTAGGTAGGTCCATGGTGTGATCACGGATGAGTTCATCGCGCACACATGCGCCAACCACGGCCTCATGGTTAAAAGAGCGCCCATCAGGCAAAATCGTTTCAAACCAAGGAACTGCACACGGCAGTGCTTTCAGCCCAATCAGTCATGTTATGAATACATCATCCATACAAAGTAAATCATTGAAGCGCGGATTCCGGTCGCTCGGTAACCTGTTGCGTCGTCGTCGTGCGGTTGCGCTGATTACAGTGCTCAGTGTGCTGGCACTGACACTGGTGCTGCTCACCGCATTGTTAAGCGCCACGCGTGTCGAGTACAATTCCACCGTGGCACAGGTCGAAGGCGCCAAGGCACGATTGCACGCTGACTCGGTGATCAATCTGGCCATCGGTCAGATTCAGCGTGGCACCCATCAGGATGACTCCGCAACTGGTCGCGAAATATGGGCTTCGCAGCCGGGCATGATCCGGCAATACAAGGAGGACGGAACGCTGCTCCGTGGGCTCAAGCTGTATTCTGATGGAAAGATGGTGGCCACGACCGAGGCCGAAATCGTCGCTGATACGCCTCCAACCGATTGGGACAAACAAACCGCGCAGTACGTGGACCTCAACGAGCCCGTCGTTCGGATGAACCCCACCGATCCCAGTGGTACTCCGCGGTTGTATTTCCCGATCATAGATCCGCGTGCCTATTCGACCACGTCCACCCGTTCGGTGGAAGGCTTCACCTATTCTCAGTATGCCAACGGCACCTCCGGCCAGGCTTTGGACGGCGTGGTGGGGCCGTCGAGCGGCACTGATGGTGAGAGCAAGCAACGTCTGCCGATGCCGGTGGAGTGGCTGTACATGCTCAAGGACGGCACGTTGGGACATCTCGACTCCACGGGAAAATTTGTTGGGGGTGGTGGGCAGGAAGCCACACGGGAGAATCCGATGATATCCCGTGTGGCCTTCTGGACCGACGATGAGTCCACGAAGATCAACATCAACACGGCAGGGGAGGGGACACCATGGGATACGCCACGCCTGTTCCATGAGCGTGATGGCGAGTGGGCGCGGTTCCAGCCGATGGCTTATGAGTATCAGCGCTATCCAGGACATCCCGCCACGGTCTGCATGAGCACCGTGTTGTTTCCCGGTCAGAACATGAATCCGCTGACCTCGGACACATCCGGGTTCGCCCAGGCGCTGAAGTACAAGGAGGCGATCTATGATCTCATGCCGAAAATCTTGCCGGGAGGCTCCAAGGCGGGATCGGTGCTGGTTCCGGTGAACCGCAACTTCTCCCCAACCAACTTCAGCGAGGTGCAGAAGGCGCTCGGAGAACGCCTGTTCCCCAGCGCGGACGAGTTTCTGCTGCGCTCCGCCGTGCAGAGCGATGGTGAGCGTACTGAAATCAATCTGGGAACCACTCAGATATGGGCGGGGCTTGAAAACCACGACGTGGTGGAACGCCTTCGGTCGTTTTTGACACCTCGCAGCCGTTCATCGGATCTGAACCCCTTTGGCTACCCGAAGATCTCCATGTGGCCGGTGCATCGCACCAACACAACGCAGTACCGCACCGTCTTTGACAACGCTATCGTGAAATGCTCGCAGTTGGCAGGAAAGGACTACTTCTTCACCCGTCAGGACTGCACCAGCCAGACGGAGCTGACCACCATCACGCGCAACAGGCAGCTCTTCGATTATCTCATGACATTGACGGGGACGCCCATTCCGGGCTTCGGAGCATCTGGTGCATCCTTTCTCAAAAAATACGGTGACAACCGGCAGCAGATTCTCGTCGAGATCTTCGACTACATTCGCAGCACCAACTTGTACGATGACAACATCGCCGCGCAGAATGTCGGCACGGATCCGAGCATCAAAGGCCTGCCGGATTCGCGGCTCGTTTCCAAATCATCCGGAATGGCATCAAAGACCTTCACGCCGATGCGCAACTCCACCGGCGGCAGTTATCCGGGACACGGGCAGGTCATGCCCACGGTGATGCCGAAGGGCAAGGGCGAGATCTACCGCGGCATGGGCCGGTTCCTGACCATCAGCGAAGTCGGGCTTCACTTCATCTGCTGCGCGCAGGGAACCACAAAGGCCGGAGGCCTCTCCTCTCCCAAGATCGACCCCAAAGGACCTGCACCGAACGGCTACACGCCTCCCCGGTGGCGCGGTGGTGAATGGGGCAACTACAACAACTGGTACTCGAATTTTCCCCCTCTGAGCACCACCAATCAGGATCCGAAAAACGGCTTCTACAAGAACCTGTATCCCGCCGCCCATCAGCTCGAAGGCTACGCCGGTGATGATCCCAAGCACCCAGGCTACAACCCGATGAACTGGAACTGGACCTTGGACAAGGACACTCCGCTGACAGACAACGTGAAACGGGTCCAGGCCACCTTCCTGCTCGAATGGTTCAGCCCTTCCACGGGATGGACGCTCATCAATCCAGACATCGCCATCGAAGTGGATGCGAGTTCGCTGATGATCGGCGGCAAAAAGATGTTCCCTGTCAATGGAGGCAAGACGCTCATCCGCCCGTTCAAGCACATGAGCAGCGCCAACGGCGTGTATCAGCGAGGCGGCACCATTTCCTACCGCGCATTCCTGCAGGAGCGCAAGCTGCCCGCCGTCGCGAAGGGCGTGAATGGCTATACATCGGGAAGCATCCTCTTCGACGACACCAACATTCCCGCGAATAACTCCCAGGTGCCTTACAAAGGAGGCATCAGCTACGCCAGTTACGCGACCAAGTCGGGTGAGCTGAGGCAATGCAACCAGTACAATCTTGTCAGTGACTTCCTGGACATTCCCGGTGGTGATGCAGGTAAGATCCCTTTCGGTGGTGGCACGGTGGTGGTGAAGATCCTGTCGAACGACGCCTCGCCCCAGGTGCTGCAGACTTTCAACTTCAGTTTTCCGCAAGGCCAGTTTCCTTCGCCCATCCTCGCACAGAAGGATGAGGACACGCGCTGGAGTCAGAATGCTGACGGCAGCTGGCATATCTGGCAGCCTGTGCCAGCGCCCTACTGGTGGTCATTCCATTCGGACGGAGCGCTGGGCCGGGACAAGACGGGCAAGATCACCACGGCGGCGGCCATCCCCTCCACCCGCATGGGCGGCAGGTTCCGTTACGTCGGCAACGAAATGGGCAACTACGACAACAACTTCTTTTACCGGGGCAACCTGGCTCTGAATATCGACACCATTCAGTCGCTGGTGCTAAGGCATGGCGATCCGCGTCTGACAATGGGCCAGTTTGTGGTGCCGGCCACGGAGTTCGAACAACATCGTCTTTATGGGAAACAGCGCATGGCGCACAACCTCGTGCTGCTGAACTGGAGTGAAGGCCCTGGACTCGATCGAGGTGAGGACAAGAAGGGCTGGCGCCTCGTCAAAAATGCAAACTACCACAACGCTTTCCTGCCCGACCATCCTTACTCGGCCGCCTGTGGTGCCGGATTGCAGAAGTATGGCGACTTTGATCGTGGGATCGCCAATCAGACCGACGGTGCCTACATCAACAAACCGGACGAAGGCAACACCTACAGCGTCATCAGCAGTTCGACCGGTGAGCAGCTGGTTCCGTACTTCACGAATCCTTGGATCACCTGGATCGGAGGGGCCACCTACTTCTCACCGAACCGGCAGGTGGCCTCACCGGGCATGTTTGGCTCGTTGCCCACCGGCGTCCATCAGGCCGGTGGTTCAGGCGGCCAGAAGCGCGAACCATGGCGCACGCTGCTGTTCCGTCCCCAAACATGGAGCACCAAGCAAGGGCTGCAGCCGCATATCGGCGCGCCCAAGGTGCTGAATGGCTACGGTAAGAGTGGTCTGCCCATTCGAGGCATCGATCCGCCCGACTATCTGTTCATGGACTTCTTCTGGATGCCCGTGGTGGAGCCTTATGTCATCAGCCAGCCAGGATCCACGGCAGGCAAGATCAACATGAACTACCAGATGGCGCCGTTCCGCCATATCCGCCGTGCCACAGGCCTGGCGGCCGTGATGAAGAGCGAGCTTCTCAGTGCCGTTCCGGTCAGCGATGCCAACTTCTACCTGCGGCGTCCTGGTGGTGCGCCGTCTGGCAAAGGCCAGACGTGGTTCTGGAAAGACGACACCAGTTCGTCGGGGAAAAAATACTGGCACCGCCAGATCGACGTCGATGCGACGCTGAAGCTCTTCGACGAACGCTTCAACTCTGGCTTTGCCTTCATCTCCCCTGCGCAGATCTGTGAAATGTACCTCCTGCCAAAGAAGGCAAACAGCTCGGACACTCTCGTGCCACCCTCGTGGCCGACGACCATCAGCGGCCTGCTCAAAACCGGCAGCAGCAGCATCCTGACGTTCTGGGAAAACCACGCGGCCACGGCTGAAAATCTCAAAGAGCGCCCTTACACCAACATGTATCCGCGTCTCACCACGCGCTCAAACACCTACCAGATCCACATGCGCATTCAGACGATCAAGAAGGCGCGTTCATCCGATCCGACGAAGTTTGTCGTTGGAAAAGACACCGTAGGTTCCGAGTACCGCGGCTCTGCGGTGATCGAGCGCTATCTGGATCTGAACGATCCAGCCTTGGATACGACAGCCAAACTTGATTACGCGTCCGGCAGCCCGCTTTCGAAGCAGTCGATGGAGGAGTTGCACCGCTTCCGTGTCATCGCGCAAAAGCGCTTTGATCCTTGATTGTCCAGACACTTCATCCCTATGAAAACAGCCATCTCTCATGCATCACACCCGAGGCGCTCGAAGCGTCAGTCATCCGCCTTCTCGCTGGTGGAGGTCACCATCGCGGTCGCCATAGCCGCACTGGGTTTCATTTCTGTGCTTGGTCTGCTCCCCCAGGGAATCAACATGGCCCGCAATTCGGCGGAAATGTCCGTGGGCTCCAAAATCATTCAGAAACTCAACGGTGAGCTTCAATCAATGCCATGGAGCCACATCACATGGACGGGCTATGGGCCGCTGCGTTTCTTCACCAACGAAGGTACGGAGATGACCACCGCAGACACCTCCGAAGAAAACATGGCGGCCTCCCTGGCCTTCGTTGCTTCCGTCTATGTGCCGGAAAAACCCCTGGATGTGGTCCTTCCGGTTGGAAGCAGCAGTGGTTCTGCCAGCGCGGCGGAGGCCTATCTGCGGCGCGTGAAGATCTGCGTCGCTACCTCCGGAGACCAGTCCTTTGACTTTAACACGGCGTCGCCCCTGCGCATCACGTCGGCCTGCACCCTCGTCGCCAAGATGGGGGAATGACCATCCACACCGCCACCCCTGTTCGAACTATGAAACATCATCATGACACATCGCGACGGCACGGATTCTCTTTGGTGGAGGTTGCGCTCTCCATGGTGATCCTCTCCATCATCCTGCTGGTGGCCGTGCAGGTGCTGGGGCAGACCCAGCGCACATGGAAGCGCGGTGTGGCCCGTGTCGAACAGTTTCGCGAAGCGCGGATGGCTTATGAAAGCATCACGCAAAATGTCAGGCAGGCGATTCTGAACACCTATCAGGCATATCAATACAACAACGGCGAAACCCCGACGATTCCCCAGTCGAAAACCCAGCTGCCCACGAAGTACATCCGCCAGTCGGAGCTCCAGTTCGTCACAGGGCAGGCTCAGACGCTTCTTCCGGGCACCTCGGCCGCAATGCTGGTGACGCATGCCATGTTCTTCCAGGCCCGCCTGGGGCTGAGCGAGCGTGACGGTTACGAGGGCCTCAACCGGCTGTTGTGTGGCCGCGGGTATTTCATCATGCATGGCAGCGATGACGCCTTCCGTCCGCCGCATGTGACCACCACGCGGTCTCGGTTTCGGCTCTGGGAGTATCGTCCGCCGGCGGAGGAGAATACTGTCTATGCCGTCAAACCCGGGCAGTGGTTCAACAAGGCGGCCACCAATGTCATCAGCTCAGGAGAAACCATCGATGAACCCGCGGACACTCGTCCCATTGCTGAAAACATCGTCGCGCTCATCATTTCACCCCAGGTCACCTCTGACGATGCGGCCTACAAAAAGACGAAGCCTTGGTGGATCGCGCCAAATTACTCCTATGACTCCACCAAGCTCGTCAACACCACTAGTGACAGCCCGCAGGGAACCCAGCATATGCTGCCGCCACGTGTGGTGGTGACGCTGGTGGCCATTGATGAAGCCTCCGCCCGCAATCTGGCGGATCGCAACGAGGAGGCCATGCCAGAGCTTGTTCCGAAGGGGGCCTTCACCAACCGCGATGATCTACAGACGGACCTCAAGACCCTGGAGGCAAAGCTGCGCTCCGAGCAGCTCAACTACCGGGTCTTCTCGTCCACCATCAACATGCGCAACTCAAAATGGGGGCTCCTCCGATGAAAAACATTCGTTCACCACAAAACCTTCGCAGACGCGTCCACCGTTCAGCCTCAACCGGCTTCAGCCTGGTGGAGATTGTCGTCGTGGTTGCCATCGTGGCCCTGATCTTCACGTTCGCCACACCCTATACTCTGGCCGCGATCCAGTCGGCCAGTATCTCATCCGCAGGGGACAGCCTGATGCTCAAGCTCTCCCAGGCCCAGCAGCGGGCGCTGACGGACAACAAACCCACCGGGGTGGATTTCTTTTTCTACACCAAGGACGGAATCACAGGCTGCCACGCCATTCAGCTCATCCGCTACGATCCTGCCACCAATCAGGCGACTTCGATTGAGGAGCCGGTGTACTGGGGGGAAGGGCGTGTGGTGTTGGTGCAGGGAGCGCTCTCCCCGATGTTTGCCAGCAACGTTCCGGCGTCGAGCACCGGATCTGCCACACGTGCGCCTTTCAAAGATCTCGAAGCCACCTTCAACCGGATCATCTTTTACCCCAACGGATCCACAAACCTGCGTGTGCCGCTGCGAAACGCCTACCTGACCCTGGTTTCCATCAACAACTACAAGGAGGAGCTCGCCGATGCTCCGCCCAACTACTACACGGTTCAGCTCGATCCCGTCACCGGGCGTGCGCATTCGTATCGTCCGTGATGTGCCTTGGGCTGGGATGATTCGCCGTTTGCGGTCTGGCCGGCTCTCCGCCTATATTCGGGGCCGATGCATCTCCCAATCCGCCCCCGCCGCAACCGCCAGTCTCCCGCCATTCGCGATCTCGTTCGCGAGACGGAGCTGACGCCGGGTCATCTGATCTACCCTTTGTTCATTCAGGAGGGCGGGGAAAACACGCCGATCTCCTCCATGCCGGGTTGCACACGCTGGAGCGTGGAAGGACTCGTGCAGGAGGCCGGAGAGGCGCATGCCCTAGGCGTCCCTGCCGTGGTGCTGTTCCCACGCATCCCAGATCAGCTCAAGACGCGTGATGCGGCGGCCTGCCATGCGGATGATGGACTGGTGCCGCGCGCGATTCGCGCTCTGAAAGCGGCGCATCCCACACTTGCGGTGATCACTGACGTGGCGCTCGATCCCTACAACAGCGACGGTCATGACGGTCTCGTCTCCGATGACGGCCGCATCTTGAATGATGAAACCGTGGCTGTGCTACAGCAGCAGGCGCTCTGTCACGCGCGTGCGGGCGCGGACATCGTCGCGCCGAGTGATATGATGGATGGTCGCGTGGCTGCGATCCGTGCGGCACTCGACGAGGCCGGCTTCCAAGGTGTTTCGATCATGAGCTACACCGCGAAGTATGCCAGCGCCTACTACGGACCGTTTCGTGGTGCGCTGGACTCGGCACCGAAGGCCGGCGACAAGAAGACCTATCAAATGGACCCGGCGAACTCGCGTGAAGCCCAGCGCGAGGCTGCGATCGACGAAGCCGAGGGAGCCGACATCCTCATGGTGAAACCCGCAGGGCCTTATCTCGACATCATCGCCAAGTTGCGTGCCGCCACCATGCTGCCCATCGCGGCCTATCAGGTTAGCGGCGAGTATTTGATGATCAAAGCTGGTGCCGCCGGTGGTTGGATCGACGAGGCGAAGATCGTGAACGAATCGCTCACCGGCATCCGTCGTGCGGGTGCGGACATGATCCTCACTTACTTTGCGAAGCAGTGGGCGAAGGGGTGGCTGAGTTAGCCTAGTCTAACGTCCTAGCGCAGGCACCGCTGGGGCGGGGTGGCGGATCGAACGAACGCAAAACGAGCACTTGGCGCGGCGGGTGCAAGCTCAAACGAAGCGACTGACGAACAAATCACGCCAAGACTCTGAGACGGCAACGTAGCAGCCGCCGTGCCAAGTGCGGTCAAGCTACGGTAAGGCATGTCCGACACAGCAGCCCCAGCGGTTGCCTGCCGCTCATGGTTCGCCCTCGTATGGCCGATGATCTAATCTGTAGTTATCTCGGCAGGGACGTGACAGATGAGAATCCGGACTACTGGATATGGGCGATCATGTCTGTGAATGAAGCAAAAGCTCGAAACTCAGCATCAATCTCTTCTCTGGTCCTGGCCCATGTAGCGATGTCCAGTCCGCCGCAATCATGGTCAATGTGATAAATCGCTCCGAATGCGTCAGCATCAAGGCACATGCAAAGTGGATCCCCGCCGTCAGTATATGCTATCGGTAGCATGGGAATAGGGATCCTAACCTCCTCTATCGATCCGGTCACAAGCGAGTAGCCAAGCAAGAGTCGTCGGTCAAGGTCTTCAAGGCCAAGAATGTGCGAGAGACATACCACGGAGTCATCGTCAGTGGACACCTCAAACTCGGCCTCTCCGCCGCTGCATCGCTCGAGGAAATCCCTATAGTCGGAAGGTAGGGTGTGCCCAACCTGCTGTTCAAACCAACGAATGTCGGAAGGGGTCAACACTGATCGTGTCTGTTCAATAGCCGCTACGAAATCATCAACGATCATGGTGTGAGGCGTTGTTGGTTGGGCGAACAATTCAGATAGGAAACACTTCTGTCGGTTTGCCTGCACCTTTATAGCCAACAAAAGTGTCGGAAAAGTACGGGGTGGCCTGCTTCATAATGTGGGTTTAGCCGCAAATAGCGGAATAGGGAAACAAAAACGCCGAATAACATCCCGTATTTGGCTATTGGAGTATGAAAAATAACACGCAGTTGTCGGGAGACGGCTTCGTGGAGTCAATTCGTCTTCGACTTGCTGCCGGCTTTGCTGGTCGCTGCTTTGGCTGCACTTTGGCTCTCGCCGGATTTGCTGGTCTGTGGCGTGGCGGTTGTCGGTGGAGTTGCGGTCGATGACGACGAGGCTGCAGGTGAGGACGTCGCATTGGCCGGTGGCGCGGTTTGGGCTGGTGTTCCAGTGGCTGGCGGGGAAGAGCCATCCGCAGCGGGTGTGGTCGTAGCAGGCGGTTCGGGTTTCTTGAACGGATCTTCCCAAGTATGCAGGACGTAGCCGGCACCGATGCCGCCGACTTCGCCGATCAAGGCGGCGCATTTTTCCTTCCACTTCGCGAGATCAGGCGCTGAACGCTTTTCCTCGGCCGTGCCAGGGAAGATGAGGTAGGTTACCTTGAGATCGCTTTCCGGGCGGATGTAAGGCGTGGACTTGGGATTGATGGTCTTGGCCATGAGGAGCGAGGCTTCGCCCATCTTGAAGCTGGGGCCGTAGTCGCCGCAGATGGCGGGGTAGATTTTGCCCTCGTGGATGACGGCGGCGTAGTCGCCGATCTGCGGGGTGAACTTGTTTTGATCAGCGTAGCCGCGGAACAGCAGTGAGATCACAATGAAGGGATCTTTTTCAGCGATCAGGCTGCTGCGGGCTTTCATTTCCCCGACCTCGACCTTGAGCGTGCTGATGAGCGAGCTGAGTTCGCGATTGCGCGAAGCCGGGAGTCCTTTGACGGCATACTCGTCCTGGGCCTTTTTCAGCCGTTCCTCCCACTTGGCGAGCAGCGGGTTGGGATTCTTCGTGGTCTTGGGCCAGGCGTAGCTGGTGAAGGGCTGGTAGTAGTCGGAGAGATAGATGTACTCGGAAAGCGTGGGCATGCGGTCGCCGTCGGACCCGTCAGCGACGACATCCATCTCGGATTGAATCAGCAGGGCGCGCCGCTGGGTGGCGGGGTGGGTGAGTTCGAGGATGGTCTCGGTGTCGTAGAAATTGTGACGGTCGAGGATTCTGTTGAGTCGTGTGAGGTCGTTCTGCACACGATTGGTTTTGTTCTCGTAGAGCTTGTAGTAGAAGCCGGAGACCTTTGCGGCAGGCAGCATGGCATCAAGCCCGGGCAGGATGGCCGGGAGGTGCTTGTTGATGCGTGAGAGTTCCACCGCGGTCTGGTTTGCCTTCGGCACGCGGATGCTGAGCTGGAATTCGGCCTTGTAGGACTCTGGATCGAGACGCTCGAGACTGGCGAAACTGCCCTGCTCGGTGAGCAGGTTGGTTTTGACGGTGATGCCGTTGAAGAGTGTGGCGACGTCGATGTCTTTGCGCGGAATGTATTTCTCCGGAAGAGGGGGCTGCACTTCGCGGATGACTTCCTTGGTCACCTCTTTGACGACGGGGACCTCCTTGATCACATCGTGCATCACATCACGCGTGATGACGCGCTCCTTGGTGGTGCGGGCGGATTCGACGATGTCCTGGATGCCTCGTTTGATCTTGCCAGCGAAGGGGGTGAAAGGGAGCAGCAGTCCGGTGAGGATGATGAGCAGGAACAACACTCTGGCGGCAGAGCTGAAGCAGCCCCGCTTCTGACGTGGCTGCCACGAGGCGGGCGGCGGATCGTTCTCGACGGGGGTGTCAGGTTCCAAAGACATGCGCGTGAGAAGGTTGAACGGTGTTCGGGTTAAGTGGCGGACGCGTCATCCTTCTTCAAGCCGGCCTTCTTTGAGGATGAGCCTGCGATCTCCGCGTTTTGCGAGGTTTTGATCATGCGTGACAACAACGAGCGTCTTTTTGGCCTCGTTGACGACCTGCATGAGCATGTCGATGACGCCGCTGCCAGTGCTGGCATCGAGGTTGCCGGTGGGTTCGTCGGCGTAGATGATGCCGGGGTTGTTGATGAGCGCGCGGGCAATGGCCACACGTTGCTGCTCGCCGCCGGAGAGTTCAGTGGGCAGGTGCTGGAGACGTTCGCTGAGGCCCACCTTGTCGAGCAGTTCGCGGGCGCGTTCCTCGGCCTTACGACCGCCGATCATGGCCGGCAGCACCACGTTTTCGAGGGCCGTCAGTTCCGGCAGCAGAAAGTAGTGCTGGAAGACGAAACCCATGACCTGATTGCGGGTGCGGGCACGCTCGGCCGCGGCTGCTTGATAGAGCGAACGGCCGTGCACGAGCACATCACCGGAGGTCGGTTGTTCGAGGCCACCGAGCACATAGAGCAGCGTCGTTTTGCCAGCGCCTGACTGCCCACACAGGAAAACCTTTTCACCGGCGGCGACTTCGATGTTCACACCACGCAGCACGGGCAGATCATGCCCCCCGAGGTGATAGGTGCGATGCACATCATGTGCGGCGAGTGGTGCGGCTTCCTGGCTCATGAGAATGAATGTTTGTACGCTCCGCAGATGCTCCGCGACGTCAAGGTGTGATGCCCGCCTGTGTGCGCTGCCTGAGCGCCTCGTACATCACGATGCCAGCCGCCGTCGCGAGATTCAGACTACGCGTTTCCTGCATCGGGATGCACAGACACTTTTCCTGTTCGATCACTGAAGGCGGGATCCCGCGCGTTTCAGGCCCGAACACGAGATAGACGTTCGGAGACGTAAGGTCGGCCGACCAGTAGGTTTGATTCCCCTGACATTCGACAAAGAAGACGGAGTCACCGGCCTCCATCGTTGTGTTCAAGTCGTCCCAGGTGTTCCAGACACGCACATCCACTTTTGGCCAGTAGTCCAGCCCCGCACGTTTCAAGTGCCTGTCCTCGAGGCTGAAGCCAAGAGGTTTGATCAAATGGAGACGTGCTCCAGTGGCGAGGCAGAGGCGGCCGATGGCTCCCGTGTTGTGCGGAATCTCCGGCTGAAACAGAACCACGTTCAGCATGGAGGGTCAGTTCTTGAAAACAAAAAATTTCCGACACACGAAATTCACCATCACGGAAGCAACCACGAGGGACCCCTGTGCCACAATGGTGTTGATGCCGAACTTGTGAATCAAATACGGCCCTGCCGCCAGCCCCACCACAAAACCGAGTGTGCTGACCAGGGTAAAATAGAGAAACTCCTTCACCCGGTGATGCCGTCCTGGCGTGAAGACCCATAGAGAATTGGTGATGTAGGCAAATGCGTTGCTGAACAGAAAGGCAATCGCGTTGTTGTAGGTGGTGTTCAGCGCTCGAACATCCTGCGGGATCGCGCTGTCGATCGCAGGGTAGAGCCACACGGAGCAGCCCCCCCAGATCAACTGGTGAACGATGAGCGCTCCTACACCGCAAATCCCATATTTGATAAACTGGATGAGGGGATGCGTGTCCCGCGCATTCATGCGCGCAAGGATCGTCCTCCAGTTGTTCTGACGGAAAAACAGAAGAGCCTCACCGATTTTTGAAGTCATCGTGTGAGGCTCTCCGGGGATGGGCTGTCTGCAAGCAGCAGATGGTATCAATAGTAGTGGTAGTTGCCGTACCGGTCGTAGTAGCCCTGCTGCTGCTGTTGCTGTGGGTGCCAGTTGCCGTTCCGATCATAGTAACCCTGCTGATAGCGGCCGTTGCTTTGATCCTTGGCATTGCCCAAGGCGTTGCCACCTAGAGCGCCGAGGCCGGCGCCAATGGCGGCACCTTCGAGTCCGCGACCGCTTTGATTGCCAATGATGCCGCCAACGGCGGCACCACCCAAAGCGCCCAGCACGGAACCGGTCTGAGCGTTAGGACCAGAGGCGCAGGAAACCAACGTGACGGCAGAGAGAAGCGTGAGGAGAGTGTTTTTCATAATTCACGATCAATGTGATGAACAAATTTGGTGGATTAGTAGTAACGACGCTGCTGGCGGTCCTTGGCGTTGCCAATGGCGTTCCCGCCTGCCGCGCCGAGCGCACCACCGATCAGGGCGCCTTCGAGGCCTCGACCGCTTTGATTGCCGATGATGCCACCTACCGCCGCGCCGCCAAGTCCGCCGATGACCGCGCCGCGCTGGGCGTTGGGGCCGGTGGCACAGGATGAAAACGACAGGGTGGAGAGGGTGAGGATGGAGAGGAGGATGTGTTTCATAGTCGTAGTTAGCTTACTCAAGCGATTTGCTTTGTCGCAAAATAGTCCCGCTTTGTTCACAAAGAAACCCAAATTCCTGCCGAACTGGAACTCGCAGTCCCCAGTGGGGCGGGTTGCAACTGATCCGTCACCAGCCGGTGGGTTTCTTTATTTGACGGGCATTCTGCCAGCGGTTACAAACCTTGCCGCCTTCTGACTCTCATATTTCTATGCAAGTTCGCTTTTTCATACGCTGCCTTCTGGCTGTTTCTCTTTTGGGTCTGACCGCTTCGCCGGTCAAAGCGGAGCAACTGCCGCTCGATCACCCTTGCGCCGCGATGGTGAAAAAGTACCTGACCGCCGTGGTCATGCAGGACTGGAAGACAGCGTCCATGATGCTCGTCCCTTCTTCACTGGAGCGTCGTCAGCGCGAGACGGTCAACATCATCAAGTCTGCGCCCACCATGACCGATGAAGAGGCGATGCTGGCTGGCTACAACGTCAAGGGAGTGGGTGATTTGGAAAAGATGACTCCTCAGGAGTTTTATCAGGTGGATCGCGAAGCTTGGCACAAAAAGCTCAAACTCACCCCAGAGGCCACACAGCGGAAGCAGGAGACCCTCAAAATCACCGTGCTGGGCCTCGTCGAGGAGAAAGACAAAGGCTATGTGCATGCCACCGTGCGCACCTCGCAGGAAACGCTCACGGACAAAATCGAAGAGCTGTTCCTCATCTCCTTCATTCCTGATCCTACCGATCCCAAGAATTACCTTATCTCGCCCGAGATGAAGGATCGTCCGGTCATCACACCGTTGGACGGCTCGGCTCCCAAGGAGAAGTAAATCTCAGAGCATCGCCCTGAGCTCTGGTATCCGCACTTTGCCAAGCTCACTGCGCGGAATGGATCGCAGCAAGCGTGTTTCTTCAATGTGCTCAAAAGGCCTCAACTTATGGTTGAGGCCTTTTCGCAGTTGCTCGGCAACTGCGGCATTCATGCAGCTCACGGCCAGCACCAGCCTGCTTTCCTTGCGTGCGTCCGGGACATCACAGACGGCCGCGTCGCCCTCGACTGAACCAAGTTGAAGTCGCAACGCATCGATTCGCTCTTGGATCGGTCCTAGGGACACCAGTTCTCCGAGAATCTTTACCGTGTTGGCCTCCCGGCCCACAAAGTATAAATGGCAGTTTCCTGCTTTCCTCTGTAAAACCACGCGATCACGCGTTCGCAGTCCTGTTTCGGGTGAGATGGGTTCCCAGAGCCAAGTTCTGCTCTCTTGAAATGCATATCCGCGGGCGAGTGCCTCACCACGCACGGTGAGAATGCCGTCTTCATCTGTATTGAGCTGCCATATCGGCAGCACCTCCATTTCCCCCCTGCTCGCCGATTGCGAAGCCACCTGTGAACCTGTTTCGGTCATGCCATACGTCCGCCGCACCGGCCAGCCGAGCTGCAAAGCCGATTCCTCAATATCCGGACTCAGCGCGCCACCGCCCACGAGCACGATGCGAATGGACTTCGGTGCTTTTAGTTTCGCTGCGACGATGTCAAACACCTGCGTCGGCACCAAGGAGGCGAGTGTCGCGCCGACGTTTTCGCATTGGCGCACAAAAACAGCGGCATCCCACTTGCCTCCCAGTCGCGTAACCGAGCTTCCGCCGACAAACGCACGTGCGAGGATGCCGAATCCTCCAACATGGTAAATCGGCAGCGCCAGCAGCCAGTGATCACGTTCGGTGATTCCGTAGTGCGCGTTCACAGTGCGTGCGGAGATCAGCAGCTGCTCCTTCGTCAATGCCACCCACTTGCGCTTTCCCTCCGTGCCGCTGGTTTGGAACAGGCACCATCCCTGTTCGCCAAATTCCCGTTCCAAAAACACCTGCAGGCCTTCCGCGCTTTCACCGGGAGCCAGCGCCACATGGGTCTCCATGCTTTCCCAGAACTCTCTGATCAGAAACGCTTCCATTGCATCGAGAGCTACGTTTTCAACCCAGCTTTCGCCACGGCAAAGACTCCAAAACCTCGCCAAATCCCAGTCCGCCGCCGCTGCGGTCGGCCTCCAAAAAGCCGCCGTGTGAGCGCACGCGCTCGAAGAATTCGTCTTTCTCGAAGAGATGCTCCGTACACAGTCCGCAAAAATCGAGAGGACGACATTCCGCCAGTGCAACGGCGGCTTCGTAGGCCGCGAACATCTGGCCGAGTGCATGATCCATCGCCGAAGTCAGCACGAGTGGCTGTTGCGGGTGTTTTTCAGCAACGAGACGCCAGTCACGTCGGCCGGGTTTTACCACGACGGCATCAAAGCCGTGCGTTCCACTCTTCCAGCCCTTGTCGAGCGCCAGTTTCACACCCCAGCGTTGGCGAACGGCCTCCCAGTCATCCGCGTCATACGGAAACGGATCCTCCACGAAATCCAGTGCGCGATAAACACGCAGCGGCATGAACTCGATGAACTTCTCGAATGTCAGCCTGTCGAGCACGCCGTTGAAATCCACGCGTAAGCGTACGCCCTGCGTCTCGAATCGCTTCGCACAGCCTTCGAGAAAGCGGATCGTCTCGCCGTAGTTCGCAAAACCCTTCGCCTTGATCGCCGGCCAGCCCTCCTCCATCACGCGTTGCATCTGCGGCTCCGTGTCCGTGGCAAAACTCCAGGAGTAGTGGCTGCGCGGAATTTCCAGCTCTTCGAACAAGCTCACTCCTGCACGTCGTGCCGCGCCGTCGATCTCAGCGCAGCGCAGCGCCATCGCTGTAACGGGTGTCGTGATGCCTTCACCGAGCAGACGAAGCTGTTCTTCGACCGGTGCGTCGCCAAACTCAGGCCAGGGATGCACGCAGCCGTAGCCGCCATCCACACAGATCAATGCGCCTGCGAACACGCGGCGTTGTGATACCGCGTTCAGTGCCACGCCGCTGCGCAGCAGGTATTCATGAACATAAATGGGCGTGCTCACGGCATTACGTCCTTCGCTTTGACGATCGCCCAGCACATCAGCCCCGCGAAAGCGAGAAGCTGCGCTCCGCTCATTGCCAGCAGACGGTTGTGACCGCGGCTGGGTGGTTCGATGATGACACGCCATGCCACAAACAAGCCGATGGGCAGCGTGATGAGCGGCAGCGTGAAAGCGCGTGGCCAGCCCTGCTGAAACCAGTAGACTCCCGCTGCATGTGCGGCGAGGACCAGTGTCACGATTTCCACTCGTGCAAATCCAACACCGAGGCGCACCGCGAGCGTCTTTTTGCCGGTCTGGCGGTCCTCTTCGACATCGCGCAGATTGTTGATGGCGATCAGGACGGTGCTCAGGCAGCCGATTTGGAATCCGGCGACGACGGCCGCTTCATACCACTCGCCGGTCTGCACAAACGCCGCGCCTGTCACGGCCACGAAACCGAAGAACAGGATTACAAACAGCTCGCCCAGCCCGCGATACGCCAGCGGCATCGGTCCGCCTGTGTAACCGAAACAGAAATACAGCGATGGCAGGCCGATGAACAGAATCGGCAGTCCTCGCGCCTCGAACAACGGCAACGCCAGCAGCGTTGCCACTGCGAGCATCAGCCACGCCGCGATGTTGACTGCCTTCGCCGAAGCCGCACCGCTCGCCGTGATGCGTCGCGGTCCGATGCGCGCGTGCGTGTCCGCGCCTTTGAGAGAATCGAGAGCGTCGTTGAAGAAGTTTGTCGCGATCTGCAGCGCACCGCAGCTTCCCAGCGTGCACAGCGCCAGCGACCAGTCGAATTTACCCGAGATTTTCGCCGCCAGCGCACAACCGACCACCACAGGCGCGATCGCGGCCCCGAGCGTTTTCGGACGTGCGGCGGCGATCCAGTCGAAAATTGATGCCATGTGAGCGCATCAAAGACGAGGGCTCGCGTCAGCGCAAGCATCGCCACACGGAGCGCGAGTATGGCTTTAGCCTACTCGCCATTTTTTGGGCGATTGGCGACGCTGGGATGAAAAAGAGGCGAGTGGTCTTCGACACACTCGCGCTCAGTCATTTCGGCATCTCCACCTGGCCGTTGGACATCATGTAGGCGATGAGGTTCTTGACGTTCTCGTCTCCCAGAGCGGCCAGCAGACCTTCGGGCATCAGGGAAACCGGCAACTGCTCCTGTTTCACGATCTGCGCGCGCTCGATCACGAGACGCTCGGCCGGAGTTTGCACGGTCAGGGTGCGTTCGGTCTGCTCGGGGATCACGCCGGTGATCGTGCGGCCGTCCTTGAGGTTGAGCACGCTCACGCGGTAGTCGGCGGGGACGACGGCGCTCGGATCGAGAATGTTTTCAAGAAGGTATTTCAGGTTGTGGCGGTCGCTGCCGGTGAGTTCGGGGCCGATGGCACCGCCCTGGCCGTACATCTTGTGGCAGGCGCTGCACGCAGCGGTGAAGATCATGCGGCCTTGGGACGCATTGGCCTTCGCCAGAGTTTCCTTGCTCAACAGGGCTTCAAACTTCGCGAACTCGGCCTTCTTCGCCTCGGGTGTGTCGCGGATTTCACCCCAGACCTGCGTCAGCAGCTCGTTGACAGCCGGATCGTTTAGGCTGCGAATCTGCCGCGCCTGGAAGGGCGAGATCGCCGATGCGGGCACCTTGCCTGCCTTCACGGCTTCGAGCAGCACTTTGGCATAGCTGGCGCGCGAGGTCAGCGTGGCAACCGTGGCGGCCTGCTGCTCCTCGCTGCGCACCGGCCATGCGTTGGTGAGCTGCTTCGCAATGCTCGGATCGTCGTAGGCTGCCAGCGCGCTGCGTGCCGCCGTGCCGAGCACCTTGTCGTTGATCAGGCTGCGGATGACCGACAGCAGTTCGGGTTTGGCATTGCGGGTGAGGCCGGCGAAGGCGTTCGTGCGGGCGTTGGCGTCGCCGTCGTTGTTTTTGACGATGGCGATGAGTTCATCCGTCGCACGACCGCTGCCGAAGACGACGGAGAGGTTGCGGCCGATGGTTTTGAATTCCTCGCTGGCGTTCGTGTCGAGCGCCTTGGCCACTTCGTCCCAGCCTTTCGGCTTCTTGGCGCCGCTGAAGCCGTCGAGACCGGCGGCGAGGCCGCGCATCACATCTTCACGCGCATTCGCGTCGCTGACGACCAGCGCCACGAGCGCATCGACGGCCTCGGGCTTCGCTTCGATCATCTCGGCGATCCGACGCGCCACGAGGCGGCGCACGGTGGGGATCTTCGCCTCGCGGATGAGCTCCACGCCATTCATCGGGTCCGCCGCCACCGCCGGCTCGATGCCATACCAGATCATGAGCGGCTGCTGCCGGTCGTTCGCGTCTTCCTCATGCTTCGCCAACGCCGTCGCGATGGGCCAGCGGGCCTCGAGCGGAAGACGCTGAAGCGCGGAAGCGAGGTGGAGGCGGACGAGGCCATCTTTGCTTTGAGCATCCTCAACGATGCTGGTGCGGCGTCCTTTTTCTTGATAGCCTCGCTCAAAGAGTTGTTGGTCAGCAACTCGCTTCCACCAGTTGTTTTTTCCTTCATAAAACTTGGCCAATTCCTCATCCTTCATCGCCGCCACGTTGATCGGCTCCGACTTCTTCGGCTCCCCATACACGATCTTGTAAATCCGCCCGCTGGTGCGGTGGATGCCGTCGCTGTCGTGGCATTCGCCGCTGTCGCTCCAGTCGGAGACGATGACATTGCCGTCGGGGCAGGTGAGGAGGTCGATGCCGCGGAACCATTTGTCCTTGGCCTTCATGAAGTCGGGCGCATGCTTGCCGACGTAGCCGCAGCCCTGGCGCTCCAGCTTGTCCACGTTGATGCGGTTGCCGTGCAGGTTGCAGGTGAGGACGGCGCCCTCGTATTCCTTCGGCCAGAGGCCGCCCTGATAGATGAGCATGCCCACGTGCGCGTGGCCGCCGCCGAGTTCGTCGGTCTTGCCGGTGACGCCGAGCTTGCGGATGTCGCTCCAGCTCTCCGCGCCGGTGTCCCAGTGAAAATGATCGGCGGTCTGCTCGATGATTTCATAGACGTGCGGATTGAGATGCGTGCCGAACATGCGGCGGTAATACGCGCCGGGGATGGCATGCCAGAGGTGGCCGATGACGGTGTTGATGAAGAAGAGCTCGCCGTCCGCGTTCCAATCGTGGCCCCAGGAGTTCGTGCCGCCGTGGCAGACGACTTCGAAGACCTTCCGTGTCGGGTGATAGCGCCAGATGCCGCAGTTGATCTTGGTGCGCTTCTCCAGCGGTGTGCCGGGCGCGCCGACGGCGGAGGTGTCGGTGATGCCGTGGCGGCCGTAGAGCCAGCCATCCGGGCCCCAGCGCAGGCCGTTGACGATGTTGTGGCCGATGGTCTTCACGTTGAAGCCGTCGAGCAGCACCTCGGGATCGCCATCGGGCACGTCGTCGCCGTTTTTGTCGGCGATGAAGCTCAGCGTGCCGTTGTGCAGCACCCACACGCCGCCGTAGCCGATCTCGACGCTGGTGAGGTAGCTGCCACCTTCCCAGAAGACCTTCCGGCCGTCGTGTTTGCCGTCGTTGTCCTTGTCCTCGAGGATGATGATGCGATCACGCAGCTTCGTGTCCCAGCGCATGGGGTTCTCGGCGTAGGTGTAGTTTTCCGCGACCCACAGGCGGCCCTTCGCATCCCAGTTCATCGTGATCGGCTGCTGCACATCGGGTTCGGCGGCAAAGACGACGCATTTGAATCCCGGTGGCAGTTCCATGCTGGCGGCGGCTTCTTCCGCTGGCATCGGATCACCCTTCTCGGTGTTGAAGATAGCCGGGAATTCGTCCGCCAGCGATGCGACAGTTGAAAAGGACAAGAATGACAGAAAGGCGGCGCGACGTATGCTCATAAAGTGGGACTTTCTCAAACGCCCGCGTGGCAGGCAATCTTCAATTCATCCATGAAACACATTCTCCTTCTGTTCTCGGTGTTTTCAGCGTGTGCCGTGGCCAGTCTCAACGCCGCTCCCAAGAGCGCCGCGAAACCCAAGGCGCCCGCCGCGCATACGGCCGCTGATCTGGCCGAGACGATCCGGCCTTCGCTGGTCAAGATCACCCAACTCGGACGCGAGGGCACGGACGGCATCGGCTCCGGATTTATCGTGAGTGACGACGGCCTGATCGCGACGAATCTGCACGTCATCGGTGAAGCTCGTCGCCTGCAGGTGGAGATGCACGACGGCAAAACGCATGATGTTACCGTGGTTCAGGCCAGCGACAGCCACCTCGATCTCGCGTTGCTCAAGATCAACGCCAAGGGCCTCAAGCCGCTGCCTTTGGGCGATTCCAGCAAAGTACGTCAAGGTGATCCCATCGTCGCTATGGGCGCGCCGGAGGGTCTCGCGTTCAGCATCGTGCAGGGCGTGCTTTCCGCGACGCGCGACATCGACGGTCAGGAGATGCTGCAGGTGGCCGTGCCGATCGAGAAAGGCAACAGCGGCGGGCCCCTGCTCGACATGCAGGGTAGGGTGCTCGGTCTGCTCACGCTCAAATCGCTGAAGACGGAGAACCTTGGCTTCGCCATGCCGGTGAACGAATTGAAGAAGCTCATCGAGACGCCGAATCCGGTGCCGATGTCACGCTGGCTGACGATTGGCGTGCTGAATTCGAAACTGTGGAAGACGCATCTCGGCGCGCAGTGGACGCAGCACGCCGGTGTGATCCGCTCCGAATTTCCCGGCGAGGGATTCGGTGGCCGGGCGCTCTGTCTTTCCACGCAGAAAGTGCCCGAGGGCACCTTCGAGGTCAGCACCACCGTGCGGCTCGATGACGAATCCGGCGCGGCGGGCCTCACCTTTTGTTCCGATGGTGGCGACAAGCACTACGGCTTCTATCCTTCCGGCGGCAAGCTGCGGCTCACACGCTTCGACGGGCCGGATGTCTATTCGTGGACGATCCTCGCCGATGTGCCGAGTGATGCCTACAAGCCGGAAGACTGGAATGCGCTGCGCGTCCGCGTGGAGCCCGAGCGCATCGTGTGTTTCGTGAACGGTGTGCAGGTCATCGAGAGCAAGGACGACGGTCTGCGTGGCGGCAGCGCGGGGCTGTGCAAATTCCGCACGACGGTGGCCGACTTCCGCAACTTCCGCATCGGGACAGATCTCGCCGAGAAGCCGCTGCAACCCGAACTAGCCTCGAAGTTGCGTTCCGAAGTCGAGCAATACATCGCCGCAGCCGCCAGCAGTGACAAGACGCTCGACGGCCTGCTGCAAAACCCTGCCGCTGCGCGTCGCGTGCTCGTTGAGCAACGGCGCAAACTCGAAGAAGACGCCACCAAGCTGCGCGAGCTCGAACGCGAACTGCACCGTCGTGCGATGACGAAAGAAATCCTCGCCGAGCTCGAGAAGCCCGAGCCTGAAATCAATCTGCTGCGCTGCGCGCTGCTGCTCGCGCGTCACGACAATCCGGAGATCGACGTGGCGTCCTACCTGAGCGCCTTCAAGGCGATGGTGGCCGATTTGAAGGACGATCCTGAGATCAAGAAAGGCACGATTCCCGCGGTGAAGCGGCTCAACCGCTATCTGTTTGATGAGAACGGCTTTCACGGCAGCCGCGGCGACTACAGCAACCGCTCCAACAGCTACCTCAACGAAGTCATCGATGATCGCGAAGGCCTGCCCATCACCTTGAGCGTGCTCTACGTCGAGCTGGCGTCCGCGCTTGGCGTGCAGGGCGTGTTTGGCGTGCCGCTGCCCGGGAAGTTCATGGTCGGCTATCGCGACGGACCCGAAGGCGAACTTCAGCTCATCGATGTCTTCGAGCGCGGCAAACTGCTCACGGTGGAGCAGGCGGCGATGGATCTCACCGATGACGGCCACTTTCCCGAAGGTGCACTCGCCCCCACGACCAAGCAGGCCGTGCTGCTGCGGATGCTGCGCAACCTGATGAGCAGCGTATTCGACGACAGCCGCTCGCTGCGTGAGTCGCTACCGTATTTGAACCTGGTGATCGCCATCGATCCCAAGTCCGCCGCCGAGCGTCTCACTCGCGCGCAGATGCGTCAGCGTCTTGGTGAAAAGGCCGGTGCACGCGAGGACGTGAACTGGCTCATTGACAATTTTCCTGAAGACGGGCCGCCTGAACTCATGCAGCAGCTCGACCGCTGGATGCAGTCGTTGCGGGAGGAGTAGGAGGGCAGACCTCTGTGTCTGCCGAATTCGGCAAGGCTGGAGCCTTGCCCTCCGATCACGGCACCGGCTCACCGGAACCCGGATAGATCCAGCGCAGTACTTTGCCGTTGCGAACGTGCGCCTGCGCCTCGGCATCGATGGGACCGCAGAAGGCCATCGTTTCGTAGAACACGCTCACGGCCCAGGTGGGCTGATTGTCGATGGTGGTGGCCTGCGGCGTGCCCCAGCGCTGAATTTTGTTCAGCTTGATGTCGGTGACCTGGCCTGACTTCATGCTGGCGAGCAGCAGATCGTAGCTGCCATCAGCATTGCGCTTCGGCCTGCCTGCCGCATCCACGGCGTTGGGCATGCTGACGCTCGCAGATCCGCCTGCAGCCTGCTGTTTCTTCCATGCGGCCTGGGCGATCTCGATGCGCCCTCGTTTCCAGCGCTCATAGGATTCACGCACCTGCGTGGGCATGTCCGTGTCATGCACAAAGATCTGCCCGCGTGCCTGCGAGGTTTCCGTGGGCGCCACGAGCAGCACGTTTGCCTGAGCGGCCAGTGCATACGCCGTGGATCCCGCCGGAAGGGTGGAACTGCCGCCCGGCATGCGCAACTGCACCGGCTTGCTCAGCTTGATCTGGCGTGGAAAAGCCGTGGGAGGAAACACGGTCCAGTTTTTCGTCAGCGATTCGAGTGACTCGATCTGCGGCGGCACAAAGCCGTCACCTTGCACAACCGGGGCAGGGGAGTTGGTCTCGATGTGTGGCGCGGGTGTGCTGTAAACCGTCCGCGCCGGCGGCGAGTTCTGCGGTTTGTATGGCGGATTCTCAAACACCACGCGCTGTCCAGCAGGTGCGACGAAGCGGTCGTAGATCAAAAACGCCGAAACGAAGATCAGGATAGTGATGAACAGCGCTTTCATGGGCGGGGACGGTCAGGCTTTGAAACCTGCCAGCCGCACGCCAAACAACCAGCGAAAAGGAGGCTTGAGGGCGATCGCCTTGCGCAGGCCGTGGGGCAGCATTGAGAGCAGCTTTTCGCAGATCACCGCCGGCCACGTGGGCAAAAGCATGAACTTTCCGCGTCCGCCGAAGATGATACGAATTTTGGCGAAACCCACGGAACGGAACAGCGCCGAGAGATCGTCCACCGTGTATTCCTTGAGGTGAAATCCCGTCGCCTCATCATCGAACACGCAGCTGATGTCATGCGGTCCTGTCAGGCGGCTTGGGGTGATGCAGAGATAGACACCGCCGGGCGCCAGCGCGGCATGCAGGTGGCGGAGCTGCTCCACGGCATCGTCGGGATGCAGATGCTCCATCAGCTGGTTGCTGTAGGCCACGTTCACACTATTCGGCTCCACGGGAATCGTGCTGCCATCGGAGAGAACGAGCTGCAGGTTGTCCGGCAGGGTGCGCTTGCGGGTGATTTCGTCGGAGACATCCACCGCGAGCACTCGTGCGACTTTCTCGGCCACTGCTTTGGCAAATTCGCAATCGCCAGGGCCGACTTCGAGAAACACGGTTTTGGAAGTCAAAAAAGGCGCGACGATCTCCATCTTTTCCGCCACATCGGCGGCGAGCCGCCCGGCGTCGGCCTTGTTGGTGTGCTGCGGATGCAGCGGCACGCGTTTGAAAAGCTCGTCGTAAACCTCGGAATACAGCGTGCGGCGCTGCTCCTTGGAGGCGCGTCGCAGACGGTCGGCGAGCTCGCGCTCCACCTCGTAGTGCTGACGGAGCTGCTCAAGAGTGCGTGTTTCGGTGACGGTGACGGGCATGCGGGAGAAAGCTACGCGCCAGATTCGTTTCGGGCAAGGACTCGCACTTCCTTGCTCATTCGCCGTGGCGAATTAGCATGGGGACAATGCTGAAACACCTCCTTCTGCTCTGCTCGCTCGCTGTCGCGGTTCACGCTCAGGATACGGGGCCTGCCAAAGACGACCCTCTCGTTCCCAGGGAGCGTGACACGGTGCTGCGCATTCAGATCTTCCTCGACCGGCACCTCTTCGGCCCCGGCAAGCTCGACGGCGCGGTCGGCGAGTTCACCTACAAGGCCGTGGTGAACTACAACTATGCGCATGGTTTCCGCGATCTTTACAACTGGAGCCGGATTCAGGAGGCCGCTGAAGCCGAGGTGCCTGTCATCTTTGCCGCGTTCAAGATTCAGCCGATTCTGCTCAGGTATGTGACGAAGGATCTGCCTGAGGACTATGAGAAGGCATCGGTCTATCCGTTCATGGCCTACCGCAGCCTTCTCGAGCTCGTCGCCGAACGCTTTCACACGGACGAGACTTTTCTGGCCGCCATCAATCCCGGCAAAAACCTCAATGCGCTCAAAGCCGGCGACATCGTCGTCGTGCCGAACGTGAGATCGTTCCGCATCGAGGAGATCAAGCCGATGCAGAGCTTCAAGACCGATGCGACGCTGAGCGCACACACGATTGTCGTCGATACTACCGAGCGCATGGCGGCGGTCTACAACGAGAAGGAGGTGATGCTGGCGGCTTTTCCCATCACGCCCGGCAAGCCGCAGTTCATTCCCGTCGGCACGTGGAAGGTGCAGACCATGATGACGACGCCGAGCTTTCGCTACGACAAGCAGTTCCTCGAGGAAGGCGTGCGGGGGGACGAATCGTTTCAGATTCCTCCGGGACCGAACAGTCCCATCGGCATCATCTGGTGCGGCCTGAGCAAGTCCGGCATCGGACTGCACGGCACCGCTTTGCCGCGAACCATCGGCCGCACCCGCAGCGCGGGCTGCGTGCGCTTCGCCAACTGGGATGCCATCCGCCTTCCGCAACTCATCCGGCCAGGAACGCGCGTGATCGTGCGTTAATCTCCCGCCATGCCCCGCATTCTCATCGCCGGTCTTTTTCACGAGACGCACACCTTCCTCGACGGTCTCACCATGCCTGCGGATTTTCAGATCCGGCGTGGAGAGGAACTGTTCTCCTGCACAGGCGACGCCTCACCTCTCGGCGGTGTTCTGGAACTCGCGGAAGAGTTCGGCTGGGAGATGGTTCCTGCGGCCGATTACCGAGCGCAGCCCTCGGCCACCGTCGCCGACGAGGTCATCGAACAGTTCTGGGCCGACATCGCACCCGCCGTTCGTGCGGGCTGTGACGCCATCTATCTGGTGCTGCATGGTGCCATGACGTCGCAGACGATCTTGGATGTCGAAGGCGAGATCCTTCGTCGCATCCGCGCCATCACGGGTGTGCCGATCTTCGGAGTCTTCGATCTGCACGCGAACTTTTCACCGCAGATGGCAGAGCTGGCGGACTGCCTCGTCGCCTACCGCGAGAATCCGCACACGGATGCGCGAGAGGCCGGGCTGATCGCCGCACGTCTGCTGAATCGTTGTCTCACCACCGGAGATCGTCCGCGCATGCAGCTCAAACAGCCGGGCATCATCTGGCCGCCGACCGGCACGGGCACGGCGAGCGATCCCATGCTCTCCCTCGAAGAAATGGCGCGGGAGTTTGAGCATGACGATGATTCGTTGTGGTCCATGAGCATCGTGGCGGGCTTCAGTTTTGCCGACACACCGGACACGGGCGTCAGCTTCGTCGCCTGCACCACGGGCGATGCGAAAGCGCAGCTCGAATCACTCGCCCAACGTGCTCGCGAACTCGCCAGCCTCGGGCAGATCACCGATCCTTCGGCAGACGAAGTGCTTGCCGGACTCAAGCCTCCTCCTCATGGCCTCACGGTTCTCGTGGAGCCCTCCGACAACATCGGTGGCGGTGCGCCCGGCGACTGCACCGGACTGCTGCGTGCCTTGATCCGTCATGGCATCGTAAACGCCGCGATCTGTCTCTGCGATCCGCAGGCGGTGTGTGAGATCGAAGCCGGATCACGTCACATCAGCCTCGGCGGCAAAGGCAGCCGGCTCGATGCAGGACCTGTCGAATTGGACGTCGAACTCGTCGCCCTTAACGACGGACGTTTTGAACTCGAGGACAAGAACAGCCATCTCGCCAGCATGTGCGGTGATGTCTTTGACATGGGCCGCTGCGCGGTCGTGAAGCATGCAGGCATCACGATTCTCATTACCAGCGTGAAGACACCGCCCTTCGATCTCGGCCAGTGGCACAGCCAGGGCGTCGCCGTGGAAGAGCTTTCCATCGTCGCCGTCAAAGCCGCCGTGGCCCATCGTCGCGCCTACGACAAGATCGCCGCGCGCATGCTCTGGGTGGACACACCGGGCCCGTGCAGCAGCAATTTGAAGGCGCTGCCGTACAAGTTTGCGCGTGTTGGAGGATAGGCCTCCAGCCTTTGCAATTCGGAGAGCTCGACACCTCGTCGCTGTCAGACTGAAAGTTTGACCTCCTGATTTCACCCCAAGAGGATTCCGGATTCAACGTCATGCCGCGTGACATCACGCCGCCATGAACACGCACGATCCCCGCCAGCCCTCGCCGCAGAACTATCCAGTGCCACCGGGATGGGAGCGGTTTCAGCCGCCGCCGAACATGACGGAGCCTGTGGTGCAGGCGGTGATCGCAGAGGTGCCAGTTGCGGAACTTGCTCCGGAACTGCCCAAGGCCTCGGCGGTCATTCGATTCTGGCGTCAGATCGGTGGTGGGTCGCTAATGCTGAGCATCGGCGTGCATGCGGCGTTGCTGGTGCTTGCGGGAGCTGTGTTGATCAGCACGCAGGCATTGAAGCCTCCTCCTGATTTTCTTCCGGCCGGCCGGAATGAAGCGGGTGAGCAGGCTTCACGTGCTTTGGCGGAGCATGTGCAGGTGAGGCATCAGGCATCGCTGGCAAATCGGCAGCCGGTAACGCGTCTCGCAATCGACGGTCCCTCTGATCTGCCTTTGCCAGATGTGGCTGCGGCAATGCTTCCAGAGTCAGGGCTGGATGGCGGAAGCATGGGCGGCAGGCTGTCATCCAGTACCGTTTCGAGCCAGGCGGTTGGATGGAACGGCCAGGGACCTGCAAACTGGCTTCCGGGGATGCCGAAGATGTTTGTATCACGCTGTTCGGACCAGGGCCGCATTGAAAAGCTGCGGCAGAATGGCGGAACGCCGGAGTGTGAAATGGCGGTGTCGCGTTCACTTGAGTGGTTGAAGTCGCAGCAGAACACCGATGGTTCCTGGGGACGTTCGAACAAGGCGGCGATGACCGGTTTGACGCTGCTCTGTTTTCTTGGGCGCTGCGAGACTCCTGAGTCGCCTTTTTTCGGCGACAACGTGCGCAACGGCATGCTCTACCTCGTCGAACTCGCGCGGAATAGCCCGCACGGCATTTTGTCGGAGCAGCCGCAGTCGAATTCCGCGACGTACGAGCATGGCATCGCGACGTATGCGCTCGGAGAGATGTATTCCTTCTACCGTCTCGGGAACAGCAGTCTTCCCGGACTGCGTGAGGCGTTTGAAGAGGGTGTCCGGCTCATCATCGAACAACAGAATCGCCGAGGTGCGTGGACCTATGGCGGCAAGGATGCGGGCATGCCGAATGCCTACAACAAGGACAGTGCAGGGGAGGACTTGTCGGTCACGGGCTGGCAGTACCAGGCGCTCAAAGCCGCAAAGCATTCGGGGCTGAAGTTTGCCGGACTCGACGATTCGATCAAACGCTGCTGCGACTATCTGGAAACAAAGCAGACCAAGGACGGAGGCTTCGGGAAGATGAATCGAGATGCGCACTATAATCAATGGAGTCTGACCGGTTGCGGCGTGCTGGGCCTGCAAACGCTGGCGAAGAACAAGGGAACGCCGGTGAAGAAGGGAATCCGCTTCCTTCGCGATTTCCTCACCAGTGAACCGCTCGACTGGGAGCGGAACTGCAATCTCTACTGCTGGTATTACTACACGCAGGCGTTCTTCCAGGCAGGCGGTGACGACTGGAAGTTTTACAACGCGCAGTTTCTGCCGCAGGTGCTTGGCGCGCAGCAGGCGGACGGCTCGTTCAAACGTGGGCGGCCGAACTGGCCTGCGGGTGACGCGGCGGACGCGATCTACCGCCAGTGCCTGTGCACGTTGCAGCTCGAAGTGTATTACCGCTATCTCAAGGTGGCGGACCGGGAGGAGGATTCGATCTTTGAGAAGTAGTGCGACGGGAGTGTTCATCGCACTCCAGATGTCACACCTCAGTCAAACACCACGGTCTTGTTCTTGAAGACCAGCACGCGATCGCGCACGTGCCACCACAGCGCCTTGGCGAGCACGGTTTTTTCCAGGTCACGGCCGAGGCGGACGAGATCGCTCACGCTGTCCTCGTGGCTGACACGCATGACGTCCTGATGGATGATCGGCCCCTCGTCGAGATCTGCGGTGACGTAGTGGCTGGTCGCGCCGATGATTTTCACGCCGCGCTGGAAGGCCTGATGGTAGGGCTTGGCACCGACGAACGCGGGCAGGAAGCTGTGGTGGATGTTGAGGATGCGGTTGGGAAACTCCGCGATCATCGCCGGGCTGATGATCTGCATGTAGCGGGCCAGCACGACGGTGTCGATGCGATGCTGGCGCAGCAGTTCGATCTGCGCGGCTTCCTGCTGCGCCTTGTTGTCCTTGGTGATCGGAAAATGATGGAACGGGATGCCGAAGCGGTCCGCCGCAGGCCGCAGGGTCTCGTGATTGGCCACGATGAGCGGGATGTCCACGGGCAGGTCGCCGGATTCATGCCGGGCGAGGAGGTCGTAAAGACAGTGGTTCTCCTTGGTGACGAAGAGGGCGACGCGTTTGCGCTGGCTGGCAAAGCTCAGGCGCATCTGCATCTGATGGCGGCGGGCCATTGGCTGCAGGCGGGCCTCGATCTCCTCGCTTTCGAGCGTGAAGTTCTCCAGGCTCCATTCCAGGCGCATGAAGAAGGCGTTCTGCTCCTCGTCGATGTGCTGCTGGAGGTCGATGATGTTGCCCTGATGCGAGGAGATGAATCCGGTCACATCATGCACGAGCCCGGGACGGTCCGGGCAGTGGATGAGCAGCGTGGCGATGTCGGGAGAGGCCATGAGACGGGACTAGGAGCGGAGAGCCGGGAACCGTGTGCAAACGCCGCCGCCTTCGACGAGGGCGGGGATCTGTTCGGCGTGACGTCCGGAGGCGATGATGCATTCGACGCCGCCGTGAACGGCGTCCTGGACGGCGCGCAGTTTGGAGATCATGCCGCCGGTGCCGAGCGTGGATTTCTCCTCCTCGGCATGATGAATCACTTCATCCACGTCGGCGACGACGGGAATGGGGCCTTCCTCGGGCTTTTTCGTGTCGCGCAGCAGGCCGGGCGCGCTGGTGAGGAGGATGAGCACGTCCGCGCCCCAAAAACGGGCCACGCGGGAGGAGAGCTTGTCGTTGTCGCCGTAGCGCAGTTCCTCGATGGCCACGGAGTCGTTTTCATTGATGACCGGCACGACCTGGGAGAACTCGATGAGGCGGTCGAGCACCGCCTTCATGCGCGGCGCACGTTCGGCGTTTTCGAAGTCCTCATGCGTGACGAGAAGCTGGGCCACATGCAGACCATGATCCCGCAGCAGGGATTCGTAGGCGTGCATCAGATGCGTCTGTCCCACGGCGGCCAGGGCCTGAAGCGTCGTCACATCGGAAGGGCGCTGCTTGAACTCGAGCGGTTTGAGACCGGAGGCGACGGCGCCGCTGCTGACCACCACGACGGAATGGCCGGCGCGTTTGAGCAACGCGATGGCTTCGACCAGTTTGCGCAGTTGCACAGGATCCGGTTCCGGCGCGTCAGTACGCGTGAGAATGCCGGAGCCGAATTTGAGAACGATGCGCTTTGGGGCCGATGCCATGAGTCAGAGGGGAACGAAGGGCGGCGAATATGGCGGGATGCATCGCGATGCAAAGGGCAAACCCACGCGTTTACCCACTTCTTGGGCGGACTCGAAGGTATGCTCTCCCGATCTTTCTCGACCTTCGATCTCAAAGTTCCCCCATGCCGCCGCGTTTGATCCAGGCGTTGAGGGGTTCGAAGGGCGTCACGTCGAGGGTGATGCCGCTGCCGAAGGGGGCGCTGTTCACGCTGCTGAGATCTAGAGAACCGTTTTCGATGCGCAGGGTGGCGAAGCCCTCGGCGTGACGGTGGTAGAGGCCGGCGTGTTGGTGGAGCATGGCCTCTTGAACGGTGGAGGAGTGCATGCTGAGGCCACGGAAGTAGTGATGGCCGTTGCGCTCGACGTGCGTGATGCCGAGCAGGGCCATGACGCTCAAGTCCTGCAGCAGCGCGACGGGGCCGACGTTGGCTAGGTCTTCGCCGCTGAGCAGGGGGCCGCCGGGGATGGCGGTGGCGCGTTTCTTCAGCAGCGCAGCATTGGCGAGGCCCTTGACGATGCCTTTGCAATTCTTGTGGCTGGTGCCGCGGTAGCCGAGGTCGAGGGCGCGTGGCAGGTCGGCGAGGGCGCCGTCGCTCTCATCGATGATCATGCCGGGGCCGTCGGTCCAGGAATGCAGCGTGCTGGCGACGTCTTCGTTCAAGGCCTTGGAGCGTTGCAGGGGCTGCTCAATCAGGAGCAGGTACTGGAACAAGGGCGCGAGCGCGGCGTCGGCGCTGAGCGTAGCGTAGAAGTCGCGGAAGCTGGCGAGGTCGTCGAACTGCTCGTTGCCATCGAGCGTGGCGTGAAAGCCGTCCGGGCAGTTGGCGGTGATGATACGGGTGATTTCGCGCAGGCGCGGCAGGTCGGTCTCGGGCCTGCCGCAGACCTTGATCTTGAAATAGCGCAGGCCGTAGGCGCGGATGTTTTCCTCCAGCGTGTAGGGCAGGCCGTCGTCGAGTGTGCCGTCCGCCACGGTGAGGGGATCGCCCAAGCCGACGGTGTGCCGTGCAAACACGTGCGCGAGCGGCTGTGGCGCGATGACATCGCTCACGCGCAAGCCGCGCAACTCCTCGCGCACGGCACCGAGATCAATGCCGAGCACGTCCGAACGCAGCACGGCATGCAGAGGCTGGCCGAGCGCCTTGCACAGGCCGTCAAGCACGGCGCGCTCGATCAGACTGACGCCGAGATTCGCGAGCAGCGGCGGCACCTCCTTAACCTGCGCCCAGTTCGTCTGCTCCGCATACAGGTTCTGCCACCAAGCGAAGAAGCCGGTGTCCTTCTCTGCCGCGAGGCGTCCGATGCGCGAGGCGTTTTGAATCACCGCGATCATCTCCGCGAGGTCGATCTCGAACAGCGTGTCCGGATTCTTCGTGAACCACTTCGGCGGCAGGCCTTCAGTGGCGAGCCCGCTCACGGCGTTGCCATCCACGACGAGATTCACCGTCACAAACAGATGCGGCAGGGCGCTCATGCTGGCGATGCCATACTTGAACGGAAACCGCGTGTGCATGGGCAGCACGTGGAACTGGAGGGACTCGATTCGGAAAGTCATGCGGGACAGGAGCGTCAACGGTCAGGAGGTCAAGCAGTCAAGGTGCGCGACCCTTGAGCAATCTGACCTTTGATTCCTTGACGAGGCTCCGCCTCCTACACCAGCGCGGCGGGCGTTTGCTCTTCCTGTTCCTCGATGGCGGTCAGGCGTTCCTGTTCCTGGTCGAGATCCTCATGGACGGCATCATCACTTCCGCGTTTGGGCTGGTTGGGGGCGTCGAGCGCCAATTCTTGGACGGTCTTGTCCGAGGTGCGGGTGTCTTCGGTGGTCATGCGAACGCCGACAGGCTTGCTGACACCGAACTCCTGCATCGTGACGCCGTAGATCACATCGGCGCGGCTCATGGTGCGCTTGTTGTGGGTGACGATGATGAACTGCGAGTTGTCGATGAAGCTGTCGAGCATCTTGAGGAAGCGGCCGATGTTCGTTTCGTCGAGCGGGGCGTCGAGCTCGTCCAGCACGCAGAAAGGAGACGGCTTCACCTGATAGATGGAGAACAGCAATGCCACGGCGGTCATGCTGCGCTCGCCACCGGAGAGGAGGCTGATGGTCTGCAGCTTCTTGCCCGGCGGTTTGGCAATGATTTCGATGCCGGACTCGAGCGGGTCGGTCTCGTCCACGAGCATGAGGTCGGCCTTGGCCTGGGCGCCGAAGAGTTCGCGGAAGTTGTTGTGGAAGAATCCGCGCACGAGTTGGAACGTCTCGCTGAACATGGTCTTCGTCGTCTCGTTTATCTTGGCGATGACCTGCAACAGTTCGTCCTTCGATTTGACGAGATCGTTGTGCTGGGTCTCGAGGAAGTTGTGACGTTCTTCGAGCTCTTCGAATTCCTGAATGGCGTCAAGATTGACGGGGCCGATGCCTTCGAGCTTCTGTCGAAGTTCATAGACGACCTCCATGACGAACGCCCAGTCGGGTTGCGCTTCATCTCCTGGAATGACGACTTCGTCGATGTCCACTTCGTCATCATCGCGGTTGGAGACGGCGCGGATCTCGGGTGCCTCGGCCGCTTCATTTTCCGCAGCGGATTCCTCCTCGGCCGGTTCGGATTCAGTGACGGCTGCCTCCATCGCATCGCCATTGGATTCGCCCTGCTCGGCGGCATTGGCCGCAGTCTTCTTGCCGCGGTTGCGGTTCTTCTTCTGCTCCTCAATGGTGACCATGAGGACATGGTAGTCCGGCTCAAATGCCTCGATGTGGAAGCTGTAGCGCTCCTGCACCTGATTGATGAGATTTTCGAGGCGAAGATCAACGCGGGTGAGCGCGACCTCGGCGCGGTTGCGTGATTCGTTGAGGCCGTTGTAGCTCTGGCGGAGCTGCGTGAGCTGAGCTTCGAGCTGGCTGACCTGCTCAAACAATCCGGCTCGCTCCTCGGTTTTGGACTGCAGGTGTTCTTCGATGCCGGTGATGGCACCACGCTGGGACTCTATCTGCTCCTGGAAGCGCGCGTTTTCGGCGTCGCTTTGCTGGATGCGCATGCGCCAGGTGTTGATCTCTTCGGCGAAACGGTTCACGCCCGCCTGAAGCTCCTGCAGGCGCACGCCGAGCGGAGCCTTCTGCCGCTCGATGGAATTGAGCGCGCTCTGTTCGAGGGCGAGGGCCGTGCGCAGTTCGTTGAGACGTTCGCTGGATTCGAGCTCACGGCGAAGGAAGGACTCCATTTCGAGCTCAAGCTCGCCTTCGCGGACGCGGGAGCTTTCGAGCTGCTCTTGGGCGATGGCCGCTGCTTCGCGCAGTTGCTGGATCTGGCTTTCGGAACCGCCGATGCGCTCCTGAATCTGATTCTGATCCCACTCGATGCTTTCGAGTTTCGCGGTGGCTTGTTGCAGGGCGCGCTGCACGACGCTGATCTTGCCCTGAAACTGGGAGAAGCCCTCGCGTGCGCGCTGGGACTGCTCTCGAAGAGAGACCTCCTCCCGCTGCATCTCTTCGAGCTTCGCGCTGACGGCGTTCACCGCGTCTTCCTTTTCCATGAACTGCATCTCGAGTGCCTCCACTTCGGTGCGAAGCTGACGCACTTCGGCTTCACGGCGCAGCGTGGAGGATTCCTCCTCCTTGGTGGCTCCGCCGGAGATGACGCCGTTGGTGGTGATGAACTCACCGCGGATCGTGGCGATGGCGAGATGCGGCATCTCGCGCTTCATGCGCAGCGCGGTGTGGAGATCATCAACGATGACCACATTGTGCAAAAGATGATCGATCAGGCTCTGCACGCCCGTCTTGACGCGAACCTTGTCCGTGGCCCAGGCGATGGCGCCGGCGGGCATCAGTTCGCGATCTGCAGCACTGCGCAGGTTGCAGAAGTCATGCGGCACGAGCGCGGCTCGCCCCATCTTATGGTCGGTGAGGCGGTCGATGATCTGTGCGGCGAGTTCGCTCTCTGTGAGCAGGACGGCCTGCAGATGATCCTTCAGAGCGGCTTCGATGGCGGGAATGAAGTCGGGGTCGACCTCGATGCTGGAGGCAAGCAATCCGCGGATGCCGGTGGAATACACTTCCGGATTGTCGAGTCCGCTGAGCACTTTCTGCGTGCCGGAGGAGAGGCCTTCGCCTTTCTGCAGCAATTGTTCGATGATCTCGAGACGTGACTTCCGCTGCGTGAGATTGCGCTGGAGGTCGTTGAGCTCGTTGTTCATCGCGTCGCGCTGACGGCGGCGCTCGATCATTTCACGGGCGCAGTCCTTGGCCTTTTCGTCGAGCTGATTGCGCGTCTCTTCGAGCTCCTGAATGTTGCGCTGAAGTTCGTCGAATTCGATCTGGCTTGTTTCGCGCGCCTGCTGCGCTGTCTGACGATCATGAGCAAGGGATTCATGCCGCTGGCGGTCGCCTGAGATCTGGTTGCTCAACGACTGGGCGCGGGCTTCGCTGGCGGCAATCTGTCCTTCAAACTGACGGATCGCCTCACGAATGGCACGACGGTCTGTTTCGAGACGGTTGCGCTCGGGAAGGATGCTCTGATGGAGGCTCGCATGCTCGCTCACTGCCTGCTGGCGCATCTGAATGTTATCAGTAATAGCGAGTAGCTGTTCATCAGCATTTGCAAGATCGCGGCGTGCCTGATCAAGCAGCTCTTCATTGGCGGCGATCTGTTCTTCGTTCTGGCGGATGCGGCCTTCGAGTTCTTCGCTGCGCTCTTTGTTGAAACCGATGCGGCCTTCGGCACTCTGCATCTGCGAGCGGAGTTCCTGCGCCTGCTGGCGGGCCTGGCTGATCTGAGATTCGAGTGCGTGATACGCTTCGCGTGTTTGGGCAGCTTCTGTCTCGGCGGTTTGCAGTTTGCGCTGCAGTTCCTCGATCTGATTCGCCATCATGCGCACCTGATTTTCAGCTTCGGATTTCTCACCGCTGAATTCGGTATACTGCTTGTGAGCGAGGTGCGTGTCGAGCAGGCGGGTGTCTTCGAGCAGGGCCTGATAGCGGCGGGCTTTGGCCGCCTGGCGTTGCAGAGTGCCCATCTGCCTCTTCACTTCCGCGATGATGTCGGCCACGCGGAGGAGGTTGGCCTCGGTGTATTCGAGTTTGCGGAGGGCTTCCTTTTTCTGCGATTTGAATTTGGTGATGCCCGCGGCTTCTTCGAAGACCGTGCGGCGGTCTTCGGGCTTCGAACTCAGAAGCATGTCAATCTGGCCCTGCGCCATGATCGAGTAGGCCGCACGACCGATGCCGGTGCCGGCAATGAGGTCGTGGATGTCCTTGAGTCGGCAGACCGTGTTGTTGAGACGGTATTCGCTGCGACCGTCACGGAACACACGACGAGTCAATGCGACCTCGTTGAAGTCGACGTTGAGCGACTGCTCGCAGTCTGCCATCGTGAGCGTGACTTCGGCGAGGCCCACTGGCTTGCGCTTGTCGGTTCCATTGAAGATGACATCGGCCATCTCATCGCCGCGCAGTGCTTTGGCGGAGGTTTCGCCGAGGACCCAGCGGATGGCATCGACGACGTTCGATTTGCCGCAACCGTTGGGGCCGACAATGCCGGTCACACCTTTGTGAAACTCAAAGTGGGTCTTGTCGGCAAAGGACTTGAAGCCGTGAAGGGTAAGGCTCTTGAGGTACATGGCAGGAAGGGGAAAGGGGATGGACGGAAACGAGTGCTGAGGTGGAGTGAACCATTCCACAGCCCATGCCCGCAAGAATGAAGGCGATTTTTTACCCTATCTTGGGTGTGCTTAAGATATCTTAAACAAGATGTGGGATTTTCGGCCTCTTAAAACCTGTGAATAAACGCAACGGCTGTGAACAAGTTTCAATACACCGCTTTGCGATGAAAAAGAAAGCTCTCCAAAAGCAGCAGTCCCAACGCCAGCCAGATCAAACGCTGCGGCCACGTGCTAAAGGCGGAGGCAGTGATGATAGGGACTGCCGGTTGGATAGCATCCACCGTGTCCGCGGGACGGACGGGAAGATTTGTTTCGGCATCGGAGATCAAAGCACACGCGCCGCTCCGGTTTTCACCCGTTTCCCAACGGCCGATGCGATTGAGTGCCAGCAGGCCGTGCGAGGGATCATCTGAGACATCGACGAAGCCGTCTCCGTTCCAAGCGCGCCATTGAACGAGACTGTCGGTGTGGAGCATGTCGCCGGTATGGAGAGTGCGGACATCGGCGAGGGCATCGCTGTTTTCAGCACACCAGTAAAGAGCATTGCCAAGGATGAGCGGGAACGATGGCAGAAGGGCGAGTTGTTCGGACTGTGCAGGCGAGAAGGCAGTTACCACGAGGCGCCGGCCGTTGAATTCGCCAGCGGCGAGAACGGGTTCGTTGCCGGCGATCCACAGAGGTTCGATCGAGCTTGGAAGATCCAGCAGGGTGGTTTGAGTGACCGCAATGCGACTGCTGCTGGCGCGGAAAAGCACGGGATGATCGGGTTGCACGGAACGCACGCTGTCGTGCGGCAGGCTGTTGATGGTTCGTGTGCGCAGCGGGCCGGAACTGGTCAAAGGAGTCAATGCAATCACCGGGCGATCGGTTGGCAAGTTTTTCGGCAGCCAATGTTCAAAGACATACACATCCGGCTGTTCTTTCGGCGGCCAGGCGGCGGGATCTCCTTTCCGCATTTCGATGCGACCTGCTTCGATCAGGGAGGAAAGAGCAAGTTCGGTGAAGGGATCGGGCTTCTGGGCAAACCAAGCGACGGTAAGAGGCTTGGTTTTCGGGAGCGGTGCGGCAAGACCATCATCCCAACCGAAGCAGTCTCCTGCGGTTTTCAGCCGCATCTCGAGGCCTTGTCCACGAACGCCTTCGAGCGGAAGAATCAGCACACTGGATTCACCGGGCGAGAGATCGATCTCACGAAGTTGTGCGATGCGTCCGGCGATGGAGATTTCGAGCGTGGAGGTGGTCTTCGCCGGATTGCCAGCCGCAGCGCTGACTTTGACAAAGGCTTCGTAGCGATCGCGCGCGAGCGGACTGTGACGGATCTGAAATCCAGTGATACCGACATTGAGCGGTTCAGAAAGTGCGACGGGAATGAGATCGACGGAGGCGTCGGCAACCGGTTTGGAATCGGTCGCCATCCAGATGCGTGAGTGTGATTCGAGATCGGCAAGACGTTGGGCGACGTTCAACGCGTTGTCCGGCTTCCCTTCGACGGGAGTTGGGGAAAGTTCATCGATCAGGCGCAGGCATTCGCGTCGATTACGACTGCGTGAGAGCAACACGCTTGGCCGCGCATCGAAAGAGATGAGGGAAAGGACGACCTGATCAGGAAGCGAACGGAGGCGTTCCTTCAAGAGTTGCCTGGCCTCGTCGAGCCTCGTTTGGCCCTGCAAATCCTTCGCGGCCATCGAAGCGGAGCAATCGACTACTACGACAACAGCGCCAATAGAGTTGGCGGCGATGTTTCCGCTGGGGCGTGTCAGAGCGAGAATAGCAAACAGCAACACGAGCAGCGTCAGCAGAAGGGAGAACCACTTTTTGATGCGGCGCAGCCAGGCAGATTCTTGATGCTCACGAGCCAGTGATTTGAAGAACAGCAGAGTCGAAACAGGAACCCGTTTCGCCTGGCGGCGAAACAACCACAGCGCCAGCGGGATCAAGGCAAGCCAGGCAAGGTGAAGGTAGCTGGGGTTCAGGAGGCGCATGCGTCATTTGCGCAACTCTTCCAGCGCCTGCTTCAGGTGGCCTTCGATCACGTCTTTGCTCACGTAGGCTTCGCCAATCTTGCGCAGGAGCACGAAGCGGACCTTGCCGTTTTCGAATTTTTTGTCCATGCGCGCGATCCGCATGATTTCCTCGATGTCGAGATTGTCCGGGAGACGAACAGGAAGGTCGCAAAGTTTCAGCAGCGCGATGATGCGGTCGTAGTCTTCGGCGGTGAGATCTGAAATCTGCACGGAAAGCCACGCGGCGGCACGAATGCCAAGGCTGATGGCCTCGCCGTGAAGCAATGTGCCGTAACCGGCAGCGGCTTCGATGGCGTGGCCCAGCGTATGGCCGAAATTTAGAAGCGCACGGGTGCCGATGGTTTCATATTCATCAGCTTCAACAATGACAGCCTTGATGGCGATGTTGCGACGGATGAGTGCAACGATGTCGCCTTTGCCTGCGGCGACATCCTCGATGGCCTTAAACATGGAGGCGTCGCGAATGCAGGCGTGCTTGATGATCTCAGCGAAGCCTTCGTTCCACTCGCGTTCCGGCAAGGAGTTCAGCGTGTCGAGATCGGCGATGACATGCACGGGCTGATGGAAGCAGCCGACCATGTTCTTGGCATTTGGCAGATTGACGCCGGTCTTCCCGCCGACGGAGCTGTCCACCTGGGAGAGCACGGTGGTCGGAACCTGAACGTAGGGGATGCCGCGCTGATAAACGGCTGCGCAGAAGCCGGCCAGATCGCCGATGACGCCACCACCCAGGGCAACGACGAAGCTTTTGCGGTCGAGCCCAGCCCTGACCATCTCTCCGAGCACGAATTCGCTCGAGGAAAGCGATTTGGAAGACTCGCCCGCCGGCACGGTGATGAGGTGTGGCTGTTTGCCAACTGCGCGCAGACTTTGCAGCACGGTTTCGGCATAGAGGGGGCCGACATTGGAATCCGTCACCACCGCGCAACTGATTCGATCGGGGAGCTTCTTGTTGACCTCTTCGCCCAGAGTTTTGAGCTGGTCACGCCCGACCTGCACGAGGTAGCTGCGGGGACCTAGGTTGACGAAGACGGGGCGGACGGGCTGGACGGGCGGAGGCATGGAAAAAGTTCGAAGAGTCGTGTCAGCGCGTACTCTGCCGCCGGAAGGGAATCGAGGCAAATCGTTTGGAAGCAGCGTTCACGACGAAACCAGGTAATCTGGCGTTTGGCATAGTGCCGGGTGGACTGCTGAATGGCCGCGATGGTCTGATCCAGTGTCGCGCGCCCGGCGAGATGTTCGCGCACTTCGCGCACACCGATGGCCTTTTCAGAAGTGGGTGAGAGCGGCCCCAGCGCTGAGACCTCCGAGATCAATCCGGAGTCGAACATGGTGAGCGTGCGCTGGTTGATGCGCTGATAAAGCGTCTCGCGATTCCATTCGAGGGTCACGCCGTTCACCTGCGGCTTGGTTTCTTCGAATGAGCGGCGTAGGCCGGACTGGGGGCGCCCGGTCAGCAGGCATATCTCGAGGGCACGCTCGACATAGCGGGGATTGCGCAGATTTACGGTGGTGGCAGCTTCGGGATCCCGCTGCATAAGCCACACGATTTTTTCACCCGGGCTGAGATGCTTGAACCGTTCGCGCAAGGAGGGGGAGGCGGCAGGGAGCGGTGAAAGCCCATGGGTGAGCGCCTTCACGTAGAGCCCTGAGCCGCCGACGACGATGGGAGTTCGTCCCCGCGCAGCGATGTCTTGGATGACCGGGACAGCCAGCGAGTGGTAGCTTTGTGCATCGCAGGACTCAGTGAGCGGCAGCACACCGTAAAGATGATGCGGCACGCGGCCTCGTTCGGCGGCCGTGGGCTTTGCCGTAAGGATGTCCATTCCGTCGTAAAGCTGAAAGGCATCCGCATTGACGATTTCTCCACCGATGTTTTCGGCAAGGGCAACGGCCAAAGCCGATTTGCCCGACGCGGTGGGGCCGGTGATGAAAAAGGTTTTGGAAGGGAGCATGCGCTTACCGCAAATGCGGTTTAATGCGCGGTTCCTTCGATCTTGCGACCGACTTTTTCGATTCCTTGGCCGGTTTTGTAGAAGGCGTGGTCGATGCCACGTCCGACACGGGTGGCAGGACCGCCACCACCGCGGCAGGCAGAAAGGGTGAGAACGGTGAGGCAGAGGATGGAGGCGATGATTTTCATATGCGGCATTTTAAGGTGCCAGTCCTCAGACTCAAGTTCCGAGTGTCCGGGTGGCAGGCATCGGAGATTCTCGATTCGGAAGCTGCAGCGGACGCTGATTCAGCGTGGAATCGTAAATGTGCCGCCGCAGGCGTTGGCGATTTGCTGGAGCAGCGAGGCCTGCTCAAAGCCTTGCGCGGGCTCTTCACCGATGGCTATGGTGTGAATGCGAACCTGAAATGTTTCATGGATGCGTTTGGCGAGATCAAGCACCTGGTCCGGAGTGCCATCACTGGGGGAACCGTCGCTGAGGAAGTAAATCGCGTCGATGTTGCCGGCAGGGAGAATCTTGGTGAGCGTGAGATTGAGCGCTTCGCACATCGGGGTGCCACCGTTGGCTTGAATGCGTTCGACGAAACGAACCGCCTGCTTGTGATTTTTTTCGTCGTCCTGCGCGATACCGCGTCCGGAAAAGCATGACTCGACATCCTCCCCGAAGGTGACGATGCCGTAGCGCAGTTTGCTGGATGTGTTCTGCATGGCGACCAGCAGGTCGCTCATCTGCCCCTTGAGTTTGCTGATGCGGTTTTCGAAGTCCATGCTGCCGCTGACGTCGAGAATAAAGAGCGCCCCCTTTGCTCGAAACTCCACGCCGTAGAAAGACGCCATGTTCATGGTGGGATCCTCGTCGAGCGGCTTGAGCAGCTTCTGAAGTTTGAGGTAGTTGTCGAAATCGGAACGGGCGAGCATTTTCCAAGGGATGTTGGGTCCTTGTTCCGTGAGCCAGGTTTTCCACTTGGTGTCGTCTTCGACAAAATCCTGACCGGTGAGGCGGTACAGCGAGCAGCGGACAGTGTGACCGATGGAGTCGTCACGGAGCTGCGGCAGCAGGGATTGAATCGCCAGCGCGCTGCGCATTCCTCCAAGGGCCTCTGCGGCGCAGGCGCGCATGACATGGGCATTGGCTGGGTCGAGCATCGCAGCGATGCGCGCGACCACGACTTCAGGGTTGTCCTGAAACGCTCCGAGAGCCTTGGCCGCCAAGGCAACGCGTTCGGGATTACGCACGTCTGACAAGGGGCCTTTGAGCTGCGTGATCAGGCTCCAGAAGAAACCACGAGTTTCCAGCAGGCCGATATCGGCAAAAAAAAACAAGGTCTCGTCATCACAAGAAGGATGTTTGTTCAGCCAGTCCGCAAGCATCCGGCGAGCCTCACCTGAGGGCCAGGAGGCGACTATTTCGGCTAGGCGCATCTTGATGCCGATTCCCACGCGCTTGTCACCCACGAGAGTGAGCACGGTGTCAGCGGCCATTTTGTGAGTGTGGAGCTCTTTGAGGGGGGCCAGGGCCTCCTGGTTGCCGCTGCGAACGTTTTTGACAATGCTTTTGAGCAGCGCCTCGCCTTCGTCAGCCGCAGGCGAGGGGAGTGCGGCAAACAAGATCAACACACACAAGTTTTGAGAGAGGCGCATGGCGATTTCGATTTGCGATAGTCCGATACCGTCCTGCCAGCGACCGTTGGCCGCCAAGTTGGGATGGTGTTGTTGATGCAGATTATGGGGCTGAAACGAGCAAACCAAGCTGAAAGATGGAAGTCTAACGCTGCAGTTGGAGCGGTTGGTCCGCCGGGATTTTTCGACTCTTTCGCAAAGATTGGAAATAATCTTTGACAGATACCCCCACCGTCCTACTTTCGGCCCACTTTTTCGGTAAAAGGCCGGGGTGTATTGTCTCTTGATCTCAATCAAGGAGGCTTTCATATCCCGGTTTTCTTGTCGAAAGAGGAGGAGGTCTCTCACAGGGCCGCCGCCGGTTAAGCTGTTATAGCTCAGTGGTAGAGCACGTCCTTGGTAAGGACGAGGTCGAGGGTTCAAGTCCCTCTAACAGCTCCAGTGGCAGAACGGTGGGGATCTTCGAAACACGACAAACGAACCAGTTCAAGCGCACCCCCTCACCTAACCTACTCCATGGCTAAAGAAGCATTCCAACGCAACAAGCCTCACGTCAACATCGGTACGATTGGCCACGTTGACCACGGCAAGACCACCCTGACCGCTGCCATCACGACCGTCCTTTCCAAGAAAGGCTTCGCCCAGGCACGTGCCTACGATCAAATTGACGCTGCTCCCGAAGAGAAAGAGCGCGGCATCACGATCAACACCGCTCACGTGGAGTATGAAACCGACAAGCGTCACTATGCGCACGTGGACTGCCCCGGCCACGCCGACTATGTGAAGAACATGATCACCGGCGCTGCTCAGATGGACGGTGCGATTCTCGTGGTGTCCGCCGCTGACGGCCCGATGCCTCAGACCCGTGAGCACATCCTGCTCGCCCGCCAGGTCGGCGTGCCCGCCCTCTGCGTGTTCATGAATAAAGTGGACATGGTGGATGACGCCGAACTCCTCGACCTCGTTGAGATGGAAGTTCGCGACCTTCTCTCCAAGTATGACTTCCCGGGTGATGACATCCCGATCGTCAAGGGTTCCGCCCTCAAGGCTCTCGAAGGTGATGCCGAACACGAAGGCAACATCCTCAAGCTCATGGAAGCTGTGGACAGCTACATCCCGTTGCCTGAGCGTCCGATCGACAAAGATTTCCTTATGCCCGTCGAAGACGTGTTCGCGATCGAAGGTCGTGGCACCGTCTGCACCGGCCGTGTCGAGCGTGGGATCATCAAGAAGATGTCCGAAGTCGAAATCGTCGGCATTCGTCCGACCGTCAAGACGACCGTCACCGACATCGAAATGTTCCGCAAGCTTCTCGACGAAGGTCGTGCAGGCGACAATGTCGGTCTTCTGCTTCGCGGCACGAAGAAGAGCGATGTCGAGCGCGGCCAGGTGATCGCCAAGCCGGGTTCCGTCACCCCTCATAAGAAGTTCACCGCAGAGGTGTACGTCCTTTCCAAGGATGAAGGCGGCCGTCACACGCCGTTCTTCAACAACTACCGCCCGCAGTTCTACTTCCGCACCACGGACGTGACCGGCAGCGTGAAGCTTCCTGAAGGTGTCGAAATGGTGATGCCTGGTGACAACGTCTCGATCGAGGTCGAGCTGATCACCCCGATCGCCATGGAGAAGACCATCCGTTTCGCCATCCGCGAGGGCGGCAAGACCGTGGGTGCCGGCCGTGTGGCCAACATCCTCGACTAAGCTCATCTAGTTCGTTTGTCTCGAAACCCCGCCGGGTCTGGCGCACAGGCCCGGCGGTGGATTCGTCTCCTGATCGGAGTCGAAAGGGGCGGCGGACTTGCCAAATCGAATTCATCCGTTATTTCATTCCGGGAAGCTTTCTCGCTCACACAGGTCAGTAGCTCAATTGGTAGAGTAGCGGTCTCCAAAACCGTCGGTTGGGGGTTCGAGTCCCTCCTGGCCTGCCAGCGAAAATCCCGGAATCATCCGCAGAAAACGAAACGCTTCACATGAGCCGCATCCGCAAATACATCAGCGAGGTCATCCTTGAACTCAAGAAGGCCACCTGGCCTTGGGATCCCAAGGAGAAGGGCTTCGCAAAATACCGCGAGTTGAATGAGTCCACAGTGGTGGTGTTCATCGCGATGATCCTGCTCGGAGGCTTCGTGGCGGCGTTTGACATCAGTTTCAAGTGGGCTTTCGAAGCCGCTCAGAAGCTGGGCATGTAATCTCCCGTCCCCCCCCAACCCCCTTTCCTCCAACTCTTTTATGGGAGCCATCCCCGCACCCCGCGACCAGTGGTTTGTCATCCACGTCCGCTCCGGCCTTGAACAAAAGGTCCGTGACAGCATGCTCCGCCGTATCGAAAAGGAGGAGATGGGGGATTATGTCTTCCAAGTTCTCGTGCCCATGGAACGCGTGGCCGAGGTGAAGAAAGGCAAGCGCTCCGAAAGTAATCGCAAGTTTTTCCCCGGCTACGTTATCGCCAACTGTCACCTACTGGACGACCACAACCGTCTGGTGGACAAGACTTGGTACTTCGTCAAGGAAACCGACGGCGTTCTCAACTTCGCAGGCACAAAAGATCACCCGATCCCCATGCGTGCGAAGGAAGTGGAGGCCATGCTGGCCCAGGTGCGCGATAAAGACGAAGGTGCCGTGCCCAAGATCGCCTTCAATCTCGGCGACACAGTCCGCGTGGCCGATGGTCCTTTCGAAAGCCAGAACGGCATCGTCGAGGAGATCGACCCAGAGCGCGGTGTGTTGCGGGTCTCCGTCAACATTTTCGGCCGCTCCACCCCGGTCGATCTCGAATACTGGCAGGTCGAGAAGGCATAAGCCGAGACGCCGCCACACTGAATCTAATCTAAAGCAAGCAAGGAATACAAACACATGGCCAAGGAAATCATCAAACTCATCAAGCTCCAGATCAAGGCTGGTGCCGCCAACCCCGCACCGCCCATCGGCCCTGCTCTCGGTCAGGCCGGTGTGAACATCATGGCCTTCTGCAAGGAGTTCAACGCCGCCACCTCCAAGGCTGGTGGTGATGTGCTGCCGACCGTTATCACGGTTTACAAGGACAAGAGCTTCACCTTCATCACCAAGCAGCCGCCGGCCTCAAACCTTCTGAAAAAGGTGGCCAACATCGCGTCCGGCTCCGGCGAAGCCAACAAGAAGAAGGTGGCTAAAATCACCAAAGCCCAGTTGCTTGAAGCCACCAAGCTCAAGCTTGCCGACTTGAACACCTCCGACCTCGAACGCGCTTCCCGCATCATGGCTGGAACCGCCCGTCAGATGGGCATCGAAATCGCCGAATAATCCCCCAACCCGAAGCAGGAGAACGTCACAGTTCGCCACCACTGCACACACACCATGCAAAAGAGAAGCAAACGCTACAAGAAAGCCGCCGAGATGGTCCCGGCAGGAAAGGCATTTACGCTTGAAGAAGCGGCCGAACTCCTGCGCAAACTCCCTGGCACCAAGTTCAACCAGACCGTCACCCTGTCTTTCCGCATGGGCGTCGATCCAAAGAAGAGCGACCAGATGGTTCGCGGCACCTGCCCGCTGCCTCATGGTTCCGGTAAAACGGTACGCGTCGCCGTGTTCGCCCAGGGCGCTGCCGCTGACGCAGCCAAGGCTGCCGGTGCTGACATCGTCGGCAACGAAGATCTGATCGCCAAGGTCAAGGATGGCTTCACTGATTTCGACGTCGCCATCGCCACGCCTGCCGCCATGAACGAAGTCCGCAAGCTCGGTAAGCAGCTCGGACCTCGCGGCCTGATGCCTAATCCGCGAACCGGCACCGTGACCGAAGACACCGCCGCCGCTGTCAAGGCCGTCAAGGCCGGCCGTGCCGACTTCAAACTCGACAAGAACGGCAACATCGCCTCTTCCGTCGGCAAGGCTTCTTTCGAAGTGGCCCAGCTCGCTGAAAACGCCACCTCGCTGATCGAAGCCGTGGTGCGTGCCAAGCCCGCCTCCGCCCGTGGTCGCTACGTTGAAACCATCACTCTCGCCGCCACCATGTCGCCCGCGCTCCGCATCGATGTGTCGAAGTACGTCAAACTCTAATTCCTGCAGCACCGAAACATGAAAGCTCTCAAATCATTGCTCATTGATGACCTGCTGCAACGGGTCAATGCATCTCCGTTCCTGTTCGTCGTCGACTACACCGGCCTGAAGGTCGACAAGTTCGCCGAACTGCGCAAGCGCCTCAGCGCTGTTGGCGCCGAGATCCACGTCTTCAAAAACAACCTTGTGAAGAAGGCTGCTGAAAAGGCCGGATTCCCGGGTGAACTGGGCGCCCACCTCACCGGGCAGAGCGCCTACGTGACCGGAGCCAAGGACGTCTGCGCCGCCGCGAAGACCATGAAGAACTTCGCCGCCGAGTTTGAAAAGCCGGTGATGAAAGTCGGCATTCTCGACGGCAAGCTGCTCGATGCCGCCGCCATCAAGGCGCTCGCCGACCTGCCTGCCCGCGAAGTTCTCCTCGCCCAGCTGCTTGGCGTTCTTCAGGCTCCTGCTTCGAAACTTGTTCGCACCCTCAACGAACCTGCCGCATCGCTTGCACGCGTGCTCAAGGCCAAGGGCGAGCAATAATCTTTGCCAACTTCCCAACCCATTTGACCAGATGGCCCGTAAAATGGCCTGAATACCCAAACACCCAATGGTTCCTCGCCGGAGCGACAGCTTTCGCTCTTAAACCATCCGATGCTTCGGACCACGGCGATACCGACATACTAACATGGCTGACCTGAATAAAATCGTTGAAGAACTGAGTGGCTTGACCGTCCTGGAAGTCGCTGAACTTGTGAAATCCCTCGAGGAAAAGTGGGGCGTTAGCGCCGCTGCTCCTGTCGCGGTTGCCGCTGCCGGCGCCGCCGGTGGTGCTGCTCCTGCAGCCGCCGCTGAGGAAAAGACCGAGTTTGATGTCGTGCTTGCCGACGCTGGTGCCAATAAGATTGGCGTCATCAAGGAAGTCCGCGGCGTTGTCCCCGGCCTTGGCCTTGCCGAAGCGAAGAAGCTCGTCGAGAGCGCTCCGCAGACGCTCAAGGAAGGCTGCAAAAAGGACGAAGCCGAAGACATCAAGAAGAAATTGGAAGCCGCTGGCGCCAAGGTCACGATCAAGTAGTCTCTCGTTCCTCCTGCTCTTTGCCGCGTGGCGTCTGCGTTCATCTGCAGCGCCGCGCGGTCAGGAGCCCTCAGTTAGTGTTAGTTTAATCCCCCGTTTGATTAGTTCCATCGCATGCCCGCAACCCCCCGCGACTCTCTCCTGAACCTCCGCAGCAAGTGCTACGGTTCCGGGGCTGCTCGCGATGTCGCGCATGCTTCTGACAATTTTCATGGCCTGAACCTGGGTTTCCACCCCGGTTCCGGCTGCTTCGTTTTCGCGACAATCGCAAGTGATGCCGGGCTGGCCGCCTGACATCGCTCCTTTGTTGCTTCGCGGAACTCACCCTTCCGCATCCCGTGCCACCGCCAATCGCCCCCTAACCGCCTCATCCCTGCCTTATGTCCCAGCGCACTAACTTTGGCAAAATCCACGAAGTCGCCGAGCCACCGAACCTCATCGAGATCCAGCTCCGCTCATACGAGGAGTTTCTCCAGAAAAACATCCTGCCCTCGAAGCGCAAGGACCTTGGCCTTCAGGCCGTGTTCCGGGAAGTTTTCCCGATCACCAGCTACGATGAGAAAATGACGCTCGATTTCGTCATGTACGAAATCGGAGAACCCAAGCTCAACTCCCTCGAAGCGATTCACGAGGCCGAGACCTACAGCGCACCGCTTTACGTGACCTATGAGCTCAAGGATGAGCAGGGCGCCAAGCAGGAGCGTGTTTACATGGGCGAAATCCCCCTCATGACCGTGCGCGGCACGTTCGTGATCAACGGAGCCGAGCGTGTGGTCGTCTCCCAGCTTCATCGTTCCCCGGGCATCTGCTTCGAAACCACCCAGCATCTCAACGGTCGCTGGCTGCATGGCTTCCGCATCATTCCTGACCGCGGCACCTGGCTCGAAGTGCAGTTCGACACAAACGACCTGCTTTACGTCTATCTCGACCGTCGTCGTCGTCGTCGCAAGTTCCTCGCCACCACGCTTCTGCGCGTGATCGGTTTCCCGACGGACGAGGACATCCTCAAGCTGTTCTACGAAATCCAGGACCTGAAGCTGAAGGACAGCATTTCTGAAGAGGAAATCGCCACCAAGATCCTCTTCAAGGACATCCTCGACGGCGAACTCATCGTCGCCCGCGCGTACGAGCCGCTCACCCAGGGCGTCGTGCGTCAGCTCATTCAGCTTGGCCACAAGTCCATCAAAGTCGTCACCGCATCGCCCGACGACCTGCTCATCACTTCTCTCCGCAAGGACACTGCGAAGGACGAGGACGAAGCGCTCAAGGAAATCTACCGCCGCCTGCGTCCGGGCGATCCGCCCACCACGCCGAACGCGCGTGCGCTGGTGAAACGCCTGTTCTTCGATCCGAAGCGCTATGACCTCACTCGCGTTGGTCGCTACAAGATCAACCAGAAGCTCGGTCTCAAGGTGGACACCGAAATGCGCATCCTCACCGCCGAGGACGTCATCTCCGCGCTCCGCTACCTGTTCCACCTGCGTGAAGGGCAGGGCATTCTGGATGATATCGACCATCTCGGCAGCCGCCGTGTGCGTGCCGTGGGCGAACTTCTCGCCAATCAGTGCCGCGTGGGCCTTTCCCGCACCGAGCGTCTCGTCAAGGAGCGCATGACCTTGTTCGACGTGAACATGGACACCATGACGCCCGCCAAGCTCGTCAATCCGAAGGCGCTCTCCGCCGTTGTTCGCGACTTCTTCGGTCGCAGCCAGCTCAGTCAGTTCATGGACCAGATTAATCCTCTGGCCGAATTGACCCACAAACGCCGTTTGTCCGCACTCGGGCCAGGAGGTCTGAATCGTGACCGCGCCGGCTTCGAAGTGCGTGACGTTCACCCGTCCCACTACGGCCGTATTTGCCCGATTGAGACTCCGGAAGGTCCGAACATCGGTCTGATCAACTCCCTCGGCTCCTACGCCCGCATCAACGAGTTCGGCTTCATCGAAACGCCTTACCGTCCGGTCAAGGACTGCGTCGTGTCCGAGAAGATCGAGTATCTCACCGCCGACCAGGAAGAGAAGCATTACATCGCCCAGTCGAACAATCCGGTCGATGAGAAAGGCCGCTTCAAAGGCAGCAAGATCACCGTGCGCTATCGTGGCGACTTCATTGAAGTCGAACCCGAGAAGGCCACGCTTATGGACGTGTCGCCGAAGCAGCTCGTTTCCGTTGCTGCCGCACTCATTCCGTTCCTCGAGCACGATGACGCCAACCGTGCCCTCATGGGTTCCAACATGCAGCGCCAGGGCGTTCCTTTGCTCGAAGGTGAATCTCCGCTCGTTGGCACCGGCATGGAAGGCAAGGCGGCACGCGACTCGCGTTCAGTAATCGTGGCTGATGCCAACGGCACTGTCGCCGCCGCCACCGCCGACGTGATCATCATCACGAAGGACGGCAACCTGCCGGTCAAAGACGAAAAATTCCTCGAGAACCCGCTCAAGTCGGTGCAGACCGACGAGGAGAAAGGCACGCACGTCTATCCGCTTCGCAAATTCGGCCGCAGCAATGCCGGCACCTGCATCAACCAGCAACCGCTGGTGAAGCGTGGGCAGAAGATCAAGAAGGGCGACGTCATCGCTGACGGTCCTTGCACCGATCAGGGTGAACTTGCCATCGGCAAGAACATGCTCGTCGCGTTCATGCCTTGGAACGGCTACAACTTCGAAGACGCCATCACCATCAGCCGTCGCGTGGTGAAGGAGGACATCTACACCTCCATCCACATCGAAGACTTCGAAGTCATCGCTCGTGACACGAAGCTTGGACCAGAAGAAATCACGCGTGACATCCCGAACGTCGGTGATGAAGCGCTGAAGAACCTCGACGCCCAGGGCGTCGTGCGCATCGGCGCGGAAGTGAAGCCTGGCGACATTCTTGTCGGCAAGATCACTCCGAAATCCGAAACCGAACTCGCCCCTGAAGAGCGCCTTCTGCGCGCCATCTTCGGTGAAAAGGCCGCCGACGTGAAGGACACCTCCCTGCGTGTTCCCTCCGGTTGCACCGGCATCATCATGGATGTCCGCATCGCCCAGCGCGGTGCAGGAGCTGACTCTGAGAAGGAGAAGCTCTCTCCTGCCGAGTACAAGCGTCACATCAAGCAGATCGAAGAAGACTACCGCAGCAAGAAGGAAGACCTCACCGAGCAGCTCACCGAGCGTCTTTCCGACATCCTGCTCAATGAAAAGATCCCGCTCGACATCGTGAACGGTCAGACCGGCGAGCCTCTTGTTGGTGCCAACAAGAAGATCACCAAGACGATGCTTCGTCACGTGGCCGAAAGCTACGACACGATCGAAATCGACCCGAGCCCGATCCGCAACAAGATCTTCGACATCATCCAGACCTTCGAACAGAAGTTCTCCGATGCCGACATGGAACGTGAGCGCAACCTCGACAAGATCGAGAGCAGCGAAGACACCGCCGATTCAGGCGTGGTCAAGCAGGTGCGCGTCTTCCTCGCCAGCAAGCGCAAGCTTTCGGTGGGTGACAAGATGGCCGGCCGTCACGGTAACAAAGGTATCGTCGCCAACATTGTTCCGGAAGAAGACATGCCGTTCCTCGAAAACGGAACTCCGGTGGACATCGTGCTCAACCCGCTGGGCGTGCCATCGCGCATGAACGTGGGTCAGGTGCTTGAAACCCACCTTGGCCTCGCCGCGAAAGCGCTCGGCATGAAGATCGCCACGCCGGTGTTCGACGGCATTCCTGAGTCCAAGATCATGGAGTACATCAAGGAAGCCAAGAAGGTTCCCGGCTACGAGTGGATGGGCCTCAATGGCAAGTCCAAGCTCTTCGATGGTCGCACCGGTGACTCCTTTAGCCTGGATGTCGTTGTCGGCTACATCTACATGCTGAAGCTGAACCACCTTGTCGCTGACAAAATCCACGCACGTGCCGTCGGACCTTACTCTCTCGTCACGCAGCAGCCTCTTGGCGGCAAGGCCCAATACGGCGGCCAGCGTTTCGGGGAAATGGAAGTGTGGGCGCTTGAAGCCTACGGTGCCGCGTTCACGCTGCAGGAGCTCCTCACCGTCAAATCCGACGATGTTCAGGGACGCACGCGCATTTACGAACAGATCGTCAAGGGTGACCACGCCCTGGAAGCCGGCACGCCGGAATCCTTCAACGTGCTCATCAAGGAAATGCAGTCCCTCGGCCTCGACGTGAAGGTGCATAAACGCTCCAACGCGAATGCTGACGCCGAAGCTCTCGAAAGCTTTGCCACCTCGGCGGGTGCTTAATCCGCCTTCCCCAGAAACCCAGCGCCAAAAACTGCCACCCATCTCCACACATCATGAATGCTGACGCGAGCTTGAAAGAAATCTTCGGGGAACCCCAACACGGCGAGGAGTTCGACTATGTGTCGATCTGCATCGCCTCCGCCGACCGCACCCGCTCCTGGTCCTCCGGCGAAGTCAAGAATCCAGAAACCATCAACTACCGCACCTTCAAGCCTGAAAAAGGCGGCTTGTTCTGCGAGCGCATCTTCGGGCCCACCCGTGACTGGGAGTGTGCCTGCGGCAAGTACAAGCGCATCAAGCACAAGGGCGTTGTTTGCGACCGCTGTGGCGTTGAAGTGACCCTCTCCCGCGTTCGTCGTGAGCGCATGGGCCACATCGAGCTCGCCGTGCCGGTGACTCACATCTGGTTTTACAAGTGTATGCCTTCCCGCATCGGCCTCATGCTAGACATGACCGCTCGTTCGCTGGAGCGCGTGATTTACTATGAAGACTACATGGTCATCGATCCGGGCAGCACGCCGCTTCAGCGCGGCCAGCTCCTGACCGAAGTCGACCTGCGCGAAGCCGAGGAGCAGTATGGTGCAGACGCCTTCCGCGTCGGCATGGGCGCCCAGGCCATCCGCGACATCTTCTCCCAGATCAATTTGGCCGATCAGATCAAGGAACTCGAGGAGGCGATGACCAAGACGCGCTCCAAGCAGATTCGCAAGAAGCTCGCCAAGCGTCTCAAGCTCTGCCAGGGCTTTGCCGAAAGCCACAGCCGTCCGGAATGGATGATTCTCGAAGTGCTTCCGGTCATTCCGCCGGACCTTCGTCCTCTCGTTCCTCTCGAAGGCGGACGCTTTGCGACCTCCGACCTCAACGATCTCTATCGTCGCGTCATCAACCGCAACAACCGTCTCAAGAACCTCCTTCAACTGCGCACGCCGGATGTCATCATCCGCAACGAAAAGCGCATGCTGCAGGAAGCCGTCGATGCGTTGTTCGACAACGGCCGCCACGGCCGTCCTGTCACCGGCGCCGGCAACCGTCCGCTGAAGTCGATGTCCGACATGCTCAAGGGCAAGTCCGGCCGCTTCCGTCAGAACCTGCTCGGCAAGCGTGTCGATTACTCCGGCCGTTCCGTCATCGTTATCGGTCCTGACCTTCTGCTGCACCAATGCGGTCTGCCGAAAAAGATGGCGCTTGTCCTGTTTGAACCTTTCATCATCCGCCGCCTCAAGGAGATGGGCCTCGTGCACACCGTCCGCAGTGCGAAAAAGATGATTGAGCGCCGCACGCCCGAAGTATGGGACATTCTTGACGAAGTGACCAAGGGCCACCCGGTGCTCCTCAACCGCGCTCCGACGCTCCACCGTCTCTCGATTCAGGCTTTCGAACCGAAGCTCATCGAAGGTGAGGCCATTCGCGTACATCCCCTCGTTTGTACGGCCTACAACGCCGACTTCGACGGTGACCAGATGGCCGTTCACGTTCCGCTTTCCATCGAAGCTCAGATGGAGGCCCGCCTGCTCATGCTCGCGCCGAACAACCTGTTCAGCCCAGCATCCGGCAAGCCCGTGATGAACCCCTCCCAGGACATTCCTCTGGGCTGCTACTTCCTCACCTACCTGCGTGAGTTCCCGAGCCACGACGCCAAGGCGAAGAAGGGCGAGGTCGAAGGACGCGTGCCGGTCTTCAACGACGCTTCCGAAGTCGAGTTCGCAATCTCTGAAGGCGGTCTTTCCGTGAATGACAAGATCCGTTTCCGTAATCCGGACTACGGCCTGCCGAAGCGTCCTTATGGCGATCCGACCAAGGCTGTGATCGAAACCACCGCGGGTCGCGTGCTCTTCAATGAAACCTGGCCGGAAGGCCTCGGCTTCATCAACACCACTGTCGGCAAGAAGCAGGTGTCAGACATCATCTGGCGCTGCTTCCAGACCGTGGGGCAGAAGGAGGCCGTTGCCGCTCTTGACCGTCTCAAGCAGCTCGGTTTCCGCGAAGCCACCCGTTCCGGTTGTTCCATCGGGATCACTGACATGGTCATTCCGCAGGCCAAAGCCGGCGGTCTCGACAACGCCTACAAGCAGATCGAGGAAATCGAGAAGCAGTATCGCCGCGGTATCATCACCCATGGTGAGCGCTATCAGAAGATCATCGACATCTGGACCCAGGTGGGTGAAATCGTCGCTGACGAACTCTTCCGCACGCTGGAGTACAACGACGGCAAGAAGCATCACAACCCGCTCTACGTCATGGTCAACTCGGGCGCCCGAGGCAACCGTACGCAGATCAAGCAGCTCGCTGGCATGCGAGGCCTGATGGCCAAGCCCTCCGGTGAGATCATCGAACGCCCGATCACCTCGAACTTCCGCGAAGGTCTGACGGTGCTCGAGTACTTCATTTCCACTCACGGTGCTCGCAAAGGTCTGGCAGACACCGCCTTGAAGACCGCTGACTCCGGTTACATGACCCGCAAGCTCGTCGATGTGTCCCAGGACGTCATCGTCACCGAAGAAGATTGCGGCACCGTCAACGGAATCACGCTTTCTTCCATCTATCAGGGTGATGAAGAGATCGTTGATCTCAAGACTCGCGTCTATGGTCGCACCAGTTGCGAAACCATTCATGACCCCGTGGACAAGAGCGTTGTCATCAAGGCGGGCCAGCTCGCTTCCGAAAAGGAGGCCGCACACCTTGCGAAGATCGGCGTCGAGAAGCTCAAGATCCGCTCTGTGCTCACTTGCGAAAGCAAGCGTGGCTGCTGCTCGAAGTGCTACGGTCTCCACCTCGCCACGCATCGCATGGCGAAGATCGGCGAAGCCGTCGGCATCGTGGCCGCCCAGTCCATTGGCGAACCGGGAACGCAGCTTACCATGCGTACCTTCCACGTGGGTGGTGCCGCCATGAGCTCCTTCAAGCAGCCCTTCATCAACACCAAGAACGCCGGTATCGTCAAGTACACCGACATGCGTGCGGTGCAGACCATTGAAGGCACCTGGATCGCCCTTACTAAGAACGGCATTCTTTCCATCCATGACGAAGACGGTCGCGAACTCGAGAGCCACAAGCTCGTCGCAGGCGCCGTCATCGCCGTCGAGGAAGGTGGCAAGGTCAAGAAGGGCCAGCAGGTTGTCACTTGGGATCCTTACAACGTGCCGATCATCACCGAGAAGGCCGGTAAGCTGGAGTTCCGCGACATGATCTCCGGCATCACCATCACCAAGGAAGTCAACCAGAGCACCGGCAACGAAGAAACCGTCGTTATCGAGCACAAGGAAGACCTTCATCCTCAGGTCGTCGTCGTGAATCCGAAGACGCATGAAGTGCTTGCCAGCTACACCATTCCTGCGGGTGCTCACTTGAGCGTCAAGAACAACGAGAAGGTCGAAGCCGGCACCACGATCGCCAAGACGCCTCGTAAGGCCTCCAAGACAAAGGACATCACCGGTGGTCTTCCTCGTGTGGCCGAGCTCTTCGAAGCCCGCAAGCCGAAGGACGCCTGCGAAATCGCCCGCATCGACGGTACCGTCGAGATTGGCGGTCTCGTTCGTGGCAAGCGTCGTGTCATTGTCACCGACACCAAGACAGGCCAGCAGGAAGAACATCTCATCCCCCGCAGCAAGCACATCCTTCTCTTCAACGGAGACCATGTCAGCAAGGGCGACCAGATCACCGACGGCCCTGTTGTCCCGCACGATCTCCTCGAGATTCTTGGCCCGCAGGCGCTCCGTGAGCACCTCGTCAACGAAGTGCAGGAAGTGTACCGTGCTCAGGGTGTGGAAATCAACGACAAGCACGTTGAGATCATCATCCGTCAGATGCTGCGCAAGGTGAAGGTCACCGACACCGGCGATACCGAGTTCCTCTGGGGCGATCAGATCGACCGCACCACGTTCGAGAAGGAGAACGAGCGTGTTACCGAAGAAGGCGGCAAGCCTGCGGAAGCAGAGCCTGTCCTCCTCGGCATCACCAAGGCCTCCATCGAGACCGAGAGCTTCATCTCAGCCGCGTCCTTCCAGGATACGACTCGTGTGCTCACCGAGGCTGCGACGCTTGCGAAGTCCGACTTCCTGCGCGGCTTCAAGGAAAACGTCATCATGGGGCATCTCATCCCCGCCGGCACCGGCTTCATCAGCAACCGAAACTTCGAACTTCACGAGACCGAGCGCCCTGCGCTGCCGGCTTCTCCGGAAGAAGAAGTCGCCTAAACCAGCTGCAGCAGTCAAACCTCACCCGCCTCCTTCGGTGCAAGCCGTCGGAGGCGGTTTTGCTTTCAAGAACATGTCAAGAACATGCCTTGGCGTGAGACGCGTCCATGCGCGCCATAGAAGCGTCACTTGCCTTTCTGCTTGCCCCGCAGGCCGAACCAGGTGGCGGTATAGCAGACGGCAACCCAGAGAAGCAGGACACCTACTGAAGACGCAGCGGGGGCGAGGTTTCGATAGATGATGCCCATCGGGTAGTTCACGTCATCGCGGCCTTCCACGCTTTCGTCGTACTTTTTGACTCCGCGAATGATGGAATAGCGATTGGCGTGCTGGCCTGCCAGAGCCGGAAAAACGATCAGGTTTTGCCAGGACTTGTTATGGTCGGAGACCTTGTCGTAATCCTCGCTGACCGGCCCTTCGACGGTTTCCCATTCGATCGTTTCTTGATCTCCTCCCGGTGTCAGGAAAACCGGGTATTTGGTGCGGTTGGCCATGCGCGGCACCGCCTGGCCATAGACATGCGCGACATCCATCAATCGCTGAGCGCAGAAACTGGGTATGAAGATGCTGGCGGAGCGCACGCTGGCAGTCATCTCCGGTCGTGTGACGACGAAGCCGCCGAAGAGAATCTGTGGAATAAGAACCAGCGGCACCCACAACACCGCCTGCGTGCTGTTGCGGACGAGCGCTGAGATGGTGAGGCCAATGGCAATGCCGACGACGGCTGCCGCGAAGAGAGCGGCGAAGCGCAGCACGATGGTGCCCGAGAGGATGCGCATGATCGACATCGGTGCCGTGAGACCGCTGTCTCTGGATTCCGGAGTGACCGGTTCGGTGGCGTCCATGAGGTTGTCGGCAATTCCAAAAAAGGACGCGGTGGCTGTGAGAAAACTGACCTTCCATGAGTTGCGCTTGGCTTGTTCATTAGCCACAGCTGCTTCGACACCTCCGGCGCTGGGTTCCAATGTGGCAGGTTCCACGGGGTTCTCTCCTTCGGCGACAGCGTTGAAGACTTCGTCCGCACCACTGTCGGCGGTTGATGGAGGCACCGGGTACATCGCCGCAGCCATTTTCTCACGAAACACTTCGCGATCGAATTCTGGCGGATGGATGAAGTAGGCGGTGATGAGAGTGATAAGGAGCAGCAGCAGTGCCTGAACAGTCGTAAGAGCACCGAGAAAGAGCAGCTTGCTCTGCACATAGCAGTTCATGCCCAGGCCGCAGACTCGCTCGCGGCGAAAGACCGGAAGTTCACGCACAATCTGCTGCGCTCCGTTGCTGCAACCAAACCAAAGCGTGGCGACAACACAAAGGAATGAGCGCAGCACAGCATCCTTCGCCACCCAGCCGATCAGCAGGGCGATGATCATGGGTTGGGCCGCTATGAAGACGAGGTTTAATTTGTCGGAACGCAGGATCGCCCATTGGCGGGCAAGCTGCACGAGTAGGCTGCGGGCGTAGCCGCCTCCGCGCCTCTTCTTGGAGTCGTCGATCGGAAGTTCGGTGTTCTGGCTGCCAAAGTCCGGTCGGTTGAATGTACCGCGCTGTTTTTCAAACTGCTCACGCCACTCTTTGCCCGTTTTACCACCTTCATGCGGCGGCACGGACAGCATTTGATAGACCTTGAGCAGGCTGTTTGTCTGGAAATTCGCCATTGCCATCTCTGCGGCAGGTCGAAGACGGTAGGCCGTAGAACTGCGGGTGCCGGTGAGTGATGACGCATCAGTGACGAGTGCTGCTTCGGGGCCGCGGCTCTCGGGGCGCTCAGTGTCAACATCGCAGACAACGAAGCCGTCCTGCACGAACAGCAGCTTGTCGAAAAGCTGGGCGTTCTCGAGCACGTGGGTGGTGCAGACGATGGTGCAGGTTTTTGCCAGGCTGTTGAGCAGGCTCATCAGAGAGAACTCTGTGGCAGGATCCAAGCCGGAAGAGGGCTCGTCGAGAAAGAGAACCGAGGGCTTGGACAGCAGTTCGGTGGCGATGCTTACGCGCTTGCGCTGCCCGCCGGAGAGCTGTGCGATGGTCTTAAAGCGGTGGTCGGTGAGATCAAGACGCGCGATGGTCTCGTCCACCAGGCTGCCGATGGCGCGTGCCGGAGTTTCCGGGGGCAGACGGAGGCGAGCACTGAAGTGCAACGCCTGCTCGACGGTGATCTCACGGTGCACGATGTCATCCTGTGGCACAAAACCAATGCCAGCCGAGGCCATCTGCTTTGGATCGTCCAGAGGCATGTCATTGATGTACACCTTGCCTTCGGTGGCGGGATTGATTCCGCAGAGTGCGTTCAAAAGCGTGGACTTGCCCTGGCCGCTGCCCCCGACGATGCCGACAAACGTACAGCGCTCGATGTCCAGCGAGACATCGTTGAGGATGCGCCGGCCCGACTTGAGAGTGACGGAAATACCGCGCGCCTCTATACGTGCGCCAGACTGGCGCGGCACCCTTCGCAGCGAGTAGCCGGTGAACTCGAAACTGTAGCTGCCAATTTTCAACAGATCCCCGACCTGTAGTTTGCGCTCGCGGAAAAACTGGTCGTTCAGCGGTGTGCCGGCCTGGCTTTTGTCTATGGCCACCCAGTCTCCAGTGGCGTCCTTTTCCAGCAGCACATGTTCTCGGGAGATGCTCAGGTCGGCGGCATCGAGCGCAAGTTTTTCAGGGTCATTCTCCTCGCCGTCGGCTCTGCCGATCATCAGCCGCTTGAGGCGCTGTAGATTGATCTCATTCAGGCCTTTCGTCGCTTGCTTTGGTGTGTCGGGGACGCGCTGGAAGCGGATGAAGACATCAGGCAGTTCGACAATGTCTCCGTGTTGAAGAGCCGCCTTGGATGTGACGGAGATGCCGTTGACGCGTATTGTTCGCGCAGCGACCGGGGAGAAGGGGGTCAGCACCCATGTAGCAGTGCGCTGCTCCCATGTCAGTCGCGCGTGTTCTGGGAGGAGATGAGCTCCGCTAAGACTGAGATCACAATCTTGGGCTGAGCCAATTCTCAGCGCAGTCTCTTTGAGGACATAGTGTACAGCTGGAGCGCCGGAAACGCAGACGGAGATTTGACCGTTCATAGGGCGGAGCAGATTAATTCAGAGTCGGAGGAGGTGCCTGTGCAGACAGTTTCTGTGGAGTCCAAGTCAATCCAGACTGTCACGTTTCGAAAAAATTGCTGGTCTTTTTTAGTCAATCATGATTGTATCTACTGCGGACTGCCAAAAATATACCATGAACTCCCTCTTCACCAAATTCACGGCTACGACACTTTGTCTGTGCATGTTTGCCAGCTGCACCAACATTCAGAATGACGGAACGCGAACCCGGACTGAAGGGGCTCTTGGCGGAGCCGCTCTCGGCGCCGGCCTCGGTGCATTGATCGGTGCGGCCAGCGGCAACGCGGGGCGTGGTGCGTTGATCGGTCTGGCTGCGGGCAGCATTGCCGGTCTGGCTTATGGCAATCATGTGGCCAACAAGAAGGCGCAGTACCGCTCTACTGAAGCGTGGCTGGACGCCTGCATCGCCCAAGCTCGCCGCACGAATCAGAACGCTCGTTCTTACAATAGCACCCTCAGTGCTCGGATTTCGAAGCTGAGTTCTGAAATCGCCGCCGCCAAGGCTTCTGGAAATCGTGGTGCACTTCGGCAGAAGAAGGCTGAGATCATCAATCTGGAGAATGAGGCGTCCAAGCAGATGAAGACCATCGACTCGGAGATCACCAACCAGAATCGAGTGCTCGGTGAGGCGAGCAGCCCGACCTTGAAAAACGAGGTCATCAGCCTGCGCAGCACACGCAGTAACATCAACAGCAACTATCAGCGTCTGGCCAGTCTGAGCCGTGAGGCTGACGCCTGATGAAGACTGTCACACCTGATTCACTAACTCTTCCAGTTTATGAAAGTGCGTCCAAAACTGCTTCTCACACTTCTCGCTTCTGTTTTCTGTCTCGTCGGTTGTGAGACTACCGGAGACCCCGCCCAAGGGGGGCTGTTTGGCTGGTCGCAGTCGAAAGCTGATCAGCGGATAGACGCCAAGCAGCGTGAACTTTACCGTGTTCAGTCTGACACCGAGCGTCAGCAACGGCGTTCGTCAACATTGCGTTCTTCATACGACAGTCTGCGATGAGAGGTTGGGGGTATTGGACAGAATGTCGGCTGGTTCCCCTTGCCGCCAGTCTTGCAGTTTGTCTGTTCGCCACCCCTAGATCTGTTAACTCACAAGACGCCGCTGATCTCGACATGGCAATGGCCGTGTTGATGGAGACGGCGCAGGTGGTTGAGAAGGAGTGCTATTACCCTGTTACCTCGGGAGAGGTTGTCACGCGGGCACTTGGTCGTCTCTATGAATCAGGTGTGGTTCGCGGTGAAGAACTGCCGCCGTTGCCCAAGCTTTCCATGGAGTCTGTGGGAGCGGTTCAGGAGTCTGCTCGTGCTCATTTGGCTCTGCTAACTACTCTGCCTGGCCAGCGTTACGGCGCATTGGAACTGGTGGACAAAGCGCTGGCCTTGTTTTGCGGCACTCTGGACGAGTACAGCCGCTACGAATCCGCCGAGGATATGGCTAGGATTGACAGGCTGGCGGCCATTCCCGGCACCAGCGGCATCGGTATCACTGTGCAGCAGAAAGAAGGTGATTTTTTTTGCTATCCCTACCCTGAAGGTACGGCGTCCGCAGCCGGCGTCAGTCCCGGTGACATGCTCGTGACCATCGACGGCAAACCTGTCTCCGACCGAACCCTTGCTTCTGTAGTGGGCCAGATTCGCGGAGTGCCTGGTACTCAAGTGAATTTAAGGCTGAAGAAAGCGACAGGCCGCAGTCAGATGCTGACTGTAACCAGAGACTTGGGGGGAGCCCCTCCACTGGTCAAGGTGGAACGTGATGCCGGCGGCTTGTTGGTGCGCGTGCGGCGTTTTGATGAGGGCGTGTCGGCCCGGTTGGCGGAATTGCTGCGTCAGCAGGAAGGGAGTTCGCCGCAGACGCTTACACTTGATCTGCGTGGCAACGGTGGAGGTCAGATAACCGAGGCTGTGGGGGTCGCCAATGTGTTTATGGACGAGGGGGCGCTTGTGGTCACCAACGTGGAGCGCGGCATGGCCCCGGTTCAAATGCGTACCACTGCCAAACCGTTGGTGAAACCTTTTCAGATTTCCATCCTGCAGGACGAGGGTACGGCAAGCGCTTCTGAAGTTGTCATCGCTGCACTTTTTGCCGCGTTGCCCGACAAGGTTTCGAGTCAGGGAGCCAAAACTTATGGCAAGGGTATTCTCCAGGAGGAGATCCGTCTGAAATCAGGCGGCAGGCTCACACTGACGGTTGGTCGCATGTTCAGCCCGGCCGGTCTTTGCTGGGATGGCACTGGATTGGCTCCCTCTTTGAGCAACGGAGGAAAAATCTATTCTCCAAAGGCGATTTCCATGGAAAGTGGCGTCGCGAAACCACGTCCCGTGATCAAGCTGGTAGAATAAGTGTTACCAATGTTCCTTGCCGTTTTACGGTTGTGCTTTCTGCACCTCGGTTCGCACGTTGTCGAAGGTGCTGCCGCTCATCTCAGGCCGGGCACCCGGAGTTAAAAAGATGCCGACGAGCAGGTTCTCGAAGTGATTGTCGGTCAGTTGCGGTACAAAGTCTGTTCCGTCCAATGCGATGCCTCGCTCCGACCCCACACAACGGTTGTTCGTGATCGTGACCACCGGACGCGTCGAGCACAGGGCGAGGATGGCATTACGCGCATTGCTGGTGAGCGTGCATCCGGTCACACGAGTGTCGCTGGCACATTCGGAGATGTTGATGCCGTCGCGGGCATTGCCGGAGATCTGCATTCCGGTCACCACCAGTCGGGCGCCGGCTTCAGCAACCAGTCCGGCTCCGCCCAAGTTGCTGAGGGTGCCTTTGCTGTCTTTCCCCAAAAATGAAAAGCCGTTGCGATTACATTCGCCGCCATCCAGCTCTGCGGTGCTGTTTTCGTCTGCGGTGTGGAGGCCGTTGTAGGTGTTCTCAGACGTGGTGACGGCATGCCCCGTCAGCCTGGCGCCTTGTTCAATCATCACCCCATTACGCAGATTTCGAGTAGTTTCGACTTTTTGCAGCTCAGCGGTGCTGCCCGTTCCGGAAAGCCTGATCCCATCAGCCCCGTTCGCATTTACCCGAGTGTCATTTATCGTCATCCTGGCCCCGCGCGAAATGACCACACCTTCGGCGCTGTTTCTCTGAACGACGCACCGGGTTAGCGTGACTTGGCTGGCTCCTTCCACCTGCAAACCGCTTCCGAGACCGGCTTCAAAAACACAGTCGATAAACTCAATGCGGCTCGACAAGACTGCGGCGGTGGCAAGCGCACTTGAAGGTGTTGTTTGATCTCCCTCCGCGTGACTGAAGGTGATCCCGGTGATTGTAACAGCTGCCTTGATGCGATCCGCGTCCAACGCGGCACCTTGGGCGCCGGCCACACTGATCAGCACACGCTCGCCAGGAACTGCTGCAGCGACGGAAACGCCGTCCACTAGTCGCAGGGGCTCATCATAGGTGCCACCTTTGATTTTGACCGTCTCTCCGGGTTTGGCGGCACTCATCGCTTCAGCAAAAGATTTATAGGCATCGGGAACGAGCAGCCCCAAGCTTTTGTCTGGCGTGGCGGCGGCCATTGTTGGACTCGTGGTAGCGGCAGTCGGCGGAGAACTGGTCGTCTCTGCCGAAGGATTTGCAGGTGCAGTCGTGTTTGTGTCCAGCTTCTCCTGCTGCTGGACCACATTGGAATTGCTCTGGTCCTTTGTGTTATTTATCACCGTCTGGGAGTCACGTTTGGTGCTCCACAGCACGATGAGAGCTCCCACGACCAATGTGGCAGCCGAACTCGCGATCCAGACCCATGCGGGAATCTTGCCGGATGTCTTTTGGCCATCCGCGGCGGTCACGGTGCTTTCGGCAACAGCAGCTTGAGTATCGCGGATCCGCGTGGATGCCTGAGTGGCGCGGCTTTGCGTGTCGACGAGCAATGGCTCAAGAGCCTGACTGGCGCGCAACGTGACTCCTCTCGCGCTGGCGGCAACCTGAGTGGACGCAGTCGGCATAAACGCTGCGGTGGTGTCAGTGCTGGCAGTGGTAGGTGCTTCTAATGCCGGTGTCAGATCAGGTGTGCCAGATGTGCCGCCGAGGCCAAGGAGGGAACGCACCTCGTCCACGCTGGCTGGCCGCTGCTCCGGTTGTTTGGAGAGACAGCGCATAATCACATCCTCCCACACTGGAGGCATCGGCTCAGCGGCGGTGAGTCCGAATTCCATGCGGCGCTCGGTCACGGTGGGTGGCAGAGAATCGCGAAGCTGGCGGCTGATGTCTCCGGTGTAGAAAGGAGGTTTGCCGGTGAACAACTCATAAAGGGTACAACCGAGACTGTAGACGTCGTCCTCCGGCCCCGCGTGTTGTCCCGCTGCCTGCTGAGGGCTCATGTAGGCCAGAGTGCCGGTGGAACTGCCAACGTTGGTGACCCGGGTGATGGCATCCTGAATGCTGCGGGCGATGCCGAAGTCCATGATCTTTAGGTCGCCCTGGGTGTTGACGATGAGATTCGGCGGCTTGAGGTCACGATGGACCAGTCTGGCCGTCCGATGGGCATAGGACAGCCCGTCGAGCAACTGGGCGACCCAGCGTGTCACCTGCCTGGGTTCGAAGATTTTGCCGGGTTGCCGCGTGCGCAGGCGAGCCAGAGTTTCACCGTCCACGTACTCCATGCAGATCGCGGCGCTTTCCTCGTCGATGAAGAAATCGTAGATGCGCACGATGTTCGGGTGGGCGAGAGCCTGCCCGCTGAGCGTCTCTTGCTTCAGTTCTTCGATTGCCGAGTCATCGTCGCGTATGTTTGGCGGAGCAAACTTGAGCGCCACCTCGCGATTTTTTAAGAGCGTGTCTTCCGCCAGCCAGACCATGCCCATGCCTCCCTGTCCAAGCTTACGTTTCATCACGAAGCGACCGAACGCCTTGTCACCACCTTGGTGGGCTCGAAGCGTCTGGCCGAACTCAAACTCGTCAAGATTGACGTTTGGTGTCGATGGATCTGGGGCGGGCATGCACTTCGGTTAAATTGGCGGCTCTGATGTGCGTGTTCAAGCTGTGAAATGGTTCCATCAAGGCTCACGCACCAAAAAATGCAGGCCACCCGGCAAGGGTGGCCTGCGAATCTAGATATTCACGAATTGTCGTGACAGGATCAGTTGCTGTAGCTCGACGGCTTAGTGACAGCCTGGAACGTGTCCGGAGCCGTGGAACTGCTGACGGAGGCGGATTTCGTCGAGGAGGACGAGCTGCGCTTGACGGGAGCCGGCTTGGGTGGGGGCACGACGTAGGTCGTGTAAGTGCAACTGGAGATCAAGGTGACGGCGGCGAAGGCACTGAGCAGTGTTTTCATAGAGTGTGAGGGACAGGAGTGTGTTTGTGGGGGATTGAATTATTTTTTCTCGGGGAACTGAGGGACCGCGGCATCTCCCTCGCCGCCAGCTCCTGAGATGCCTTCTTTTTGCACGCCTCGGCGACCGACAAGCACGCAGTATGAGGCGAGGCCATTGGCGCGGGCCATGTGCAGATAAACGACAGCTGTGCCGTTGTAGGAGGAACGGAATTGAACGCCCGCCAGCTTCGAACCGCGGCGGTCGTCGAGGATCAACTGGCCAACCTCGTCATAGACGTAGATGTCCGCGTCGAGAGCGAAGCTGTCCGTTCCGGCTAGAAAGACATAATCAACGCCGCGATTGACCGGGATCAGGAAACGAATGGCCTGGCCGCTGCCGAGGATGCCGGTGTTGTCGGTGGGGGCCATTTGGAAGGACTTGGCGATGTAGTCCTTGGCCATGCGGTAGGCGACGTCTTCCGCCTGGGCGGGGTCGGCACGGAGACTGCCTGCGGAAAGCAGGAGCAGGCTGGAGAGAGTAAGCAGCTTTTTCATAGTTTTGGCAGGTGTGATGAGGTTAGGAACGAAGGGGAAATCAGGATGCCAATCCAAGAGCGGTCATTGGACAAACTCAGTGCAGAGTTCTTCAAGAAGTGAATTCATGCGCGTCACTTGATCCCGCGGGATCGCACCGTCGATCGGGATGTTGACGA
>NZ_JAGRPF010000074.1 GCF_020439865.1 Prosthecobacter sp.
AGTGACTGTCCCGAGATCAGATTTACTTCGCCTGCCAGCGGGGCGCTCCAATCCAGCCGGTAGGTTCCGTTGGACACCGGGGAATCGAACGCGATGTAAAGAGCCTGCCATGGCGACGTTGGCACTGTAGTCCAGTTGAGTGTGAAGCCGTCATTGTTGAGGCTGGCGAGCGAGGCCTCACTGGTGAGCGTGTCGGTTCCGGTCGTGCGCGAGATGATCTTGTTGGTTTTGTCCAGGCTGCGCACGTCCGAAATGTTCTGGCCGTCCTCATCTTCAACCCATGCAGTGCCCTGGGTGGTGCCGTCCCCGGCGCCGAGAATGAATCGCGCCTGAGACTGGGCGGTGCTGTCGGCCGCCTGTCCGGTGGATGCGATCATCACAGCCTCAGGCTGGAACCCGGTGCCCGAGATGGTCTGGCTGCCGGTGGTGGTGGAAATATCAAACCCACCGAGAGTGGTGTTGAGGCCTCGGATGGCGAGTGAGGCCACTTGTCCGGCGTTTCCACTTACCTTGCTGAAGTTTTGGGTGAACCCGTTGGCATCCATGGAAACGAAGGAGGCTTCAGAGGCGAAATCACCAGTGCCATAGACAAGCGAGATGAAGGACCTGTCCGTGCGTTGCGCGCGCCATGTATCACTGGTGGTACTGGGGTCTCTGGAGATCTCACAAAGGGCCCATTGTTCGCCGTCTTGGTTCATGGCGCTGAGTCCGATCGCACCGCGGGTCGAAGAGGAGGGGGCAGCGCCAGTCAGGCCGTCATTGGCGTGCATGCTGAGCACGAGATCCGGCGTGAAGCCTGTCCCTGTGATCGACTTGTTTCCGGTGGCTGTGGGAATGGTCCAGTTGAGCACCTTGGCCGAGACGCTGCTGCCGCCAATGATCATGTAGTGAACAACATAGTTGGTGCCGGAGGTGTTGGTGCTCCAGTTCAAGGTGAAACTGGTGCTGCTCCAAGAAGAGATGCTGGCCTCAGCCAGCGTGGTGGTGCCATCGTATTGCACGAGGGTCAGCGCCTTGGCTGCTACACGACGCGCCGTGTTGGACGTGTCCACATTGTCCTGTCCTGCTGTGGAGAAAGAATAACTGGTCGTGCCGTCAAAGAAGCCCTGGGCATAATGATAGTGCGCCGTGGGGCTGCCGGTTGAGTTGCCTGAAGTCCAGAGAATGATGGCCTTGGGTGTGGTGCCGAGGTTGTGCGTGATGACTTGGTTGCCCGTGGATGTGCTCTTCGTGAAGTTGCCCATCTTGTAAGCCGATGTGGTGCTGCCGCCGCTGATCAGCGTGGTCGTTGGATTGGACAGGGTTGCGATGGTGGTGCTGCCGTTTTTGACCGTGGCATTGATCGCAGGTGTCCCGGAGAGCGTGTCATTGGGCACGTTGACGTAGCCGGTGATCCCCAGGTTCCCTCCTGCTGGCATGGTGAATGTTTCGGCAAACGCCGGTGTCTGGGTCCATGTAGCACTGGAACCGGCCGGTGCAGGCGCGGGTTTGATCGCCACGGCTGCCATGACGCCGTCCTCATAGTCGAGGAAATCATAGCGCAGAGACACAGAGGTGGCTCCGGGTTTGGTGCTGGAAGCACCGCTGACCCAGTCAAATCCGCTGTTGTTCCAGAGCTGCGTTTGTCCGGAGGGGACGGTCACTCCCTGCTGGACGTTTGAGTACTCGTCCACAGCGACGCAAGAATATACGAGTTCGTTCACAGCAGAGGTGAAGGTTCCTGCCACATAGTAGTTGCTTCCAGAAGCAGCGTAGATCGAGGCGGATCCTGTTGGATTCGTCTGATTGACTCCCGTGAAGGTCGTCGCAGATGCGATGACCGACGATGTCGTGGTTCCAATGGTCACCACCACATTGGCCGCTGCTGACGCCGGGTTTACAAGCTTGTAAATGTAAGTGCGGGTTGCCGAACCGCTGTAGCCCGCCGCCACCTGGGACATGGGGACGCCTCCAAACGTGACACCGGTTACCCGGCCAGGAGCTGGGTCGGAATCAGCAGCCGAAGAGTTTCCGACAGAGACTGACACCAGCAGCAGGCGGTTGGTGCCGGTGCCTGGAGTGTGCGAGAAACTCAGAGAACCGCCGCTGGCAACTGATTTGCTTGATCCTGAAGTGGTGGCCGCTGCGGCAATAGTGGAAACGCTGGGCGGTGCCAAAAGGGTTGATTGTGATGTGGTGGTGTCACCGGTGGCGACAGGGCTGACGCGATCAAGAGCTCCAGATGTGTCGTTGTCGGCACCGTCTGTGCTCAGGTAGAGCTGCTTGAACAGGCTGGGGGCCGCGATGGTGGTGGTGCTCGTGCACACGTCGCCATAAACGCCATCCGTGTGCGTTGCGGTGATGCTGTTGCCAATCTGCACGTATAGCGTGCCGTCATTGGGGCTGAGTCCGGCGGTGGTGGACGTGGGGAGCGGTGTGGTGTTGCGGAAAACGCCGGTATTGGGACCGGTTTCGGCGAGAGTGATCGTCTCCACGTCACCAGTGGTCGAGTTGGTGATGTGCACCGTCACTGTCTCCACCGCGGTTGGTGAAGTGTTGCGATCACTGTCTGTCACAGTGACATAGATGCCGTCACCAGGCTGGAAGGTTGTCGGTGCGCCCGTGCCGTCCGTGAGTTGCAGCACGCATTGTGACGAGGCGACGCCTCCCGGCTGAACGGTGATGACATCTGTCGCTGTCACGCCAGGCATGCCACCCACGCTGACAACGTTGGTGATGGTGCCTGATCCAATGATCGTGGCGCGGAACTTGATCACTGTGCTCTCTTTCGTTTTGAGAAGAGGAATGACGAGTCCGCTTTCATCGAGCGGGAAGGGGGTTGTGCCCTTGTCAGGAATGGAAATGCCATCGCGTGTCGTGGAGTATCGCGTGTAGGAGAGCAGGGCGGTGGGCAGGGCGTCCACGATGCTCACCGTCGAGAGGTCGAAGAGCGATTTGTTTTCAAGGGTGATCGTGTATTCCAGAATGTCACCGGTGCTTGGTCCAGCGGGAGAATTGTCCAGGACGATGCTGGAGACCTTGGACATGACTGGCACAGGGTAGTTTGGCAGTGTATTGCCAAGATCGAGGAACGGTCGCGCCGGTCCGGCCACTGCAGGATCCTGCCCCCATGCGCCGATGATGAGTGTTCCATCGAGTGTGTAAAGGCGCGTGCCGGACTGGTCTTTGTCCGGCTCATAGACACGGCTCACAGAGAGAGCACTGGCATTCAGCGCAAGGTCGTATTTCTGTCCAGTTGGGTCGGTCGACGGTCCGTTGCCGTCACCATTGAAGTCCACATAGATGGTTGTATTTCGAGTGGGTGTAACCCAGATCGGGCTTCCGTTTTGGGTGCCGTCGTCACTGCCGGCGCCCCATCCGACGGCGACCACTGTGCTGAGAAATTCTTTGGGGACGAGGGCGTAGCCCCAGTCGTGCACGTTGTTCTGATTGGGTTCAGCACCGACGGTGCCAACTCCCCAGAAGGCCTTGCCGTTTGCACTGGCGAAATGCGCCCCCGAATTCTGCGGCATGAGGAACTGGTAGGTGCTCTTGGCAGGGATGGGGAATGATCCGGAGCCGAATTGCGTCATGTAATTGATCGTGATCGCACTGGTGTCTGGATTGTACAGGAAGACATAGGTTTTGTCGCCGTCGGCAGCGGTTCCCACGGGCGCGTAGTAATCGTTCGACCACTTTTCCAACGGAGGAACGTTGGCGCCACGCGTTTCGAAGTTGGCGTTGATGTCACCGAAAAACTCGATGACTTGGGCAGGCTTGGAGGTGGTGATTCTCGCTCCTTTTTTGATTCCGGAATTGATCAGATAGGATTCGCCCATGTTGAGGGTCACGGTGCTCTCCACAACGCCGTTGGCATCCTTGTCGATCTGCACCGTGGTGCCGTTTTGCGATGCCATGATGTAAGCGGAACAGTGCTCAAACATGGACTGGGCAATCGGTGTCGGGAAGATGACGTCCTCGCCCACAGGAAGCACAAATGTAGTGCCCCAGTCGTTCACGGCACGCACCTCGACGGAGTTTGCGAGCAGCGGACCGGGATCGGTGAACCAGGCCGCACGGGTCATCACCAAGCCGTAGGTTGAGCCAAGTCGGTCACGACCGTCATAAAGCTTGGTGGATGCGTTGCGCGGCAATGTGACATTGTTCCGCATGGTGATGACAGAACCGGCGGCGAACGAGGCTGGATCGCTGGCATAACCCGGTGGTTTGCCGTTTGCATCGTTGCCGTCTCCCCAGATCAGGGTGCTCGGTTGCACCGGGTTTTTCAAATCCACTTCGTAGCCGTCCTCCCAGTGGTCGAAGACGATCTTGGTGGCCGCGATGGGCACGGTGACCGTGATCACGGAGTCGGTGGTTGCGCTGACTTTGGGTGCGAGGATCAGATAATCCTCACGGATCTGCGCTTCCGGCTGCGGCACGAACCATTCCTGGACGATGGGTAGTCCCAGACTGCCGGTGGCAGGGGGACTGGCGATGGTGACGGTGTAGTCTTCGGTTTCACCATTCGCACCGCTGCTGGTAGGCGTGGTGGCGGCGTTGTCGGTGAAACGGAAACGCACACCCCGCTGAAGTCCGACACTGGCGCCCGCGGGCACGGTGAAGGTGACATTGATCGTCTGCGAGGAGGCGCTGGCCGGGACTGCCGCGTTGTAAATGCGTTCGCCGCCGCTGGTGACGTCCGTGTCATTGAATGAGCCGTCGTTGTTGAAGTCGATCCATCCCTGAAGGTAGCGGCCGGCCGTGTTGTTGTTGAACACGTTCACAGGAATGGTCACGCTGCCTCCTTGCGTCATGCTTGCGGGGATGGCCACGCCATCCTCATCGTCCGAACCGGCGAGATCGTCCGCGGTCGCGGAGGCGTTGGTGGTGGCGGCTGCTTCGGCATCGACCGTGGCGCCCAGCCGAATATTGGTGTTCCGGATCGTGCTCGCCGTGGCCGTTGCAGCTCCGGAACCGTTCCAGTCACCGAATTCGAAATTTGCCGGGGTGATCGTGTAGCTGCGAGAGCCGGTGCATCCGTAGGTGCCCGTGGCGCGGATGGTGAACGTGGCAGGACTTCCATCGACGGCAGTGCCGGTGATCGCACCCGTGCTCGTGTTGAGGCTCAACCCTGCCGGCAACGCTCCGCTGGTCACCGCAAAAGTGTAGGGTGCCGTGCCTCCGCTGCCGCTCACGGTCTGGTTGTAAGCGAAGCCTGCCACGCCATTCGGCAGTGTGGATGGATTCACCGTGACTGTCGGGCAGGTGGGGGCAATGGTGAACCCCCGTGTCCCCTGGCAGCCGTTGGCGTCGGTGGCACGAACCGTGAACGTGGCACTCGTGGTGCTGTTCGGCGTGCCGCTGATCACACCGGTGGTGGGATTTAGAGAGGCCCACGAGGGCAGGGCACCGCTGACTACGTCGAAGGTATAGGGCGAGGCTCCGCCGCTGCCGCTCACGGTTTGTGAGTAGCTGGAGCCCACCGTGGCGTCAGCAGCGATGGCTGGGTTCACGGTGATCGCGGGACAGACAATCACCGAATAAGAGCGACTGATCTGGCAGCCATAAACGTCGGTGGATCGAATCGTGACATTTGCGCCTGCGCCGTTGCTCGTGGTGGGCGTGCCACTCAACACACCGCTGGTGCTCAAGGATAATCCCGCAGGCAGTGTGCCCGAACTGACCGCATAACTGTAGGGTGCCGTGCCGCCCGAAGCGGTGATGCTCTGGCTGTAGGCGTTGCCCATGTAGGCAACGGGAAGGGTGGCCGGCGTCAGGCTGCCGTTGGGACAGACCGGGGTGACGGTGTAGGCGCGTGATCCGGTGCAACTGTTTGCACCTGTGGCAGTAATCGTGAAGGACGCCGTGGCGCTGCTGGTAGGCGTGCCTGAAATGACACCGGTGCTGCTGTTAAGACTCAATCCTGCTGGCAGCGTCCCCGCTGAGACGGCATAGGTGAAGGTCGTCGTCGAGCCTGATGCAGATACTGTTTGTGAGTAGGCCGTCCCCACCGTGGGAACAGTGAGCGTGGCTGGACTGATCGTGACGGTGGGACATGTCAGGGTGATGGTGTAATCCTCGACTTCACCGGATCCCGCAGCACCCGTCGGGCCCGGGGTGCTGGTGGATGTCAGGCGCACGCGTACGCCAACGGTGCCGGGGTTGACCGTGGCTGGCACGGTGAAGTTCACGGCACGGTTGGAGTTTGAAGTATTGTTGCCGATGGTGGTGTTGGCGGCGATCTGCTCACCGCTGTCCGTGAGGTCACCGTTCCCATTGAAGTCGATCCACGCGTTCAAGAAGGCGGTGGAACCGATGGTGTTGGTCACATTGACGGTCAGGCTGCCGGAGGTTCCCAGCACGATGCTGGACGGTACTGTCACGCCATCCTCGTCGTCCAGGTAGTCGTTATCATCGCCGGTGGCGGTGGCATCGGTCATGTCGGTGAGCTCCACATCGGTTGTTGCCCCGATGCGCAGTTTTGAGTTCACCAGACTGCTTGCGCTGCCGAAGGCGCTCATGTCTCCGTAGTCCGTGGTGCCGACGACGATGGCATAGTCTTCCACCTCGCCCTTCAGCGAAGAAGAACCGCTGAAACTGGGATTCGTGCTGCTTTCGCTGATGCGAATACGCAAATACTTCACACCGGGCACCGTGTTCGATGGAGGCGAGAGGGTGAAGTTGTAGGTGCCCGATGAATTCACGGTCTGGGATCCCAGAGTTTCGTTTGAGTCAGCGACATCATTGTCACCATTCCAGTCGGCGAAGACACGAATACGGGCCGTGCTTCCCGAGAGAGCGGAGGCTGTGATGGTCACTGGAATGGACAGCGTCGTCGATGTTCCCACAATCAAGGATGGCATCACGAGGTCTTCGTCGTTGATGCCGGTGGTGTTGTCGGCATCTGCATTGCCGGTGGTTGGACTGCTGGACTCCGTATCGGTGGCGTTCGTGCCGATGCGGATGTTCGCATCCGCCACCTGGGAGGCTGAGGAAAACGACGGATAGTCGCCGAAATCCGTGCTCGGGACGATGGTGATCATGTGATCCTCCACTTCACCGGTGCCGCTGGCCCCGGAGTTGCCCGGGGAACTCGTGGTGGTGAGGCGCACACGCACCCCCACATTTCCTAAACTGGCGTTCGTCGGCACGGAGAAGTTGATCGTCAGGTTTGAATTGCTCGTGCCGGTGGCGACGGCGACGTTCGTGGCGATCTGTGAACCGGCTCCGTTGATGGCTCCGTTGTTGTTCCAGTCCACCCAGGCATTGAGATAGGCCGTGGCTCCGGTGGTGTTGGTCACGTTCACCGTCATCGAACTGCTGGCACCCAGCTGAACGCTGGGAGGAAGGGTGACTCCGTCTTCGTCATCGATTCCCGTGATGTCGTCACCAGTCGCGGTGGCATCGGTTGTTTCCGTCACTTCGGAGTCAACAGTGGCACCAAGTCTCAGCGTGGAGTTGACGATGCTGCTGGCGCTCGAAAAAATGGAGAGGTCCCCGAAGTCGCTTACGGTCTGCACGTTGATCACATAATCCTCCACTTCCCCCTTCAACGTCGAGGCGCCGCTGAAACTCGGGGCGGTGCTGCCCTCAGTGACGCGGATGCGGAGATACTTTGTCCCGGCGGACGTGCCGATGGGCGGAGTGAGAGAGAAAGTGATGTTGCTCGTTCCGGAGGCCGCCACGGTTTTAACGGTCTGTGTTTCTCCGACATCGGCCACGTCGCCGTCGCCGTTCCAATCGACGAAGACATTGATGCGTGAGGTGCTGCCGGAGACATTGGCCAAAACGGGGATGGTCACCGGAATGACGAGGTCGGTTGCCACCCCGGTGGTGAAGGATGGCATGGTCAGATCTTCGTCATTGCTGTCAGTGGTGTCGTCTGCCGTTGCGGCTCCGCTTGTCGGGTTGGCCGCTTCGACGTCGGTGGCATTGGTGCCGATCCAGATGTCCGTGCTCGCGAACTGGGAGGCGGAGGTGAACGAAGGGTAGTCGCCGAAGTCTGTGTTCACCACGAGCGTCGTCACGTAGTCCTCCACCTCGCCATTGCCACTGGCCGTCGCGGAACCGGGAGTGCTGGTGGATGTGAGGCGCACACGCACGCCAGTGGTGCCAGGTGTGGCGGTGGATGGAACGGTGCAGTTGACCGTGCGGTTCGAATTCGAAGTGCCGGTGGCGATGGTGGTGTTCGTGGCGACTTGCTCGCCGGCATCGGTGAGGACGCCGTTGTGGTTGAAGTCGATCCAGACGTTGAGATACACGGTGGCGCCGCTGGTGTTCGAGACGTTCACCGTCATGCTGCCGGATGCTCCGATCGCCAGACTGGATGGCAGAGTGACGCCGTCCTCGTCATCGCTTCCAGTGATGTCGTCGCCAGTGGCGCTGGAGTTGGTGGTGGCGGAGGTTTCGCTGTCGGTGGTGGCACCAATTTTGATGGTGCTCACCGTGGTGCTGCTGGCGTTGCCAAAGAGAGAGTAGTCGCCGTAATCCGTCGCGGCTGATGCGATTCCAGCGCACGCCAGAAACGCGAGACACATCGAAACGACGAAGCGTGCCGCGTCTCTGCGGCACGCCAGGGCGTGTGATCGTAATGTGTTCTCCCTCATGGGGTGCTCCTAGGCCATGATCTTTGGAGAAAGGCGTCGAATGGTGCGGCGCGTCAGAAACGCGGCTGCACTCAGCATCAGGAGCAGTGCGGAGCCGGGTTCAGGTACGACGGCGGTCTGCAGGCTGTAGGTGCCAGGAGTGGAGGTGAAAGTGCCGTCCCCCTGAATGTTGTTCACACCCCCAATGATCGCCTGGTCTGCGTCTCCGAGCTGCCAGTCGTAGGAGGTTCCTGGCGGGTCGGCGGGATCAGGGAACAGCCATTGATCTCCCGAGTTCCCAATGCTGGAGGTGTCGGCCACCAACGCCCATTCGCTGGACGGCACGATTGATTTCGAATTGAACACCCAAAGGTAGGCTTGTTCTCCTTGGGCAAAGATATCCCCAGGATTGGCATCAGGGGAATCCGAACCACCGAGAGAGTTGTGGTCGACTGTGCCGACAAAGAACTGCTCCACCGCGTTCCAGCCGTTGGCATCAGGATCGAACGCAGCGTCAAACACCTTCCAGTTGGCCTCCCACTGATCCACATTTTGATAGGTGGGGACAAATGAGCCAAATGAGCCGATTTCGAAGGTGTAGCTCGTGTCCAAAGGCTGTCCGTTGCTGTCAAACAGCAGGTCATTGAACTGGCTTCCCCAGAAGACCGTGCTGGCCTGGGCACCTTGCATCCACGCCAGCGCAAGAGCGAGGCATAGGAACCTAGATAGATGGGCGGGCGTTTTCATAGGGCGGTGTTTAGGAGATGTGATTTTTTTGTGAGAAGTGGTATTTTGGTGTTATGTTCCACACATACTATAATTATAATAATAGCAAAGCCAACAAACAAGCATGAATTGAGCTTTATTTTAGAAATCTTGATTGTTGGAGATATCTGTGGAGTCCGTGTTCTCGGAAAAGCCTACGCCGGTTTAGTGGCGCAGTGCCTCCCACCCCAACAGCACCCTTTTCCGCTCCTGCCCCCAACGATACTGCCCAATCACGCCGGTTTCGCGGATCACCCGGTGGCAGGGAATCAAGTAGGCGAGGGGATTGCTCCCTACCGCCGTGCCGACTGCCCGCGCTGCACCTTGATGTCCGATCACCGTGGCCAGATGGCCGTAGCTGACCAGCGCACCTGCAGGGATACGCACCAAGGCCCTCCAGACGCGGAGTTGGAAGGGGGTTCCGCGCACGATGGCCTTCAGTGGTGTTCCTGAGTCAGATTGGAACACTCGGGCGGTGAGTTCTTCCGCTTTGGCATTATCCCATTGCCACTCTGCCCTTGGCCATGACCGCATCAGTTCATGCTTCGCGGTCTCCTCGCCGGATTCCTTGAGAAACGCCAGATGACAGATCCCCCGAGGACCGGTTCCGATGCAGCACATGCCGAACGGTGTCTCCGCAAAGCCCGCTTCGATCCTCCAACCTGCTCCACCGCTCTTGATCTCACCCGGCGTGGCGGCCTCCAGTGTGACACACAGTTCGTGAAGCCTTCCAGGGGACGACAAACCGGCGTTGAGCGCAGCGTCGAGAACGCTCTCACCGTTTCGCAGTCGCTCGCGAGCGTTTTCGAGTGTGAGGCATTGCAGAAACTCCTTCGGCGTCACCCCCGCCCATCGGGAAAACAACCGGTGAAAATGAAACCGGCTCAGTCCGGCCAGCACCGCCAGTTCATCCAGGCTCGGCTGATCCGTCTGATGGGCGTCCAGATGGCGGATGATCTGCGCCACTCGTTCATAGTCGTTCATGCAGCGATACTCTGCCGGAATCGTCCGCGCACCACCCGCTTCTTGCGCCTGTTGTGCGAGCGTGATGCAAAAACTTATGGCACAACCATACGCCGGGGCTAATGGGGCCGATGAAGTTGGAACAAGGCCAGATTTGGAAAAAAGGGGATGACTACCTGCGCATCGTGGAATGGGCGCGTCTTTCCATCGAGTACAAGGCCATGAAGGACCCTGTGACCAAACAAGGCACGCTGCATCGGGTCACGAAGAAAGAATTCTGCCGTCTGCTCAAAGGAGCAGTGTTGTTGAAGCCTGAGGATCTTCCTGAGGCGGAGGCGGAGCTCACTCCTGAGACCGTTCCAGAAACAGAGTGAACTCGTGCCGGTTGTAGGTCAGGTGGGTCTGCGCAAACAGTTTCAGGCCTGCCGCCTTGGTCATCGACACGATCAGCCGGAACAGTTCGCAGGGTTCTTCCACGTTCTCGATGCGCGGCACCTTGAGGGTGAACACGACGAGTCCTCCCTTTTTGAGTGAGCGCGACAGGCGGATCACCTGCTCGATCGATTCCTCCGGCGGGCCGTTCATGTCACACAGCAGCGCATCATACGTGGTGCCGGCGCGTGGCTGGAAGGCGGCCACGTCGTCAAGAACGAACTTCAGCCCCGGCCTTCCTTCGAGCCTCTTGTCCAGCGGTGCGCGATCGATCGCCGTTACGCGTTGTTCGCGTGCCAGCAATTCGGAGGTCATACCACCCGGGCAGGCGCCGAGTTCCAGCCAGTGGCTTCCTTTCGGCATCGGCGGGCGGTACAGCAGCAGGTAGTGTAGCGCTTCGGCGATCTTCGCCCCCGCACGGCTGATCGTGTCAGGCGAGTCCTGATCGATGAACTTGCTGCCGCCAGGGTAGAGTCCGTTGCAGGCACGTGGTGATTGCATGCCGCAGAACAATCCTTCCTTGCCGACGAGGCAAAACAGCGTGTCCGCAGTCGCATCCTGTTCTTCCACCGTGTTCGCGGAGGGTTTTGGGAACAGTTGCAGCACCCGGCCACGCAGATTCGAGGCGAGGCCTTTGTAATACTTGTCCGGTGAAGTCGGATGCAGCGTGCCGATGAAAGTCCCCTGCGGCTTTCGCTCGCCGAACTTCTTCAACAAGGTCTGGGCCGCTTTCTCTATAAAACCTTCCATCTTCTGGGCATTGCACGGCCAGGTGTGGTCCATGGGCAGGTTCCAGCGCGCAAACTTCGCCGCTTCAGATTTCTGGATGGCTTCGGGAGACGGTGTTTTGATCAGATAGTAGTCATGCCCAAGCCGGGTGCTCGAGACTGCTCCGAATCTTCGCAAAATGTCGTCGGCGATCCCTTCGAAGATTTCAGGAATCCTCACCAGCCAGGGGCTCGGTGATGTGGTGGGGGTGTTCGGCGCACGGTCGGTCATGCATTCATGCACTCGCCCGTCATCCTACAGCCCGCAAGCGGAGGAATGGAGGCGCTAACGACCTTTGGTGCTGCGCTGGGTAACCCATTCGACGGCCGCACGTACGAGTTCCGGCGCGGTCGAGAGCCCGAGCTTGGTTTTGATGTGCGACCGATGCGCCTCGATGGTCTTGATGCTCAGATGCAAATCATGGGCGATCATGCTGGTGCCACGGCCCTTGCCGAGCAGTTCGAAAATCTCCAGCTCCCGGTCGCTGAGTTTTTCCACCGAGCTCTTGCCGGTGTTGTCCCGCCCCGACACAAACGTGTTGAGCATCAGAAGATTGGCGGCGGCGCTGAGATACAGCTCGCCTCGAAGCACCTGGCGGATGGCAGTCACCACCTGGTCGGGCGGCGCCTGCTTCATTAAATAACCACGTGCGCCGGCGCGCAGGGCGCGTTCGGCATAAAGGGATTCGTCATGCATGGAGAGCACCAGCACGGGAAGCTCCGGGCGCAGGGCCCGGAGCGATTTCACCAGCTCGATGCCGTTGGTGTCTTTCAGCGAGATGTCGGCGATCACGAGATCCAGTTCGAGTTGCTCCACCAGTCCGAGGGCCTCGACCGCGGTTTCCGCCTCCCCGCAGATGAGAATGTCCGGCTCATGCTCCATGAGCATCATGATGCCTTTGCGAAAAAGGGGATGGTCATCGACGATCAGAATCCGGCGCTGATAGTTCGCTGGCGCACGTTGTTTCCTGGCGGAGGCGGTTTTCATCTGGCCTTGGCTGCTTTCTTGTGGCCGGAGGGTTGTGGCAAAGGCAGGCCGGCATCCGTCATGCGCAGCGAGCACGTCATTCGTGTTCCCTGGTTTTTGCGTCGTGCGACTGCAAAGTCCGCCCCGATGACATCGGCCCGGTACTTCATCAGCCGCAGCCCGATGCCTTTGCCGGTCGGATCGGCTCCCGGGATTCCGCAGCCATCGTCGGCGACGCTCAAAGTGAGGAGGTTTTGACGCAGCTTGAGGCTCAGGATGATTGTTCGAGCTCCCGAATGTTTGAGCGCGTTGGTCACCGCCTCCTGGGCGATGCGGTAAAGATGCAGCGCCACGGCATCGTCCGCGATGGGCACCTTGTGCTCACAGCGCAACCGGCATGCGATGTTGCCGTTGCTTCGCGCCGCCAGTTCATGTAGGGCGGACACCAGACCTTCGGCATCCATCACCACAGGGTGCAGGCCCTTGGCGATGTCTCGGGATTGCTCCACTGACTGATGAATCAACTCGGCGAGGTGTGCTGCTTCTGCGGCCTCCTCAGAGAGGTTCTGCGCATCCAAGGTCTTCGACAATGACCGCGCCATGAAGGTGAGGCCTGAGAGCGACTGGCAGAGCCCGTCATGCAGGTCCTGGCCGAGTCGGCGCTGTTCCTGCTCGGCGATGTCGAGCACGGCAGTTTCAAGCCGGCGGCGTTCGTTCATCTGCACGAGCAGCTTGTCGTTCGCGGCGAGGAGTTCGGCCGTGCGTTCATCCACTCGCTTCTCCAGCTCCTTTTGCGCCCGCCTTTGCTCCGTGATGTCAGTGGCCACTCCGAGCACCTTGTCGCAGACGCCTTGTTCGTTGAACAGGGGCACCTTGCCCGTGCTGAACCAGCGGACCTCTCCGCTCGCCTGGGTGATTTCTTCCTCTGGTATCCTCAGGGACCTTCCGCTCGTCATTACTTTGCGGTCGATCTGACTGAATCTGGCGACTTGCTCGGGTGTGCGATGGAAATCGGCGTCGGTCCTGCCCACGAGCTTTTTCACTGTGGTCCCGCAACTGCGCGCGAGGGCTTCGTTTCCCAGCAGGAAGCGTCCGTTCCCGTCCTTCACAAAAATCATGCTGGGCGTCGCGTCGATCACCTGGCGCAGAAACGCGCGTTCCCGTTGCAGTTCGTTTTCGATCATCCGGCGTTCACTGATGTCGGAGATGGAAGCCAGCCAGCCTGACACCTGCCCGGAGGCATCCCGCTCCGGCATGTAAACAACATGCATGATTCGTCTGCCTGCATGCGGATATGGGATCTCGGCTTCGAACTCGACGCGCTGCCCTCGAAGCACCTGCTTGATACGCGGGCGGAGGACTTTGAATGCCGCGCTGCCGACCACTTCGGAGATCGGCCTTCCGATGATTTCTTCAGGGGGCAGCCGGAGCATTTCTGCGTAGGCGCGGTTGGCAAATGTGTATATCAGGTTGCAGCTGCACTGGGTCAGCATCGCGGGGGTGTTTTCGGTGACCAGCCACAGCTGCGCCTCTTTTCTGCGCATGTCGGATTCGGCGAGTTTGCGTTCGGTGATGTCCACACAACTGCCGATGTAGCCGGTGAATTCGCGCCGGGCTCCGTAAAGCGGAATGCCTTTGTCGAGCAGCCAGCGATATTCGCCATCGTGACGGCGCAGGCGATAGGTCATCTCAAAGGGAACACGGGCGTCGAAAGACGTGGAGTAGATCGTCAGGCAGCGGTCCAGGTCGTCAGGATGAACATTCTCCGCCCAGCCATTGCCTAGTTCCTGTCTCATCCTGCGGCCCGTGAATTCCAGCCAGGGCTGGTTGAACCAGGTGCAGAGCTTTTCGGTGTTGCTCACCCAGACCAGCATGGGTGCGCTGTCCATGATCAGCCGAAGGTGTTTTGCGCTCTCTGCAAGTCTCCCGTTGTTTGCGTCGAGAAGCGCTGGCGCTTGTTTGGTGCGCTTGGGAGGAGATGGACGCTTTGGTTGCGGTGGTTTCTTGTTCGCCGAAGTGCGGGCGTTTTTTTCGAAGTTCCGGCGCTTCTTTTCAGAGGGGGGCGGTCTGGTTGTTTGGAGCTTTGTCTTGAAGGCTCGCACTCGAGTCGCGCTCAAACTCCTGGCCTTTGCGTTGGAGTCTGCAGACCTTGATTGCATGGAGGATGCACGAGGCATGGAGTGATCCTACCGACTCAGGATTCCGGCTTCAATCTCAATTCCGATGACCACGTGCGTCGCGGAACCTTTGATTTGGCGGCCAGACGGGTCTTCAGCAGTTGATGCAGGAGGTCAGCCTGCGTCACATCATTCAGAAACATTGCCCACCGTCTCTCCCACCAGAACCATCGGCAGCATATCTCCAGCCTGGTGCAGGCCTTTTCGCTTGAGTCCAATGACACCCCTCGGTCCATTTTCCAATGCAGAATATGCTCTGGTCTCAGGGAGCCAAGGCCGGAAAGGCAAATCCTTCCAGGCATGAAGCGCACAAAGCGCGGTGCGGCGAGAAAGGTGAACAGTGCCAGCCGCACCATCCAGGCGATGAACCATCCGGCTCCTGCTCCGCACAGCCATCGCTCGGGTGAGATGTATTCTCCTCTTTCCGCCCGCCTTCCCAGCATGAGCAGGACCAGGCCGGACACCAGCACCGCCGCCAGCGTGATTTTGCCATGCAACGCCTGTATTAGGTGTTCGTAGCGCACCCAGTTGAAATGAATGGGCTCATCGATTCGAACGACCGGACTGTCCTCTATGCTTGTCGATGTGGACGGCGGGTTCGATCCGTTCTCGTGTTCCGCATGCAGATTGCTTTCGTCCGGTGGCCGACGGCTTGTTTTCAAGCGGGGAGGACGCGCGACGCCAGCAACCAGACGAGTTCTTCTGAGGTGTCGGTTCATGGCGACCTCCTGACATCGAACGGGGAAACGGATTCTAGTCGTTGAGACCGCAGTGATGCCAGTTTCCAGTGGACCTGTTTGCCAGACGGATTCCGGTGGTGACCTTCAGCAGTTTCTTCGTTCCTTCGCTCGTTGAAACGGCCTCATGGTTGCTCTGGAACTGATGGGAGGACAGAGTGCCCACCGACTCAGTGGCGCCGATCGCGTGCTCATCCATGCTTGTCACGACCACGGTTTGATTGAGTGAATGAGATTTGTTCATGGTCATCCTTTCGTTGCGAGGTGGGATGCGTGGCTTTGGGTGAAACAGGAGATGATCTCCTCGTCTCTTTCCGAATCTGATGGTGCAAATTCGCGACTTTGCACCGCATAGGCCTCCATCAGCTCCCTTTCCGCAAACAGCCAGTGTTCGGGCCTCAGGTGTGAGCATCCTTCTGACTTCCAATTCTCGAAGGCAAGCAGGGCAATTTCTTTGTCAGAAGGATGCGACTTGGTGGTGAACAATGCAGCATTCATGGCTCTGGGAGGTTAAGTGAAAAATGGAATGCGGGCGGCCTTTAACCCGGCCAGTCTGAACATTTCTGGGGGCATCGCAATCGGTGCAGCCCTGCTTGATGTATCGGGGAAACCCCTAGCAGTGAACAACTGCTGGCAGGCAGGCAGGAAACACTCTGCGTGGTCCACTTCGCGCAGCGGCCATTAATCCTTGGCGAATCCCATTCCCTTTCTACCCTCCGCGCCCCCATGTCCGTCAAGCTCCGCCTCAATACTGCCACTGTCACCAATGTCGTCCTCGCCAAGGTCGGGAATCCTCAGCGTGAAGAACCGCTGCAAACATCCCGCGAAGTCTTCAAGGTCGCCGAAGAAGACCAGGAGAACCTCACCGCGCTTTTCATCAAGCCCTTCAAGGCCTGCATCGCCCATCGCTTCACCCATCACGCCTCGCTGGCCCAGCATGAGGTGAACAACTGCGTCAAGGCCATCTTTGCCGACGAGGACAAGCTTCTTGCCAAGGGCGTCGAGATTGCCCAGCGGCTCTATGCCAAGTCGAATCACCCGAACATCAAGGCCGGCGACCTGTGCATAGCCATGCTCAAGGAAGTCCACATCGAGGGCGAGCTCGTCAGTGGGCTATGCATTTTGAAGAGCGACAGCGTCGTGCCATTCCTCACCATCACGCCGCGCAACGGCGATCTCCAGCTCAGCACGGAGCACGGCATCAATCCCGACAAGATCGACAAAGGCTGCCTCATCCTCAACTTCTGGGCCGAAAAGGGCTACTACGTCCTCACCTTTGATCGCAGCGGCGGCGACACTCGCTTCTGGGTGCGCGAGTTCCTCGGTGTCGAGGCAGTCCCTGACGCCGCCTTCCTCACCAACGCCTACACCAAGATGGCGGTGTCCTTCCTCGAAGAACAGGCGCCTGCCGATGACGACACGCCGCCGTGGGAAACTGCCAATGCCGCCAAGGACGCGCTCGACTACTTCGAAGACCGTGAAAAGTTCGAGCTGCAGGAGTTCGAGCAGGAGGTCCTCAAATCACCCGAAACCATCGCGCAGTTTCAAGAACACCGCGCCCGCATCGAAGAAGAGCAGGGGCAGCCCTTGGAGACCAGTTTTGAGATCTCGAAGAAGGATCTCGGCAAGGCCAAGAAGCGTATTGCCGCCGTGCTCAAACTCGACACCGGCGTCGAGATCCACATCAAGCCCGCCGCCGGCGAGGCCGATCCGCAGCTCGAACGCGGCTACGACGACAAGAAGGGTATGAAGTTCGTGAAGGTCTATTATAACAAGGACCTCAGTGCCAGCGCACCCAAGTCATGAACCCCGCCGACGATCCCGACTCTCCTCAGCGCCTCTGGAAGATGGGCCGCGTTGTGCTCCAGCGTGAAACCGCGCATCGCGGCGGGAAGACGGTCATCGTCGTCAAAGACTTCGCCACCCATCTGCCTGTGCAGGTCATTGAGAAAGTGGCCAAACGTCTTCGCGCCGCTTGTGGCTGCGGCGGCACCGTGCGCGACAAGCGCATCGAAATTCAAGGCGACCAGGCCGCCAGAGTGCGCGCAGTGCTCGAGGCGGAAGGATTTGAAGTGCGCGGCTTGAAGTAAGGCGTCGTGATCAGCCTCGTTCCGCACGCAGTCCGTGGCGCAGGATGCGCTCAATGAGCTGGGGATAGGGCAGTCCGCCCTTCAATGCCGACAACGCGAAGTCTTCGTCGGCGGCGAGAATGGGATTTGGATTGGCTTCGATGAAGTACACCTTGTTGTCCGCCGTCAGGCGCAGGTCCATGCGGGCATAGCCGTCGAGCGTGAGCAGGCGGTAGATGCGCTTGCAGGTCTGCTGAATGTCACGTGCCACGGCGGGATCCAGATCTTCGGCGAACTGGTTTTTGAGCCCCCAGCGTGCACGGTATTCATCGTCCCATTTGGCTTTGAAGGTGGCGATCTTCGGCTCATCCGGGGGCACCTCCTTGAAGACGAGCTCACGGATCGGAAACTCTTGAAGCCGCAGGTTGCCGAGCAGGCTGACGTACAGCTCGCGTCCGTGGATGTACTCCTCGGCGATCACATCATTGGCGAACTTCTCATGGATGAAGTGCACGCGTTCCTTGAACTGTTCGTCATTCGTCACCAAGGACGCCTGTGAGATGCCGAGCGAGGCCTCCTCCTTGAGCGGCTTGACCAGGATGGGAAAACGCAGCCTTTCAGGACGCGCGATGCGTTTTCCGCGGGCGATGATGACAAAGGCAGGCGTATGAATTCGGTGGTAGCTGAGGATTTTCTTCGAGATGCCCTTGTGCTTGCAGAGAGTCAGTCCGGTCGAGCCGCAGCCGGTGAACGGCATGCCGTTCATTTCCAAAAATGAAACGATGGCCTGGTCGAAGGCCCGGTTGTTTTTGAACTGGTCGGCGAGGTTGAAAATCACGTCCGGCTCAAAGCTCTGCAGTTTCTGCCGTAGGAGATCGAGATCGTCGAAGATGGCGAGATGTTCCGTGGTGTGGCCCAGTTCGCGCAGGGCTTTGAGCACATCGGCCTCGGTCTTCCAGTCTTCGGTGAGAAGCTCCTTGCTCAGATCCTGATCGATCGTGGTGGGGGAGATCGCATCGAAGAGGGCGAGAACCTTGAGCCGCTTTTTGTGGGAGGACATTACTTGGTTCGTTTGAATTTGCCGGTGAAGAGGAAGTTCATCACCAGGGTGGTGATGTAGGAGGAGAGGCGCAGGTCGAGCTGCGGGTCATCGGCCTTGACGTGGAGGTCGAGCTGGTTGCAGCGCTCAATGAGACGGGTGAGAAGCTTGCTGACGCGATACTTGCTTTCGTTGGTCCACTGGCAGACGGACTCCATCAACACGCGTCGCCGGTGGCGCAGGTAGGCGGATGCCTTCACGCGTTCGGGGACGTCCGCCCCTGCGGCGAAGAGCTGGCGGAGGTCGTTGTCATAAAAGTCTGGATAGGAGTCCTCGTAGAGCTTCCGCTTCTTCGCGTAGTAGGTCTTGAGCTTGATGTTGAGGAAGTCGTAGTCCTTCACGCGATACTCCGGCTGGTGCAGCGGCGGTTTGCCCGCAAGCGAGCGCATCAGTTCATCGACGTATTCGATTTTCTGCAGCGCGCCCCAGTCCTTGTAGCGTTCACGCCAGTCGAGGCCAGGCGTGAGCCATACAGCAAATGTTTCCGCAAAGTCTTCGTCGGGATGGCTCTGCGCATACCAGTCGTCGAGATGCACGACGTACGAGCGGCTGTAAGGCCGCGGACGATAAAAGTCCGTCTCCTCGGTCGAGGCCAGGCCGAAGGTCTGCTGCCAGCGCTTCTTTTTGTAGAGCTGGTAGGCGTAGGAGTAGGCATGCCCGGCCTCGTGCCGCATCAGCTTCATGAACCACTCGGGCGTCTCGCCTTCGACCTCGAGAATCATCTTCCGTTCCAGTTTGCGCAGTCGGTCATGGACGAGAAAGAAGGGCACGAAGATCGCTGGAATGCCGACCGGAACGAACCATTCGTCGCCCACGTGGCATGGCGGCATGAAGGCGAGTCCCTTGGCGGCCAGTTCGTCATGAAGCTGCTGGATCAGCGGTTGGAGTTCCGTCGCCTCAAGCTTCAGCCCGAGTTGGGAGATCTTCTTCTCGAGCAATTCATCATCGCCGAGCGCGGCCCAGGAGGCGGGTTCCATGGTGCAGACCCTAGCACGGTCACCGCCGGACGTGCAAGCCTGTGCGTCCGGGTCGTCTGAAAACAAGTTGCCAGCCACGGGGCGACTGCTAACGCTCAATCACCAACTTATGATCGTCGCCCCCAAAATTCGTGGATTCATCTGCACCACCGCACACCCGACCGGCTGTGCCAAACACATCGCTGACCAGATCGCCGTCGTGAAAAGCCGCGGTCCCATTGCCAACGGGCCAAAGAAGGTGCTCGTGATCGGTTCCTCCACCGGCTACGGTTTGTCCTCGCGCATCGCTGCGGCATTCGGCTCCGGAGCGGCCACCATCGGCGTGTTCTTTGAAAAGCCGGCCGAGGCCGAGCGCTGCGGAACGACGGGCTGGTACAACTCCGCCGCCTTCGAAAACGAAGCCAAGGCCGCCGGGTTGTATGCGCGCTCGTTCAATGGCGACGCTTTCTCCGATGCCATGAAGGCGGAGGTGATCGAGGCGATCAAACAGGACTTCGGTCAGGTCGATTGCATCATTTACAGTCTCGCCTCGCCACGACGCACGCACCCGAAGACGGGCGAAGTGTTCAAGTCGGTGCTCAAGCCGATCGGCAGTGATTCCTACACGAACAAGAATCTCAACACCGGCACCGGCGTGGTCAATGAAGTGACCATCGAACCCGCGAATGACGACGAGATCGCGCAGACGATTGCCGTCATGGGTGGTGAAGACTGGGAAATGTGGATCGATGCATTGCTCGCCGCCGGAGTCGTCGCCGAAGGCACGCAGACGGTGGCCTACAGCTACATCGGCCCCGAAGTGACCTGGCCCATTTACAAGAACGGCACCATTGGCCGCGCCAAGGAAGACCTCGAACGCGTGCAGCGCGTACTCGACGGCAAACTGGCCTCCATCAAAGGCAAGGCCTGGGTTTCCGTGAACAAGGCGCTCGTTACGCAGGCGAGCTCCGCGATCCCCGTGGTGCCGCTTTACATCTCGCTGCTCTACAAGGTCATGAAAGCCGAGGGCACGCACGAGGACTGCATCGAACAGATGGACCGCCTCTTCCGCGAACGCCTCTACAACGGCAATCCGCAGCCCGATGAAGCCGGTCGCATCCGCGTGGACGACTGGGAGATGGCTCCCGCCGTGCAGGAACTCGTGGGCAAACGCTGGGCCGAGGTGAACACCGAGAACCTCGCCGAACTCGGCGACTTCGAAGGCTACCAGTCCAGCTTCCTGCGCCTCTTTGGCTTCGGCCTCGATGGAGTGGACTACAACGCGGACGTCGATGTGAACGTGCGAGTGCCTTCGCTGGTGTAGCAGCGCTTGAACGACAAACTGATCAAAGGTTTGCGAGCTGACAGGTGATGTGGACTTGCTCTCAAAGGACTGATTTTCAGCACCGAACGTGTGGCTGTCGTTGTCATGGCAGGCTTTCGTCCCGTTCGTCCGGCGCATAAAATGGGCTGTACACCCCATTGTGAGTTCATTGATAGAGGACCAGAGTGACCGTGAAGTTACGGAACACTCAACCAAAGGAGTCTCATATGCCGATTCATCTTAAAGAAGAAAACGGTGGCAAGACCGTCGTCGTCCATGTCAGCGGGAAACTTGTCGCCGCAGATTACGAGCACTTTGTGCCGGAGTTCGAGCGCCTCGTCGGAATCCACGGGAAACTGCGCGTTTTGTTCGACATGGAAGGTTTCCATGGCTGGACAGCCGGTGCGGTCTGGCTGGACACCAAGTTCGCCCTGCATCATTTCAGCGACATCGAACGTCTCGCCATTGCCGGGGAAAAGAAGTGGCAGGAAGGCATGGCCACCTTCTGCAAGCCGTTCACCCGGGCGACGATCAAATACTTCGATCACGCCAACCTTGAAGAAGCGAAAAAGTGGCTGGCTGAAGCGTAACCGACAGCGATGAACCTGCCTCCTACGAGCCTGGATCACCGACCAGAAACGGGCGGCGCATCCATGGCTGGGAGAGGAGTGATAGTTTCCGTGCGTGGCAGTGTGGTGGACGTGCGTTTTGAGGATGGTTTGCCTTCGATCTACACCGTGCTCCGCACGGGAGATCAGGACCGGATCGTCATCGAAGTGTTATCTCAGCTCGATGCTCATCATGTTCGTGGCATTGCGCTGACACCCACCCAGGGGCTGGCACGCGGCATGGCCGTAAAGAATACCCGCGGGCCTTTGATGGCACCCGTGGGGAAGGGCATCATGTCGCGAATGTTCGACGTGTTCGGCAATCCGATCGACCGTGCGGGTGATGTCGAAGGCGTTGAGTGGCGAGGGGTGCATCGTGCGCCGCCGTCGTTGGCGCGGCGCTCCACCCAGTCGGAGGTTTTCGAGACCGGCATCAAGGTCATCGATGTGTTGGTGCCGCTGGAGCGTGGCGGGAAGGCGGGGCTGTTCGGCGGTGCGGGCGTGGGCAAGACCGTGCTGCTCACTGAGATGATCCACAACATGGTCGGACATCACGAGGGCGTGAGCATCTTCTGCGGCATCGGCGAACGCTGCCGCGAGGGCGAGGAATTGTATCGCGACATGAAGGAAGCGGGCGTGCTGCCGAACATGGTCATGGTCTTCGGCCAGATGAACGAACCGCCCGGCAGCCGTTTCCGCGTCGGACACACGGCGCTGACGATGGCTGAGTATTTCCGCGATGACGAACATCGCGACGTGCTGCTGCTCGTGGACAACATCTTCCGCTTCATTCAGGCGGGTTCCGAAATCTCCGGTCTCATGGGGCAGATGCCGTCGCGTCTCGGTTATCAGCCGACGATGGGAACGGAATTGTCGAGGCTCGAAGAACGCATCGCGAACACCGACACCGGCGCGATTACCTCGATTCAGGCCGTGTATGTGCCGGCGGATGATTTCACCGATCCGGCTGCCGTGCACACGTTCGGGCATTTGTCCGCTTCCATCGTGCTGTCGCGCAAGCGCGCCAGCGAGGGACTGTTTCCCGCCATCGATCCGCTGCAATCGAGTTCGAATATGGCCACGCCGAGCATTGTGGGCGAACGGCACTATCGCATCGCACAGGAGATCCGCCGCACGCTCGCGCAATACGAGGAACTGAAGGACATCATCGCCATGCTCGGTCTGGAGCAGCTTTCTCAGGACGACCGCAACATCGTCTTCCGTGCACGGCGGCTGGAGCGTTTCCTCACGCAGCCGTTCTTCACCACCGGCCAGTTCACCGGCATGCAGGGCCGTCTTGTCAGCCTCGAGGATTCGCTCAACGGCTGCGAGCGCATTCTGAATGACGAGTTCAAAGACTATCCCGAGAGCGCCCTCTACATGATCGGCGCGATCGATGAAGCGAAGCAAAAGGAGGCTTCCCATGCGTCTTAAAGTACTGCTGCCATTTCAAGTGTTCGCGGAGAAGAGCGATGTGACGCGCATCGTGGCGGAGACGGCGGAGGGATCGTTCGGATTGCTGCCGCAGCGTCTGGACTGCGTGGCACCGGTGGCGCCGGGCATCCTGACGTATGAAACCGTCGCCGAGGGCGAGGTGTATGTGGCCGTGGACGAGGGCGTGCTGGTCAAGACCGGCGCCGAGGTGCTCGTTTCCGTGCGCAATGCGATCGGTGGCGCGGATCTCGGCAAACTGCGCGAGGCGGTGGAGCGCGACTTTCTGAACCTGGACGAACGCGAACGCAGCGTGCGCTCCGTGCTGGCCAAACTGGAGAGCGGATTCGTCCGCCGGTTCATGGAGTTCCGCCGTGAGTGACGAACCGCCATCCTCAAATACGAGCGACTTCAGCCGCAAGGTCGGCGTGAAGGAGACGCGCAAGCTCAAGGCGCAGCGCAAGGGCGTGCAGAGCATCTGGTTTGGCTTTGGCATGTTCGGCCTCATCGGCTGGTCGGTCGTCGTGCCCACGCTGCTCGGTGCGGCGCTCGGCATCTGGCTGGACGATCA
>NZ_JAGRPF010000075.1 GCF_020439865.1 Prosthecobacter sp.
AGCTTGCCGTTGCTGATGACGGGATGGGTCCAGATACGGCCGTCGCGAGCGCGCTGGGAGCTCTGTGCTTCGAGCTTGAAGCTGCTGACCATTTTCCATCCTTTCTTCGAAACCTCCACCAGAGCGATGGTACCATCGGTCTCTGCCTGGCAGTAGAGCATGCCGTCCGCGCAGGTCACCGCCCCTTTGCCGATGCCGGGATCCTGCCACACAGCTTCGCCAGTCTTGAAATCCTGGCAGGTCCAGTTGCCCGGACGGCCTTCGCAGAAGCCGTAAAGCAGGCCGTCGATCAGGATGACGCCGCCGTGGTGGTTGATCATGTTCTTGTTGGAGTACACCTCTTCGGCGCTGCTGGAACCGAGTTTTACCGCCTTGCAGCCGACATTGTAGCCAGCGGCAACATAGATCTGGCCGTCATTGTAGATCGGCGTAGGAATCACGGCGACGGCGCCTGGGAAATCACTTTTCCACAGCACTTTGCCTTCCTTGGACACTCCCAAAATGCTCTTCATCAGGAGCTGCACATACTGGCGCTTGCCGCCATGGTCGATGGGGATGATGGAGGAGTACTGGGCGGGCTCCTTCACTTCCTTGGTCTGCCAGATAAGCTCACCCGTCTTCGCATTCAACGCAGCGATGGCTCCCTTCGATCCGCCAGGGGTGACAATGACGAGATCGCCATCGACAAGCGGGGACTCCGTGAAGCCCCATTGTTGCAACTCGCCACCGAGGTCTTTGGTGAGACTCACCGTCCACACCTGCTTGCCATCGGCGGCGTTGACACAGATGAGATCACCGTTGCCGCCGATGGCGTAGACCAAGCCGTTGGCGACGGTGGGGGTTGCGCGTGGTCCATTACCCCAGGCGTTTTTGTAGATGGCTCCGACAGTCGTTTCCCATGCCTTTTTGCCGGTGGCTGTGTCGAGGCAAAGGACTTTCTCTTCGGCATCGAACAATCCCATCGTGTAAAGCTTGCCACCGACAACCGAGAAACCTGAGTAGCCAAGACCAGCTTCGTCGCTGACCCATGCACGCTTCGGACCGTTGGAGGGCCATTTTTTCAGCAATCCGGTCTCCTTAGAAATGTCATCGCGATTTGGGCCACGCCACTGCGGCCAATCCCCGGGTCCTGCTGCGCTGCCGCCGCCTGAAGCACCTTCCAGAAGCGCCTGATCGGCTTTGCTGAGGCTGGTAACGGGCAGGGTGATGAGTTTGCCGTCCTCACGCTTAAGAGTGACGTTGCCAGCCTGAACACCGACGAGTTCGGCTCTGATCTCGTGGACGCCGGAGGCATCCTTCCAAGTGCGAATTTCAGCCTGGACGGCGAGCGTGAGGCACAGGGAAAACAGGATGGTGACGGTGGTCTTCATGATGAGGTATGGATTGGCTCTCCGTGCAAACGGGTGAGGCATGCAGAGGTTTAGCACAGACCGCCGATTTCGGCTGCTTTCATCCGCCCATGTCGTTGAGCAGCGATTCGGCGGCGGCGCGGGCAGGAAGGTCTTTGAAGCGTGCGTCCTGAAGAACCTCGCGCAAAAGTGCACGTGCGGCACCGGCCTGTTCGCTTCGGCGCAGCATCTCGGCACGATACAAACGGAGTCGCAGCATGTCGGCGGGATCATGTGCGGTGGACTCGGCGTGTTCGAGAAGTTCGAGTGCCTGAGGCAGTTTGGACTGCAGTGCTGAGAGCAGCGCGGTGAGTTCGAGCAGCAGCGTGCTTTTACGCTTCGAGGCGAGCTCCGTGAGCGTGGTCTTGACGTGCGAATCGGGTTCGCCCGCCAGTCGCAGGGCCATGCCCTGATACAGTGCGTAGTCGCGCTCGGCTCCTTCGCCGAGCTTCGCGCCGATGCCTTTGCCATAGGGGCGGTAGAGCGGGTCGCCGAGCACGACGTTCATCCACGACAGGGCAGGTGTGGCGTTCCAGGCCGCCTCACCGACGGTGAATCCTTCGAGAAGCCGCCGGTTGAAGATGTCGAAGTGGATAGTGAGTGAGAGGTAGGGTTCAAACACATTGCCGAAGGTCACGGCAGCGCCATGGGACAGCAACGGCCCGGCCCAGGCTTTGTCGTGCGCACGAATGATGCTGGCGCTGAACGAATGCAGGTGGCAGGCGATCGCGCCGCGTTTGAACCGGAACGAGGGGGAAGCCAGCGCGCCGGTGATGTGATCGGTATACCAGCCGAAGTAGAGAATCGTATCAGGCAACGGCCACAAGTCGCGCAGCAAGGGCTCGTAGGGATCGATAAACACCGGAATGCCGGCGCGGCGAAATGAATCGGCGCTGTTCTTGAGCCAGGTTTCGCCCTCCTGATAGGCGCCGGTCTTCTTGGCCAGATCGATGACCGCACGGCCCAGGAGACCATGCTCTTCGGCGTAAATGGCGTCGTCGATCATGTGCTTCACGGTGTCATCGTCGGGCCCGTCGAGCCTGCCCACGATCAGCAGTCCGGAAGTGTTTCGGGCATTGGGAAAACGGGCCTGCTGGTCGAAGTAAGGATTGCGCACCCCTCCTTTGATTGGCGGTTGATCAAGGCCGAGCGTCGTCAGTTCGGAATCGACACTCGCCTCGTCTTCTTCGGATGGTTTCGGGTTCTGGGTGCCGCGTCGGATTTGATACGGCACGCCCCGCATCAGCACCAGCATACGGACATGAGGAGACGGTGCCAGAGGCGAGCGAATGCCGTCGCCCGTGAGCGGCTTTCCGGGAAGCGGTGGTTGTGAGATCCACCAGTGGCGTGATTCAAAAACCTTCAGCAACGGCTGGCGCAGCTGCTCTTCAAAATCGGCGCGGGAAATCGAGCTTTCCTGCGAACAGCGCAGGCCGATGACGTGCTCCTTCGGAATGTGGCGTTTTTCGGCGTAGTAGGCGGCCAATTCGGCAGAGCCGGGGAAGTCCGGGTTGAAGACAACGGCGGTCTCAGCTGCAGCATCCCATTCGGCGATGATCTGTGCATGAATATGAGGGGAGACAACGGGCAGCGCCAGCGCGACGGCAAGACAGGCTGGCAGTCTGAAAGTCATGCCCACTCAAGTTTCAGCCCGTCGTAGGCGATGTTCACTCCGGCGGGAAGCTTCGGATCTTCCACGGCGTGCATGATCTCACACTGAATGTGGGTGAACCAGGTCTGGCGCGGCCTGATCTCGCGCTGAACCGCCAGCGTCTCCTCGAAATTCATGTGCGTTGGGTGCGGTGTGTGCCGCAGCGCATCAATGATGAGCGTGTCCACGCCACGCAGTGCATCGAGCGACTGTGGGGACAGCGTTTTGCAGTCCGGGATGTAGGCGCAGAGTTTTTTGCCACCGCGTTCAAACAGAAAGCCGACCGTGTCCACTTTGCCATGTTGGACGGGAAGGGGAGTGATCGTGGTCTCACCGAGATGAAACGGGCCGTGAATCGGCTTGGGAAACGGTTTCAAGTACCCGCGATACCGGTTCTCGCCGTTGAAGGCATAGATGAACATGCGCTCCAGCACGGCGAGGCATTCCGGCGTGCCGTAGATCGGCATGAAATGATCCGCCTCAACCGTGAAGCGTCGCAGATCGTCGAACCCGGTGAGGTGGTCCATGTGAGGATGCGTGAAGATCGCCGCATCGATCCGGCGGATGTTTTCACGCAGGCACTGCATGCGAAAATCCGGCCCTGTATCGACCACCCATGAGGCCTCAGGAGTCTGAATGTAAACCGAGCACCGCAGACGCTTGTCCTTGGGATCGTTGCCCCGGCACACCGGGCAGTCGCAGCCGATCACCGGAATGCCGACGGAGGTGCCGGTGCCGAGAAAGGTGAGCTTCATTTCCATGTCAGGAATCTATTCTACTTCAGGCACGCGTCGATCGACGGACCCTTTGTTCCAGCGTCCTTCGAGGGTGAAGGAGAGGTGCGGGGTGTAGAGCTGGGGTTCCAGGAGGAAGGAATCGTGACCTTTGTCGGAGTGCACGGTGATATGCATGTTTGAGACAGCGGCTTTCTCGAGATGGCCGACGAGTTCCGCCTGCTCCTCGGGATAAAAACAGAAATCACTGTCAATGCTGAACACCAGGTAGTGCTGACCGGCGGCGGCGCTGCGGGCAAAGAGATCCTCATAGGTCTTCACACCGGCGTCACGCAGCGGATCATAGCGCAGCCACATGTCGGCGATGCGCAGGTAGGTGTTCGCATCGAAGCGGTTCACAAACTTTTTGCCCTGATGCAGCATGTAGCTCTCGACGTTGTGCTGGACGCGATACCAGGACAGCGTGTCGCCGCCCTGCTTCAAATCCTGCCGGGCGCGGCGTTCGATGGCGTCGAGGTGCACGAAGGTCTTGTGGCTGATCATGCGCGCGAGAGCGAGCCCGTATTCAGGCGCTCCATCCTCGTAGTAGTCACCGCCTTGGAAATGCGGGTCGTTTTCGATGGCCAGCACCTGCTCAAACAGGGTGAGACGGGTCAAAACAGTGGTCCGGCAGCCGCTGGCGATGGGGACGACAAGCCTCGCCCGTTCCGGATACATCGTGGCCAGATTGATCGCGAGCAGACCACCGACGGAGGCGCCCATGACGGCGTGGAGCTGCTTGATCCCAAGATGGTCGAGCAGGGCGAGCTGCGAGTTCACCACATCACTGGTGCGAACAGGCGGGAAGCTGCTGCCGTAGGGCTTCCCGGTGGCGGGATTGATGGAGGCGGGGCCGCTGGAGCCATAGCATCCACCGAGGTAGTTCGCGCAGATGATGAAGTAGCGCTTCGTGTCGAGCGCCTTGTCGGGTCCGATGAAGAGATCCCACCAGCCGGTGTGGATGTCCTCCGTCCAGCGTTCGTCGGTGCCGGCGACTTCGCGGGTGACTCCCGCCGCATGCTGACTGCCGGACAGGGCGTGGAAAAGCAGGATGGCGTTCGACTTGTCGGCATTCAGCTTGCCATGGGTCTCATAGGCCACGGTGATGCCGGGAAGCTGGTCGCCGGACGCGAACACGAACGGGTCCTTGGCGGTTCCGGTCTGAAAAAACTTGGTTTCTGCTGTTTTGGCGGCCTTCGACATGAGGCGCGGAAGAAACAGGGTTTTGGGGATGCAGCAAGGCGGAGATGTGGATTGATGGATCGTGGGATTGATGGATGTTTCCGGCGTTCTGCGTTTCGAACACATTCATGCTCGACCCTTTCGTCACACTCGAAGAAGCTGGTTTCTCGCTGCGGCGGAGCGCTGGTGTGGACCGGTTGGCAGGCTGGTCGCCTGAGCTGATCGCCGGTCTCGACTGGACGCGCGTGTCGGAACTGGCGCGTGCGATCGCTGCTGAAGCGGGTTGCGAACTGGCCGGATCCCACATCACGCCGGATGGAGCCGTCCACTTTGGCATGATCGAGCAGCCAAAGTCCGCGAAGGCGCGGCGGGCGATGGTGAAGATCGCCCCGTGGAATGAGTGGGGGGCCACGCCGGAGACGGTGCAGCGTTTTGCCCAGGAGGTGCGCACGGCGCGTGATACCAGAGGCATTTTGATCGCGCCCGCGGGTTTCAGCCCGGCCGCTCTTCGCACGGCGCAGGAATTGCGGATCGAGGCCGTGGATGCGACGGCCCTGGATGCGGCCGTGCGAACCCTGCCGGGTGACAAAAGTGATTTTCTCTTCGTCGTCACGACTGCGGGTGATTTCTCCACGCCTTCCTGCCCTGTCTGCATGAAGAAGCTGCGGCGCGTGGAGCAGGAGACCCTGGCCCTGCCCTCGCGCACGATCGACATGAGCGGGTTGATCGCCGACTTCATCGTCTGTGACCGGCTCGAAGTGGCCGCAGGCTGCGAAGTGACCTTTTTGCAGGAAGTGAGGGCGCGGTCCATAACGGTCTCGGGTCAGGCGTCGGGAGACTTTGTTTGCGAAGGACCCGTGACTCTGGAGGCCGGCGGCACGCTGGAGGGCACCGTGGCGGCACGCTCTCTCGTGGTGCGTGATGGCGGCGAGCTGCTGGGGCAGTTCCGCATTCTCGAAGGCGAGCTGGGCTCGTTCGTGAAGCCCTCGGTGCGCTGGCACTGGCGCTGTGCAGGCGCGGACGGAAGGCGCGAGTGTGCCGGCGTGATCTTCGAGCCGCATCAGTGACGGGCGAGATCGTTCTTGGCACGCTGGCTCCGCCTGTGGCATGTAGGCCGCATGTCCTCCAACTCCTCCGGCCCCGGCGCTCTGCTTCGACTGGTGTTTTACGCCGCGGCCATCGTCATGGCCCTGCTGCATGTGTTTGTGACGTTTCGCGGCCTGAGCAGCGCGGAGGGGATGAATCAGGCGCAGCTCGCGCGGCAGATCGCCCGCACGGGTTCTTATCAAAGTCACGTCATCGAGCCCTATGCCTGGGCGCAGATGGAGGCCGCAGAAAAGAAACCCTCGCCGCTGGCGATGCCGGAGACCGTGCAGCCTCCGCTCCAGCCGCTGCTGTGGTCGGTGGCGTTCCGTTTTATGAAGCCGTGGCAGGTATATGATCCGGTCACGGGAGGCGCGGTGTTCCTCATGGACCGCGTGATCGCCTGCTTCGGGGTCGTGTGGTATCTGCTGACGATCTTCCTCACGCATGGCGCCGCACGCCGGTTGTTCGATGAACAGGTCGCCGCCATCGCCGCCATCGCGCTGCTGGTATGCGAACCCGCGTGGGAGCTGATGGTCAGCGGCGCGCCGCGCGCCCTGCTCATTTTGCTGTTTGCGCTCGCCTTTCGTCTCTATGCCTCGGCGGCGGGACGCGCGGTGGAGGATCGCGGCACCTTCATGCCGCTCGCGCTGCTCGGCCTGGTCTGCGCCCTGATGGTGCTCACCCACTGGATGGCGCTATGGATCGTGCTGGGGGTCGTCATCGGTGTGGCGGTGTTTCTCCCGCGCGGCAGGGCGGGCGCGGTCATCGTGGCGTTGTTCCCGGCGCTGGTGCTGGTCGCCTGGGGCTGGTGGAATGTGCAGCTCTGCGGCGATCCGCTCGGCGGCATCAAGGCGCTCATGCAGTCGCAGTCCTCCGCCGTCGCGCATGATACGTTGCTGCGGGATTTTTCACCCAGCGTGCCGTTGTTGCAGGTGGACGACCTGTTGCGGCGCGCCGGCCTGGGCTGGCAGGAGCAGCTGGCGCTGCTCTTCGCCCATCTGGGTTACGTGGTGCCGGCCGTGCTGTCTTTCCTCGCGCTCATGCACCGCTTTCGCAAGGCGGACGCCGCCTCTGCACGCTGGACGCTGGCGGTGGTCTTTGCCTGCGTTGCGCTTGGCATGGGACTTCTCGGTCTGCCGGACAAGGAGAACGATGACAACGCTCTCTACATCGTCCTCATGCCTGCCTTGAGTGCTTTTGGAGCGGCGATGCTCGTGGTGCTCTGGTCACGCTTTCAGATGTCCGGTGAATTCGTGGCACGCTGGGGCGCGCCGATCGTGGCCCTCTTCATCACCGCACTGCCCATGGCGGTAAATCTCCCGGTGCTCATGAAATTCGGCCTCACCATGGGCGGCAAGATCCCGCCGCACTGGCCCCCATTCTTGCCTGAGCGTGCATTCATCCTGCACATGCTCACGGACAGAAACGAGTTCATCATCTCTGACTCTCCGGCTTTCGTCGCATGGTATGGCGACGTGCCCTGTGTGAACCTGCCGGTGCAGCGTGGCGACTACGAACTGATGAAATCAAAAGCCGAGGAACGCGGAGCCAAACTCGCCGGCTTCGTCATGACGCCGGTCTCCGCCAAGGTCGAGCGGATCACTGATGTTTATACCGGTCCGTATGCAGAGTGGCGCGATCTCGTGATCCGTGGTCCGATGCTTGCCTTCGATCGCGATTTCTCTCCGAGCCCGGAGTTCCCTTTCAAAATTCCGATTCCTCTCGTGGGTCAGCCCGTCGGTGAGAAGGAGAACCTCAGCCTGCCGATGGTCTTCTATACCGACAAGACAAGGACGGCGAAAAAGTAGCCGTCAGAACACCAGGCACGCGTGGAAAAAACGCAGCGTGTCCGCGAGATGCGTGTTCCAGTAGTCCCACGTGTGTTCGCCGGGAAACTCCTCATACACATGCGGAATGCCCGCGGCCTGCAGATCGCGATGCAGTGTGCGGTTGTGCTCGATCAGCACATCCTCCGTGCCGCAGTCGAAGCGCAGGTGCGGCAGACGCGGCGCGAGTTTCGCGCAGTCGATCACCGCCAGCGGATTCGGATCAGTTAGATCAAACTCCGCGAGTGATTCCTCCACAAAACCCTGCATCTGCGCCACGTGCGTGATGCTGCTGTGCGCGCTGATGGCTGTGAAGCGCTTCGGATTTAGCAGGCCAAGCCGCAGAGCGCCATAGCCTCCCATCGAAAGCCCACCAATGAATCGTGGAGCGTTCTGGCAGCGCGCATCCACTTCCGCCGCCGCCTCAGGCACCTCTTCGACGATCCACGCCGCGTAGTCGGCATGGCGATGCTGCGCGTAGCCTGAGCCGTCGCCCCACAAACCGTCCGACGGCATGGCCAGCATCATCGGCGGCAGATCTTCTTCCGCGATGAGGCGGTCCAGCACCTTGTGCGCGCCGCCTTTGAACAACCATGCCCAGTGGCTTCCATAAACACCGTGGAGCAGGATGACCAGCGGCAGCGACTCCGCCTTCGTGTCCGGCACGTAGAAGCTCACATCCGCCCTACGATGCAACGCTGCCGACTTCACCGTGACATGATGAATGCCGGCGCCCGCAAGCGTGGCGTCCGAAATCTCAATGGTCCTGAAACTCATGCGAGGATGTCCTTGATGACCTTCGCACCTTCCACCCCGCTCAGGCGCGCATCAAGTCCTTGGAATTTGAAGCTGAAGGCGTCGTGCTGGATGCCGAGCTGATGAAGCATCGTCGCATGCAGGTCGTGAACGGTCGTGATCTTCTCGATGGCGGCGTAGCCGAGGTCGTCGGTCGCTCCGTGAACGATGCCGCCTTGGATGCCGGCACCAGCAAGCCACACGGACATCGCCTTGTTGTGATGATCGCGCCCGCTGCCGCCTTGCGACATTGGTGTGCGGCCGAATTCGCCCGCCCAGACGATGAGCGTCTCGTCGAGCATGCCGCGTTGCTTCAAATCGGTGATGAGCGCCATGCACGCGCGGTCGATTTCCTCAGCCTTGAGCTTCACGCCCTCCTTCACGCCGCCGTGATGGTCCCAGTCCTTGTGATAAAGCTGGATGAATCGCGTGCCGCGCTCGGCAAGGCGACGCGCGAGCAGGCAGTTGGAGGCAAACGAGCCATCACCCGGCGTGCAGCCGTAAAGTTCCAGCGTTTTGGCGCCTTCCTTGGTGACATCCATCAAATCCGGCACGCTCGCCTGCATCTGGAACGCCATTTCATACTGCGCAATGCGCGTGGCGATCTCGGGATCATCGACGAGCGCGTCACGCTGCTTGTTGAGCATGTTGATTGCCGCCACGTCGCGCTCTTGCTGCTCTCGCGTGATTCCATTCGGATTGGTGAGATACAAAACGGGATCGCCCTTCGCGCGAAGCTGTACGCCTTGATACTTCGACGGCAAAAAGCCGCTGCTCCACTGCCGCGCGGCGATGGGCTGATTCTGCCCGCCTTTGCCAAGCGAGGTCAAAACGACGAATCCCGGAAGATCCGACGCCTCCGTGCCGAGTCCATACGTCACCCACGCGCCCATGCTCGGCCGTCCGGCGATCTGCGAGCCCGTGTTCATGAACATGTGCGCCGGATCGTGGTTGATCGCATCTGTCGTCATGCTGCGAACGAGGCAGATGTCGTCGATCACGCTGCCGATCTGCGGAAACAGCTCGCAGAGCTCGATCTGGTTCTTCCCGAACTTCGCGAACTTGTGCTGCGGCCCGAAACAGTTCAGCGGCTTGCCCTGAAGCTGCGCGAGCTGCTGTCCCTTTGTGAACGACTCCGGCATCGGCTTGCCATCCATCTCCGCCAGCTTCGGCTTCGGATCGAATGTCTCCAGATGCGATGGCCCGCCCGCCATCGTCAGCCAGATCACCCGCTTCGCTTTCTGCGGCAGCGGCAGGTTCCCGAGCACGCCCTTCACCGGAGCCCCAAAAGCCGGACGCATCAGCGACGCGAGCGCGACCGCACCGAGTCCCTGCGATGTTTTGCCCAGAAAGGCGCGGCGGTGGAGAGGAGTAGTCATGCCTTCAGAACGTAGATAGCACTGCTGAGTTTTCCACGCAGGCGCTGGCTTCTGAAAAGAACCCGCACATTCGCAAAATGCCTTTCATTTTACTGCATTACCCGATGCGTTCTCCCGCCTTCATCCAATGTCTGACGCTGCTTGCATGTGGCGCGTTAACCTGCGTTGGGCAGGACACCCTGTTCGATGAGCCTCTTTGGGCACGCGATGGGTTGACGCGTTCCACGAACGCTTTCGCCCGAGTGACTCGTGTGCCACATCCCGAGGATGCGACAGTGTCCGCCTTGCATTGTGAGCGAGAGTCGCGTTGGTGGGGGCGGTTGCTCGTGGTTCGCCGCGATGGGGACAACGTGAAAAGTTTCGTCCCTTTGCCTCAAGACTATCTCGATGGTGCAGGCCATTATGTCCGAGATCTATCGTGGCGCAAAATTCGAGATGTTGGCTGGGTGCTGCAAGTTTTCACAAGCACGCATCGAGGGAATGGATCGCTCTGGCTGCTGGAGTTCAAAGATGGCCGGTCAAGGACACTGATGACGACACGAGCGGTGGCTGACAACTATGAGCGCTGGTTTGATCGCGGGCAGTTGCAGATCGAGCATCTTGACGGTGATGTTTCCAAGCCAATTGCACTACGACTGCACGGAATTGAGCATATCATTAATGAGGCAGGGTGTCAGTTGGACAAAAAGGTGGACGAGCAGTGGGTTTGGGACGGTGCCAAGCGCGTGTTTGTTATCCAGAACAACATTCAATCGCCGTCAAAATGATAGAACCAGAATGAGGGATGATGAAGCTCGAAGGCCGAATGTTTCGATCGGTGCATTGGAGCTTCATTCTGGACGCAGACACTCATTTCCTCCTGCCCACATTTTCAATTCTTCCTCCGTCCGCATGGCAAGGGTGATGTGTTCCTAGTCGGGGGCGAGATGTCATGGATACGGGGAATTTTACGCCTGGTGATCATGCTTTTCAGCTCTGGACTGCATCCTCGGTGCTTATGGCAGGGTACTCCTTGCCAAGGAGCGGATAGCACGGGTATAACGCAGGTATTATTCCTTAAAACATGAAAAAGAGTCTGATACCGATTGCGGCGTCTGCTGGAGTCCTTGTGCTGATTTTGCTCCTCGCTGTGACCCGGCGACCGGGGCAGTCTATAAAGGGCATTCGTAGAGACGTGGTGTCGGGCTCTTCTGGCAAGATGGTGTCGAAGGCGGATGTCCAGAACGTATCCTTGAGCAAGGGAGACGGCCCGATGACGAATTTTGATGCGAGAAGAGCAGTAATGCCGGCCTTCCAAGAGGCGCGGAGGCAGGCCCTCGAAGGGTTGCGTGCGGAAATTCCGGGAGTCACGGTGGATTTTGATCCCGTGACCGGGTCGCCGAAGTGGGTGGGATCGACGGCGAGGCTGCTGACAGGTTTGCCGGAGCAGGGCGCCGCGCAGGACGCGGACGCACCGGTGCGGAACTTCATCAATGCGCATCGCGAGGTGTTCGGCCATGGTGCGGAGAGCATTGATACGGCACGGCGGGTGACGGATTACTCCACGACGCGCGGGCCTTCACGCAAGGTGGTGTGGCACCAGCAGCATGAGGGGATCGACATTTTCGAGGCAGTTTTGCAGGCGAATCTCACGACGAAGTCTGAGTTGATCAACATCGGGAGCCAATTCATCCCGGACCCGGCAGCGGCAGCCCAAGGCGCGCGGCCGAAGCTCGCTGTCGAAGAAGCGGTGGCAGCCGCCGGTCGCAACTTGGGGGAAAACATGACGGCGGAGACTGTGCGCGAGATGGCACCACCCGCAGAGCAGCCAGACAGGCGGCAGCAGTTCCGCGCCGCGTTACTGACGGACGCAGATGCGAAACTCACGTGGCTGCCCATGGACGAAAACAGCATGCGCCTGACTTGGGACGTTACGCTGACAAGCCGCAGCAGGGCTGAAATGTATCGCGTGCTCGTGGATGCCGACAACGGAGACGTGCTGGTGCGCCAGTCTCTTACCGCCTACATCAGCGATGCGACCTATCGTGTGTTCACCGCAGAGAGTCCGACGCCGATGTCCCCGGGGCACGAAAAGCCTTCCAGTCTTCAACCATTGCCTGTAAGCCGAGTTTTGGTCACGCTGCCTGCTCTCAACACCACGGCTTCACCGAATGGCTGGATCAACGACGGTGACAACATGACGAGCGGAAACAACTCGGATGCGTACACGGACACGAATGCCGACAACGTGGCCGATCTGCCGCGAACCACCGGAACGGGGCGTGTATTCGACTTTCCTCACAACTTGACCCAGGAGCCGTCCAATTTGAAGGACGCTTCAGTGACGCAGCTCTTCTACTGGACGAATTTCATGCATGACCGCATGTATGAATTCGGCTTCACCGAGGCGGCAGGGAATTTCCAAGTCGACAATTTTGGTCGCGGCGGCGTGGGAAACGATCCAGTCAATTCGGAGGCTCAAGACGGAAGCGGAACTAACAACGCGAATTTCTCGACACCGACGGATGGAAGTCGCGGACGCATGCAAATGTTTAACTGGACGAACCCAACTCCAGATCGAGACGGCTCGTTCGAAGCCGAAGTTGTTCTGCATGAGTACGGCCATGGCGTGAGCAATCGACTCGTTGGAGGTCCTTCGGTCACGATCACGGCGCTGAGCACTCAAGGTATGGGTGAAGGCTGGTCAGACTTTCTCGGTCTTGCTCTCACGGCCCAGCCTTCTGACAATCCTCACGGAAACTGGGCACGTGCAGGATGGAGTCGCTATCTCACCAGCGGCTGGTACTCGGAGAACTATTACTACGGTGCCCGGCGCTACAGCTACTGCACGGACATGCTCAAGAATCCTCATACGCTCAAGGATATCGATCCCACACAGGTGGACTGGCACACGAACGTGCCGAGAAATCCGACCTACGCGGCCACGCAGGACGCCACGCAGGTGCATTATCAGGGGACGGTCTGGGCTGTCACCCTCTGGGACATGAGGGCCAACATGATCCTGAAGCACGGTTTCGCCATCGGCAACGACCGGGCCATATTCTTGGTGGCGGAAGGAATGAAATACGCGCCGGCGAATCCGAGCTTTATCCAAGCTCGCGACGGCATCCTGCAGGCCGCGCTCGTCAACCACCCGGAAGACCTCGGTGAGGTATGGACGGCGTTTGCCAAGCGCGGGATGGGCGACGGGGCTACCGCACCCGCCAGCACGACCACAACCGGCGTTCTGGAGCAGTATGATGTGCCCGACAGCTTGGAAATCAGCGATCGCAGCGGTTGGAACATCGAAGGCAAAAAGGGTGGTCCTTTTTCTCCCGCGACCAAAACGCTCACATTGAGCAACGACGGTGCTTCGGCGATCAACTGGAGTTCAGATCCGAACTGCTCGTGGCTCAGCGTGAGCCCGGCGAGTGGAACGCTCAGCGCAGGCGCCAATGTGACAGTCACGATCACGACGCAGGCGAATTTGATCGAACCGGGCTTTCACAGCACGAATCTTGTTTTCACAAACACCGGGACAAGTTTCAATCAACCCATCGGCGTGCGTCTTTATGTGACGCCACCCGTGGCGGTGAGCTTTGATTTGAGCGCCGATCCGGGCTGGACCACCAGCGGGCAGTGGGCCTATGGCACGCCTGCGGGTGCTGGAGGCACCTCGGGCGGGGGAGCTGGCAATGCTGATCCGGCCAGCGGCGCGACTGGCAGCAATGTGTTCGGTGTCAACCTGGCTGGCAATGTCGCCACTGCCGTCGGCGGGCCGTTTTATCTCACGAGCACACCGGTGGACCTTTCGGCACGGAAGACGACGCGGCTGCGCTTCAAGCGCTGGCTGAACACGAACGTGCTCAGCAGCACGCGGACCACGGTTGAGGTGAGTGCCGACGGCACGACGTGGCGGGAGGTGTTTGTAAATCCTGGTACGGCCATCACGGACAGTGCCTGGCAGACGATGGAGTATGACATCTCCACCATCGCGGACCAGCAGCCGGCGGTGCAGGTGCGCTGGAGTTATCAAAACGTGGTCGCAGGCACGGCCTATTCGGGCTGGAACATCGATGACGTGGAGTTTCTGGGCGAGACGACGGCACAGTTCAGCATAGTGGCGGCCTCCTCTGCGGTGGAGACAGACGCGCCTTTTACGGCCACATTGAATCTCAACCTCCCGCAGGAATCGGATGTGACGGTGAACCTGTCCTCGAGCAACCCTGCTGCGGCCACGGTGCCAGCTAGCCTCACCCTGCTGGCCGGGGAGACCTCGAAGACGTTCAACATCACCCCGGTGGACGATGCCGAGCTGGATGGCACGCAGACAACGGTGATCACGGCCAGCACGGTGGCAAACATCGCGGCGGGCACACACGTGCTGGCGGTGACCGACAGCGAGACGGCGGTCCTGACGCTCACGGCACCTGGAAGTGTCACGGAGGGCTCGACGGGTCTGAGCGGCAGTGTGAGTGTGAGCACGGCACCAACGCAAAGCATCACCGTGCAGCTCAGCGCGGCTTCTTCACGTCTTCAGGTGCCTGCGAGCGTGGTGATCCCGGCAGGCGGCGCGGGGCCGGTGAGTTTCACTTTTGATGCGGCGGATAATCTGCTGGCCGAGGGGCCACAAAACGTCGTCTTGACCGCCAGCGTGCCCAATTGGACGCCTGGCACGGCCAGCGTGACGGTGAATGATGACGAATCCCCCGCCATCGTGCTCACCGGACCTGCCGTCCTACGTGAGGGAGACGGACCTCAGACTTACACCGTCACGGTGAACACGGTGCAAGCCTCTGATTTGACGCTGAATCTGGCATCTGATGAGCCCGGTGAGCTGACCGTGCCTGCGACAGTGGTGATCCCCGCCGGGCAGTTCAGCGCCAGCTTTGACGCGGCCCCTCAGGATGACTCCGACCTGGACGGGGTTCAAAGTGCCACTTTAACCGCCAGCGGGTCGGGCTTCCCGGACGCCACACGGTTGGTGAGCATCGCGGATAATGATGTGAGCGCCTACAGCTTTGCCGCCATCGCCAGTCCGCAGAAGCGAAACAAGGCCTTTGATGTGATCATCACGGCACGGGACATCAACGGTGCGGTCATCACCAATCACAGCGGCAGTGTTACGCTGTCTTCCGCCTCAGCCGGCGACCCGCCGCCATTCACACCAGGCAGCGTCACCGGCTTCTTCAACGGCGTCGCCACCACAGCCTTGTCCGTGACGGCCGCAGCCACCGCGATGACTCTGACGGCGACCGATGGCGGAGGGAAAACCGGTCTCAGCAATGCCTTCGACGTGCAGCCGGTTGCCCATGACACCTTCGTATTCAGCGGGATGCCCGCCACCGCAAATGCGGATGCTCTTTTCAATGCCACCGCCACCGCCGTGGACGACCAAGGCGACACTGTCACGAGCTACACGGACCCGACGGTGGTGGACATCCTCGGCTCTTACTTTGATCGCGTCGTGGGTTCCACGAGCGCCACCACAAGCACCGACAAGGTTCACAACACCGCCGCGCATGACTCTCGCTGCCAGATCATTTACACCGCGGCGGAGCTGGGCGCGGTGCCGAAGCTGATCTCCGCTCTGGCCCTCTGGCGCCTCACCACAGGCGGCCAGGCCATGAGCAATTATAAAATCCGGCTGAAGCACACCACGCTGGACCATTTTGACGGCCGGACCTGGGAGGAGGGTGACTGGACGACGGTTTACACATCTGCCAGTTTCACGGCGAGCGGTTCCTTCCATGCCTTCAACCTCAAACCTTTCGCCTACGATGGTGCGCGAAACCTCATGGTGGACATCAGCTTTGACAACACCAGCGCATCCACCGCCGGAACGCTGCGCCAGACACCCGCCGCCACGAACCGCATGCTGAGCGGCACGAGCGACAGCACTCACGGTGATCCTACGACTTGGACAGCGGCCAGTGGACCCGTGCCGGTGATCTCAAACGAACTGCCGACAATGAGTTTTTACGAGGCGCGTTCCTTCGGCCCTATCCCGGCCTCGCCAGTGGCCTTCACCAACGGGACGTGGAACGGGCAGGCTGTGGGGCCGATCAGTGGCAGCATGTGGCTGCGGGCCACCGCCCCCTCCGGAGTGACCGGCCTGAGCAGTTTGATCACTCTATTCAACCTGAGCTCCACCGTCGGCACGGACACGGTGTTCAGCGATGGCTTTGAAACAGGAGTGCTCGGTGCCTCATGGAGCACGACGGGCAACAGCGGCGCCACGGCACGCACCCAGGTGACATCGCTCAACACTCCGAAGACCGGCACCTATCACCTCACGATGGACACCACGAGCACTGTCACGGGCACTTTCGCGGCAAACCGGCCCACGCTCACGCTGAATCTCGCCGGACGGAAGAATGTCTCGCTGGAGTGGTTCGCGAAGAGCTTCGCGGAAGAAAGCCATTCTCCGACGCTGACGGGCCCGCTGGGCACCTTTGGCTTCACGATGAATTACGATGGCGTGGCGATCAGCCAGGATGGTGTCACCTGGGTGGAAGTGAGTTCCTTGCGAGGTCTTTCCTCAACCTATGGCGGCACGGCGACACGGGTGACCCTTGATCCGATTATTCAACGCCTCGGCTGGAGCTTCAACAGCACCTTCCAGCTTCGCTTCTCCCAGTATGACGACCAGGCCATCCCGAATGACGGCATCGGCATCGACGACGTGGCGGTGAAGGCCAATCCCACGACGTCGATTGCCGTGAACCTGCCACCCACGATCACCGAGGGCACCTCCAACCAGGCAGTGACCGTGACTCTGCCTGCCGCCGCTGCCTCCAATACGAGCATCACCCTGACCTCGAACGCGCCCGCCCGCCTTAGCATCGTCTCGCCGGTCACCATCCTCGCCGGACAAACGAGCGCCAGCACCACCATGAGCGCACCGCAAAACAACTTCGCGGATGTGGGCAAGGGAGTCATCGTCACTGCCAGCGCCACCGGCCAGACCACCAGCTACACGCACATCCGCGTGGTGGATGACGAGCAGCCGGTGCTCACGCTGGCCTTGCCCGCCAGTGTCACGGAGGGCGGCTCTTCAGCCACCGGCACCGTTTTCATCGAGCCCATTCAGCCTGTCACCACCACGGTTTACCTGACTTCAGGCAACACAGCACAGGCCACCGTTTCCAACTTTGCCACCATTTCCGCCGGCTCCCGTTCTGGCACCTTCCTGATCACACCCGTCAATGATGTGCTCCTTGACGGCACACAGTCCGTCAGCCTCACCGCGGTCGGTCAGGGGCTCGTTTCCACCAGTGCCAGTGTTGACGTGCTCGACAATGAACCCGTGACGCTCACCGTCACTCCGCCTTCCATACTTAGTGAGGGCGGTGTCCCTGGCGTCGGCACCATCGCTATTTCTGGGCCGCGCGCTGTGGACACAATCGTCACGCTGGTCTCCAGTGACACGACGGAGGCCACGGTGCCCGGCACCGTCGTCATCCCAGCCGGCCAGACCACCACCAACTTCCAGGTCTTCCCGATGGAAGACAGCGTGCAGGACGGCACCCAAAGCGTGGCCATCACCGCCAGTGCCGAAGGCTTCTCCGATGGCAGCACCACGCTGAATGTACAGGACAACGACCCCGCCGCGTTCGAATGGACGGTGATTCCCTCGCCCCAGACTCGAAACGCGTCCTTTGCCGTCACAATCACCGCGCGTGATGCCACGGACAGCACGCTCACGGGATTCAACGGCAGCGTGACGCTCTCCGCCCAGTCCGGAGCTGGCACATTGCCGCTTTCCGCCGCAGCATCCGGGACCTTTGTCAACGGTGTGTGGAATGGAACCCTGGCAGTGGGAGCTGCGGCCTCGGATGTGACGCTCCTCGCCACGGGCGTCGATGGTGCCACGGGCACTTCGGACGCCTTTGACGTGATCTTGGGAGGGGCGGCGGTATCGTTGGCCTTTGCGCCGGTCACATCGCCGCATGCGGCAGGCACCGTCATCCCGGTGCAGGTGAGCGCGGTGGATGCAGCAGGCTTGCTGGTGAATGAAACGACGGGCCCCGTCTCGGTGGAGCTAGTCACTTCGCCCGGAGGGGTCGTGGTGGCCTCTGCCAGTCTCACGCTGGTGAATGGAGCGGCCGGCACCAATTTTCAGGTGCCTGCCGGGATCTCCGCAGTGCGTCTTCAAGCCACGTCAGGCATGCTCACCGGCCAAGGCGGCGTGTTTGTCATCGAATCGCCCGCTCTCATCTCCTACCCGCCGCCGCAGGTGGTGTTCAGCGATGGCTTTGAAGACCCCGCCTTCAAACCGGAGTGGACGATCACCGGCGCTGGCACGCACCGCACCATTGTGACGACCTCCAACGGACCGCGCTCAGGCGCACGCCATATGACCATGGACTCCACCACAAGCGGCTCACTCGCCCGCAACGAGGCCACGTTGACTTTAGACCTCGCTGGGAAGGATGATGTGGAGCTAAGCTTCTGGATGAAGGAAAGCGGGGACGAGGACAACGGGCCTCCCAGCCTGCCTTTCACGGGCGGCGCGGACTTCGACGGCGTGGCCGTCAGCATGGACGGGAACACCTGGTATGAAGTCAAAGGCCTGCGCACCGCGGATGGCATCAGCAGCACCTACACGCAGTTCAAGGTGAACCTGACCGCCGCTGCCGCCACCCACGGCCTCACACTGGGCTCCGCTTTCAAAATCCGCTTCAACCACTATGACGACTACCCGTTCACCACGGACGGTTTCGCTTTCGACGACGTCACCGTCACCGCGAACGCCTACACACCTCCGGAGCCCGTGGCCACGCTGTTCGAGGATGACTTCGAAAGCGGTGTCTTCAGGCCGCAATGGGCCATCACCGGCACCGGCAACCATCGCACCCAGATCACCAGCCAGCAGACGCCGCGTGGGAGTTACCACATGCTCATGGATGTGTTCGCTACGGGCAACGGACGCAATGAGGCCACGCTCACACTGGATGTCAGCGGGCATCAGGACCTGGCGCTGAAGTTTTGGATGAAGGAAAACAGTGACGAGGACCAGGCGCCGCCGACGAATCCCTTCACGGGCGGTGCCGATTTCGACGGCGTGGCCGTCAGCACGGACGGTGACACCTGGTATGAGGTGCAGGCCCTGCGGGGCACGGCCTCCACCAACACCTATCAGGAGTTCACCGTCGATCTCAGCGCCGCTGCCAGCGCTTTCGGATTCTCTCCCGGTGCAGGCTTCAAAATTCGCTTCAATCACTTCGACAACTCCCCTTGGGCATCAGGGGATGGCTTCGCCTTTGACGACGTCCGCGTCACGGGACGACCGGAACAGAAACTCCTGCTGAGCGCTCCCGCCACCCTCGCCGAAGGCGGCGGCGCCGTGGCAAATGTGACCCTGCCTGCCGTGCGGGCGGTGGACACAATCGTCACGCTCGCCACAAACCGCCGGGATGGAGTCACGGTGCCCGCTTCCATCACCATTCCGGCGGGTGACACCGTCTCCGCGGATTTTACCATCACCGCCGTCCAGGATGCCTTTCTGACCGGAAACCTGCCTGTGCAGGTCGTCGCCACGGCGGAAGGCTTTCACCGCAGCGTGATCGAATTGACCGTTCTGGACGATGAAACTCCCGCAGGTTTCGATTTGAGCCTCCCGGCCACTTTGGCGGAAGGTGGAACAATCAGCGGTAGTGTTTCCATCACCTCCGCGAACCTGTTCGATCTCTCCGTGGTCCTTTCCGCCTCGCCATCGCTCGGTTTGACGCTGCCGTCTTCCATCTCCTTGCCCGCCGGAGCCACCAGCGCCTCGTTTGACCTCATCAAGGCCGAGAACAACACCATCCTCGAATCAGCGAGCACCACCATCACGGCTTCGCTCGCTGGTGGCAGCGACTCTGCCGCAGTCGCTCTCACAGACAATGACGCCTCGGCACCGCTGGTCATCACTCTCCCGGCCGCCGTGCTGGAGAGCGCCGCGCCGCTCACCGGCAGCGTCGGCTTTGCCGCACCGATCATCACCGGCACGGATGTGACCGTTACTCTCGCCAGTTCAGATGCCAGCTCACTCACCGTGCCTGCCACGGTGGTCATTCCCGCCGGCACGGGCGGCGTCTCCTTTGACATCACGCCGGTGGATGACGCTCTCAGTGATGGTGCCGTCTCCGTGACGATCACCGCCACGGCTCCTGGCCTCGCAGGTGACACACACGACATTAACGTGCTGGACGACGAGGTGCATCATCTCGCCTTCGAGGCCATCAGTTCGCCGCAAGTCGCGCTGAGAGCCTTCTCCGTCACCCTCCGTGCCCAATCCGTCGACAACCAGACGGTGACTAATTTCGCTGGCACCGCCACACTCTCCGCCTCGAATGGTGGCGGAACCGTCAGCATGACTCCCGCTGGCACTGGAGCCTTCGTCGAGGGAGTGTGGACCAGCTCCGTGACCATTGCGACGCCGGCGACCGCCGTCATACTCACCGCCGACGCAGCGGGTGGACTCACTGGCAGCAGCAATGCCTTCGATGTGTCGCAAGGAGCCCGCCTGACGGTCGCTCCATCCTCGTTGAATGTTGCGATGCCTGAAGGCGAACCACCACTCGTCGTCCCTCTCACCCTCACCAATCCTGGAGGGATGACCACTAACTGGAGTGCCGAGGTCATCATCCCAGATGTCATTGCACAGCCGCCACTCTCCAATGTCCTCACCGAACTAAACGCGGACTTTGCCACCCTCACTTCCCTCATTCCGAACCGTCACGACTTCATCGACGGTGTCACCGGCAACAATATCGTCGATGGAAACGGAGACATGTATGATGGTGGAAACTACCTCAGCACCAACATCACCACCGCTGGCAGCTACCTCAGCTACTCAGACAATGTCATCACCGCCTCGGCCAACTTGGGTTCCGGCGGGCAGTACTTCACCCGCAAGCATCCAGGCCTCTTTGTCTTCGCCGCCGACATCGCGGGCTTGAGTCATTTCGAAATCAGCGGGGGGCTCGGCGCGGATGGCTCGGGAGCCACGGACACGGCCATCCTGACCTCCACACGGGGAACGGTGACCTACAAAGGTTGTGTGAAGCGTGTCTATAACGCAGGTGATCCCAGCGTGAACCACCTCATTATCGTGCAGGACGATCCCGCGCTTACCCACACCGCGAGCACGAACACGGACAGCGACCAGCACCGTCTCAGCGGACTGGGGGGCGTCACACGCATCTATTACCTGTTGTATGCCTCCACCTCCGGCGGCTACATCAACGACACCCAGACGCAGGCCATCATGGATGCATTTCTGGACAGCGTGACAGGGGTGCAGTGGCTCACCCTGGTGTCATCGAGCGGCAGCATCCCCGTGGCCGACAGCGCCACGCTGGATGCCGGCTTTGATCCCGCCGGTCTGCCCCAGGGCGTCCACAACGCCACGCTGCGCTTCACCTCCAACGATCCCACGCAGCCCCAGCTTGATGTGCCGGTGGCTCTCACCATCACACAGGCGGTGCATCACTTCTCATGGAGTGCCATTTCTCCATCCCAGGTCGCCAATGTGCCTTTTGCCGCCACTTTGACCGCGCAGGATGCCTCGAACGCCACCGTCACGGCCTTCAATGGCACCGCTCCCCTGCAGGCACTGGGTCCGGTGGCTCAGAAAACCACGGGCACAGGCACGACCACGACCACCTTTCCACTCAGCGCAGGCAGCTACTACGAGTTGAGGACGCAGAGCATTTACACCCCGGCGGAGGTCGGCGCCGCAGGTCGCGTTCAAAGCATCGCCCTGGACGTTGCGACGCTGCCCTCCACGCTCACCGACTTTACCATCCGGCTCAAACACACTTCCAAAGCGGACTACAGCGTCTCGGGCAGCGCGGTGTGGGAAAGCAGTGGCTGGACCACGGTTTACAGAGGAAACCTCAGCGTTCCCGCCACCGGCTGGTTTGCATTGCCTCTGACGACTCCTTTCGACTACGACGGCACCAGCCATCTCATGGTGGACGTCAGCTTTGACAATGCCGCCTACGGCACGAGTGGCAGCACGCGTTATTCGACCATCGCTTCTCGGGCCATCTACAGCGGCCAATACGGCGGCTACGGTGCTCCTGTCACCTGGAGCGGCACTTCACCCTCCCCGTTCACCTCGTCGAGCCTGGTAAATCTCCGCTTTGACAAACGCCCGGTGCTGCCCGTGGCACCCCAGAGTGCCACCTTCACCAACGGTGTCTGGAATGGCTCGCCGTCCGTTGGCAAATCGGGCACACAGGTCAGCTTGGTCGCCACCCACAGCGCCAGCTCCGCTGTCACAGGCGAGTCTGGCACTTTCGATGTCACCAGCGTCGGCTCTCTCAGCCTCTCCATCGTGGGCACCGGCACAGAAGGAGGCACGCTGAATGCCACGGTCACCGCCAGTGTGTCTCCGGCTTCGGATTTGACGGTCACACTGGCCTCATCGGCAGCAGGCGTGGCATATCCGCCTGCCAGCGTCACCATTCTGGCCGGGCAAACCAGCGCTGCGTTCACTCTCACTCTTCCGGAGGACGCGCTTCTGACCGGACCACAGTCCGCGTTCATTAGCGCCGCCGCCCTCGCTTATGATCAGGGCATGGCCACGGCGATGGTGAACGACAACGAAGTCACCACCGTCACCCTCACGTTGCCCGCCACGCTCGTCGAGGGTACTTCAACCACCGGAGGCCAGGCCAGCGTGCAGCTCGCCACCCCGGCGGCAGCGGATCTCACGGTCAGTCTTTCCTCCTCGCTCACCACACGTGTGACCGTTCCTGCGTCCGTCGTTATTCCGGCGGGCCAAAGCAGCGCGTCATTCATTCTCACTGCTCCGAACAATTCGGTGATCGACGGCAACCAGGACGCTGTCATCACCGCCATACTTCCAGGATCAACACCGGCCAGCGGAAACGTCACCGTCATCGACAACGAGAGCCGGACGCTCACCCTGTCACTCTTCTACTCCAGCGTGAGCGAAGGCGGCGCTGCCCTGCCTTCCGGAGGCTACGTGTATCTCTCCGGCACGATAACCAGTCCGCTGACGATCAATCTCAGCTCCAGCGACACCAGTGAACTCACGGTCTCCTCCACTGTCACGATCTCCGCAGGCTCGTCCGGCAGCACTTACTTCACCCTCACCCCGGTCAACGACACCCTGTTCGACGGCACCCAGACCGTCACCCTCACTGCCAGCGCAGACACTTTCACGGATGCCACTCCGCGTACCGTCAGCGTGCTCGATGACGACGTGCACCACTTTACCGTCTCCACCGTGACCAGTCCGCAGGTTCGAAATGCCCCGTTCAATGTCACGTTCACGGCGAAAGACGTCAATGACATCACCATCACCTCCTATGCAGGATCACCCGTGCTCTCTGCGGCGGATGGAGCGACAGCAATCTCCGTCTCTCCCGGCAGCGTCACCGGCTTCAGCAGCGGTGCGCGGACTCAAAGCGTGAGCGTGGGAGATTTTGCCACCAGCACGGTGCTGACGATCATGGATCCGGTCACGGGAGGAAGCGGCGCGAGCAATGCGTTCACCGTCGGCACCGGGAGTCTGGACCACTTTGGCATTTCCACCATGCCCGCAAGCGTGATGGCTGGCAACCAGGTGCCGGTCACCATCACGGCCCAGGACATCGGAAATAACATGGTGACGACGTTCAGCCAGACGGCATCCCTCGCCATCTCCGGTGACTCGCCGCAGGTGATCGTGGGGACGAGCACCTTCACCTGGTCACTCCCGCTTGGCTCGCAAAGCCGCTCCCAGCGCATGCAGGTCATCTACCTTCCCTCCGAAGTGGGGGCCGCCCGCACGCTTCACAATCTGGCGCTGTATGTCGCAACGGTCCCGGGCAGCCCTTTTACCGGCTACACCATCCGCATGAAGCATACCCCGGCCACCTCGGCCACGGCCTCATGGGACAACACCGGATGGACGACGGTGTATCAGGCAGACACAACCGTCTCCAGTACTGGATGGCATCAGTTCGACTTCACCACGCCATTCGACTACGACGGCACGAGTTCGCTGATGGTAGATTTCAGCTATTACAATGCTTCGACTGGTGTGACGCAGGGTTATGTGCGCTATAGCAATCCAACCCTCCCGCGCACCACCTTGTTGCAAACGGACACCGACTACGGCAATCCGCTCACTTGGACCGGCACCTCGAATCCCACGCCGACCACCAACTACGTGCTGCCAAATGTCCGCTTTGGCACCGTGGGAGCCAGTGTGCCTGTCACACCGACGGTCTCTGGCGCCTTCACCAGCGGCGTCTGGAGCGGCACCGTCGCAGCATCAACCGCGGCCGCCGGCGTCCGCCTGCGAGCGGTCAATGGCCCGGCGGCAGGCGCCTCGAACACCTTCGATGTCATCTCGCAGCTTTCCTTGCTCGTCAGCCTGCCGGCCACAGCGGCGGAGTCCGCAGGCAGTGTCTCAGGTACAGTCACTTTGTCCGCTTCCCAAGGCACAGACACGACGGTCACCCTTTCCTCCGACGATGCTACGGAAGCCTTGCCGGCATCCCCCACCGTGGTCATCCCTGCCGGCACGACCTCCGCAGGCTTCACCCTGAGTATCGTTGATGATGCGCTGCAGGACGGCACGCAGACGGCCGCCATCACCGCCAGCGCAGGTGGAGCCATCCCGGGGACCGCTAACATCGATGTCCTCGATGATGATGTGCATCATTTCGATGTGGCTGTTCCTGCTGGAGCGAAAGTCCGCAATGTGCCGTTCAATGTGACTTTCTCAGCGCGTGACGTGAACAACGCTGTAATCACCACTTACGCCGGAACCCCATCATTGACCTGCTCCGAAGCGGGGTTCCCTCTCAGTGTCTCGCCTTCCCAGGTCAGCGGCTTTATGAGTGGTGCGAGCACCCAGGCCGTGACCGTGTCGTCTTTCGCCACTGCCGCCGTTCTGACACTCTCGGACGCTTCGGCAGGCGCCAGCGGCAGCAGCGACCCATTCGTCGTCAGTTTTGGCACGCTAGCCGCATTCCAATGGGACGACATACCGTCTCCTGCGGTGCAGGGGATGCCGTTTCCGGCAACGGTCCGGGCATTGGATGCCGCGGGCAACACCGTCAGCTCCTACACAGGGACTGCCTCGCTGTCGATCCCCGGGGATACCACCAGCCAGGATGTGGGCAGCAGCACATCCGACTACTTCGTTCCTTTCAATTCCATCTTCGCCATGACCCGTTCACAGCAGGTGCTCCTCGCCAGTGAGGTGAACATGCAGGCGGGCCCTGTTACCGCGCTGGCCATAAACATTACTGCACTGCCGTCTTCCAAAGTCTTCACGAATTTCACCATTCGCATCAAGACAACCTCCAGAACCGGATACAGCGGTTCTTCCGATTTGATATGGGAAGCGACCGGCTTTACCACGGTGTTTCAGAGCACGGTCACGCTGTCGAGCACCGGACTCCAAACTTTCACTTTCACCACGCCTTTCGACTACGACGGAACGAGCAACCTCATGGTGGACTACAGCTATGGCTCGGTTTCCGACACGTACAACAGACCCACCGTCAGGGGCACCTCGCGTACCGGTTCTCGCAGCATCAACTATTACACGTCCAGCACGTCGTTTGGAGAGCCTCTTACATGGTCAGGCCTGACCCCCACCGCGTTTTCGGACGCCAGGACCACGGACATCCGGTTGATCCGGGCGCTCTCGTACCCGATTACGCCGGCAGTCACCACGGCTTTTGTGGGTGGCGTCTGGTCGGGCAACCTGACTGCGCAGCAACTAGGAATGCCCTTCACCATCAATGCGGCAGACGGGGCGTTGACCGGAACTTCGAATCCATTTGAGATTCATCCGATCGCCTTCTCCATTGATGCTGAGCCGGCTTATACTGGAGGCAGCACCAATTCGCTGTCATGGAACCAGCCTGTGGCAGGGCTGGAATACGAACTCCAGCGTTCTGCAACGCCCGGCTTTGAGTCACCATCCTCCACTGGATTCGGCAATGATTCGTCAACTGTCTTTTCCGGTCTCGCCGACGGCCAGCCCTACTACTATCGTGCCAGGATGAGGAGACTGGCGCCGCTTGCCTGGGTCAGCCCATGGTCTCCCGTCGTCACCTCCACCCAGGATGCCACCGCTCCCGTGCTCGAGATTGAGGAGCTCACCACCTTAGGCACCAGCGCCACCTTGACTGGGACGGCCGTGGATCCCGTCAGTGGCGTGGCCGGCGTCGCAGTGGCGGGCGATGCCGCCAACACATCGGATGGTTTCGCCAACTGGACACGCAATCTGACCGGACTGGCAGATGGCTCCAACTCCTTCAGCGTCACCGCCAGTGACAACGCCGTGCCGCCCAACACGACCACGCTGACCGCGCTCGTATTTCGGATAGCGTCACCGGCCGCGGATGCGAACAACGACGGCATCAACGCTCTGCTGGAGCACGCCCTCGGCATCCCCGCAGGCTCGGCCAATGCCCGCAGCATGCTCCCTGCGGCAAATACCGAAACCGATAGCGGCAGCGGCCATAAGTATCTTTGCATGCAGTTCCGCCGCCGCATTCAGCGTGCGGGGCTGAACTACGTGGTCGAGACCAGCCCTGATCTCACCGACTGGGATGACACTGGAGCCGGCGTCGTCGAAAAATCCGCTGTCCCCACGGGCGATGGCGTTACCGAAACGGTCACCGTGCGCGTCACCCCATCGATCGATCTTGGCGGAGCCAAGTTTGTCCGGCTCCGTGTCACCTCAAATTGACGTTTACTTCTTCTTCCCGAGATTCTTCAGTTCCGTCTCCGTCCACATCGCCGGGTGGTCTTTGCTGGCCTCGCGGATGGCGGTGACGTCTTTGACTTCGACCGCACTGGCGGTGTGTTCCCACTCGCGGCGGATGTAGGTGAGCACGCCGGCGACATCTTCATCGGTGAGCTGCGGCAGCGGCGGCATGGCGAGGTTGAAGCTGCGACCGCTGACCTTCAAGGGGCCGGCAAGGCCGTTCAACACGATGCGGGCGGCGATCTCCGGTTTGCCGAGCACCCACTCGCTGTCCACGAGCGGCGGGGCGAGGCCATCGAGTCCAAAGCCGTGCGGCTGATGGCAGGCGGTGCAGAGCGTGTGGTAGATCGTCTTGCCTTTCTCAAAGAGCGCGGTCTGCGCCTCGGTGAGCGGCTTGATGACGGGCGGCGGCGGTGCGCCGGGTTTGCCGGGCCAGGCGAGACGCGCGGCGACGGCGGTGAAGAGCTTTGCGCTAGCCTTGTCGGTCATCGCGCCTTTGAGCGTCTTCAAGGAGGCCGGCTCAGCATCGAGCCAGAGCAGCTTGGCGGGCGCTTTCGATTTTGAATCGCCACTGGTGGAGAGGCCCTTGATGACAGCGACCTGAAACGGGCCACCCTGCGGCTGCGCGGCGGCGAGTTCGAGCATTTCTTCAAACGGTCCCGCTTTGTTCGCCGCGGCGAGCAAGGCGCCGAGTGATTCGATCACCGGCATGATCTGCACGCCGTTGTCCTTCGTGAGTTGTTCCGCGAGCAGCTTGGCAAACGCAGCCTCGCGTCCGCGCAAACCGGTGAGCGCTCCTTCGCGCACAAGGGCGGTCTTGCCGTTGCTCGCGAGCAATTTGGCCGCGGCAGCATCCGCGTCGGGGAGATTGAACGCGGTGAGCTTGATGGCGAGGTTGGCGAGCACGAGCGCGTCCTTTTCTCCAGTCATCGCGATCAAATCCGGCGCGAGGTCGCGCGAAGCGATGCGCACGGCGGCGGCGCGAACCTGCGCGTTTTTGTCGGCCAGAGCGCCTTTCACAACATCTGGTGTCGCGGCAGCGAGGCCGTCGAGCGTCCACAACGCATGCAGGCGTGCGAGCGCGTTTTCGTTTTGCAGCATCTCCTTCAGCGCTGGAATCGCGGTGGCATCGCTGGACTCGACGATGAGACGCTGCGCGGTGTCGCGCACCCAGCCGTTGGCGTGCGTGAGCAGCTTCACATCCTTCGCGACCTTCACAGGCTGCGGGTGCTCCTTCGTGTCCGGCACGATGCGCCAGATGCGGCCCTGATTGAAGGGCGCCTCCAGTTTGCGCGCCTCGATGTTCGCGATGAGGTAATGCGTGAGGAAACTGGTGTGCTGGATGATGCCGCGATACATGTCCACGAGGTAAAGCGCGCCGTCAGGACCATCATAGGCGTTCACAGGGCGGAAGCGCTCGTCGGTGGAGGTGAGGAACTCGGCGCCCTTGAGCACGTTCGTCGCCTTCACGATGCCGCCGCGTTCGCTCATGGTGAAACGCTTCACCAGATTCGCCGCAGGTTCGGGCACGAAGGCGTTGCCGCGATACGCCGCAGGAAAAGCGTCGCCACGATAAATGAGCGCGCCGCAGGTGGCGGTCGGTTTCGTCAGACGGCCGTCGGAGCTGAGCGACTTCGCATCGTAACCTCGATTCACGCCCGGCGTGGGATGCGACGCGTAGAGTGTCTGATCGGCGGCGAGCTTCGCGTTGATGCTCGATGCGTTGCGCAGCAGTGGGTTTTTCGTGAAGGCCTCCGTGGGCAGCAGATCAGCGCGTAGCATGTCGGAGTTGTAGTTGAAGTAGAGCCTGCCGTAGTTGTCCTGGCACAGTCCCCACTGACCGCGGCCCAGGCCGCTGTCCTTCTGCCACACGCCGCCGCGCAGCTTGAAACGCGTGCCGTGGCCCGCGCACCAGATCGCGTTGTCGATCGCCCACACGGGCGAATTCGCCATATGCTCCGGCTGTCCGCCGAACGTGCCGAAGTCGCTCGCGACAATGTCCTTCACATCCGCCACGCCATCGCCGTCCGTGTCCTTGCAGAAGAACAGATTCGGCGGCACGGCGATCAACGCCCCACCGTTCACCGCCATCACCGCACGCGGCATGACGACCTTGTCGAGAAACGCCGTCGCCTTGTCCATGCGACCGTCACCATCGGTGTCTTCGAGCAGCGAAACACGTCCCGTCGGCTCCTTTTCGCCGCCGCCTTCGAGATCGTGCATGTAGCCGCGCATCTCGCAGACGTAGAGGCGGCCCTGGTCGTCAAAGCTCATCGCAATCGGCGATTCGATCATCGGCTCGCAGGCGACGAGTTCGACGCGGAACCCCTTTTCGACTTTGAAGGTCTTCAGTTCCTCCTCCGGGCTCAGCGGCGTCGGCGGTGGCAGTTTGAACTTCAGTTCGACCTTTTCCGGGCCGGCGTTTTTCGAGTGAACGGCGAATGCGATCGGCGGGAGGGATGAAACCAGAACGAACAGCGACGAACGCAGAACGAGGGAGCGGATCCTGGAGGGGGACATGGAAGAACGTTTTTTGATTTGAGCGGGGTGGACTCACGAAGGCGGAATGCCGTGTGAAAAGCCGGATTCCTCAATGGCTAATGTTGGTGCTACGAGCTTGGTTGCGCATGCGTCATTTTTCCTTATTCACCTTCGGCTTGGCGGCCTTCCGTTCGGAATCTTTGATCGTCAGCGGCGGCACGGGATCGTTTTTGCCCGCGAAGGCATTCCACGCGTTTTGCAGCGTGGCGGCGTCGCGGACTTCGCCTTCGGCGACGAGCCACAGGTAGCGCAGCTTGAAGGGCGAATCGGCGGTGGCCTTACCTTTCGGAAACATGCCGAAGCGGCCGTAGTCGCGGTAGGCGGAGGTGGCGGTGTCCTTCGGATTGTCGGGGTGATTGAGAATGATGACGGTGAAGGTCTTGCCCTCCACCGTGAAGATCTCCGCGGCCCACGGCAGATCCTTCACTTTGTGCGCGTCGATGTTTTCGCCGGGGAAAATGTAGGTCGTCGTTTTCGTGTCCACGAGCTCGGAAGGACGGAATTGCGCGCCCGCGTGCTCGGGGTCGCCATTCATGTCGGCTTCACCGCTTACGGTTTTGATCGCGCTGTTCATCTCGATGCCGAGGTAGAAGGGCTTGGCTGGTGTGGTGAAGCTGAAACGGCGCTCCTCAGTGAGAAACGGCTCCGCCGTGTCGCCCTGCCAGTCGATGTTCGCCGTGAACGCGTTGTCACCGGGTGTGACTTTCGTCACGACCTGGTCGCCGCCCTTCATGTGCCAGCGGTCATACGATTTGCCATTGTAGGCGATCTTGCTGAAGCCAAGGAAGATGCCGCGATGATGCGTGAACTGAAATCCCGGGCCTTTCGTGAGCCGCGTGGCGCCATCCGCGCTGAAGACATGCAGATACGGCTTGTAGGTGTCGTGATGTCGCTCCGGCGTGCTCGTGTCGTTCGCGATCATGAACTTCGCCACGACCTTTCCGTCATTCGCGAGATCGACATGGTCTTTTTCAGCGACGGTGATGTCGAAGGCGCGAGCGTGAAGGCTCAGGGCGAGGAGAATGAGGAGGGTGTTTTTCATGCGAGGATTTTCTTGATGACCTTGGCTCCTTCAACGCCGGAGAGGCGCGCGTCCAGTCCTTGAAATTTGAAACTGAAGGCATCGTGATTGATGCCGAGCTGGTGGAGCATGGTGGCGTGGAGATCGTGGACGGTGGTGATGTTTTCCTGCGCGGCGTAGCCGAGGTCGTCGGTGCTTCCGAAGGTGACGCCGCGCTGGATACCCGCACCGGCGAGCCACATGGACATGGCCTTGTTGTGATGGTCGCGGCCGACGGGACCTTTGTTGCCCTGCGCCATCGGCGTGCGGCCGAATTCGCCGCTGAAAACGATGAGCGTGTCATCCAGCATGCCGCGGCGTTTGAGATCGGTGATGAGCGCCATGCAGGCGCGATCGACCTCACCGGCCCGCAGCGGCAGTTCTTCGCGCAGCAGGCTGTGGTGGTCCCAGTCGCGATGATAGAGCTGGATGAAGCGCGTGCCGCGTTCGGCGAGACGACGCGCGAGCAGGCAGTTTGATGCGAAGGAGCCGTCGCCGGGCGTGCAGCCGTAGAGTTCGAGCGTTTTGGCACCTTCACCGCGAATGTCCACCAGCTCCGGCACGCTGGCCTGCATCTGGAAGGCCATCTCATACTGCGCGATGCGCGTGGCGATCTCCGGATCATCGCAAATCGCGGCGTGCTGTTTGTTCAGCGCATTGATCGCGGCGACGTCCGCGCCTTGCTGCTCACGTGTGACGCCGTTCGGGCTCGTGAGATACAAAACGGGATCGCCTTGCGAGCGAAGCTGCACGCCTTGGAACTTGGAGGGCAGAAAGCCGCTGCTCCACTGTCGTGCAGCGATGGGCTGCGGATTGCGGCCCTTGCCGGTGGACATCATCACGACAAAGCCGGGCAGATCGTCCGCCTCGCTGCCGAGACCATAGGTGATCCATGAGCCCATGCTCGGCCGACCGGCGATCTGCGAGCCGGTGTTCATGAACATGTGCGCCGGATCGTGATTGATCGCGTCCGTGGTCATCGAGCGCACGAGGCAGATGTCGTCCGCGACGCTGCCGATGTGCGGCAGCAACTCGGAGAGCTCCATCTGGCATTCGCCATACTTCTGAAAGCGAAACATCGGCCCTTTGCAGACCAGCTTCTGCCCTTGGAGCTGCGCGAGCTGCTGCCCCTTCGTGAACGACTCCGGCATCGGCCTGCCGTCCATCTCGGCGAGCTTCGGTTTGTGATCGAAAAGCTCCAACTGCGACGGTCCGCCTGCCATCGTGAGCCAGATGACGCGCTTCGCCTTCTGCGGGAACGGCAGTTTCCCCAACGTGCCGCGGATGGCGGCAGCGCGGAGCAGTTCCGGATTCATCAACGACGCCAGCGCCACGGCGCCGAGACCTTGCGTGGTCCGGCCGAGGAAGGCGCGACGTGTCTGTGATGAAATCGAGTTCATGATTTACGAACGCGTGATCGTTTCGTGAAGATTGATCAGCACACGCGCGACATGCGTCCACGCGGCGAGGTCGGTCTTGTTCAATCCGGCGGCAACAGGCGCGGCGCCGGTTTTGAGCAGGGCTTCGGCGGCGGCGCTGTCTTTTTGATAATCGGCGAGCTGCTTGTTGAACAAGGCGGACAGCGTTTTCATTTCGTCGGCGCTTGGTTGGCGCTGCAGGACCTGCTGCATGGCCCAGGTGATGCGTGCTGGCGTGTCGCCGTTGCATTCGGAGAGAATGCGCGCGGCGAGGGAGCGGGCGGCTTCGACGTAAGTCGGATCGTTGAGCAGCACGAGCGCCTGCTGCGGAATGTTGGAGCGATTGCGCTCGGCGACGCACTCTTCGCGGCTCGGCGCGTCGAAGGCAACGAGGCTGGGATGCGTGAAGGTGCGCTGCCACCAGGTGTAGAGGCCGCGGCGATACAGGCCTTCGCCGGTGTCATTCTGCCATTCGCGGGTGGGGAAGTTCAAGTTTTCCCAGTATTTCTCCGGCTGATACGGCTTCACGCTCGGACCGCCGATCTTCGGCACGAGCAGGCCGGAGATCGCGAGCGCGTTGTCGCGTACGAGTTCCGCGTCGAGTCGGAAGGCGCTCTGGCGCGCGCATTCACGATTGTAGGGATCCGCGGCGGTGAGTTCCTTCGTGGAGGTGGACACCTGCTTGTAGGTGTCGCTGTTCACGATGATGCGCACCATGTGCTGGAAGTCCCAGCCGCTGTCCATGAACTCGCAGGCGAGCCAGTCGAGCAGCGCGGGATTCACCGGCGGTTCGCCCTGCGCGCCGAGATCGTCGAGCACCTTGCTCAAACCGGTGCCGAAGAACTGCTTCCACAGGCGGTTCATCACCGTGCGGGCGGTGAGCGGGTTGTCTTTGGAGACAAGCCACTGTGCGAGGTCGAGGCGCGTGAGATCGCGGCCTTCGATCTTCGGCTTCGGCAGATAACCGGGCAGCGCGGCCTTCACGACTTCGCCCGTCTCGTTCATCCAATCACCGCGCGGCAGGATGCGAACGGTGCGCTTGTTGGTGTCGCTGATGGAGACGATGCACTTCGGCGCAGCGGCTTCGAAATCGGCCTTCTCCTTCTCGGTGGTGGCGATCTTCGTGCGGAGGTCGCTGAGCTCGGGCGCGATCTGCTTGTAGGCATCGACGAGTTTCTGCTTCTGCGGTGCGTTGCGCTTGTCCGCGGGCGCTTTGAGGATGTCGGCGATCTCTTTCGCCGGAAGCGAAGTGCCTGGTGCGCGGACGGGCTTCGGCGCGGTGGTGGCGCTCAGGCGGAGGTTCGCAATCTCATGATTCTCACCCCATCCGAACGTGAGCGTGAAGGTGACGGTCGCATCGGCATCGGCGAGCGGTTCGGCGAGTTCAAGGTAGAGCGCCTGATCCGCACCCGTGCCGCCGAGCACACCCCAGCCATTGTTCTTTTGGTCAGCGACACCGTCGATGACGTTCTTCACCGGGAAGTTCGGCTGCTCAAACGTGGCGCTGGCATTCGCGATGGCGAGTTTCTCCTGCTGCTTTTTGCGTCCAACGCTCAAAGCGACTTCGCTGAGCACGAAGTTGCCATTCGCAGCGAGGCCGATGCCGGGTGATTTTTCCTTCAGGGCTTCGATGCGCACGCCGGTCGCGCCTTTCGGCAGCTTCGCGGTGATCGTGTAGGTCTCGGTGCCGTCGTTTTGTTTCCGCTCGTTGCGCTTTGCATCGATGGCGCCGCGCACGACGCCGTCCTTGTCGGTCTTGATGGTAATGTTCTTTTTCGCCGACGCGGCGGTGAGCGGTTTGACCGGCTGCCAGGAGCCGCTGGTGGTGACGGCGTCGAGCGCCTTCTTTTCCCACTCGGCCTGCGCGGCGGCGAGGTCGGGGCGCGGTTTGGCGAACTCCTTTTGCAAATCCGCGAGACGCTTCGCGATGTCCGCCTGTTTCTTCTCGCCTGCGGCATCGAGCACCATCATGCCCGGTTCACGTCGGCCGAGGATCGGCTCTTTGATGTCGGCGAAGAACGCGCCCATCGAATAGAAGTCGCGCTGCGTCCACGGATCGAATTTGTGATCGTGGCACTGACCGCAGCCGGTGGTCTGGCCCATCCACGCATTGCCGACGGCACGGACGCGGTCGGTGAGCATGCGCTGCTCATAGTCCTTCGCCTGTGCGCCGCCTTCCTCGGTGGTGAGCAGCAGGCGGTTGAAGGCGGAACCGACACGCGTCTCCGGATTCGCATCCGGCATCAAATCACCGGCGATCTGCTCGATGGTGAAGCGGTCGAAGCGCTTGTTCGCATTGAACGACTTGATGACGTAGTCGCGGTAGGGCCAAACGTTGTGCGGATTGTCGCTGTGATAGCCGATTGTGTCCGCGAAGCGCACCACGTCGAGCCAGCCGATGGCCATGCGCTCGCCGTAGTGCGGGTTTTTGAAGAGGGTGGAGACGAGTTCGTCGTATTTTTTGTCGGACAGGTCGGACCATTTGGCCACTTCCGAAGGCGATGGAGGCAGGCCGATCAGATCAAAGTAGAGGCGACGGATCAAGGTGCGCGCATCCGCCCTCGGCGAGGGCTTGAGGCCGATCTCGGCCAGACGCTGCTGAACCAACACGTCCACGCCGTTTTTTCCGGCAGGGATGGCGGCTTTGACGGGCTTCTCATACGCCCAGTGCTGCTGATACGCCGCGCCTTGCTCGATCCACTTTTTGAGAATGTCCTTCTGCCGCTGCGTCAGCTTCTTGTTCGAATCCGGCGGCGGCATGAGATCATCTTCATCATTGGTCAGGATGCGGGAGACGAGTTCGCTTTCCTTCACCTTGCCCGGCACAAAGGCCTCCGCCTTCACGGCCTCCTCGCGAATGTCTAGCCGCAGATCGGCCTCGCGATGCTTCGGGTCATTGCCGTGGCAGTAAAAGCAGTTGTCGCTCAGGATCGGCCGCACATCGCGATTGAACTCAATCTTGGCCGGAACGGGTGGTTCGGCGGCGGCGCCAATCGTGGCGAGAGCGGTGAGAAAGAGTGATTTGGTCATAAGAACGTATGTGCGGATAGTACGAGCGTGGCGAAGGTGATATTCGCGCATCTGAGATGGCAGATTCGGATTCAGGCAGCAGGGAATCGCGCGAAAGCCTCAAGCCAGAATCTCCCTCACCACGTTTCCTTTCACGTCGGTGAGGCGGAAATCGCGTCCGCTGTAACGGTAAGTCAGCTTTTCGTGGTCGAGTCCGAGCTGGTGCAGGATCGTCGCATGCAGGTCATGAATGTGCATTCGCCCTTCGAGACCTTCGCGGCCGTAGTCATCGCTGATTCCATGGCGGATGCCAGCCTTCACACCACCGCCGGCCATCCAAATGGTGAAAGCGCGGTTGTTGTGATCGCGCCCGTTGTCGAACTGGGCAAAGGGCGTCCGGCCAAACTCGCCCGCCCAAACCACCAGCGTGTCTTTGAGCATGTCACGCTGCTTCAGGTCGTTCAGCAGCGCGGCGATGGGCTGATCCACGCTCCCTGCGCTGCGCTCCATCTCGTCCTTCAGATCCTTGTGATGATCCCAGCCGCCGACGCCAATCTCGATGAACCTCACCCCTGCTTCGGCGAACTTGCGGGCGAACAGGCACTGGCGCCCAAAGTCGTCTGTTTTGGAGTTGCCGATGCCATAGGCCTTCAAAGTCGCCTCCGACTCGGTCTTTAAGTCCATCAAACCCGGCACGGCGGTCTGCATTTTGAACGCCATCTCGTAGGAGCCGATCACGGCCTCCAGTTCGCTGTTGGCCACGTCCTGCTCCAGTCGGCGCTTGTTCATACGGCTGAGCAGATCCAGTTGCTGGCGCTGCTGCTCCGGCGAGAGATGCGCGGTGACGAGATTCGCCACGGGATCACCTTTTTCTTTCCCGCCCGCCTTCACGATCGTTGCCTGATACGAGGCCGGAAGAAACGCGCTGCCCTGATTGTTGCCACCGAAGCGATTCAGCGGATTCATCGCGATGAATCCGGGAAGGTCCTGTGTCTCCGCACCGAGGCCGTAGAGAACCCACGCGCCAATGGACGGCCGCGCCTGAAGCTGGTTGCCGGTGTGAAACATCGGCACCGCGGTCTCATGCGCTTGCGCGTCCGTGTGCATCGCGGAAAGCACACAGAGGTCGTCCGCCTGTTTCGCGAGGTGTGGGAATAGCGAGCTGATCCACTGTCCGCTCTGGCCATGCTGCTGGAATTTCCACGGGCTGCCGAGCAGCTTGCCGCCCTTGCCTGTTGCGAAGTCCTTTCCGTTATCCGCCTGGAGCTTCGGTTTGTAGTCGAAGGTGTCCAGATGCGACACGCCACCCTGCATGTAGAGAAGGATGACGCGCTTTGCCTTGGCGGCGAAATGCGGCTGCTTGGTGGCCGCCTGCGCGCTGAGCCCGGCAAACGCGAGGTAACCGAAACCGTTCGCGCTGGTGCGCAGCATGTCACGACGAGAGAAGGTGGTATTCATGAACGGCGCCGGGTTGATTCAATAAAGGTAACGAAACTCCGCCGAGGCAAACAGGGTTTGGCACAGTGCCGCGACGGCGTTGGCGTTTTCCGATGAGGATGATGCGAAGTTCTGCAAAAACTCTGCGGCATCCCGCAACTCCTCGTCGCTGGGCTTGCGATTGAGGATCAGCGCGTAGGCGTGCTGAACGCGTTCGCTGCTGTCCGTGGAGGTTTGTTGAAGTCTCTGCGCGGTCCTCTTCGATTGCTCGACGATGAAGGGGCTGTTCATCAGATAGAGCGCTTGAGTGGGCACGGTCGTGATGCCGCGGCGGCCGGTGACGAGTTCGGGATCGGGGAAATCGAAGAGACTCCATTCGTCCGGCACGTAGTCGCGCAGGATGGGCTGATAGACCGTGCGGTGGTGTCTAGTGGGCGCGAACCAGGCCTTGAGATCCATGGACTTCACACGGTCATCCTTCTCCGTGGCGGGAATGACCGGCGCAGGGCGCTCCAACACGAGCTCGCCGCTGATGCTGCGGACGGCATCCATGATGGCATCCGAATCGAGTCGGCGGCGGTTCATCCGCCAGTGCAGACGGTTCGCCGGATCGACCTCGATACCCTTGTCATCATGCGCTGTGCCGAGCTGGTAAACATGGCTTCGCATGATCTCCGCGATCATCTTTTTCACCGACCAGCCGTGCGCGATGAAGCGTCCTGCCAGATGGTCGAGCAACGCGAGGTTCGAAGGCGGCTGGCCTGTTTTGCCAAAGTCATCGGGCGACTCGACGATGCCCACGCCGAACAGGTGCTGCCAGATCCGGTTCACCATCACACGGGTGGTCAGCGGGTTCTCAGGACTCGCGATCCATTCCGCGAGTTCCAGACGTCCGCTCTGCTCGGGATTCACCGGTTTTGTTTTTGCACTCACCAGCACCTGCGGAAATCCGCGCGGCACCACCTCGCCGAGTTGCGTGTCCTCGCCGCGAATGTGGACGGCGCAGTCGGCTGGTTTCACATCGCGCAATCCCATGACCGTGTGCGGCATCGCTGCGTCGTAGCGCTCGCGCAGATCCTCGTATCGCTTCTCCTGCGCGTCGGCCTTGTCTGCGAGCGCCTTCACGGCGGGATCTCGCATCAGCATCTCCTCCACGTCCGGTTTGACGTTCTTCACCGACATCTTTTTCTCCGTGAGAATGCGCCACTTCTCATCGCGCACCTTGAGCCGCGCGTAGGTGAGGTCCACGCGTTCGCGCAGCATCTCAGCCATGTCCTTGTCACCAAAGATGACCGGGCTTTCTGACATCGGGAGCAGGCCGGCCGCGAAAGGATCGCGCTGACGATTGCGACGGGCGCCGAGCATGGGCTCGCTGCTGGTGAAGATGCCTGCAAGCGCATAGTAGTCGCGCGTCGGAATGGGATCGAACTTGTGGTCGTGGCACTTGGCGCACGCGAGAGTCAGACCCATGAACGCGCGGCTGGTGGCGTCGATCTGCTCGTCCGCCATCGCCATGCGAAAGCGGTGGCTGCCGTTCTCCCGAAGATCCTTGATGCCCACCGCCAGAAAACCGGTGCCGATGAGTTGTTCGTCGCGCTGCGCGTTGCTTTTCGCAGGAAGCAGGTCCCCCGCCAGTTGCTCGCGCACGAACCGGTCATAGGGCTTGTCGGCGTTGAACGAGTCGATCACCCAGTCGCGATAGCGAAACGCCAATGGAAACAGCACGTTGTGACCGCTGCCGCTCGACTCGGCATAGCGCGCCACATCCAGCCAGTGGCGTCCCCAGCGCTCGCCAAAGCGCGGGGAATCCAGCAACTTGGCGATCTGCGAATCGAGGTTGCCGACCGATGTGCCTTCAGGCGGCAGACCCGTCAAATCAAAGGCGATCCGGCGATTCAACTCCTGCGCTGTGGCATCCGCAACGGGCCGAAGCCCCTTCGCCTCAAGCGCGGCAAGGACAAACCGGTCGATATCTGTCTTCGGCCATGAAGTGTCTTTCACATCTGGCACGGACGGCTTGGACAGAGGCTGAAAGGCCCAGTGTTTGCGACCTTCCTCGATGCCGATCGTGCTCGCGATGGTCTTCGACGTTCCTTCGCGCGGATCGGCAGCGCCTGCAGCGATCCATTTTTCAAAATCCGCGACAATCTCTGGCGACAGCCGCTCTTTCGGAGGCATCTCGAGATCGTCCTGATAGTGAATGGCCTGAATGAGCAGGCTGCCTTTCACATCTCCCGGCACCACCGCTGCCGCCGTGTCTCCACCTTTGCGGATCCCTTCGCGTGTGTCGAGCAGCAGACCACCTTTGACCTTCTCCGCCTCCGTGGAATGGCAGGAGTAACATTTGTCGATCAACACGGGCCGGATGCGCGACTCGAAAAACGCGACCTCCGATGACGAATCCGCCGCCAGCGCACGGAGGCTGGCAAAAGTGGCAATCAAGATCGAAACGCGGCGGGTCATGAGCCGCTAAAACGACGCTTCGCCGCCTCCTTGTTCATGTCTTTTGCAACGCGATCAGGCGCCCGCCGAGACGAGGTCGGACACCGGATACAGGATGAGCTGCCCGGAGACGTTTTTCGGCAGGGCGGTGAGCAGCACGAAGGTCGTGTCCGTGGCAGGATCGGCCCACGCGAGCGTGCCGGTGGAGCCGCTGTGGCCGAAGACGCGTTCGGAGCAGCCTTTGCCGAGCCCGACGGGGCCGACCATGAAGCCGATGCCGCGATGCGCTTCGAGCGTCGGCGTGTGATCGTGGATCATGAGCTTCGCCGTCGCTTCACGCAGCACTTTTCCATCAGGATGCAGGAAGCTGCGCAGGAAAGCGGAGACATCGGCCGCCGAGCTGTGCGCGCCGCCCCAAGGCGCGGCGAGGTTGCGCCAGTAGTCGCTGTTCCAGTCCCACTCGCGGGCCTTCGGATCGCCAGCGCCGGATTCGGGTGCGGCATGCTCAGTCTGCATCGGCACCATGTCGGACTTCTTGAACTTGCCGAGGCCGAGCACGGTGCGCGTCATGCCAAGCGGCGTGAAAACATGCTGCTGAAGGAACTCCGGCAGCGGCGTCTTCGTCACACGCTCGGCGATCTCCGCGGCCAGCAGGATGCCCATGCTTTGATAATGATACTTCGAACCCGGTGCAAAAAGCAGCGGCGTGCGCACAGCGCCTTTCACGAACTCTGAGAGCGGGGCGTGGCTCGCACGCAGGTCGCTGTTGTTCTCCAACTGATCTGGAAGGCCCGAGGTATGCGTGAGCAGTTGCTCGATCGTGATGTTCTTGCGTGCGCCTTCGTTGAACTCGGGCAGGTATTTCACCGCGTGATCCGAGAGCTTCACCTCGCCGCGATCCACCAATACCATCACGGCGGCGGCGGTGAGCGGTTTGGAGATCGAGCCGAGCAGAAACATCGAGTCCGCCGTCGCCTTGCCAAAAACATGCTGCGTCACCTGATCGCCCCGCTGCACATGCAGCACGGCGTTGTGAAGCGTTCCGTTGTCGAATTGTGTCTGGATGATCTGGACGGCGGTTTGCATGGCGGGAGTGGTGGATCGGGCGCGGACGGGCAATCCCAGTCCGGCAAGCGTGAGGGCGAGAGTGTCGCGGCGGTTCATGAGGTTCAGCGGTTGAGTTCGTTCATCACGGCGAGCGTCATCGCTTTGATGCCGATGGTGATCGATGGCGCGGCTTCAGGCCGGTAAAACGGCGAGTGCAGACTCGGAAGCGCTTCGCCGGTCTGTTTCGCTTTCTCGACTTTCTCCGGTGCAACCGTGCCGAGCCAGGCGAGGAAGATGGGGATCTTGTCGGGCGTCATCGTGTAACGCGAGAAGTCCTCGCCGGCCATCGTGGCCTTGCGTTCGATGACGCTTGCTTTGCCAAACGCTTCCGACCACACGTCGGTCACGCGCGTGGTGAGATCGGGATCGTTGTAAAGCGACGGCGTGCCGGGTCCGAGCAACGAGATTTCCGGCAGCAGATTTTCCGGAAGTCCGGCGGCGATGCCGAGGCCGCGACAGATGCGTTTGATGGATTCGAGCACCTGCGTGCGCGTCTCGGCGCTCGTGGTGCGCACAGTGAGACCGAGTTCGACCTTGTCGGGAATGATGTTGTGTTTTGTGCCGCCGTTGAACTTGCCCACCGTCACCACCACCGGCTCCACTGGATGCAATTCTCGGCTGTCGATCGTTTGCAAGGCCAGCACGATCTGCGAGGCGAGCACGATGGGATCCTTCGTCATGTTTGGCATCGCGCCGTGACCGCCGATGCCATGCACGACGATGTCCACGCTGTCCGTGCTCGCGGTGGCTGGTCCGCTGGTCACACCGAACGTGCCGACGGCGAGACCGGAATCGCAATGCAGAGCCAGACACACATCCGGCTTCGGGAAGCGCTGGAACAAACCGTCCTCGATCATCGCCTTGGCGCCCGCACCACGTTCTTCCGCCGGCTGCGCGATGAACACGAGCGTACCTTTCCACTGATCCTTCGAAGCCACCAGCGCCCGCGCCGTGCCGACCCAGCAGGTCATGTGCACATCGTGTCCACAGGCATGCATCACATGCACATCGTTGCCCGCGTCGTCTTTGGTGACGGTCTTGCTCACATAAGGCACAGAACCGATCTCCCGCACCGGAAGTCCGTCGAGATCCGTGCGCACGAGAATCGTCTTTCCAGGCCCATTCTTGAAGACACCCACCACACCAAAGCCTCCTACCTTTTCCGTCACCTCAAACCCCAGCGCCCGAATCTCCTGCGCCATGCGCGCACTCGTCTTCTCTTCATGAAACGACAGCTCCGGATGCGCATGCAGATCTTCGTAGAGCTGGATCAACGACGGCTTCTCCTTGTCGATCAAAGCGTCGATGGAATCCGCGGCGTGAAGGCCGGAGGTGGCGAGGGCGATGAGAAGGAGTGACTTCATGGCAGACTAGGGCTGGGTCGCGTCCTCCTTGACCGGCTTGAGGAAGCCGAGGAGTTCTTGGACGACGGCGGGTTGGGCGTCGGCGAGGTTGGTTGTCTCAGGGGAGGCGGATGTGTAGTCGAAGAGTTCGAAATCGGGCGCGCCTTTTTCATGCGGCGTTACGATCATGCGCCAGCGTTCGGTGCGGACGGTTTGCACCCCATTGGACCACCAGCCGAGTGCGGGTTTCGTGGTTGGCTTGTCAGGATCGTCCAACTGCGGACGCAGGCTGTGGCCTCTGAGTTTGGCGGGCGCTTCGATGTCGCAGAGATCGGTCAACGTGCGGAAGATATCGACGGTTTCCACGATGGCGTTGGACGTTTTGCCCGGTGCCGCCATGCCGGGCACGCGGATCATGAGCGGTGAGCGAGTGGCATCCTCATAGAGGCAGTGCTTGCCCCAGATCGCATGTTCGCCGAGCAGGAAACCGTGATCGCTCCACACAACGACGATCGTGTTGTCGGCCATTCCGAGATCGCTAAGCGCGGCAATCACACGGCCCAGTTGCGCATCCATGTAGCTGACGCAACCCGCATAGGCCTGACGCAGGAGGCGCGCGTATTCGGGATCCGTGGCGGGATCGCGTCCGGGTTCGTGACCGTAGTTGTGGCGCAACTCGCCGCCGTCATACCAGTAGGCGGGCCAGGCGGGCTTTTGCGCGATATCCGCCGGCAGATCAGGAACGTTTTTGTCGTGCAGATCAAACCACTTCTTGGGTGAGGCAAAAGGAAGGTGTGGTTTGAAAAAACCCACGCCGAAGAACCACGGCTTGTCCTGCTTGGCGAGCCGCTGGAGCGTGGCCACAGCGTCGCCGGCGACCCAGGCATCGGGATACGCTTTGTCGGGACCATCGATGTGTTGATACGGCGGCGACTTGCCGCGCTCACGCGGCTCGCCGTTTGCAAAACCGTGCATGATGCCTTCCGGGCTCGGCCACGGACCGTCGGGCACCCAGGCGCGATCCCACGCGCCGGGCAGTTCCTCCGGTCCGACCGCCCAGTCCTTGCCGGTGAGATTTCCCGGATAGTGGCTGACCTTGCCAAGCGCCATCGTCGCATAGCCGTTGCGGCGAAACACCGCCGCCATGCTGTCCGCGGCCCAGTCGGTCTGCGAATCGCGGATGGCATCGTTGACCAAATGCACGGGACGTTCCGGATAACGCCCGCGCAGCATGGCACAGCGCGAAGCACCGCATGTGGGCACCTGAATGTAGTGATGACTGAATGCACGGGCGGTGGCGGCAAACGCATCCAGTTGCGGCGTTTTGGCGTGCTTCACTCCAAAGCAGCCGAGATCATCGCGCAGATCGTCGATGGCGATGAACAGCACGTTGGGCCTGGCGGCCTCTGCCGATGAAACACAGATCAGCAGGATGGAAGCGAGAAAGGAAAGGTGTCGTGTCATGATGAATGCAGGAGGCGAAAAAGGCGCCTGTTTTTAACGCAGTCATCCGATGCCATCCCTCATGGTTATTTCTCGTGACCGAGGACAATGAAGTCGAACAACTCGCCGCAGCGTTTGCCATCGAGCGTGATGTCCATCGGCACCATCTGCACGCCGGCGGGCAGCTTGTCGGGATCGGGGGTGAGTTTGACTTTGAAACTCTGGCGTGACTTCGGCTCGACGGTGCCCACGAGTTCAGCGGGTTCGGCTTTGAGGCCGGGCGGCGGTTTGAGGACGACTCGATGCTGCTGCAACGTGTTGCGGAAATTGCGCACCGTGATGTTCACTTCGGTCTCCTTCGAGACATCGACGCGATACGGATACGCGCTGACCCAGTAGGGATCGAAGAGGTATTCGTAGTTCGTGTCCGGCAGGAGTTCCTTGTATTCGCGAATCGCCCGCAGCGCCCAGTCGTGATAGCGCTCGATGAAGTCCTTGGGCTTCGTCATGAGCACGCCGTGCGCGCCCATGATGATGTCGGGCTGGAGCTTCTGCAGATACTTCGCGGCGACGAGATAGCCTTCGTCGATGATGGCGCTGTTGCGGGCGTTCACGCATTCGTGGCCGTTCTGCGCAGGATCGGACGGATCGCCGAACAGATTGTCGCCGGTGAAGACGATCTTTTTGCCATCGAGTTCGAGCCACAGGGCGTTTCCAAACTCGGTCTGGCCCGGCATCCAGTCGATGTGCAGCTTGTAGCCTTCCCAGTCGATGACGTCGCCTGCTTTGAGAATGCGGTCGATCTTCGCATGTTCGAAGCCGGCGTTGTAAGTGCCGATCATCGCAGGATAATCGTAGTAGCGCGGGTTCTCGCACTTGTCGGCGATGGTGTCCATGGTCCAGAACTTCACGCCGTGATCCTTGAGCGCGGGGAAGAGCGTGAAGTGGTCGCCATGCGAGTGGGAGATCCAGCAGGCGTCGATCTGCTTGAGGCCGAGGAACTCCTTCATATCGCTGATGATGCGCTCGAGAACGAGCTTCGGAAACAGGCCGCAGTCCAGCAGCAGCGCGTGACCGCTGTCGGCGATGAGGATGGCGAAATTCTTCCCAGCCATCTCCGGACCGAACATGTAAAGATGCGGCGTCACCTGCACGATGTAGTGCGCCTTCGTCGGCTTCGTCGCGGGATGCGGGCCGCGCTTGGAGAGATCTCCAACGGGATAGCCGCGGACGTAGTCCGGACGGAAGGCAAAGAGCTTCTCATGAAAAATTTGGAATTGCTTCGCTGCATCGTGAATGACCGGCCCTTGCGATGGAAAGGCGGTGTGAATCTCCCGCGACGCGAGGTTTCCCACCGAGTCGATGAGCGCATCGAGCCCCTTGGCGAAACCGTAATCCCATTCGGTGTCGAACCAGTTCGTCATCTTCGCGCCGTCGTGCATCACGCCGCCGGTGAAAGCGAAGGTCTGGTGGCCGCCCTCCAAAAGATACGTCATGCCGCCCGGCGAGTGGCCTGGAGTGGAGAGACATTGAATCTGCCGTCCATGCCACTCGAACACTTCATCCGCCGCCAGCCAGCGCTCCACTTTGACCGGCGACTGCGGAGGCCGCACGTAACTAGAACCATGCACGGTGTATTTGTCCCCGAGCCGTGGATCCCATTTCCGAAATGCCGTCGGCGTCTCCAGCAGTTCCTGCTCCGCCTTGGGCGCGGCGACCTGGGTCACCGTGTGGTCGATCTTGTCCGCCCCCTGCAGCAGCTCGCGGTGATGGCCGGTGAGCAGAATCCAGTCGATCTTTTTCACGCCGATCTCGCCCACGTGTTCCAGCACGCTGCCATCACCGAGGTCAAACAACAGTGCCGCATCACCGTCGCGCAGGACATAGCTGTTGCAGGTGCTGCGCCAGACGAAGAGGTCCGGTCCGGCCTGTTCAAAGGCGGCATGCACGGTCGCGTGCAGCAGCGCGAAAGCGATGAGAGCGCGTTTCATGAGCGTGTTGGATCCAATCATTCCGGACGACCGTTTTCGGCAGGCTTCCGACCTTCGATGAGTGCCTTCGCCTGGCGCACATAGCGCTCGCCGAGGAGCTTGTAGCCTTCAGGCGTATAGTGGAGGTCGTCGCGGGTGACGCCGTTCTTTTCCTTGTTATTCAAGTCGTCGCAGTCCACCCATGAACCGCGCGGGTCCGCCTTCGCGAGATCGACCTGCGCCTGACGAATGGCCTGCCACGGCTTGTTATCCGCCTTCCCGAAGTCGCTGAGGCGACCGATGACGAAGTTCATTTCCGGCTGCTTCAAATCACGGCGAAGGTTGGCGACGAGTTGTTTCAAGGCATCGCCATAGGCCGCGTCCAGGCCGGTCTTGGCGTCGTTTTCGCCCTGCATCCAGCAGAAAGTGACCGAGGCGGGATTCGAATGCTTTTTCAGCAGCTCGGCGAACTGGTCGAGAATCGGTTGGTAATAGAGAGTGCCCTTGCTCTTGTCCTTGGCGCGGGCTGTCTCGACATTGATGCCGTGCTTCGTGGCAATCGCGTCCCACTCCGCCACCCAGTAGCGGATCGGCTGCCCGCCAAACGCGACCTTGATGTAGGCGACCTCAGCCTCCGGAAAGAGCTTCGCGGTCTCGGGCTCGAAGCCGAGCTTTGGATTCATCCCAGCCATGTTCGACTGTCCGGAGAGAATGAAAAGATGCGCCGGCTTGTCAGCGGCAGCGGCGAGCGAGGAGAGAAGAAGGGAGAGAATGAAGGCGAGTTGTTTCATGGTCGGGAAGTGTCGCAGAATTCCAACGAGGAATGCCAGCACAACCTTCCGCGATTACCAACTCCTCCGTTAACGCCCGCCATTCTGCCCGACCCTGCGGGCAAGTCGCGAACGCAGGTCGCCAAGCGTTTGCGCGTGCGCGGGATCGCTGATGACATTTCGCATTTCGGAAGGATCGGCATCCAGGTCGTAAAGCTCGTCCGAATCCGGAAGTTCGAGGTAATGAATCAACTTCCAACGCGTGGTACGAAGCGCTTGGTAGCCCATCTGGCGAATGCGTGGGAAGACCGTGTCGGTGTAATACTCGATCATGAAGTCCTCGCGCCAGCCGGGTGGCGGGCTTATGCCCAAGAGCGGCAGCAATGAACGGCCCTGGATCTGCGACGGAGGCTCGATGCCGGCAAGTTCGAGGCAGGTCGGTGCGAGATCGATTGTCAGCGCCATCTGCGACGGTTTGCTTCCGGCCTGAATCACACCCGGCAATCGCATGAGCAGTGGAATGCGGATCGACTCCTCGTAGGCGAGCCGTCGTTCGACACTGAGGCCGTGCTCGCCGTAGAAATAGCCGTGGTCACTGGTCACCACGACGAGCGTGTGATCCAGCGCGCCCGATTTCTCAAGTTCGTGCAGCAATCCGCCCACGCTCTCATCCACTCCGGCGAGCATGCGCAGGCGTCCCAGGATGGATTCGTCGCTGCTTCCTGTCGCAGGACCGAGAGGCGGCAGGTCGCCGATGGAACGTTGCAGCGCCGGTTTGTCCTGTGGAGATGCGAGCGCGCTGGCCGGACGCGGAATGCGTTGTCCTGCGTAGAGGTCGCGATGGCGCTCGGCGGGGATGAAGGTCGAGGCATTCGGATCGCTGAGGCTGCCGTCGGCACGCTGCACGGTCTCGGGATGCAGGGCCTTGTGCGAAAGATAGAGCAGAAAAGGTTTCGAGTGCGGCTGCTGCAGGAATTGCAGCGCCTGCTGATGCAGCACGTCGGTCGCGTGGCCCTTTTCCTTCCGCACTTCGCCATTCACGTTCAACACCGGATCAAACGAAGTCCCCTGCCCCTTGAGGCACACCCAGTGATCAAATCCCGGACGACGCGAGTCGTCGTTGCCCATGTGCCACTTGCCGATGAAGGCGGTCTCGTAACCGGCGCCTTGCAGTGACTGCGGGAAGGTGGCGAGCTTGTGGCTCTGCGGACCACGCTCGGTGTTGTCCGTGATCCCATGCGCACGCGCATGCATGCCGGTGAGCAGGCATGCGCGACTGGGCGAGCACAGCGGCGTGGTGGCGAAGGCATTGAGAAAGCGGGCGCCCTCACTTGCCACGCGATCCATGTGCGGCGTCTTCACAAACGGATGCCCAGCGCAACCGAGATCGTCCCAACGCAGGTCGTCCACCAGCACCACGAGCATGTTCGGTGGCGAGGCAGCTGCACATGGCAACACCGCCAACGTCAGACTTAGCGCGAGGCATTGCGCAATGCGGGTTAGGAATCCTGAAAACGAAAAGTCACGCATCCTGACTCAACGAACGGCGCCCCGAATTCCTTTTCATGGCAATCAAACGCCCGTTCCCGTCCGGTTCTGCATCGTCAGGCCGGCTTCACCGAGAAATCGCTGTCATCCAGCGAACGAAGCACGAGTTCGCGCGGCACGCAGAAGTCATCCATCTCGAGGCAGCTCACGATGCCGTCGGCGATGTGTTCCGGTTTGAGGAAAAGCTGCTTCGGAGCCTGGCGCTGCGAGGCATCGTCCCAGAAGGCCGTGTCCACACCGCCGGGAAGGATCGCAGTGACGCGGATGCGATGTGCGGCGGCTTCCTCGGCGAGGCCTTGTGTGAAGCCACGCACGCCCCACTTCGCGGCGCAGTAAACCGTTTCGCTCGGGATGCCGCGCAGGCTGGCGGTGGAGATCACATTGATGATGTGGCCCTGCTTGTGTGGGATCATGGCCTTCAACGCGGCCTGGGATCCGAGGATGGTGCCTTTGAGATTCACATCGAGCATGAGGTCGATCTCGCTTTCGGTGTAGTCCGGAATCCAGCGATGGCGTGCGAGGCCGGCGTTGTTCACCCACACGCTGATGTGGCCGAGTCGCTCGGTTACTTGATCGACGGCCGCCTGCACGTCCGAAGCGCTTGTGACATCGCATCGCACGGAGAGTGCGTTTGGATCGTTGAGATCAATTTCAACGAGATCGAGAAGCGCCACCCGTGCGCCACGGGCGAGAAGTGCTTTCGCAGTGGCGAGGCCGATGCCTTTGGCGCCGCCGGTGACGACGCAGACTTGGTTTGTCAGGTTCATGGTTCCTTGTTCTTGGTTCCTGGTTGTTCCAGAGGCTGGGTCATCGCCTGCAGGGCGTTTTCCTTGCCGTAGGCGGTCAGGATGTCGCCCGCCTGAATCAAGTCATCACGACTCGGGATGCCGGGGACGGTTTTGCCCTCGCGCTTGATGGCAAGAATGACGACACCGCGATCCCATGGGCGTGAATCGCGTAGCGTGCGGCCTGCCAGGAAAGTGTCCGGCAGCACTTCGATCTCGGAGACGACGTAACCGTGCTGGATTCGCAGCAGCAGTTCGTAATCGAGGGCACGGACCATGCCGGTGCGTTCGAGCGTGTATTGGATGACGCGGTCGAGCACTTTTTGAAACCAGCTCATGCGGGAAATGAGCAACAGCACGAGGAGTCCGCCGATCAGCCATGCTAGCATGAGCATTGTGTCGCCACCGGAGCCGCTCTGTAGCAGCGTGACGATGAGCGTGGCGAGCGCAGAGGTGAGGCCGACGTTTCCGGCGAGAATGAGATCGCGGATGATGCGGCGGCGCACCGGGTGATTCACGACGAGTTCCGCCTCCTTCGTGGTGAAACCGACGCCGAAGAACGCCGAGTACGCCTGAAAGCTGGCGGTGTCCCAGCTGATGCCGGTCATCATCAGCGCCGTCGCACCGACACGCACCGCCAGCAGCGAGACGAGCGCGATGACGAGCAGGGCGATGACAGGAGCGGCCATGAGGTAGTATGACAAATAACGAAATCCGCAGATCGAATCTCAACCATCAGAGGTGCTTTTCACTGACAGATTTGTCGTGATCGTAGATCTGCTCCTTCGTCTGCTTGCCCTTCATGTCCCAGTAGCGGTTCAGACCATGGCGCTGGCCGTGATCGAAGTTCGTCTCGGCGGACTGCTGGCCGTTTTCCCACCATTCCTTCATCACGCCGTGCATCTTGCCGGCGGTGTAAGGATATTCGCCCGCGGTCTTGCCATTGGAGTGCTTGTTGCGAACAAGCCCGGTGTACGGCTTGCCCTTGTAATTCGCCTCCTTGCCTTCATTGAGGAGTTCGACGTCCTTGTCGGCAAAATCGACTTCGGCAGGCTGTTTTTCGCCGCAGGAGGAAAGGCAGAAGGCGCAGAGCAGGAAGGTGAGGAACCGGTTCATGGATGCAGCTTGGAGATGACGCGCTGCATTGCAACCCGCGGCTCCTCACTTGCTTGCCAGCGCCTTCTTCCATTCCGGAGGTGCTCCCGGCAACGTTTCCGCGAGGATACGTCGAATGTTGGAGCGTTCGGATTCGCCGAGATAGTCGTAGCTGCCGGTGGTGTCCTTGCCTTCGAGGACGGTCCAGAGACGGCTGAGGACGGTTTGCTTCAATGGCGCGGTGAGGTGCTGGAAGGTGAGGGAATAGACCATGTAGCTGCAGCGGTGCTTGAAGAGGCGGTTGAGAAGCTGGAAATCCTTCAGGCTGCGACCGTCGCTGCTTTGCGGGGCGCGTTTGGTGAAGGCGGTCTGGAAGGCGGGATCGCCCTCGATGCCGCCTGCGGGGAGTTCGGCTTCGTCTTTGAAAAGCAACGCCTCGACGACGTCCTCAGCACAGTGGTCGATGATGCGGCGTGCGGTGCCGACGGGCTCGCGCTCGACCTTCTCGCCCAGTTCGCGCTGGAGGCTGGTCTGCATGTGCATGGCACGCAACGAGGTGTGATTCGCCTTGGTGAGGATGTTCTGCACGCTGGTCTGATGCTCGAGCACCATGAGCGCGACGATGTCGCTGGATTTGCGCTTGTAGGGCGTGGTGTCGAAGAACTTGCCGAGGTTGGTGATGTTCGCGCCTTTTTTGAAATCGATGTCGATGGTCTGGTCGTTCTGCTCGGTGGCGGTGACGTTGCCGCGGTGCAGCACGCTGCCGTGTTTGCCAGTGACGTACCAGCCGCCCCAGCGATCGCTGAACGGTGTCGTTGTATCGACCACGGTGCTGCCCTGGCTCATGATGGGATGGCCTTCGGGGCCGGGAAACACGGAGCGCACGATGACACCGGGAACCTCGGGGGTGAAGGGGCCGCCGTGGCAGCTCAGGCAGCTTTGATCGCGCTGGAAGTGCAGCGGCTTCTGCGGCGCCTCATATGGATCGAGCAGGTAGAAGATGGGACCGAGCTTCGGATCGATGGTGGAGACCTCGATGCTGCCGCCGAGGCAGTAACCGACGTAGGCGTTGTCGCCGAAATACACGACGCGCGGCGTCTGCGGACTGATGCGATCGTTCTGCTTGCTCGTTTTCGAGAACACCATGACCTGCGATTCGGCAGGAATGTCGAACTGCTTCATCACATCGCGCAGCACGGTCCATGCGTCCGTGCGATCGACTTTGACCTTCCCGGTGGCCATCAGGCGTTCGAGACGCTGCGCAGCATCGTTCGGCTCCGTTTCCGAGTAGCGGATGGGCGCGTTTTCGTATTCGTCTTCGGCCAGCACGGTGAGACCGGACAGCGAAACGACGAGCAGGCTCGTTTGAAGGAGGCGGTTCATGACTTGGGAAGCAAAATGCGGTTCAGGCGGGTTCCGTCCGTGCCGG
>NZ_JAGRPF010000076.1 GCF_020439865.1 Prosthecobacter sp.
ATGTGCGGCATGATGTGAGCGAGGAGCACGAAGCTTCCGCGCAGCATCCCGATGTGGTCGCGCGACTGACCGCGCTTGCCGAAAAGGCGCGTGCTGACATCGGCGATGTGAACCGTCCCGGCAGCGGTCAGCGCGAGGCGGCGATGGTGGAGAAAGCGCAGCCGCTCTTGCCTTGAGGGCGCTGCTCGCTGAGTTGAGGCATGACCCGGGGCAACCGCTCGCTCATCATTCTTATTCTTGTCATCCTCGCCGGGATCATCGTGCCGTTTGTGATCTGGGGTGCCGCTTTTGACAAGACGCTCAGTCTCGAAGGTGCGCGCCAGTGGATGGAGGGGTATGGCGCTTGGGCCTGGGCGGCTGGCATCGTGCTGCTGGTGGCGGACATCGCGCTTCCAGTGCCTTCGACAGTGGTGATGTCCGCGCTCGGCTGGATGTACGGCTGGTGGCTGGGCGGGTTAATCGCCGCCGCAGGCTCGATGCTCTCAGGGGCGATCGCGTATGTGGCGTGCCGGTGGCTGGGTCGCGGTGCGGCGCGCTGGATTGCGGGGGAAGAAGGATTGCGGCGAGGCGAGGAGATCTTCGAAAAGCGCGGCGGCTGGCTGGTGGCGCTGTCGCGCTGGATGCCGGTGCTGCCGGAAGCCGTGGCGTGTCTTGCGGGACTGTCGCGAATGAACGCGCGTGTCTTTTTCCCCGCGCTGGCCTGCGGTTCGCTGCCAACTGGCTTTGCCTTTGCGGCGATCGGCCATCTTGGTCAAAGCGAGCCGGGATGGGCGATGGCCCTGAGCTGCATCGTACCGGTGATGCTGTGGCTCGGAGCGGCGCGCTTTCTGAAGCGCTAGCGCATTTCCTTCAACCCTGCCGCCGCCGCCGCCGAGCGAGCGAGACGCATCATCTCTCGGCGTGCGAGCCACAAACCCAAAGGGGTGAGGATCAAAACGGCGACAGCGCCGATTGCACCGATCATCAGAAGATGTCGCGTTGTCATCATGAGTCCGGCGATAATGAACCAGAGCAGGAAGTTCCAGCCCATTCCACGCCTTACGCGCAGCATGCAGCGCACGCGGGTAAGGCAGCGGTCATCGCCATGATATTCGGTGACCGTCAGCCAAGCGCGCGATACCTCGGCCCATGGCCATGCTTCGATGTCAAACCAGCGCCAGCCGTCGTCTTCGCGATGAACCGTATGCGTGTTCCGAAGGGCGGCGCGCATTTCGCGCAGCCAGGCATCCCGGGTGACGCCGTCCTCGCTCCAGAACTTTAGTGTTCCCAGAGGAATGGTTTGTTTGTGTGGCATCTCAGGCGGAGCGATTTCCGGCAGCAGCGGATGACGGCTGGGCCTGGCGCCCAGTTTGATCATGCCGCAGAGCCGTGCCCATTCACGCACGACAGGTTGCAGCAGGCTCAACCAGACGAGCAGCAGACGATCTCCCGGCCCGCGCACAGACGCGGCGGCGGCGTTTCGTGATCCCGTCCGCCACGCGGCTCCGAGTGCGAACAACAGAAACCCGGCGGCGACCCAAGGCTGACGGCATACGAGCGCGAGCAGCAGCAGCGCAATCCACAGCAGACCGGTGAAAGTTTCCCACCAGCGATATCCTGACGAAGCGTAGATCACCTGAAACGCACCGAGCCCGAACGGACCATGGAAGATGCTGCCTTCGATCAGACAGTCTGCTGGCGGCAGGTCTCCGTAGATGCCGCCACGCCAGCGCGCACCACCCAAAAACCCGAAACGCGCCGGATGCGCCTTCATCAGCAGCGCTTCCGCGTGTCCGTAGCCACTCTGTTGTTTCAAGTAGGCCTGGATGGTGAAGCGGCGGTGATGCCACACCATCGCGCCCGGCACAAAGATCAGCCGTCCACCGGCTTCGCGCAGGCGCCAGCATATGTCCACGTCATCACCCGCTGTCATGAATTCCGCGCGAAATCCGCCGATCTTATCGAGTGCTTCCTTGCGGATGGCGAGATTGCAGCCTGGGAGGTGCTCGGCTTCTGTGTCATTGAGGAGCACATGCGCCGGCGCGCCGGGAGCCGCCGCCACGACACGTTCGATTTGGCTGCGCGGCGGCGGCGGAATGTTGGGACCTCCGGCTGCAGCGACGGATTCGATTTCAAAAGCGTGGCTCAGATGGGTGAGCCATTCAGGATGTGCGATGCAATCGTCGTCGGTGTAGGCGATTATGGAACCAGTGGCGATCTTCGCGCCGAGATTGCGTGCCACGCTGAGCCCCGCGTGATCCTGAAACTGATAGCGCACCCGTTGAAAGCGCTCTGCGATCTCTGCTGTGGCGTCCCTCGAACCGTCGTCGACCACGATGACCTCGTAGTCCGGATAGTTTTGCACCACCAACGACTCAAGACAGGCTGGCAAAGTGTGATCTCCGTTGCGAGTGCAGACGACAACGGAGATGCGTGGGGGCTTGGCCGGCGGGAGCAGGAAAGGCCGCAACTCGCGCTGCAGGGCGCATGCAGGGCGTTCATTCCTCTCCCGATCCACGATGCCAAACTGCCAGCGTGTGACGTCGTTTCCGCCTCGGAACCATTCGTCCGTGTAAGCAAACCAGACGCCACCGGCGCATCCTCCGCGCAGCAGGGCGTCGTGCTGCCATCGCATGACTTCCACCTGCTGCTCCGGGCCATGTGCGGCGACATCGATGCCGAACTCGGTGATGACCAGCGGCTTGTTGCCTGCGAGATTCTGCAGACGAGCGAGGCTGGCGTTGAAGGTGGCAGCCGACTCGAGGTAGACGTTCACCGCGAAGAAGTCGGCGTTTCTCGGAACGAGATACTCGGTGGAAGGATACGTGGCGTAGCTGATGAGCGTCCGCGGGGCGTTGGTACGGGCGGTCTCGATCAAACCTTCGATGAAGTCGCGCACCCGTCGGGGTTTCATCCAGCGCACGAGCGTCTTCTCGATCTCATTGCCGACGAGGAAGGCGCTGATGCAGGCTTGATCCTGGAATTTTGCGGTGACTTCAGCGACACGCGTTTTGATCTGGCGGCAAAGAGAGTGATCAATGAGGAAGTCGACGTGCTCTGTCCACGGGATGCCGACGATCAGACGGAGACCGAGCGCTTCGACTTCACGCAGGACGACGGGGGTGGGCAGTTCGTACAATCGCAGCGTATTGAACCCGAGCGACGCGATGTGGCCCAGATCGGCCGAGAGACGTGCGTCTTCGGGAAAAGGTTCGCCACGCGAGTTTGGTTTGAAAGGCCCATAGCTGATGCCGCGCATGAAGTGCGGCGCGCCATCCGCCAGCCTCAGGAATTTTCCCGCCGTCACCACGCGCGGCCCGTGAGCTGCGGGCGGAGGGTTGGTTGGTGGCGGAGCGGATGTCATGCAGGCGTGTAATTCACGTTCGGAAGAACCGAAAGATGAAACATGGACGCGTCTGCGGCCAGTTGGATTCAGACCTCGGATGCCTTGGCTGAAGGCTCGGTCTCACCGGCGGCTGAGTCTTTCTCGGCAGCGGGCTGTTTGATCTCCATTTCCACCCAGCCGTCCCCTTCACGTTCGATGCGGCGGTGATTGATGGCCATCACGATGCACAGGCCCACAAAAGCGACGCAGGCTTCCAGAACAAACGGCGTGGAGAAAAAGGTGAAGAGATAAGCCAAACCCTGCATCACGATTTCACGGGCGGTTTCATTCAGCCATGCCGCCAACGCCACGGCCGCCACAAAGGCGAGCGACCAGACCAGTGACTCCAGCCACCAAGGGGATTTTGAAGGAATGGAATCGGGAGCAGCCATTGTGTTTTAGTCCACCGGGGTTGCTTTGCGGACGGAGACAGGGAAGTCCACCTGCTTCGATTTGACACTCGCCGCATCAACCGTGCTCGTGACGGTCGGCGCAGGTTGGGCTTCTTCTTCGTTATCTTCAACCGGCAGCGCTTTCAAAGCAGCGGGTTCTACCTGACGGTGAGCGTCGGCCACGTGCTTGCCCCACATGGCGGTACCGGCGAGAATCAACACGAACACGGCAATGGCCGCCGGCACGGGGGATTTGATGGATTGCAGCCTGCCGGGAGGAGCTGAGACGGTGCTCACCGAGGGCGTGATGTTTTCACGCAGCCAAGGGCCGTGCGACTGAGTCAGATAGCGGTAATCTCGCTCACCGCCCAGCACCCCTTCGGGCAGATCTTCCAGCACTTCCGATGCATCCACCTCAAGGTAGTCGCTGTAGCGACGGATGAAGGAACGGGCATAGGTCATGCTGCCGAAGGCGGCCAGGTTACCGGACTCCAGCAACCGCAGACGCTGCACCGGAATGCGCGTCTCAAACGAGGCGTCCTCAATCGACAAACCACGCAGTTCGCGGGTCTCCTTGAGCTTTTGTCCAAAGGCGGTTGGCATGGGCAAGTGTGACACCTTCGGCTCCGGATGCGATGAAATTTTTTGTGTTCGTTGTGGGAGCCGTTTCGGTAGAAAGGGTCTGCAACGTCCAGAATCCTTGTAAACGAGTTGAGGAATACTAGAATGCCTCAAATGAATCCGATCCACGAGACTCGTCTGAAGATCCGTCGTGAACTCGAGGCGCCTCCCGCACTGCGAAAGTTTGGAAGTGGCTGGATCAGCGGTGTGCTGGGCATGATGTTCGGTCTCGCCTCGCTCGGCTGCGTGATCATGATGCGCTTTCCCGGCGTCTTCACGATGAAGGAGAACGCCGCCCTGATCGGCCATCCCGCCTTCCGCACGGGAATGCTCGTTCTAATGGTCCTCGCGTTTGGATTTTCGATGCTGAACCTCGTCCTGCGCCCAAGCAAGGCTTTGGGCATGACGGGAATGATCGCCACTCTGCTGGCTGTTACTTTTGGTGGGGCGTCGGCGACTGCGGTGGCCCCTGATCTGACTCCGGCGTATTTCGGCCTCGATTTCTTCGTGCTCAGGCTGCTGTTCACCGGTTTTCTCTTCATACCGCTGGAGACGATCTTTCCACATCGCGCGGAGCAGGGGATCTTCCGTTACGAATGGCGCGAAGACCTCTTCTACTACCTCATCAGCAGCATGATGGTGCAGGTGCTGACGTGGCTGAGCTTTCTGCCGGCGCAGACGCTCTTCAAACACACGTCATGGACGGAATTTCGCGGCTGGGTCGCTGCGCTACCGTTCCTCGTGCAGCTCATTGCGATCATGTTCCTCACGGACCTGGTGCAGTACTGGGTGCATCGTCTGTTCCATCGCATTCCGGCGCTGTGGCGCTTCCACGCCGTGCATCATTCCGCGCAAAACATGGACTGGATGGCCGGGGCGCGGATGCACTTCCTCGAGATCCTCGTGCTGCGCGGCACCACGGTCTTTCCGATGATCCTGCTCGGCTTCAGCCAGACGGCGGTGAACGCCTACGTGCTGGTCGTTTATCTCTTCGCCACCTTCGCGCACTCGAACCTCGGCTGGAAGCTTAGGGTTTTCGAGAAATTCTTCGTCACACCGCGCTTCCATCACTGGCACCACGGCATCGAGAAGGAGGCCATCGACGTGAACTTCGCCATTCACTTCCCGTTGTTCGACAAGATCTTCGGCACGCATCACATGCCGGAAAACGGTCGCTGGCCCGAGGGTTACGGCATCGGTGGTCATCCGGTGCCAAAGGGCTACTGGCAGCAGTTTCTCTATCCGTTCCGGCGGAAGAAGTAATCACTCATACTTCAGCTGGGCCGTTGCCTGGCAGTCGTGTTTGGAGCTCACCCGAATCCACCGGGCCTGCACGGCAGGTTCAAAGGTCAGGCTCGTTTCTTCGCCGGGTGAAACTTCGCGATGCTGATACGTCACCCACAAGCCGGTGCCGGTGAGGTCGAGTTCGATGTGGAAGCTCACCGGTTCGTTTTGATCATGGCTGAGCATCAGCGTGCGCTTGTCGTAGGCCCACATGAGATAGGGGTCGCTCTTGTCGCCCGCCTTGACCTTCGTGTTCTTCCACGGACCGCCTTCGCCACGTGGTTTGCCTAGCTTCCACAGATCATCGATGGTTCCGGCCCACAGCGCCGTCTTGCCGTCGTCGCTGCGGATGATGTGCTCGCCTGCTTTCGCATCCGGCTTGATGCCGCTCATGATGAACATGCCGCGATAGCCGCCGTAGTCGGTCACGCGCAGGTTGTGCGAGCACACCGGGCGGATCTTTGCGAAACCGTCGGCGTTTTCGGCGGGCAGCTCGAAGAAGGTGCCGCAGGCGCTGAGCATGTCGCGCTCCGTGGCGACCTCGCGGCAGATGCGCAGCTCACCAGCGTTCGTCGCGGCGTCGTAGTCCTTGGAAGCGCGCGGCAGGCGCCAGCGACGACCACGATCATCGACGACGAGCACGCTGGCCTCGTCGAGAGTGATGACATTTTTCGGAAGGGCGACCTTGGTTTGCACCCATTTCTCCGCCGCAGCATCCTCGACTTTTGCGAGCTTCAAATCGGCTCCCATCTCGTAGTAGCCCGCGTTCGTCGCAAAACTGAGCGTGCGCTTGTTTTCACCACGAGGCCGGAACACGCCCGCTTGAGCGTTGTCGTCGCCGATTCGCGCGATGCCGTCGAAAATGGCATCTGGTTCGGAGCCGCGTGAATCGCCGTTGGTGAGCATGATGAGGACGCTGAAGTCCTTCGAATCCTTTTCGGCCTTCACACGCAGCCACTCGTCATCGCCGGTGATCTCAACGCGCTTCGATTCCCCGGTCGCATGGTCGATGTGCCAGACGCTGCGATGCTTCCAACCGGCGACGAGGAAGGGATCGCTCACATCGCCTGCTTTGACGCTGTCGTGCAGCCACACCGCGCCGCTGGCGTGCGCTGGGCCGAGTTTGTCGGGCGTGTCGGGGCTGGTGAACCACAGATTGCTCTGGGACTGACCGATGCTGTCGATGCCGCCTTTGACTTTGCGTTTGTTGAGAAACTCCGACTTCGCCGAGTCATCGCAGCCGAAAACGAGGCGGTCGTTCCAGCGCGCGAAGTCGCCGATGACCTTCAGGTAGGCGCTCCGCACGCGGATGCCGCTGGTGTTCGATGCGGAAAAGGTCTTCGGGAAGCTCCAGAACGCGCCGTGCATGGTCATGAGCAGGTTTTCTTCGCCGATGTCGCGGATGCGCGGCCATTCCGTGTTCCAACCGTGTGCGCCATCGTAGCTGTGGCTGACTTTTGGCAGACGAAACGACTTCCACTTGCCACCATCGAGCAGCATGAGGATGAGCGACTTCGCATCCCAGCCGATGCTCCACACAGGCGCGTTGGGATCGCTGCCGCGAATGCCGCCGGGGCCGGTCACTTCGGTGAACTGATTCCGGCGAACGAGCTGCCAGTCGCCTTCGCCGAACCATTCGCCAAGCGCTCCGCTCGGCGTGGTGGGATCCGTGAGCACGCGTTTGTCGCGATCACCGTTGTTGGCGTAGATGACGCGACCCTGGCTCGAATACAGGCCTTTGCCATGGTAGCCGGGCAGTTGGGACTCGAGATTCGAGAGCGGTGTCTCGACCTTGAAGTCCTTTTTGATCGGGTTGCCGTCGCGGATGAAGTTTTTCACCGCCAGCGTCTTCACATCGACCTCGTAGAGCCCTTCCTCCATCGTGGCGTAGTAAATCTTGCCTGCGGGATCGGTCAGATGCCGCGCATTGCCCGTGAGACGGCCCGGCATGCGTGAAGGCGGAATGACACGCACGTGGCGCTCGGCGTCGATGGCATACGGCCCGATAAAAAGCTGCTGCGACTCCTCGTGGATCATGCGATTTGCCGGCGTGCCGCCGACGCTTTCCGGGCGAACGACTTGTTTCAAATCTGAGGTGATCTCGTAAAGCTTGTCGCTCGATCCGAACGGCAGATGCGGCCCATAGGTAATGACCCACAGCCGGTCTGCCCAAGGCACCACCGCGCCCGTGCCGCACTCGCCTTCGTTGTTGAACATCGCGAGCGACGGATAGATGCCGCTGACGCTGCGTGGTTCCTGCGCGAATGCGATTCCGGCGAAAAGGGAGAGGCCGAGAAGGTTGAATCTCATCCGGTGAGCAAAGCGAGTTCGCCGACGCTGGCAACCCGGCCTCGTTATACCGATTTGAAATCGCTTACATGTCCGGCCAAGCTGACTGATGCCCAAAACGATCATCGCCGACGCCTGGCGCAGCCTCCGCCACGAATGGCTGTGGGTGTATCGCGGCCCCGTGCCGACCTGCGGCGTCTGGTCGGCTGAGATCCCTGTTCCGCCGGGTGTGTTCTTCGTCGAACGCGGCGAAGTGCGCATCCGCGCCGACGAAAATGAAATCGTCGTGCCTCGCGGCCACGCGTTTTTCTCTGCTCCCGGCTTGCGCAAGCATTGGTTCGCTGAGAAGACACAGCTCCTGTCCGTCGGCTTCCGCAGCACCTGGCCGGACGGAACACCGCTCCTTCGCACCGGACTCAATGTCGCCATCCAGTCCGCGCGATTGCGCCGCGCCACGCTGGAACTCTTCCGTGCTGTTCATTGCGGGAAGACATCGGTGACCTATCGCGAGGCCACGCAGCCTGCGGCGCTCGCTGTTGTTGATTGGGCGAGACGCGAGGCGGCCTTTGGCCGATGGTTTGCCGATTTCCTCGAAACGCTGCGTGAGTTTAGTATCCAGCCGGAGCCGCCTGCGGGCAAAAGCCGCCGTCGGGTGGATCAGCTCATCGCGTGGCTGAATGCTCGGCCGCTGGATCAAGCAACGCCGACGCTGCCGCCTGCGTTCCCGCTGGGCATGCGACGTGCGGAGCAACTGCTCCAGCAGCATCTCGGCGTGGGCCTGCGTGCATTCTTGGAACGTCGCCGCCTGGAAGCTGCGCGTGAACGCATCGTCGCTGACAATGGTTCGCTCAAAGAACTCGCCTACACCCTCGGCTTCCGGCATGCCTCACACTTCACCGCCTGGTTCCGCCGTCACACCGGCGTCTCACCTTCCGCGTATCGTGCCGGTGGTGCGGAAGCCGTGTGATGGAAAAACCACTTGCAGGTCGTGACTATTTGGCGAAATAGCCAATTAGGTGCCCTCCTTCAAAAAAGCTTCCGAAAAACGCGCCGCCGTGATCAAGGCGCTGAGTCACCCGTCGCGGCTGCTAGTCGCGGAGGCGCTCATGAAGGGCGAGATGTGCGTCTGCGATCTGAAGGACCTCGTCGGCTCGGACATGTCCACCGTTTCGAAGCACCTCACGCTCATGCGCGAAGCCGGTGTGCTGAACTGCGAGAAACGCGGCCTGAACATCTACTACTCGCTCGCCTGTGACTGCCTCGGCGAGTTTCTCCGTTGCGTGGACAAGCTCGCCTGCGGCGGAAAGAAAACCACCACCTGCTGCTGATTTGCCATGAACATCACCGAATTCCTTTCCCAACTCCGCGTTCACGCGGACAAACCGCTCGCCATCGTGCTGCCGGACGGCGGCATGATTCCCGCGCACTTCCACATCACCGAAGTCGGCCACGTCACGAAGCGCTTCATCGACTGCGGTGGCACACGGCGCACGCTGGAAACCTGCTTGCTGCAGACGTGGGTGCACAGCGACGTCGATCATCGTCTCGTGGCCGGAAAACTCGCCACCATCTTTGACAAGGCCGGCGATGTGCTGCCGCATCATGATCTGCCCGTCGAAATCGAATACGAGGACGGCGTCGTGGCGCAGTTCCCGGTCGAAAGCGCGGAGGTCATCGATGGCGCTCTCGCCTTTCATTGCGGGTGGAAGCACACCGACTGTCTCGCCCGCGGCATTTGTCTTCCAGGCGAGTGCTGCACGCCTGAGCCCGCACTGACAATCCTGCCGCAGACCTGCTGCACACCCGGCTCCAAATGCTGCTGACATGAACAAGCTGCTCTCCGAATTCCTTGGCACCTTCACGCTCGTCTTCGCGGGCACGGGAGCGATTGTCATCAATGACGTGAGCGGCGGCGTCATCGGCCACGCGGGCATCGCGCTCACCTTCGGTCTAGTAGTGATGGCGATGATCTACACCTTCGGCGATGTGGGCGGCGCGCATCTCAATCCCGCCGTCACCCTTGGTTTTGCAGTGGCTGGTCGTTTCCCATGGAAGGCTGTTCCGGCTTACATCGGTGTGCAAATCACCGGCGCATTGGTCGCGAGCGGTGTCTTGCGGCTTTTGTTTCCCTCAAACGAAAAACTCGGCGCCACGCTGCCCGCAGGCTCCGCCATGCAGAGTTTCGTGCTGGAATTCATCCTCACCG
>NZ_JAGRPF010000077.1 GCF_020439865.1 Prosthecobacter sp.
AGCGGCGAAGGCGGCGCGGGCAAACCCGGCACGCGCGCCGTGTATGGCGGCCACTCGCACGTCGGCACGATGATCTACAATGGCGACAACTGGCCTGCGATCTACCGCGACCACCTGTTCACGCACAATCTGCACGGTCATCAGCTCAATCATCAGCACATGGTGCGCACCGGCAGCGGTTACGAGACCTTCCACGCCGGCTACGATCTCCTCTACAGCCCCGCCGAGGACTACATTCCCGTCGATCTTCAAACCGGCCCCGACGGCGCCGTCTATGTCATCGACTGGACCGACACCCAGCACTGCCACAACCCCGACGACGAAAAATGGGATCGCAGCAACGGGCGGATCTACCGCATCTCGTGGACGGAGACTTATAAGCCGGTGAAGGTGGATTTGGGGAAGGTGAGTGACGTGGAATTGGTTGAACTCCTGGGTTCAACGAATGGGTGGAAGGCCCGCACCGCCCTCCGACTTCTGATCGACCCGACCCTCGACATGAGCATTCAGGCTTTTGGGGAACTCGAAAATGTCCCGCTCCAACCATTTGCTCACCCCATAGCTCAACTGAGGAGCGCGGCTGCCATCCAAGTGTTCAACAGCGATAATACCAGGTATCTCGATCCTAGAGCCCCTCTATTGACCGCAGAAGTGCGTGCATGGACGATCCAACTTGGGACGGAAGAGCCCGGCAAACCTCTGATCAGCAAAGCCACGCTGCTGAAGCTTGCTACCGACGATCCCTCGCCTGTTGTGCGACTCGCGCTCGCGTCGGCGATGCCTGCGTTGCCGGTTGACTGGGCCTTCGACATCGGCAGTGCGCTCGCAATGCATGGCGAGGATAAGGACGACCGCTTTCTGCCAAAGATGATCTGGTTTGGCCTCGCGAGAGTCATTGAGCAGGATTGGGCGCGCGGGCTGGCGCTGGCGGAGAAGACGCCGATGCCTTCGCTGGCCGATTCGATCCGCTGGTATGCCGGAAAAAGCGCGGAAGGCCGCGAAGCGTTGGTGAAGACGCTGAAAACGACGCGGGATCTGCAGATGCTGGCGTTTTCGTTGAAGGATGAGGCCGCGGTGAAGATGCCGGCAGCGTGGCCGCAGGTTCAGTCGGACTTGTCGGACAAGGCCGACGCGTCAGACGCTGTTCGGGAGGTTTCCGCGCTCTTTGGTGACAAAGCGGTGCTCGCTGAAACGCGCTCTCTTCTGGCGGACACGTCGAAAGCGATGCCGCAACGCAAGGCGGCCTTCGATTTGCTCAAACGCACCGGCGATGTCGAATCCACACCGGTTTTCGTGAAGCTGCTCGATGAACCTGCCTTCTCCAGCGCGGTCATTCCGCTTCTCTCACGATCGAAGGATCCTGGGATTGCGACGGGCCTGATGATGCGGTTTGAGGCGCTGAGTCCGACGGATCGCAGCGCGGCGCTGGGCGTGCTGACGAGCCGTGCGGAACTCGCCAAGCCGTTGCTGGAGGCCGTGAAGGCAGGCAGTTTCGACAAGAAGCACCTCAGCAGCCTGCAAATCCGCCAGATGCGCAACCTGAACCATGCGGACATCAACACGCTGCTCGACGCGACGTGGGGCAAGGTGAACGAATCAAGCGCCGCGGCGAAGGCGAGCATCGCGAAGCTCAAAAAAGCCTACGAATCCGCGCCGTTGTGGGCCTTCAACGCGAAGTCGGGCGAGCAGACTTTCCAGCAGCTCTGCGCCGTGTGTCACTCGATGGGCGGTGTGGGGGGCAAACTCGGGCCCGACCTCGCCGGATCATGGCGCAACGGCCTCGACTACTTTTTGGAGAACATCATCGACCCGAACGCCGTCGTCGGAGACAACTTCCAGCTCCATGTGTTGACCAAGAAGGACGGCAGCGTCGTCTCCGGCATCATCGAGCAGGAGACGGACACGGCGATCACCGCCCGCACCGTGACGGAGAGTGTCGTCATCGCCAAAACCGATCTCAAAGACCGCCAGAAGACACCCGTGTCCCTCATGCCGCCCGGATTGCTCGAAGCCCTGCCCGAACGCAAGGCGATCGAACTGCTGAAGTATCTGCTGAGCAGGCGGTGATCGTCGGACATCGTGTTGCATCGAGAAGGTCCGGTCTTGCGTCGGCGTATGAGAGGAATGCACATGCGACTTCTCCTTTCGATTTTCCTCTCCGTGGCTGTTGCTCATGCGACGGAAGATTTGACGGTCTTGAAGGCGACGCCGGAGGGGATCGAACCTGATCAGCAGCTTGAGGTGTGGTTGAAGCAGGAGTTTTACCGGATGGTGGACCGGCGGAGCGAGGCGTTTGA